>NZ_DASRZV010000026.1:0-132301 GCF_035685985.1 Baekduia sp.
CCTTGCGGTCCTTGCGGTCGCGGTACGCGTAGGTCATGGAGTGGAGGATCTGCTCCTTGGCCTTGCGGTAAAGCCGGGACCGCTGGCCCCGGTAGCCCTTCGCCCGCTCAAGGACAACCCTGCGCTTCTTCTTGGCGTTAACAGAACGCTTGACGCGTGCCATCTTTCAATCTCCTCTACAGCAGCGGTAACGGGGACGGCCTACAGGCCGAGCAGCCTCTTGACCTCGCGGGCGTTCGACGGGGCGAGTTCGACCGTGCCGGCCAGCCGGCGCGTGATCCGGGAGGACTTGTGCTCGAGCAGGTGCCGACGGTTGGCGCGCTGGCGCAGGATCTTGCCGGATCCGGTGATCTTGAACCGCTTGGCGGCACCGGTCTTCGTCTTCATCTTCGGCATGGTGGCCGTCTCCGTTCCTTCCGGGGGGCGACCCCCCTGGGCCCCTGGCCCGGGGGCTGCGCGCCCCCATCTCCCCTGCGGTGGGGCACCCGTGAACCGGGCGCCCGCACTGTGGCTGGGGTTAGGGCCTTGTGGTTGCTCTGCTTGCCGTTCTGTGCCGCCCGTGGGCAGCGTTACCTGGCGGTGCGGCCGACCGTGCTGAACCTGCCGCACCGCCTCCCCGTGAACCGGGGTAAACCTCTACGCGTCGGTCGGCGCCGGGGTCGGTGTCTCGACGTCGGTCTCGGCTGCCGGCTCATCCGTGGCCTCGTCCCCACCGACCACGATGCCCGTGTCCTCGGCGTCGGGGCCGTCCTCGTCGGCCTCCCCTTCGCGCTCGGACTTCGGCACCCAGGTCCCGTTGAGGACCTCCTTGGACGGGCTCAGCATCATGGTCATGTTGCGGCCCTCCAACGAGGGACGCTGATCGACCTGGCAGATGTCGCCGAGATCCTCGACGAGCCGCTCCAGCAGATCGCGACCGCGCTCCGGGTGCGTGACCTCACGACCGCGGAACATGATCGTCACCTTGACCTTGTCCTTGCCCTTGAGGAACCGGATGACGTGCCCCTTCTTGGTGGCGTAGTCATGGTCGGCGATCTTCGGGCGGAACTTGATCTCGCGCGTGACGACCTGCGTCTGATGCTTCTTCGCGGTCTTCTTCTTCTGGGCCTGCTCGTACTTGTACTTCGAGTAGTCCAGGATCCGGACGACGGGCGGCCGCGCTTCAGGCGCGACCTCCACGAGGTCCAGATCGCGATCCTGCGCCATGCGCAGGGCCTGATCGGTCCGCATGACGCCGATCTGCGCGCCATCGTCGCCGATGACACGCACCTCCGGCACGCGGATGCGCTCGTTGACGCGGGTGGTGTCCCGCTCGGGCGGGCGCCGGTCGAATCGTCGGGGGACCGGCACTAGCTGTTCTGTCGGTTCGCCGTCAAGACGCGGGCGCCGACTGTGTCGTGATGCAAGTCAACGGGTCCCAGTATAGACGGAACTACGAAGCCGCAACCAGCGATGTTCGACGAGCTTCAGGACGGGCCCGTGCTGCCGACCACACGGGGTGGTGGCACGTCCAGGTTCCACGACCGCCGGCCGCGCGCGTGCGGGTGCGCTCCTCCGGGAGGCGCCGGACCACTACGCGCTGCTCGACGTGCGCCTGATCGGGCGCCTGGCGGGCTTCCTCTACTGCTGCGCCGGGGCGATCGCGGCGGCGCTGCTGGTGCTGCGTCCGCCGACCGCCGCGGGCGGCATCGGGGACGCCGGCTGGATCCCGGCGAGTGCGCTCGTCCTCTCCGCGTTCCTCTTCGGCGCGCTGATGATCTGGAACACCCGTCCGCTGGCGCCGGTCCTGCTGTTCGCCGTCGCGGTGAGCGGCCCGGCGATGCTCGGGCTGCTGCAGTGGCTGTCGGGCCCGGAAAGCTCGTTCCACCAGATCCTGATCCTCAGCGTGGTCTGGTGCGGCGTCGTCCTCCCCACCCGCCAGCTCTTCGCCCTGGTCGCGATCGACACGCTCGTGATCTTCCTGCCCGCGCTCTACGGCGCGGCGTCCTGGCAGGCGAGCACGATGCTGCCCGAGCGCGTCGCGACCGCCGGGATCGTCTGCACGCTCGGGCTCGTCTGCCTGATCCACGCCAACCGGATGCGCGACGTCCGCCGGTCCCTGCACCTGCAGGCCGCCGCGGCCGACTCGCTGGCGCGGGTCGACGCGCTGACCGGCCTGGGCAACCGCCGCGCCCTGGACGAGACCCTCGTCCGCCTGGTCGCCGCCTCCACCCGCTCCGGTCGCCCCCTGTCCGCGCTCGTCGGCGACCTCGACCGCTTCAAGCAGATCAACGACCTCAACGGCCACCACGACGGCGACCGCATCCTCGCCGCCGTCGCCTCGGTCATGCGCGACGTCGTCCGCCTGCCCGACGCCTGCTTCCGCTGGGGCGGCGACGAGTTCGTCGTCCTGCTGCCCGACACGCCGCTGACCGACGCCGAGCCGGTCGCCGAGCGCATCTCCTCCACCATCCTCGCCGACGTGACCACCGCCTCCGGCGAGCCGGTCCGGATCACCTTCGGCGTCGCCGAGCGGGTGGAGCACCAGACCGGCGCGCGGCTGCTGGCCATCGCCGACGCGGCGCTGCTGGCGGCGAAGTCGGCGCAGCGCGCCTGAGCGCCGCGGCGCTCAGGCGCCCGACGTCGCGGAGGCGATCGCCGCCGGCTCCCCGCGCTCGACGGCGATCTCGTCGTTGACCTTCGCGATGAAGTCGTCGATCGAGATCGTGCCCTCGTCCCCGCCCTTGTGGCGGCGGACGGCGACCGAGCCCGACTCGGCCTCGCGGTCGCCGATGACCAGCATGTAGGGGATCTTGGACAGCTCGGCGTCGCGGATCTTGCGGCCGGTGGACTCGGTGCGGTCGTCGACGCGGACGCGGACGCCGGCGGCGCGCAGCGTGGCGGCGGCCTCGTGGGAGGCGTCGTTGTGGCGGTCGGCGATCGGCAGCACCACGGCCTGGGTCGGCGTCAGCCAGAGCGGGAACTCGCCGGCGTAGTGCTCGACGAGGATCCCGATGAAGCGCTCGAAGGACCCCAACAAGGCCCGGTGGATCATGATCGGGCGGTGCTCGGCGTTGTCGGCGCCGGTGTAGGTCGCGTCCAGGCGCTCGGGCATCTGGTAGTCCAGCTGGACCGTGCCGAGCTGCCACGAGCGGCCGAGCGAGTCCTTCATGTGCAGGTCGATCTTCGGCCCGTAGAAGGCGCCATCGCCCGGGTTGATCTCGTACTCCAGCCCCTGGCGCTTGAGCGCGTTCTCCAGCGCGGCCTCGGCCTGGTCCCACATCTCGTCGGACCCCAGCCGCTTCTCCGGGCGCGTCGACAGCTCCAGCCGCGGCTCGAAGCCGAACAGCTTGTAGATGTCGAACCCGAAGTCCAGGCAGCCGACGACCTCGTCCTCGATCTGGTCCTCGGTGCAGAAGATGTGGGCGTCGTCCTGCGTGATGTGGCGGACGCGCATCAGCCCGTGCAGCGTGCCGGACGGCTCGTGGCGGTGCACCAGGCCCTGCTCGGAGAACCGCAGGGGCAGGTCCCTGTACGAACGGCGGACGTCCTTGAACAGCTGGACATGGCCCGGGCAGTTCATGGGCTTCAAGCCCATCGGCCGGTCCTCGATGTCCGTGAAGTACATGTTGTCGCGGTAGTTCTGCCAGTGGCCGGAGGCCTTGAACAGCTCGACGTCCCAGAGGATCGGCGTCTTGACCTCCTCGTAGCCGCGGCGCCGGTTCTCGGTCCGCCACAGGTCCGTGAGCTGGTTCCAGATCGCCATCCCCGGCGGCTGCCAGAGCGGCATGCCCGGCGCCAGCTCGCTGAACGTGAACAACCCAAGGTCCTTGCCAAGACGCCGGTGGTCGCGCGCCCGCGCCTCCTCCAACATGTGGAGGAACGCGTCCAGCTCCTTCTGCTTGAAGAACGCCGTCCCGTACACGCGGGTCAACATGGTGCGGTCGCTGTCGCCGCGCCAGTACGCGCCCGCCACCGACTGCAGCTTGAACGCCCCGATGCGCTTGGTCGACGGCGCGTGCGGCCCGCGGCAGAGGTCCGTGAACGGGCCGTTGGTGTACAGCGACACCGTGTCGACGCCCTCGTTCTTGACGAGGTCCTCGATCAGCTCGACCTTGTAGTCCTGCCCCTCGGCGCGGAAGCGCGCCAGCGCGTCGGCGACCGAGATGTCCTCGCGGACGAACGCCTCGTCGGCGGCGACGTGCTCCTTCATCTTCGCCTCGACCGCGGCGAAGTCGGCGTCGGAGAACTGCACGCCCTCCGGGAACTCGAAGTCGTAGTAGAACCCGTTCTCGATCGGCGGCCCGATCGAGATCTTCACGCCCGGGTACAGCTCGAGCATCGCGGCCGCGAGCACGTGCGCGGTGTCGTGGCGGATCAGCTCCAGCGCGTCGGCGCCGGAGCGGTCGGTGACGATCTCCAGGGCCGCGCCGTCGACCAGCGGCCGCGCGAGGTCCTGGGTGTGCCCGTCGACCTTGACCGCGAGGGCCGCCTTGGCGAGCCCAGGCCCGATGGCAGCGGCCGCGTCGGCGCCCGTGGCGCCGTCGTCCAACTGCAATTCCTTGCCGTCCGGGAGCGTGACCTTCATGACCTCGCATCCTAGGCGAGAGCGGGCCTCTTTCCGGCCGTGGAATCGAACTCGCTACCGTTTGACGGCCGGCTGTCAGCGAGGCGTCTCCGTCGTGACGCCCCGGGCCGGCCCCGAGACACCACGACGCGGCCCGGACGCGTGCGCCACACGGGCGTTCCGTCTTCGCCGCCGGCAAGGAGGGACCGCCGATGCGATCTCCCGCGCTCAAGACCCTGACGCTCGCCGGAGGAGCGCTGGCCGCCACGGCCGCCCCGGCCTCCGCCGCGAGCCCGCTGCACCCCGGCCTGACCACCGACGAGGCGGGCCTCGCCCCGCTCGTCCACATCGCCAAGACGCCTTTGGTGACAAGGGATGTCGCGCTCGCGCGCAAGGTCGCGCGGGTCGAGGGCCAGCGTCTGGACACGGACTACCAGAGGACCGCGCGGTCCTGGTCGCTGACGAAGCTCAAGCGCCACCACCGCCACCTCACGCGCGAGCTGCGCGCCGCCCGCCGGGATCGCGCGCACGCGCGCGCGGAAGCCTCGTCGGCGTCCTCGGCGTCGCCGCGACTGGAGGCGATCGCCGCCTGCGAGTCCGGCGGCGACCCGGCGACCGACACCGGAAACGGGTTCTACGGCAAGTACCAGTTCACGCTTGCCACCTGGCAGGCGGTCGGCGGCTCCGGCAACCCCGCGCAGGCCTCCGAGGCCGAGCAGGACCGCCGCGCGGCGATGCTGATGGCGCGGGCCGGCCCGGGCCAGTGGCCGGTCTGCGGCCGCTGAGCCGCGCCCTGCCCTCCGCGCGCCGTCGTAGTCTCCGGCGGCATGGACGCCGTCGAGACCCTGCGCTCACAGCTCCCCGTCCTGCAGCGCCTGGCGTACCTCAACGCCGGGACCTGCGGGCCGGTGCCGGAGGTCGCCCGACAGGCGGCGGTGGACGCGTGGGCGTACGCGACGGCCGAGGGCCGCGGCGGCGCGTTCTACCAGCGGTTGGTCCCGCTGGCCGAGGAGCTGCGCGGCCGCTACGCGTCATTGCTCAACGCGAGCGCCGACGACATCGCGCTGACCGCCGGGACCTCCGACGGCTGCGCGCACGTCATCGCCTCGCTCGGCCTGGGCGAGGGCGACGAGGTCGTCACCGCCGACGACGAGCACCCGGGCGTCACCGGGCCGCTGATCGCCGCGCGCGAGCAGCGCGGCGTGCGGCTCACCGCCGTGCCGTTGGCCGAGATCCCGAACGCGATCGGCGACACCACCAAGTTGGTCGCCTGCTCCCACGTCTCCTGGCACAGCGGCGCGGTCGCGCCCGTGGCCGACGTCGTGGCGGCGGCCGCGCGCGCCGGCGCGCCCGTCCTGCTCGACGGCGCCCAGGGCGTCGGCGCGGTCGGGGTCGACGTCGCCGCGCTCGGCGTGGACTTCTACGCCGGGTCGGGCCAGAAGTGGCTGTGCGGCCCGGTCGGCACCGGCATGTTGTACGTGTCGCCGGAGTGGACGACGCGCCTGGCCTCCCCCGGCCCGTCCTACGGCGGCCTGACCGACCCGTCGGCCGGCCTCGACAGCGGGCTGGTCGACACCGCGCGGCGCCACGACACGCCGCTGCGCGACCTCTCGACGGTCGCGGCCGCCGTCGCCGCCTTCGACGTCCTCGACCAGGCGGGCTTCGAGGATCTCCAAGCGCGCGGGGCCGCGCTGGCCGCCGAGCTGGCCGACGCGCTGGCCGACCGCGGGCTGGCCGTCGTCCCCCGCGGCGCCACGACGCTCGTGTCCTGGGAGGTCGCCGACGACGAGACGGCCGTCGCCACGCGCGACCGCCTCCAGGACGCCGGCGTCACGATCCGCGACCTGCCGGGCGCCGCGCGGCTGCGCGCCTCGGTCGGCGGCTGGAACACCGAGGACGACCTCGACCGCCTGCTGGCCGCGCTGTAGGCCTCCATGTCGCTGCCGAGCGTCGCCGTCCTGATCGCCGCCTACGAGGCCGAGCCGTTCATCGGCCAGGCCGTGCGCAGCGCGCTGGCGCAGGACTACCCGAGCGAGCTGGTGCACGTGGTCGTCGTCGACGACGGCTCGACCGACGGCACCGCGGCGGTCGTCGAGGAGATCGCGCGGGAGGCCGGGCCGGGTCGGCTGACGCTCGTGCGCCAGGAGAACCGCGGCTCGGTCGGCGCGGTGTCGCGCGCGGCGCAGGAGCCGGCGGCCGTCGAGGCCGACCTGCTGGCGATCCTCGACGCCGACGACGCGTGGCCCGCCGGCAAGCTCGCCGCGCAGGCCGAGGTCTTCGCCCAACGCCCCGACGTCGGGCTCGTCTACACCGACATGGCCGTGATCGACGCGGCGGGCACGGTCGTGCAGACCTCGTGGCTGGCCGGGGACCGCCCGCCGACCGGGCGCTCGCTGTCGGCGTTCCTGGCCCAGAACCTGGTCACGGGCTCGTCGATCGTCGTCCGCGGCACGCTGCGCGACGTCCTCTTCCCGATCCCCGAGGACATGGCCTGGGCGGACTGGTGGCTGGCCGCGCGCACCGCGCAGCACGCCGAGATCGCCTACCTCCCGCTCCCGCGCACGCTCTACCGCTTCCACGGCGCCAACATGTCGCTGGGCGCCCAGGGCGCCGCGCGACTGCGCGAGCTGCGCAAGGGCCTGGCGCTGCAGCGCTGGTTCCTGCGGCGGCTGGGGACCGAGCAACCTGTAGCAGAGCTCGAACGCTGCTGGGACGCGTTCGCGCGGCTGGCGAGCGAGGCCCTGCAGGCCGCCGGGACGCCGTTCACGGCGCTGGTCGAGGTCAGCGCGCGGGACGCGACCGAGGCGCGCGACCTCACCGTCGGCGCCCGCGTCCACCTCGCCTCCGGCGACGTCCACGAGGCGCTCGCCCACGCGCTGCGCGCCGCCGCGGCCAACCCCTTCGACGACGACGCCCGCGCCGCGCTGCACGCGGTCCGCGCCGCGCTCGGCCCCGACGCCGCCGGTCCGCAGCCGCTGCGCGGCGCGCGACCGCTGGTCCTGGCGCTCGACGCCGACGACCTCGTGCGCGACCCCGCGCTCCTGCGCGCCGCCGCCGACCTCGTCGCCGACCTGGACGACGTCACGATCGCGGTCGACGCCCAGTCCTTCGACGCGGGCGAGGCCGCCGACCGCATCTCGGCGCTGGCGGCCGAGCAGGCGATCGACGACGCCATCGACCTCGCGCTGGTCACCGGCCCGCTGGACGAGCTGGGCGCCGCGCGCCTGGCGGCGGGCGTCACGGTGCGGGTGAGCACGCGACGCCCGAGCGACGGCGCGGCGGCCTGGCTGCCGCTCGCCGAGCTGGGCGCGGCCCGGGACGCGCTGCTCGGCAGGCGGGCCGCGCCGTCCGCGTGACCGGCGCCCCGCGCCGGAGGCGGCCGCCGCGGGCCTCACCCCCACCAGCGCGCGTCGCCGAGGTCGCGCAGCGCGTTGGTCATGCAGTGCAGCTCGCCGTCGCCGAGGTGCGGCAGCGGCCACGTGTCCACGAAGCGCGTCGCGACGCCCTTGGCGGCCAGCGCGCGGCGGGTCGCCTCGCGGAACGCCGCGACGTGCGGGTCGGGCGCCAGGAACCGGCGGCCGCCGGGCGCCAGCCCGTTGACCGCGTTGCCGGTGAAGGCGACGACGTGGCGGTGGCCCTCCTTCCAGCCGTAGAGCACCGGGACGCGCACGACGTCGGCGTCGGTCAGCTCCAGCTCGCGCCGGAGGATCGTCAGCTGCTCGTCGATGCGCTCCGCGGCGAAGCGGCTCGCCGCGGCGACGCGGCCGTGGGTGACGGCCCGCGCCGTGGTCGCCGCGGAGGCGCCGTCGAGGCCGCGCAGGCCACCGAGCACGGGCGTGTCGCCCGGGAGCTTGCCGAGCAGGTCCAGCGCGCCGCGCGGATCGGCGACGACCGCCACCCAGCCCCGCGCCGTCCTCGCGGGGACGAAGGCCAGGGTCTCGTCGGTGTGGCCGACGTCCAGCCAGCCGGTCGACAGCTGCAGCAACGGCTGCGCCCCGCCCTGCGCCGCGACGAGCGCGGCGGTCGCGGCCGGCAGCGCCTGGCCGCGACCGCCGACGATCAGCCGTCCGCGGGGCGCGCCCGGCACCGGCGGCGTGGCCTCCATCGTGCCGGTCGTCGTCCAGCCGTCGGTCGTCGGCCTGCCCTCGGGCAGGTGCTGGACGACGCCCGAGTCCGCGCCGCGCAGGTTGCGCGTCACGCCGGCGACGATCGCCACCAGCGGGTTGGTCGGCAGGATCGCGGCGGGCTCGATCGGCGTCCCGGCCATCAGCGCGACGCGCATCGCCTGCGCGCGGCCGCCCGCGGCCGGCACCGACTGATAGGTGCTCTCGAACGCGTCCTGGACCCACTCGCGCGCCCAGTCCTGGTGACGGACCTTCACGCCCGTGGCCTGGTCGAGGCCCCGCAGGAACGCGCGCTGGCCGAGGGCGAACGCGCGGATGCCCCGCGCCCGGGCGCGGGCGGTGGCCCGATCCCGGCCGAGGCGCAGGTTGCGCCGGACCTCTGAGCGGTAGTCGCGGTCGATCGACGCGCGCGAGCGCGGCGTGTCGGCCAGCACCGTGCGCGCGCGGCGCGTGGCGTCCAGCGCGAGCAGCGGCGCGGTGCGCAAGGCCACCGTGTCGGGCGCGGCGGCCGGCGCGGTCGCGGTGAGCCGCACGGTGCCGTCCCAGCGCGCGGGGTCGCGCACGATGTCGGTGACCTCGACGCCGAGCCGCAGGCCGTCGGTCGCGTCGAGCGGACGATCGGTCGCGAGCGACCACCGGCCGGCGGCGTCCTGGACGAACACGTGCACCGGCCCGGTGGCCGAGATCGTCACCGGCGCGGCGATCGGCGCGACCGCCGCGGGCGCGAGGTCGAGCGCGTCGTCGGCGCCGTCGACCACGTCGTCCGCGCCGTCGTGGCAGGCGGTGATGTCCACCAACTTGACGCGGGCCCTCAGGCGGCGCTCCAGGTCCACGGCGCAGCGGCCGCCGTCGTCGTCGACGTTGGCGAGCACGAGCGCGCCGTGGTCGACCGTCGCCTCCTCCTCCCCGGCCTCGTCGGCGGCGGTCAGGACGCCGTCGCGGTCGGCGTCGACGCGGAGGTCGACCGCGACCGGGTCGGCCCAGGCGTCGGGCACGATCGCGCTCACCGCCCCGGCCACGACCGTCAAGGCCACGAAGATGAGCAAGCAACGCAAGGACATGGACATGCCCCTTCATGCCGCGGGGCGCGGCGCGCGTTTCAGAACCCGCGCGCCCGCACCTGGCGCTCGTAGGTCACCAGCTCGTCGCGGGCCAGCGCGGACGGGTCGGACGCCAGGCGGCGGGCGGTCGCCGGGTCGAGCCCGCGGCAGGGCCGACGGCCGGTGAGCGGGCAGCGGCGGCCGGTCTCGGTGACGAGGGCGCGCGCGCCGGCCGACTCCAGGAGGCGGTCGACGTCGAGGATCCCGTTGGCGCTCGTCGCCGCGCGGCGCAGCCGGCACAGCGGCTGCTCGGCGTCGGCGCCGTCGCAGGCGTAGGACCGACCGGCGTAGGTCCCTCCGACGACCCCGTAGCGGACGCCGCCGCGGACCGGCGCCGCGCCGGCGCTCGCGAACGCGGTGATCGGCGTGCCGGCGCGCGGAGGTCGCAGCCCGGCCAGCGTCTCCCACGACAGCTCGCCCGGCTCCGGGGTCGTCACCGGACCCGCGACCGTGCGGCAGCGCACCGGCCGCCGGCACAGGCGCGTGAGGCTGACCGTCGCGCGCTCGGTCCCACGGCGCTGCAGCTCGACCGCGATGCGATGCAGCGGCAGCTCGCGGCCCTCGGACGCGCAGCGCGCGCCCGCGCCGGTCGCGCGGCAGGTCGCGCGCTCCAGCGTGCCGTCGGGCGCGGTCGTCGCCAAGTTGTAGGTGATGGCGCTGGGCGCGTGGTCGAACGGCGAGTCCAGGACGCCGCCGGCGGTGGCCAGGCCGCCGCCGGCCAGCAGCGCCGCGGCGAGCGCGGCGACGCCGGCGCGCAGGCGGCGGGCCCGGGCGGCCGGCGCGCGGTCGTGGCGCTGTCGCGCCGCGCGCTCCAGCTCGGCCCCGTAGTCCCGCAGCGGCTCCGGCAGGCTCATCGCGTCGTCTCCTCCTCGTCGGTCTCCAGCGCCGCGCGCAGCGCCTTCAGCCCGCGGAACACGCGCACGCGCGCGGTCGCGGTGGCGATGCCGAGCGCGTCGGCGATCTCGGCGTACTCCAACCCCTCGACGACCCGCAGCGTCACGGCCTCCCGCTGCGCGTCGGGCAGCGCGGCGAGCGCGGCGGCCAGCGCGGGCGCGCGGCCCGCGGCGGTCAGGCGCTCGGCGGCGTCCTCGGCGTGGTCGTCGGCCTCCAGGCGCTCGCGCATCCCGAGGCGGCGCCGCGCGCGGGAGTCGACCGCGTTGCTGCGCCACGCGCGGTGCAGCAGGTTGGAGGCGATGCCGAACAGCCACGGTCCCGCCGAGCCGTCGCCGGGATCGCGGAAGCGCGCGGCGTGCAGGAGCGCCTGGGCGAAGGTCTCGGCCACGACCTCCAGCGCGAGCGCGTGGTCGTCGGTGCGCCGGGCGACGTGGCGCAGGACCGGCCCGGCCCAGCGCGCGTACAGCTCGCCGATGGCCTCGGGGCGCCGCGGGACCTCGGCCAGCAGCTGGGCGTCGGTGCGCCGCGCGGCCGCGACGGTGGGCGGGATCGTGCTCGTGGCGAAGCTCAGGACGGCGTCCATCTCCGACGTCATGCCGTTGGGCGCCGTCCGCGTTTCATCGTGCCCGGACGATGGGCGATCCCGGGCCGGGGCGCACCGGGGAGTTCCCTAGATGGTTGATGCGAAATCGACCGTGGTGGTGATCGAGTGGCGATCCAGCGCCGCACGACGTGCGAGCACGACCGCCGCATCAACCATCTAGGCGGGCGCGGGCTCGGGCGGCGCGTCGGACGCGTCCACGATCTCGGCGGCCGCCTCCTCGACGACCTCCGGCCCCGGCGTCAGGACCGTGCCCGCGACGACCGCCGCGAAGCCGGCCAGCCGGGCGATCAGCGACGCGGTGCCGTCCGGGAGCGGTTCGCCGAAGACGATCGGCCCGGCGGCGATCGTGACGACGTTGGCCGCCGCGCTGGTGATCGCGATGACCGCGACCGCGGGCCCGATCTGCAGCGAGCGCGCGCTGACGACGAGGCCGATGAGGCTGAGGACCGTGATCGTCGCGGCCTCGGGCGTGAGGAACGCGAGCAGCCAGCGGTCGATGAGGTCGCCCGAGGCGGCCTTGATCGTCACGTCGCTGCCGCCCCACAGCAGGCCGGCGGCCAGCGCGAGCGCCGGGCCGGCGCGCAGCGCGCCCGAGGCGGTGGCCGCGCACCCGGCGGCGGCCGCCGCGGTGAGGACGCCGACGTAGAGCCACAGCGTCGTCCCGTCGAAGTCGCGGTGGGCGCTGTGGCCGGAGTTGCCCAGCGTCGCCGCCAGCAGCGTCAGGCCCGCGGCGGTGATCGCGACGCCGATCCAGTCGCGCCGGGTCGTCGGCAGGCCGAAGACGCGGCCGGCCAGCGGGGTCAGCAGCACCAGGCCGCCGGCGATGACCGACTGCACCAGGCTGATCGGGGCGAGCGCGAGCGCCGCGACGTGGAAGACCCAGCCGCCGGTCGCGACGACGATCCCCAGCGTCCACCATCGGTTCGAGAACAACGCCTTGGTCGAGCGCCACGGGTGGCTCAGCTCCACCGTCGGCGCGTCGACCGCGCCGCGCTGCTTGAACAGGAAGCCCAGCAGGCCGACGAGCGAGCAGCAGAGCGCGAGGAGGAGGCCGAGGGCGACGGGCAGCGACACGGACGGCGTAAGGCTAGCCGTGGCGCGGCACGACGTTCGCGCAGGCCGAGCGGCGGGCACTCAATGCACGCCGGTCGCGGCCGAGCACCCGTGGAGAGAGATGCCCAGACCGTCGCCCAGCACGCCGCGGATCGCCGGCGCCGCGCTCGCGGCGCTGCTCGCGCTCGCCGCCGCGCCGGGCGCCGGCGCGCGCACGGTCGCCTTCGCCCAGCGCGAGGTGGCGGGGCCGGCGCGGATGGCGGCCGTCGACGTCGGGACGCGCGCGGCGACGCGCTTCGTCGTGCGCGCGGGCGACACGCCGGTCCGCAGCGGCGAGCGCACCGAGCGCGTGGCGTCGGTCGCCCAGACCGGCGCGCGGCCGGGCGCCGACCGGGTCTACCGGTGGTCGACGCGCTTCCCGCTCTCGTTCACGCCGGTCCCGAACTCGACCTGGAACATCTTCACGCAGTGGCACGGGTCGGCCCCCGACGGCTGCCACCCCAACATCGCCCTGCAGGTCAACACCCAGCTCTCGCCCCCGATGCTGCGCCTCCAGGTGCGCGGCGGCGCGCTGGGCGCGGGCTGCGCGCCGCAGCAGTCGCGCAGCTGGGACTTCGCGCCGCTGCGGCGCGGGCGCTGGGAGGACCTCGCGTTGCACGTCGGCTGGTCGGACCACCCCGGCGGCGGCTACGTCGCGCTGACGCTCGACGGCCGCACGGTCGTCCCGCGCACCGCGCTGGCCACGCTCTACGCCGGCCAGCGGGCCTACCTCAAGCAGGGCTTCTACCGCGCGCCGTCACCGTGGACGACGACCGTCCTGCACTCGGCCGTGACGCTCGCCGACGATGGCGATGGTGCCCGTGCCGGGGCGGCGGCGGATCGACCTTGAGCTCGTAGGGGATCGTCTCCCCCAGCACGGTCGGCACCTCCAGGTGCGCCGCGCCGCGCGGGGCGACCGTCACCGTCGCGCAGCTCGCGGGCGACGGAACGCACGTCGCGGCCGCCGTGCCGGTGACCTTCGCGCGGGCGCGGTTGAAGAACACCGCGCGCCCGTCGGGGCGCACGCCGAGCAGCACGACCGCGGGCGCGGCGCGCGACGGCAGGCTCGCCAACGGCCTCAGCGCCGGGTGGGTCACCAGCGCGGTCGACGGCCCGAACCGCACGACCGCGCGGCGGCCGGACGCGCGCAGCGGCGCGGTCCGACGCAGCAGCGCGGCGTCCGGGGTCGCGCAGAATCCGCGCGCGACGCGGCCGCCGGCGCACACCGCGCCGCGGCCCGGCGCCCGGTAGACCGTGATGTGCTCCTTGAAGCCCGAGAACGTCCGCAGCGGACGGGCGTAGCGGAGCATCCCGTCCAACGACGGCGTGCTCGGCGGCGCCTGCGTCAGGCTGCGGTAGATGATGAGGTACTTGACCTGGGCCTTGCAGGCCCCGGCCTTCGTGAGCTTGCAGTAGGGCTGGCCGACGATCGACCCGACGCTCTCCTCGGTCAGCACCAGCGCGTCGGCGGGCAGGCGCGCGGCGGCGTAGGCGGCGACCGCGCCCAGCGCGTTGTCGTCGCGGTCGACGAAGCGCGCCACGAACGTCACGCCGTTGGCCGCCACCACGAGCGCCAGGAGCGCGAGCCCGAGCGCGCGGCGATGGCGCAGCGGCTCCCGCAGCTCGGCCGCCACGACCAGCAGCAGCGGCAACTCCACCATCATGAAGTAGTGCCCCATCTTGAGCTTCAGCGCCGCGAAGCACAGCAGCGCCGAGGCCGCCCAGCAGAACAGCAGCGGGTCGCCGAGCGCCGCCACGCTGCGGCGCCGCAGCGCCAGCACCGCGCGCCACGCCACGATCAGCGCGCCCGCCGCGCTCAGCGCGAGCGTGAGCGCGAAGACCTTGTAGGGGCCGGTCAGCGCCGCCAGCGTGGCGTGGCCGCCGATCGAGCCGCGGCTGGACTTGTGCCCGGTCAGGCGCTGCAGCTGGACCTTGGAGTCGTCCAGGAACGCGTCCCCGCCGCCGTGGCGCAGCGTCAGGACGACGGCGCCGATCACGTACAACACGATCATCGCGACCGCGCAGCCGGCCAGGACGAGGTGTCCCCGGCGCTCGGCGGACCCGCGCCCGTGAGCGCGCCCCCGCCGCGCGATCAGCCAGTGCATCAGCACGGCCACCAGCACGTAGACCCCGACGTGCTTGTAGATCGTCGCGCCGCCCAGCAGCAGCCCGGCCGCCGCGTAGGTCCGCACGCGCCCGCCGCGGAGCGCCGCGTCGTAGACGACCAGCCCGCCGACCGCGAGCACCATCATGATGTTCTCGATCCAGCTGACCCGGTTGGTGAACACCAGCCAGCCGTCGGTCGCCAGCACCAGGCACGGCGCCAGCGCCCAGACGCCCCAGCGGCGGCGCAGCAGGACGTACAACAACGTCAGCGTGACGAGCGAGGCGAGCGCGGCCAGCACCCGCGCCTGCTCGATCCCCGCCCCGAAGAGCGAGAACCACGCGCCGAGCAGCTCGAAGTGAAACGGCGGGTGGAACAGGTAGGGCTCGGGCGCGACGCCGAACGAGCCCTTGGCGTACAGGCCATGGCCTTCGGCGACCGAGCGCCCGATGGCCGTGTAGACCGGCTCGTCCCAGTCGAAGCCCGGCCGGGTGCCGATCGACCACAGGCGCGCCAGCGCCGCCAGGGCCAGGACCCCGACGGCGCCCACCACCTCGAGCACGGCCGCCCCCGCCACCGCCAACGGGCGGGGCAGGAGCGACGGCCGCGCTCGCGGCGACGCGGATGAGGCGGGCGCTAGAGCGCCGCCTCGCATGCGGCCTCGGTGGCGAACGCGCGGCGGTCGTGGTCGTCGGTGAACGCGCGGTACTGGGTGCCCGCGCAGTCGGCGTCGGTCGCCCGCCGCGTGGTGATCTTGAACCGGCCGTAGTTGTCGTAGGTCGGCAGGTCGATCTCACGCAGCTGCAACGGGCCGCCGCGGCCCAGCTCCGGGTAGTCGTAGGCGTGGGTGGCCGTCGGCGTCGACTGCCTCCCGATCAGCGGCGTCGGGTGGTGGTAGCGGCTGCGGCCGCTGAGCTGGAAGCGCCGGGTCGTGCGCGGGAGCGTGTCCTTGCCGCACTTCCGCGCGCCGGCGATGCGGGCGAACATCGACTCGGGGTCGAAGCCGACCTTGCCGGTCGCCGCGTACGGCGACGGGAACATCGGCGCCGCCTCGGGCGTGCCGCACACGACGGCCGGGCGGCCGTGGCGCCGCTTCGGGTGCACCCACTGCGACGGCTTGGAGAAGCTCGCCGTCCCCTGGGCCGTCACCACGTACCACACGTTGTCGGCCAGCGAGCCCGGCGAGGACATCTGCACCGAGCCCTTCTTGGGGTGATGGGTCTGGTTGAGATCGAAGTAGAAGCTCTGCGCGTCGGAGACCGGCGGCGGGCCCTTGGGGTGGGCCGCGGCGACGGCGGTGGGAGCGAGAGCGGCGATCGCCATCCCGGCGATCAGGACACGGGTGACCACGACGGATCCTCCTTGATGGAACCTGCGGGAGCGGATGCCGGCCGGGTGCGCAGTCCGCGCACCAGCCCGGCGGTGAACGACAGGCCGAGAACGAGCGTCACGGCGGGGAAGACGACGGCCCGCGGCGTGCGCGCGCGGGCGGTGACGTAGAGGCAGAGCAGGGCGGCGAGCGCGAGGCCCGCCAGCAGCGCGACGGGCTGCTCGACGCACGCGACGAGGCCGAACAGCGCGACGGTCGCGACGATCTCCAGCTGGCGCATGCGGTCCCGGCTGAACGGGCTGTGCGGGTGCTTGCCGACGAACTGCGCGCAGCCGCGCCCGGACCGGTGGTACTCGCGCACCAGCGCGCGCCAGCCCTGGCGGTGGTGGTGCCAGGCGGCCAGCGTCGGATCGCAGACGACGGCGAAGCCCGCGTCGACGATCCGCTGGAAGAACTCGTAGTCCTCGTAGCTGTGGACGAACGCGGCGTCGAGGCCGCCGACGGCCTCGTAGACCTCGCGGGTGAGGAGGACGTTGGCGGTGATCGGCAGCTTGCGGCCGCGCCGGCCCAGCGACGCGCGGTCCAGCCGGTAGGGCTCGGGCATCCGCGGCGTCTTGCTCGCGATCGGGTTGCCGTCGACGTAGGCGCCCCAGAAGTCGCGATGCACGCTGATCATCGGGCCGCCGACGCAGTCGGTCTCGCCGTCCAGCAGCGCCAGGCCGGTGCGCAGCCAGTCGGTGGGCAGCACCATGTCGCTGTCGGTCAGGCACAGCACGTCGCCGGTGGCGGCGGCCAGCCCGGCGTTGCGCTTGGCGTTGGCGTCGCGGCCGCCGGTGTCGACGGTGATCTCCAGGCGCTTGACCGTGACGCGGCCGATCCGGTCCCCGGGCACGGCCTGCCAGGTCGGGTCGCCGTGGTCGCCGACGAGGATCAGCTCGACGTCGCCGTCGTGGTCCTGCGCGGCGATCGAGGCGACGGTGGCGCCGATCGTGCGCTGGTTGCCCTTGACCGGGATGACGATGCTGACCTCAGGCACGGCGGTCCTCGTCGGGGCCGAAGACGAGGTGGTGGCCGACGAGCCAGTTGACCGCGGTCGTCAGCGCGATGCAGATCGCGTTGGACAGCCACACGCCGGCGCCGCTGACGATCAGCAGCGAGAACAGCGCCTGGTTGGCCGGCACCGAGACGACCCGCGAGGCGTGAAAGCGGCGCCACTCGCGCAGGGCCGCGGAGCGCGTCCGGCCGCGGCGGTCGCCCCAGGTCCAGTAACGGCTGAGCGCGAAGCTCAGCTCGACCGAGACGACGGCCTGGACGAGGTAGGCGACGTGCGGGCTGACGCCGGCCGGGCCGGTGAGCAGCAGCAGGATCAGGAAGCCGACCGCCATGACGCCGGCGCCGACGACGCCGAAGGACAGCTGGCGGCGGTAGCGGGTGGCCAGCGCGAGGGCGCCTGAGGGCAGCGCGGTCATGAGGCGGTCGCGGTGGCGGTCGTGGCGGTGGCGCGCGCGGCCGACGAGGCCGGCGTGGCCGACGGGGCCGATGCGGCGATGGCGGGTCGCCGGCGCCGGCGCCGCCGCCGCAGCGCCGGGACGCCGACCAGCGCCTCGCGGATCGTCGCGGCGCCGAGCTTGCTCTCCCCCGCCGTGCGGTCCCGGAACGTGATCGGGACCTCGGCGATCGCCAGCCCGGCGCGCGCGGCGCGGTAGGTCAGCTCGATCTGGAAGCCGTAGCCCTGCAGCGCGGGCGGCTCGCGCAGGACGGTCGCCAGCGCGTCGGCGCGCCAGGCCTTGAAGCCGCCGGTGAGGTCGCGGACGCCGAGGCGCAGGACCCGCCGCGCGTAGGCCGAGCCGCCGCGGCTCAGCGCGCGGCGGCGCAGGCTCCAGTCCGGCGTGCTGCCGCCGGCGACGTAGCGGGAGCCGAGCACGACGTCGGCACCGCCGTCGCCGCCGGCCGCCAGCAGCGCGGGCAGCGCGGCCGGGTCGTGCGAGCCGTCGGCGTCCATCTGCACGACGCGGCGCGCGCCGGCGGCCAGCGCGGCGGTGAAGCCGGCGACGTAGGCGTCGCCCAGGCCGCTCTTGGCGCCGCGGTGCAGGACGGCGACGCGCGGGTCGGCCGCGGCGATGGCGTCGGCCAGGCGGCCGGTCCCGTCGGGCGAGCCGTCGTCCACGACGAGGATCCGGAAGTCGGGCGCGAACGCCTCGAGGGCGCCGGCGATCCCGGCGAGCGTTGGCGGGAGGCTCTCGACCTCGTTGTAGGTCGGGACGACGATCCACAGCCCCTCGTGCGACGGCAGGGGGCGTCGAACCGTCTCCCGGAGGGGAACGGTGAGCATGCGTGCTAGGACCTCGACGACGGCGGACGATTCCCAGAAACGACCGTGCTTCTGGGTCAGGCGGCGCCACCCTCCTCGACGCCGCGACGTGTCTGCCATCGAACATCCGTTGAGAGACGTTTACGTCTCCCGATTCGCGGAAACCCCTGCTGCTTACGTGAAACGACGGCGCATGAAGGTCGTCGGCGGGCCTGCGGGAGGCGCCCACCCCGATCGATCTTCGCAGCATCCCTGATCCTCGGGCTTCGCAGAGCGCTGCGCTGTCGTCAGTGAACGCCGAGGCGCCCGGGCGGCACCCGTGACCGCGTGGGCGCGCGCCCGCACGCGGTGTGGGCCTCCAATACTTGGACCGCCCGGCTCATATGGCGATCGTCGTGCGATCCACGGCGCCGCGGGCCCGCGCCGTCAAGCGCGGCCGGCCGCGATCGGCCGGGAGACCGTGACCGCCGAGCCGCCCGCCAGCGTCAGGTGGCTGGGCTTCGCGTCGGCCAGCCAGGCCCATTCGGAGCCGTAGACGGCGGCGAAGTCGACGTCGATCTGGGCGTCTGTGACCTCATGCAGGGCCCATGTCGGGTGCGTGACGCGGTAGAGCACCGCGGTCCCGTCGCGGCGCGTGCCGACCCCGAGGGCGTGGTCGGTCAGCCAGAAGGCGGCGCTGTCGGGCGCCGGAACGGCGGCGGAGGCCGCTGCCGTGACGCGCAGCGAGGAGCCGGCGGCGAAGCGGTGCTCGACGGCGATCGTGCCCGCCGCCGCGTCGGTCGTGGTCGCGCAGGCCATCGGGACCCGCACGTAGGGCTCGTTGTAGCGCAGGCGCGCGACCGTCGCGACCGCGCGCGCCGGCACGAGCTCGCGGATGAAGACGACCGCGCGCTCGCCGCCGTGACGGACGTAGAACCTCAGGTTGATCTCGGGGAACCGGACGCAGCCCGGGATCGGCATCCCGAGCACGCGCGTCCGCCGGAACTCGAAGGCCACGAGGCTGACGCGCGGCTGCCCGTCGAGCCGGTCGATCCGTGCGCCGTCCGGCACGAACGGCGCCAGCCGCTCCGCGTCGCACGCGTACGTGATCCCGGCGACGTCGCGCCACTGCGCGGTCAGGAAGGGCCGGTCCACGGCGGCGGGCGGGGCCATCGCGGCATCGTATGGCCGCACGTCGGGCGCCGGCGCCGGCGCCGGCGGGCCCGGGAACGCGAAAACCCCGCCGGAGCGGGGTTTTCGGTGATGGGCCGTGCTGGGCTCGAACCAGCGACCCCTTGCTTGTCGAGCAAGTGCTCTCCCAGCTGAGCTAACGGCCCTGGGAGCGGAAACTCTATCAACCGGCGTCCGCCAGCGGCGCGCGGAGGTCGATCGCCGCGGCCGGGGCGTCGGTTCCCGGGACGTAGTCGCGGACCCACAGCTCGCCGCTGTCGGGGAACAGGTTGACCTCGGGGGCGAGCATCGTGGAGACGATCAGCAGCGAGACGTCCTCGTCGGTCTCGTTGCGCAGCTCGTGCGCGCCCGCGCGGCCCGCCGGGAAGGCGACGACCTCGCCGGGCGCCGGCGCGCGCTCGCCGTCGAGGGTCCGCAGCGTGGGCGCGCCGCCGACGACGACCAGCAGCTCCTCGTTGTGCAGGTGCGCGTGGAGCGGGAACGTCGCCGACCCCGGCGGCACCCGGAAGAGCGACGCGCCCAGGCGCTGGGCCCCGGCGACCCGGCCCAGCCGGGCGCGGCGCCACGTGTAGGGCGGGCGGTCCTGCTCGACGTCGAGCTCGGGCTCGTAGATGTTGGCCATGTCGTTCGAGACGATCGGGCAGGCTCCGACCGGACGCCCGACCGCTCGACTGGCCTATCCTTCCCGGACCCACCCCGGCGCCGTGGCGGAGTGGCTACGCAGCGGCCTGCAAAGCCGTGTACACCGGTTCGATTCCGGTCGGCGCCTCTGGGCGGACGGCGAGCGTCCGCCCCGCCCGCGATACTGCCGGTTGTGCAGCGGGTGCTGAGGGTCCTGTCGATCGTCGCGGTCTACGCCGTCACGGTCGGGGGCGTGCTCGTCGCGCTCCTGCTCGCGATCCCCGACGATCCGTGGCTGCCCGCGCTCGCCGCGATGGCGGTCGTCCACCTCGGCTTCGGCCTCATCGTCCCCCGCGTCTGGACGGTCGTGATGCCGCTGGTGGTCTGCGTCGCCGCGGTCCTCGCCGACGTCGGCGGCTTCTCGATCACGACGTTCCTCGTCGGCGTGCCCTGCGCCATGCTCCTCCTGGCCGGCGTCTCGCTGCGCATCGGCTGGGACGACGGCGGCCGGGCCCGCCGCGACGACTCCGCCCGCGGCGGCCGCGGGCACGACCGCGACAACGTCCCCTCCTTCGAGGACGACGTCGAGGCCTTCGACGGCCGCCAGGCCTACCTGGACGACCACCCCGAGGCGCACGAAGCCGCCTGGTCCGGGTCGCGCTGAATCGCGGCCCGAGAACGACGAAGGCCCCGCACGTGCGGGGCCTTCGATGCGAAGCGGATGAAGGGACTCGAACCCTCGACCTTCTGCATGGCAAGCAGACGCTCTAGCCAACTGAGCTACATCCGCGTTGGTTCGAGCAGTCTAGCGAAGGACGACGGCGGCGCGTCGCGTCGCCGAGCCGCCTGGCCCTGGTCGACGCGACGCCACCTGACGGCCTTCTATTAGGGTGCCCTAATGGTCCGTTCCGCGTCCGTCCTCGCCCTCCTCGCCGGCGTCCTCGCCCTCGCCGCCTGCGGCTCGTCGAGCCCCGGCGACGGCTCCGCCTCCGCCACGCCCGGCGCGAACGCGGCGGCGGGCGCCGAGGAGGCCGCGTTCCCCGCGACCGTCGAGCACAGGTTCGGGTCGACCACGGTCGCGAGCGCACCGAAGCGCGTGGTCGTCGTCGGCCTCCGCGAGCAGGACGCGCTGTTGGCGCTCGGAATCGATCCGGTCGGCACGACGGAGTGGCTGGGCGACCGGCCGGGCGCGATCTTCCCGTGGGCCGAGGCCGCGCTCGGTGGCCGACCGCTGCCGACGAAGCTGGGCTTCACCGACGGGATCGAGTTCGAGAAGGTCGCGGCGCTGCGTCCCGACCTGATCCTGGCGATCTACTCGGGCCTGTCGAAGAAGGACTACGCCACGCTGTCCAAGATCGCTCCGACGATCGCCCAGCCGCGCGGCCAGGTCGACTGGGGCTCCTCGTGGCAGGACGAGCTGACGATGACCGCCAAGGCCGTCGGCAAGCCGAAGCTCGGCGCGCGGCTGCGGGCCCAGGCGGCGGCACGGCTTGCCGCGGCGGCCAAGGCGCACCCGGAGTTCCAGGGCCAGACCGCGGTCGTCGCCACGCCCTACGAAGGGCTGTACGTCTACGGCCCCCAGGACGCCCGCACGCGCCTGCTCGTCTCGCTCGGCTTCACGTTCCCGTCCGCGCTCGACGACGTCGGCAGCGACGACTTCGGCGGCCCGCTCTCCGAGGAGAAGGCCGACCTGCTCGACGTCGGCGCGCTGCTCTGGTTCGCCGACCCCGCGCCCGCGGCCAAGCTGCGAGCCCAGCCCTACTACGCCCCGCTGAAGGTTCACAAGCAAGGCCGGGACATCTTCATCCCCGAGCGCGGCACGCTCTACGAGGCCACCTCGTTCATCAGCGTGCTGAGCATCCCCTACCTGATCGACCACCTCGTGCCCAAGCTCGCCGCCGCCGCGGACGGCGACCCGGCGACGCCGACGGCGTAGCGTCCGCGCCTACCCGGCGGCGCGCGACCAGACCACCGGGAACAGCGGGTGGTCCAGCGGGGCGCCGGCGGCCAGCTCGACCTCGTCGAACGGTGGCGAGGTGCGGTGTGGCCGCGGGGCCCAGGTGACGTCGTCGCCGGTGAGGCGGACGGAGAAGGCGCGGCGGCGCGACGGCGACCCGGCCGCGGCGTGCAGGGTCAACATGTTGAACGCGACCGCGTCGCCGGGCTGGAGCGCCCAGCCCTTGATGGGGAACGCGTCCCGGTCGGCCTCGACGTCCGGGACCTCCTCCAGCGCGCCCTCCTCGAAGACCATCGCGGTCTTCTTGACGAACGAGCGCGGCATGAACCACGGACCCGTGTGGGTCCCGGTCACGAACTCCAGCGTGGAGGGCCGCGCGACCGGGTCCAGCGGGATCCAGAACGACACGGTCTGCGTGCCGTCGATGCAGTAGTACGGCTGGTCCTGGTGCCACGGCGAGCGATCGAGCGTCCCGGGCTCCTTGACGAGCAGGTGGTCGTGGAACAGCCGGACCTCCCGCGACCCCATCAACATCCCGGCCGCCGCGCCGAGCGCCGAGCCGCGGATGATCTCCTCGTACTCCCCGATCCGCTGCCAGTTGCGGAAGTCCTCGTAGAACGCGCCCGGCTTGCCCGGCTCGGTCGCGTTCATCCCCAGCGGGCTCAGGTCGGCCAGGTTGCGCTCCACCCCGCGCGCGAGCGTCGCCACCTCCGCGTCGGTCAGCAGCCCGCGCAGGACGATCGCGCCGTCGGCGCGGAACGCCTCGACGTCCTCGGCGGTGGGCAGGGCGGCGGACGGGACGGACGACGTGCTCATCGCCCGACTCTAACCGCCGCCGTCGCCCCAGTCACCGGCCGTCAGCCGGTTCGGCGCGCCGGTGTGCCAGGCGTGCGGGTCCCCCGCGTAGATCGCGTCGAACAGCGCCCGCGCGGTGTCGGTATGGAGCTTGTCGCGGACCCGCGCGCGGGTCGGCGCCAGCGCCGCGACCAGCGCGGTGTCGGGCGTCTCGGTCAGCTCGAGGTCGCAGTCGAGGTTGTCGGCGTCCTTGACCACGCGCGCCTCCAGCGACGCCTGCTCGTGGTACTCGTCCCACAGCGCGCCGGCCTCGTCCTCCAGGGACGTCCCCGCCACCGCGTCGCGCAGCGCCTCGTCCTCGCGACGCTCGACGTACATCCGCGACAGGTAATGCACATCTCCCGTGCGCGTCTCGGCGAGGTCGTGGACGAGCGCCAGCTGCGCGCAGCGCGCCGCGTCCGCTCCCTCCCGGCGCGCGATCGCCATCGCGATCCACGCCACCCGCAGCGTGTGCTCGGCGACGTTGGCCATGCCCGCGCCGGTGAACTGCGCCCACGTGCGCGCCACGCGCCGCAGCGAGCCGACCTCGTGCAGCAGCTCGACGTCGCGTGCGAGCCCGCCGTCGTCGCTCATGCGCTCACCTTGAAGCGCACGGTCTCGGCCGGCGCGTCGTCGAGGATCACGAAGTGCGCGTGCAGGTGCGCCACCGAGCCTCCGTTGTACCTCATGTCGCCCGAGCGCATGACGGTCGCCGTGGCCAGCGGCGCGTGGCGGTCCTTCAGCACCCGCTGCAAGGACCACAGCTCGGCCCCCGCCGCGTCGGGCAGCTCGTCGAACGCGGTGACGTGGCGCAGCGGCACGATCAGGTAGTGCGCGACGGTCCCCGCGTAGGGATAGGAGTTGCGCGTGACGTACCAGTGCTCGCCGCGGTGCTCGACCGGGTGCTCCTGGTACTCCGCGACGTGCTCGGGGCAGAAGATGCAGACGCCCCCGTCCTCCAAGGACTCCATGTAGGACCGCTGCTCGGGCGAGCGCGCGGCGTCCAGGTAGTACAGGGAGTCAGCGCCGGTCATAGGTCTTGATCGTGAACTCGTGGCCGTTCTCGGAGACCGGCTCCGACGCCGACGTCACGACCCAGTCCGCCGGGTCCAGCGCCGGGAAGAACGTGTCCCCCTCGACCTCGCCGGCGATCTCCGTCGCGTAGACGCGATCGGCCAGCGGCAGCGTCTCCTCGTACGTCGAGCCCCCGCCGATCACGAACGCGTCGGTCCCCGCCGCCGCCAGCCCGGACTCCAGCGACTCGTACACCTCGACCGCGTCCGGGAGCGACCCGAGCGAGCGCGACAGGACGATGTTGCGCCGGTTCGCCAGCGGCCGGAACCGCTCCGGGATCGACTCCCACGTCCGCCGCCCCATGACCACGGTCCCGCCCGTCGTCAGCTCGACGAAGTGCTTCATGTCGCTCGGCAGCCGCCACGGCAGGCCGCCGTCGCGCCCGATGACGCGGTCGCGTCCCGCGTAGGCGACGACCAGGGCGATCACGTCAGCACCGGGATGCCGCGCATCGCCGGGTGCGGGTGGTAGTCGCTCAGCGCGAAGTGCTCGGCGCGGAAGTCGTGGATGTCGGTGATCCGCTTGCCCGCCGCGGTCAGCTCCAGCGTCGGCAGCGGCAGCGGCTCGCGCTCCAGCAGCTCGTCGACGTACGCCAGCTGGTTGGAGTAGATGTGGGCGTACTGGATCCAGTGCACGTACTCGACGAACTCGTAGCCCGTCAGCTGCTCGATCATCAGCCCGAGCGCCGTGTACTGCGCCATGTTGGACGGCACGCCGATCGGCGTGTCGCCCGAGCGCTGGTTGTGGACCAGGTGCAGCTTGTCGTTGAACACCAGCGCGTGGATCCACCCGTGGCAGGGCGCGATCGTGTTGCGCGACTTGACGCCGGCCTCGCGGTGGTTGGCGTTCGGGATCCACGGCGAGAGCACCGCCGTGCGGTCCAGCGGCAGGTCCTTCAGCTTGGCGATCAGGTGCGGCAGCTGGTCGAAGCCCGGGTCGTCGGGGTCGTCGAGGTTCGTCGTGAAATGACGGAACGCGTGCCCGTAGGAGCCCGGCCCGAGGTCGCCCGGCGCCAGGCCGCGCGACGCGGTCTTCTCCGGGGTCGCCCACGCGTCCCACCAGTCGCAGCCGAAGGCCCGGAACTCGTCCAGCGTCCGCGCGCCGTTGATGAACGCGCACAGCTCGCCGATCGCCTTGGTCACGAAGCCGCCGATCGACCGCTCGGTGATGATCGCCGCGCCGTGGGCCATCGGGAAGCGCATCTGATGCCCCGCGACGGCCAGCGCGGTCTCGCCCTGCTTGGTCTCGACCTGGACGCCCGTCTCCCGGATCGTGCGCAGCATGTCCTGGTACTGCGTGCTGGGACGGCGCTCGTCGAAGGGCAGGTAGGTCGGCATCTCGCACAGGATGGTGCATGCCGACCCGGACAGATCGACCGACCCCGAACGATCGTCCGAGGACCCATCTATCCTTCCGCGCATGGCCGCCACCAGCGGCGTCCTCAGCCCGGACGTCAACTTCGCCGACCGCCTGGTCCCCTCCCTGGAGGAGATGACCCGCGTCGTGTCCCACCTGCGGGGGCTCGGGTACCGGATCGTGCTGACGTCGGGGTCGTTCGACCTCATCCACCTCGGCCACGTCAAGTACCTCGCGCGCGCGAAGGAGCTGGGCGGGATCCTCGTCGTCGGGGTCGACAGCGACGCCAAGATCCGCCGCCGCAAGGGCGAGGACCGGCCGATGGTCCCCGAGAGCGAGCGGCTGGAGCTGCTGGCCCACCAGCGCCCGGTCGATCTCATCTACCTCAAGCAGGACGAGGACCCGAAGTGGGGCCTGATCCGCGCCGTCGAGCCCGACGTCCTGGTCCTCACCGCCGACCACTCCTACACGCCCGAGCAGCTCACGGCGCTGGAGGAGGTCGTGGGCGAGGTCGTCGTGCTGGAGCGGCAGTCGTCGGTGACGACCTCCGAGCGCATCCGCCAGATGTACATGAACCTGGGCGACAAGCTCGGGCCCAAGCTCGCCGAGGTCCTGCCGGGGCTGATCGACGAGACCCTGCGCCGGGGATGACCGACGCGGCGCCGGCCGGCCGCGAGGTCGTCCTCGCCTACGTCCCGGTGCTCCACGAGGGCTACCGGCGGTTCCTGGAGCGCCACGCCCGCGGCCGACGCGCGTTCGTGATCGGCCCCGAGCTGCACGCCGACTTCCGGCCGCTGGCCAAGGACGTCCGCGCGCTGGACGCCGCCGACGCCGCGCGCGCGCTCGCCTCGCTCGAGATCGCGTCCAGCGTCGCGGTGCTCGACGCGCTCGGCGCCGGCCGGCTGGCGCGGGAGCCGGGGCTGTCGATCGTCGCCCCCGCCGAGGACGTCTCCTACGCGGTCGTCGAGCGTTGGTTCCCGAAGGCCGCCGTCCGCTACGACACCGCGTTCCTGCGCTGGGACAAGACCAAGACCGTGCGGATGCTCGACCCGTCGCCGGTCCGGGTCGTCGCGCCCGACCAGGCGCTGGCCGACCTCGCCGAGCAGGCCGCGACGGCCAGCCTCGACTGGTGGCGCCAGGTCGGCGCCGCGATCCGCTTCGCCGACGGCTCGGTCGAGGCCGCCACCAACGAGCACCATCCGCACCCGCACGCGATCTACGCCGCCGGCGACCCGCGCGCGAACTTCACCAAGGGCGTCGAGCTGGAGCTGTCGACCGCCACCCACGCCGAGGCCGCGCTGATCGCCCGCGCCGCCCGCGCCGGCCGCTCGACCGAGGGCGCGACGATGTACGTCACGGACTTCCCGTGCCCGCCCTGCGCGAAGCTGATCGCCAACGCGGGGATCGCGCGCCTGTACTACCGCGCGGGCTACGCGGTGCTGGACGGCCGCGACGTCCTGGAGGCCGCGGGCGTCGAGATCGTCCAGGTCGCGGGCGCGGACACGACCACGTTTGCGCCGCGTTGAGGGGTGCTACCAACGTGGTATGTCCCGCCGCCTGCTGACCGTCCTGACCGTCGTCTGCGTGATCGCGCTGAGCGTCACGGCCGTCGCGCTGGCGCGCTCGTCCTCCTCGAGCCACCCGAGCAAGCGCGGCACCCACCATGCCGCCAAGGCGCGCGGCCACGCCCGCGGGCCCTGGCGCGCCGCGCTGACCGGCGTCGCCCGCCGCCTGGACGTCTCCCCCGCCGACCTGCGCGCCGCCATCACGACCGTCGCCGCCCAGCAGCGCGGACAGGGCACGACGGACCTGGCCGCCAAGAAGACCGCCTGGATCGACGGCCTCGCCACCCAGCTGCACAAGACGCCCGCCGAGGTGACCACCGCCGTTCGCGCCGAGCTCGACGCCCAGCTCACCCAGGCCGTCGCCAAGGGCTGGATCACCGCGCAGGGCAGGACGATCGCCCTGGGCTGCTTCGACAACCCGGCCGGCTGCGACCTCGCGGCGCTGCGCGCGCAGGTCCGCCCCCACCACGGCCATCCGGGCCACCGGCACCACCCGGGCTCCGGTCGCATGACGCCCGGCGGGCGCTCGACGTCGGCGCCGCTGACCTAGCCGCGGCGCGGCGGCCGGGCTAGGCGCCCGCCGCGTCCAGCGCCTGGTTGACCAGCGCGTCGGCGTCGGCGTTCTGGGCGCGTGGCACGCTGCGGATCGACCAGGACTCGAACGCGCCCAGCGCGGCGAGGGCCTCCGCGTGCAAGGCCTTCATGTCGGGGTGCTTGACCTTGTACTCGCCGTTGACCTGCTTGGCGATCAGCTCGGAGTCGTTGATCACGGAGACCTTCGTCGCGCCCAGGGCGCGCGCACGCTCCAGCCCGAGCAGCAGCCCGCGGTACTCCGCGACGTTGTTGGTGGTCTCGCCGAGCACGAGCGAGGCCTCGTCCAGGACGGTGCCGCCGGCCGCGTCGGTCACCACGCAGGCGGCCGCCGCCGGCCCCGGGTTCCCCCGCGCCCCGCCGTCGACGTGCACGACGACGTCCACGGCGCCGCCGCTCACTCCGGGTCGAGCGGTGGGAACTCGCCGGGCACGCGCGGCCGCCGGCGGTCGCGCAGCTCGCGACGATGGGTCCCGTTGTCGGCCTGCCCGTCGCGTCGCTCGGCCTTGCGGCGGTCGATGATGACCTCGACGTTGGGGTCCTCGGCGTAGTACGACGTGAGCTGGTCGAACAGCTCGGGCGCAAGCTCCTGTGGGACGACGCAGTAGATCATCAGGTGGGCACCCCGGCCCGCACCCTAAGCCAGCGAGGCCGCGGGGTGCAAACGCCCGCTGTCGTCGGCCGCCGCGTTCGGCGTCTGGTCGATCGTGTCCAGCTCCGACAGCTCGGACCCCTGCGCGGCGACGCGGACGCCCGCGGCCTCGTTGCCGAGGTCGACCTCGAAGCGGTACCAGGACAGCTCCCAGGCGACGACGATCGTCACGACGCTGCCCTCGGTCTTCGACGGCCGCGCGCTGACGATCGGGGCGCCGAGCGAGCGCGCGACGCCCGCCACGGTCCGCACCTGCGGCGACTGGTTGAACAGCTCCATCGCCCGCGCGACCTTCAGCTCCGCGTTGGTCGGGACGCCATGGACGTCGCGCTGCGTGTACAGCGTGTGGTCCAGCGGCTCGGCCGGCGGCGCGTGGTGCTGCACCGGCTCGGGATCGGGCGCGGGCGCCGGCTGCGGCGGCGCCTCGTAGGCCGGCTCGTCCTCGTAGACGTACTCCTCGACCGGCTCCTCGACGCGCTGGACGCGAGCCCGGGGCCGCGCGTAGGGCAGCTCCTCGGGCGTCAGCTCGCGCTCGCCGACGCGCGGCTCGCGGCGCGCGCGCAGCTTCGACAGGAACGAGCCACCGCGACGGCCGCGGCCGCCGCCGTTGCGGGCGACGACGTCGTCCAGGCCCTCGCGGATCCAGCCCTCGTGGACGGCGCGACCGGTGCACAGCTCGCACACGTTGCGCCGCTGGCCGCCGGCGATGAAGACGTCGGCATGCTCGCCGCGCAGGAGCGTGCGGCCGCAGACGTCGCACGTGACGACGGCAGGGTTCGTGGTGATCGACTTGCGGGTCAAGCCGTCGCCGAGGGTAGCAACGCACCCCACGACGACGGCGCCCGGCAAGGCGCGATGCGGAACGCTGCCGTGCCGCTCACACGAAGCGCGTGAACTCCCACGTCATCGCATCGATGGGAACGAGGAGATCCACCTCGGCCGCGAACGTCCGTCCGACGAACTCGTTGTGGTACTCCGCCGCCCATCGGTACTTCTCCCAGACGCGCTTCCGCGCGCGCGTCTCCGCCAGCCGCGCGACGATCCGGTCCCGGTGCATCCTCAGCCCCGCTCGCGGGTCGTCGGTCTCGTCGAGCAGCACCGACAGGTAGTTGATGAAGGTCCACCCATCGCCGTCGCACGTCAACGCCCCGTCCTGGGGCGCTTGCTGGGGGTCCGCGTAGTCCCTGAGAGCGCGACGCTGCGACTTCTCCGCCTCACGGCTGAGGATGATCCGCGGGTGGACGGCGACATCGTGCTCCAGCTCGGCCGCGTCGACGAGCGCAGGGCCGAAGATGACCCCGTCCCTGATGTAGAAGTCGCCCAGCGCCAGCGCTCCACGCATGAAGAAGCCCTGGTCGATGAGGTTCAACTGCAACCAGCACGCCTGCAGGACGAGACCACCCAGCGCCACCTCCGCGCCGCCGTCCTGGTCGGGAACGGGCGCCGCGAGCACGAGCGTGTCCGAGAACAGCGCGCCGGGCCATGGTGAGTCGGGTTCCAGGTAGTCGCGATACATCCCCGACACCGCGCGTTCCAGCGCGATGAGGTTCGATCGCACCGCCCGCTGGGGTCCGCGGTTCATGGCACGTACGCCAAGCAGGTCGACGAACAGCACGGCGCAGGGAACGAGCCGTGGCGCCCGGCCGCGCCGGGTCAGGAAGACCCGATCGACGTAGCGCTCGTCGTCCCCGCCCGGCAAGGCCTGAGCTATGCGGCGTGCGGCAGGTGATCGTCGGCCTGCGGACCGAGGCCATACGTCCGCGGCGCGTCCATCGAGGAATCCAGGCGCTTGACCAGACCGCGCCACTCAGCGGACGCCAGCCAGCGCGGAAGGGACGCCCGCATCCGCGCGTCCGGGATCGCGATGCTCAGCTGATCGAAGGTCGCGGGCTGCCGATCGGCGACGACCGGAAGCAGCACGTCGTCGTAGGCCTCATAGACACGAAGATGCGACGGGTAGGTCCGCCCGTCGAAGGTCCGCGGCTCACCGGTTCCGAACGTGCTGGGATCGATCGGACTCACGAAGCTCAGTGTACCCGCCGCCCCCTCGCGGGCAAGAGCGGGACGGCGCGCGCCGAGCCGTCCCGCATGCCGCCTACGCGTGCGCCGCCTCCTCCTCCTGCGCGGCCGCAGCCACGACCTTGGCCGCCAGGTGCGTCGGGACCTCCTCGTAGCGCACGAACTCCATCGTGTAGTCGCCCTGGCCGCCGGTGATCGCGCGCAGGTCGGGCGCGTAGGTGAGCATCTCCGCCATCGGGACCTCGGCCTTGACCTCGGTCATCGGCGGATGGGCGGACTTCATCGGCTCCATCCCCTGCGGGCGCCCGCGCCGCGAGTTCAGGTCGCCGATGACGTCGCCGACCGAGTCCTCGGGCACCGACAGCGTCACGAGCATGATCGGCTCGAGCAGGACCGCGCCCGCGGCCTCCATCGCCTGGCGCATGGCCTGCGCCCCGGCCATCTTGAACGCCTGCTCCGACGAGTCGACCGAGTGGTAGGAGCCGTCGACCAGCGTCACCCGCACGCCCTTCAGCGGGAAGCCCGCCACCGGCCCGTGGGCCATCGCGTCCAGGACGCCCTTCTGCACCGCCGGGATGAAGCCCTGCGGGATCACGCCGCCCTTGATCGCGTCGACGAACTCGAAGTCGCCGTCGGCGTGCGGGGCGATCTCGATGTGGCAGTCGCCGAACTGGCCGCGGCCGCCGGTCTGCTTCTTGTGGCGCCCGTGCGCCTTGGCCGGCTTGCGGATCGACTCCTGGTAGGGCACGCGCGGCGGCTTCAGCGCGACCTCGACGCCGAAGCGCGACTTCAGCCGGTCGACGATCACCTCGACGTGCATCTGCGACAGGCCCGCGACGATCTCCTCACCGGTCTGCCGGTCGCGGTGCAGGTCGATCGTCGGATCCTCCTCCTGCAGGCGGCGCAGCGCGGTGAAGACCTTCTCCTCGTCGCCCTTGGCCTTCGGCTCGATCGCGAACGCCATCACCGGCGCCGGCAGCCTGATCGCGGGCATCGCGATCGGCTCGTCGACCGCGGCCAGCCAGTCCCCCGCGCGCGTCTCCTTCAGCTTGGCGACCGCGCCGATGTCGCCGGGGCCGAACTCCTCGACGGTCTCGGACTCCTTGCCACAGAAGCGGATCAGCTGGCCGATGCGCTCCTTGCCGTGGGCGCGGGTGTTCAGCACCTGGCTGTCGTGGGCCATCACGCCCTGGTAGACGCGGAAGAGGTTGATGCGGCCCGCGAACGGGTCGGCGCGCGTCTTGAAGACGTAGGCGAACAGCTCCTTGTCCTCGGAGGGCTCCAGCGCGACGTGGTCGGTGACCTCCATGACCCCGTGCTTCACCGGCGACGGCAGGTCCTCGACGATCGCGTCCAGCAGGCGGTTGGTGCCGAGGTTGCGCGTGGCGACGCCGCAGACGACCGGGAAGATCCCGCCGTGGTTGGTCCCGTCCTTGAGCGCGGCGACGATCTCCTCGTGGGAGATCTCGTCGCCCTCGAGGTAGCGCTCCATCAGCGTGTCGGAGACCTCGGCGACCTCGTCCATCAGCTTCTCGCGGTACTCCTCGGCGGCGGCGCGAAGCTCATCCGGGATCGGGATCTCCCGGCAGTTGTCGCGCGACGCGTCGTCGTAGGCGTAGGCCTTCATGTCGACGAGGTCGATCACGCCCGAGACCTCGTGCTCGACGCCGATCGGGATCTCCACGGCGACGACGTGCGGCCCGAACGCGTCCTTCAGCGACTCCAGCGTCCGGGCGAAGTCCGCGCGCTCGCGGTCCAGCATGTTCACGTACACCATGCGCGCGAGGTCCAGCTCGGACGCCCGCTCCCACAGCCGGATCGTGGACACCTCGACGCCCATCACCGCGTTGACCACGAAGATGGCCGACTCGCAGACGCGCAGGGCGCCGAGCGCGTCGGCCACGAAGCTCGGCTCGCCGGGCGTGTCGAGCAGGTTGATCCGGCGGTCCTGCCACTCGAACGAGTTGAGCGCGGCGCCGATGGACATCCCGCGCGTCTGCTCGTCGGGCTCGCTGTCGCTCAGCGAGGTGCCGTCCGCGACGCTGCCCAGGCGGTTGGTCGCCTGTGCCTGGAAGAGCAGCGCTTCGAACAGCGAGGTCTTGCCGCTGCCGCGATGGCCGACGAGGGCCACGTTGCGGATGCGGTCCGCAGCCTTGTGCATGCCCAGGCTCCTTTCCTCGGAGGCCGCGCGATGCGCTCAGACCCGGTCAGGCGCAACGCGGCCTGATGGATGTTCGGATGCGGGCGACCCTAGCGGCAAACGGCACAATCGGGCAAGACCTAGGCCTGACCGGCTGTCCGCCCTGCCGACCCGGCAGGCGCGGGGTCGCGAATTAGGTTGACCTAACTCTTCTCCTTAATTAGGGTGCCCTAACGTCCGGACACAGCCTTGTCCGGACGGTCCAACCCAAGAAGGGAACCTCACCATGATGCGTCTCAAGACGCGGCTCCTGGCCGCGACGATCTCGGCTGCCGCCATCGCGGCGGCCACGGCGGGCGCGGCGCAGGCCGCCCCCACGCTGACCCCGAGCGGGCCGTACACGGCGCCCGCCTCGATCGCCGTCACCGGCACCGTCCCGACTGCCCTCGCGGGCACTGCGACGCACTACGCGATCGCCGAGTGCAACATCGGCGCGGTCAACCCCGCCACCTGGGCCCAGCGCTGCGACGGCGACACCGGCGCGTTCACGAGCCTCAACGCGCTGAGCTCCGGCACCTACAGCGGCAACATCACGATCTCCGACGTGTTCGACGACGTCGACTTCTCGGGGGCGACCTCGCCCACGACGACGACGTTCTGCGCCGCCTCGGCGGGCTCGGACCCGTGCGCGGTGCTCGTCTCGTTCTACGAGATCGTCGGCGGCGTCCCGCAGTTCGTGGGGATCGACTACCGGCCCGTGACGTTCCACTAGCCGCCACCTCCGCCTCACCCGGCGCGCCGGGGCCCGCTCTCGCGGCGGCCCCGGCGCGTCGCCGTCGTTCTCCGGCCACCGCCCTTCCCTCCCACAAAGGACCCGCGCCTTCCATGCCCCGCCGTGCCCTGGCGACCTGTGCCGTCGCCCTGCTCGCCGCGCTGTCGCTGATCGCGACCTCCACCGCCACCGCCGCCCCGGTGGACCTCACGTCCGCCCCGCCCCTGCATTGGGGCTTCAAGGAGTCCTGGCGCAACTACGTCGGCCCGCCCGCCGCGTCCGGCGGCGCCGCCGTCGTCTCCGCCTCCGGCCCCTCCGGCCACCAGCTCGCCTGGGACTTCGCCTCCGGCACCTACGACGCGGACACGGGCACGACCGTCCTGCGCTACGCCGGCAGCGTCCACTGGACGAAGTACTTCTACCCCGACAACCCGGCGATCGCCGCGATCCCGCCCGGCTACGACGGGCCGCTGGACGTCTTCCTGCTCGACGTCACGGTGAGCGACCCGACGGTCACGATCGGGCCCGACGGCGCGACGGTCTCGGTGGTCGCACGCAGCCGCTCGCTGACCGACTGGAAGATGAAGGACTACGGGCGCCTGGACGTCGCCGAGCTCGACGTCGCGGGCGTCACGCCCACGGTCGCGGACGGGACGACCACGTGGCCGGCGATCCCGGCGTCGGTGACCGCCGACGCCGTGTCGGTGTTCAGCAGCAACTACCGCCAGGGCCAGGCGATCGACGCCGTGTCGCTCTCCTACGACGGCCCGGGCGGCGCGCCCGACCTCTCCGAGGACTTCGACGCCCCCGGCACGACGCCGCTGACGCTCGCCGCCGACGGGCTGACCGCGACCAACGCCTTCTACGCGATGCTGGCCGTCGACCCGGCCCGGAAGATCGCCTACTACCGGACCAAGGAGGTGCTCCCGGACCTCTCGTTCGAGTGGACCTACCAGGCCTTCGACCTCGCCACGCTGAAGCCGGTCGGGCCGCCGGTCACGGCGCCGGGCATCGACGGGCTCGGCGCGGCGGCGCTGACCGATCCCGACACCGGTCGGGTCTACCTGCGGTCGGTGACCGACCCGAGCATCGCCACCTGGATCCGCTACGACAGGGCCGCCGACCGCCTCGACACCGGCACGCTGACCACGCCGATCGCGACGACGGTCAACCAGCCGTTGGCCTGGGATCCGGTCGGCCACCGCGCCTGGGAGATCGCGCGCGTCGTCCCCGACGGCGTCGCGTCCAACGACTACTCCCACCACGTCTGGACGCTCTACACCTACAAGTACGACGAGGCCGCCGACGCGTGGACGCGCAAGGCCTACGTGTTGCCCGGTGTCCCGGGGATGAACCGGACGCTCTACAAGCGCCTCGGCGCGGTGGCGAGCGACGGCTCGTTCGTCGTGCCCGCCGACCGCCAGGCCCTCGACCCCGGCGCGACGGGCACGGCGCCCGCGACGATCGACGCCGCCGACCGGATCGTCCTCGACGACGCGGCCGGCACGGCCACCGCGACCCCGGTCGCCGGCCTCGCGGTGCCCAACGACACCACCTCGCTGATCGACTCCGTGCTGCCCGGCGTGGACGGCCGGGTCTGGGCGATCCACACCCACCGCGCCACCCGCCCGGGCTGGGTGCGGGAGATCGACGCCGGCGCCTCGGGCGGGCCGAAGGCCGCCGCCGAGGTCCCGCTGCCGGGCTTCGACGGCCTCCCGTTCGGCGCGGTCGATCCGACCGACGGCACGCTCTGGCTGGGCGGCGCCGCGTCGCAGCGCCTGCGGGCCGTGCGTGACGGCGAGGTCGTCGACGACCAGTTCTTCGACAAGCGCAACGCGCGCGGCGGATTCGTGTGGGTCGACGACGACCACACGGTCTACGCCCAGACCAGCGACGGCCTCCCGACCGGCATCGGCGACACGCCGGTCTTCGGCGTCGGGCGCTTCGCGCGCGTGGGCCTGTCGCCCGCCGTCGCCTCCGGCGCGCCCGGGGACGCGAGCGCGACGCTGGCCGCGGACGAGGACGCGCGGGACGTCACGCTCACGGCCCCGAGCGCCGAGGGCACGCCCGCGCCGACGCGCCGGTGGCAGGTCAAGGCGCCGGGCGCGACGCGCTTCAGGGACGTCCCGGGCGCCGACGGCGCGACGCTGACGGTGAGCGCCCGGCGCGGCGACGACGGCGCGCGCTACCGCGTCCTGTACGAGAACGCCGCGGGCCGCGCGGTGAGCGACGTCGCGACGCTGAGCGTCCGGTACGCGCCGCGCGTGACGTTCGACCCCGTCTCGCTGACGGTCGTCGCGGGCCGACCGGCGACGTTCCAGGTCCTGGCCGACGGCAACCCCGCCCCGACGATCACCTGGCAGCGGCGGGTCGGCGGGTTCTGGGTGGACGTCGACCCGACCGAGGACGACAACATCGTCGTCGACGGCGACACGCTGACGATCGCCAGGACCGACCGCGACCAGGACGGAGCGCGGTTCCGCGCGCGGATCGCCAACGCGGTGGCCACCGCCTCCACCAAGGCCGCCACGCTGACCGTCGCCGCCGCGACCGTGACGCCGCGGACGCTGACCGGCGTGCGGCTGGACTGGACCGGCTCGGACGAGATCCAGGCGCTCGCGCCCAACCGCCAGGCCAACTACCTGTCGGCGGGCGTGTCGGACGGGACCGAGGCCACCTATGCGGCCACCGCGCCCCACGTGCGCGTGCTGCAGGTCTCCTCCGACGGCGACGAGACGCCCGCGACGTGGGCGACGCGGGCCGCGCACACGACCTCGGGCGGGCAGCAGCTCGTCCGCCTGACCGGCGGAGCGGGCGCGATCGCCGCCGACGGCACCGCCACCGTCGCCTGGGCCGGGACGTTCTCGGTGAGCTTCTACGGCGGCCTGGTGCCGTTCACGGTCAAGAACCTCAAGTTGGTCGTGGCGCCCGACGGGTCCGGGACCCTGAAGGGCGACCTGTCGGGCTACGGCTCCTCGCAGGCCGACCCGGACGACCGGACGCCGGTGCCGACGGTGACGGGCGTCACGATCGCGACGTTCTCCGGCGCGCGCGTCGACCCCGACGGCGCGACGACGTCGATCGTCCCCGCCTACGCGGGCGTGACCGTCGACCTGCCGGCGGGCGCGGCCGCCCAGGACCGCACGACGCCGGGCTGGGGCGCGTGGCCGCAGTCGTTCGTCGACTTCCAGGTCAGGACCGGCCTGGCGCCGTACTGGTACTCGTCGGGCGGCGTGGCCGACGCGCGCAAGCCGCCGCACCCGTTCGCGGTGACGGTGACCGGCGCGGCCGACCCGGTCGAGGAGGAGCCACCGGCGCCGGTCGACCCGCCGCGCACCGACCCGGCGCCCCCGCCGGCCGGCGACGCGCCGACGCCGACGCCGACGCCGACGCCGATCGCCCCGCCGGCCAAGGCCAAGGCCACCGCCAAGCCCGGCTGGATCACGGTCCGGGCGGCCAAGCAGCGCGTGGCCGCCAGGACGCGCACGGCGACGCTGGCCACGCTGTCGTGCCCGAAGGGCGGCGCGGCCTGCGCGATCACGGCGCCCAAGACGGTCCGGGTCACGATCGCCGGCAGGGCCTACAACGCGACCGTCCTCGTCGCCAGGACGGCGAAGGCCGGCCGCGGCGCGACGCTGCGCGTGCGGCTCACCGCGACGGCGCTCAGGCGCCTGCACGGGCGCACGGCGACCGTGAAGGTCCGGACGACCATCGCCACCGGCGGCACGCGCGCCACGCGGACGGTCTCCGCCCGCGTGACCGCGTAGCGGCTCGGGCGCTCGCGTCGGCGAGGGACCTACTCGGTCTCGAGCAGGCGCGAGCGCAGCCGCAGCACGGCCTTCGTGTGCAGCTGCGAGATGCGCGACTCGGTGACGCCGAGGACCTCGCCGATCTCGCGCAGCGTCAGGTTCTCGTAGTAGTAGAGCGCGACGACGAGCTTCTCGCGCTCGGGCAGGCGGGCGATCGCGTCGGCGACGCGGTCCTTGAGGTCCGTCTGGTCCATCACCGCGGCCGGGTCCGGCGCGTTCTCGTCGGTGAGCGTGTCGAGCAGCGACACGGCGTCGCCGGACGAGTCCCCCACGGTCCACAGCTCGTCGAGCGCGGCGACCGTGGAGTTGGAGATCTGCAGCAGCGACTCCTGGAACTCCTCGATCGACACGTTCAGCTCGCGCGCCATCTCCTCGTCGGTGGGCGCGCGCTGCAGCTGGTGCTCGAGCTTGGTGTTGGCCTTCTCGATCTCGCGCGCCTTGGCGCGCACGGAGCGCGGCACCCAGTCCAGGGACCGCAGCTCGTCGATGATCGCCCCCTTGATGCGGGTGATCGCGTAGGTCTCGAACTTGATCTCGCGCTCGAGGTCGAAGCGCTCGATCGCGCTGATCAGGCCGACCAGGCCGTAGGAGATGAGGTCGGCCTCCTCGACGTGCGCCGGCAGGCCGGAGGCCATGCGGCCCGCGACGTACTTCACCAGCGGCGAGTAGGCGACGACCAGGCGCTCGCGCGCATGCACGTCGCCGGTCGCCTTGTAGCGGCGCCAGAGGTCCCGCAGCTCGATCGCCTTGACGTTGGTCTCCATCCGTGTTCCCCGCTCGCTCATGCCCTCGGATGCGCCCGTGCATACGCCGACTTGAGCCTGGCGGACTCTACACGGGTATAGATCTGCGTCGTGGAGATGCTGCTGTGGCCCAGCATCTCCTGGATCGCGCGGAGGTCCGCGCCGCCGTCCAGCAGGTGCGTCGCGAACGAGTGGCGCAGCGCGTGCGGGTGCGCGCCGCCCTGCAGCGCGGCGCGCTTGGACCAGACGCGCAGGCGCCTGCGGACGTCGCTCGTCGAGAGCCGCTTGCCCGACTTGGACACGAACAGCGCGGGCTGCGTCCGGTCGGTCTCCAGGGCGGGACGCGCGCGTTCCACGTAGCGCGCCAACGCGCGGACGGCGGCCTCGCCGACCGGGACGATCCGGGTCTTGCCGCCCTTGCCCTCGACGCGCACCTCCTCGGCGTCGAAGTCCATCGAGTGCACGTCGAGGTTGACGAGCTCCTCCGCGCGCAGGCCGCAGGCGTAGGCCAACTCGAAGATCGCGCGGTCGCGGACGTCCAGCGGCGTGATCTGCGGGATGCGGTCCAGCAGCGCGGCGACCTCGTCGGCCTTCAGCACGCGCGGCAGCTTCTGCGGCTTCTTCGGCGCCGGCACGAGGTCGGCCGGGTTGGCGGGCATCACGCCGTGCTCGCGCAGCGTCCGGTACAGCGCGCGCAGCGCGGCGAGCTTGCGGGCGACGGTCGCGGGGACGACGTCGCGCTCGCCGAGCGCCTGCGCGTAGCGGCGCAGGACGCGCGTGGTGACCTCGGTCGGCTCGAAGCCCTGGGTCGTGCACCAGAGCGCGAACTGCGAGCAGTCGAACCCGTAGGCGCGACGGGTGCGCTCGGCGGCGCCGCGGCGCACGAGGTCGGCCTCGAAGAGGCGCAGGGACTCGGTCCACGCCGGGCTCAGCGTGGGCCTATCCTCAGGAGGCGTGGGACTGTTCTTCATCGACACCAGCTCAGGTCAGGTCGCGACGCATCAGCAGCTGATCGACGCCGGCATCTCGCCCCGGCACGACGATCCGCCGCGCCCCTGGCACCGCGTCCGCGGCGACATCGACGCGTCGACCATGTGGTACGCGGTGCTGCGCAAGCGGACGCACGGGATCTTCATCGGCACGTTGGTTCTTCGCCATACGGACCGCCAGGCCTCCCTGCTGGGAGAGGGCTGGGAAGAGGTCCCGATCGACGACATCCGGGACGTCGACCTGACCGCGAGCTAGGCGGTCGCTCAAGCGATGTAGATCGGCGCGCCGACCGGCACGCGCGGGTAGAGGTCCTCCACGTCGGAGATCCTCATCCGCACGCAGCCGTGGGAGGCGGCGTGGCCGATCGTGCCGTACTCGGACGGGTCCACGCCGTGGATGCCCGCGCCGTTGAAGATGCCCAGCCAGCGCGCCTTCAGCGGGTTCTCCGCCGTGCCGCCGGGGACGACCGTGCCCTGCTGGTCCTTCGGGACCCAGTCGCTGTAGGGCATGGTCCAGGCGGGGTTCACGGCCTTGTTCTGGATGTGGTACAGGCCGGCGGGCGTGTCGCGGCCGACCGCGCCGATCGCCACGCTGTAGGTCTTGGCCAGCTTGAGGTCCTTGTAGAGCCGCAGCTGGAAGTGCTCGCGGTCGACGACGAGCATCGTCGCGGCCTGCTTGTCGATCTCGTCGCTGGAGACCTTCGGCTGGACGTGCTGGGTCTGCGCGCTGAAGCGGCGCTTGGTGTCCGGCGCGCCGAGCGCGGTCTTGATCTGCTTGTGCAGCGCGGTCGCCTGGACGGCGAGCCCGTCGTGCGACGGCGTCGTCTTCGGGCCCTGGAGCGTGTACTTGACGGTCGCGTTCATCGCCGGGCGGTCGATCGCGCGGCGGATGCGGTCGAGCATCCGGACGATCGCGGCGTCGGAGAACGTGACGTTGGGCTCCAGCCGCGTGTGGACCTTCTTGCCCGTGATCCCACGCCAGGTGCGCTGCAGGATGTTGCCCTCGCGGCTGCGCAGCATCGCCTCGTCGACCGTGGCCGTCAGGTTCGTGGCGACCTTGGCCTCCTTGGCCGACAGCGTCCAGCGCTTGGAGCCGTGGTCGACGACGACCGAGCGGTTGAGCGGATCGAGGATCCGCCGGCGCAGCTCGGCCTCCGCGGCGGAGCGCTTCATCCCGCCGACGTCCACCCCGCCGATCGTCACGCCCTTGGCGATCGTGTCCTTCCGAGCATGGTCGTAGGAGTAGGTGCCGAACGCGAGCGCGGCGAGGAGCACCACGATGGCGGCTCCGGCGATGAAGGGACGGGTGAGCAACGCTGACTGAAGGGAGGAAGGTCGTGCCAGGGTAGTGGGTCGACCAACCCGAGAAAAGCCCTGCAAGGAGCGGTGCCCACCGATTCAGGCGCCCCAGCGCGCATTTCGAGGTCAGCGCGCGGACATCTGAGGGTCGGCCAGAAGCCGGTCGATCCCGCGCAGGACGGTCGTGCGCGCCGCGTTGGCGGCCTCGTGCTCCCGCAGCACCTGGAGGTCGTCGTGGCTCAGCGACGGCAGGATCGCCAGGATCTCCCTGGCCGGCAGCGAGGCGTAGGGCGTCGTCGCGGGCGCGACCGCCGGGGCCGGCGCGGGCGCGGGCGTCCCGGGATCGTCCGAGCGCGCCCGGGGCGCGCTGTTGGACGGCCCCAGCTGCGGGCGCGCGTTGGCCTGGCGCACGCTCGGGCTGAAGCGCAGGAACTCCTCGACCGCCGACTCGTACCGGTAGGAGCTGCCCACCGCTCCGCGCAGGATCGGCTCCAGGCGCTGCTGCTCGCGCAGCTTCAGGATCGTCTCGCGCGTCGTGTGCTGGTAGACGAAGCCGGTCGCCTTGTAGCGGCGGTTGTCCAGCGCGCGGCCGAAGCGCAGCTGCGGCAGCATCTCGGCCTGGATCGGCAGGCCGGCGCGGCGCGCGACCGTCGTCGCCAGGCCCGTCCCCCACGGCGGCAGGATCGGCAGGTTGGCCTTGCCGAGCAGCCCGATGACCTCGCTGAGGACCAGCACGCCGTCGCCCGCGCAGTTGTAGGTGCCGTCGAGGTCGTACATGACCGCGTGCTGGAGGCAGTTGGCCATGTCCTCCTCGTGGATGAACTGCACGCGCGGGTCGAAGCCGAGGATCGTCGGGATCGCGACCTGGCCGAGGTAGCTCTGCCACGAGGTCCGCAGGTCCGGGCCCAGCGCGTTGGCGAAGCGCAGGACGGTGACCGTCACGTCCGGGTTCTTGTGGCGGAAGTCGCGGACGTTGGCCTCGGCCTCGCAGATGTCGCGCTCGATCGGCGTCGTCGGCGCGTGCGGGCGGCGCATGTCCTCGGTGAAGAACGCCGGGTCGTCCTGCTCGGCGCCGTAGTAGCGGGCGCTGGACTTGAACACCAACTTCCGCACCGGGCTGTCCGGCCCGCCCGCGGCGGCCAGCACGTTCATCGTGCCGATGACGTTGTTCTCGTGGGCGCGCGAGCGCGACGTGACGATCGAGTCGACGACCAGGCGCGTGTCGACGATCGTGTCGATCTCCGCCGCGTCGACGATCCGACGGATGAGCGAGTGCGCGTCGCTGACCTGGACGAACTCGGTGCGCTCCAGCGCGAGCTTGGGCGGTGTGCGGTCGATCCCGATGACGGTCTCGATCTCGGGGTCCCGCTCCAGGGCCTGGGCGAGGTGGGCGCCCCAGTAGGTGGAGAGCCCGGTGATGAGGATGCGGCGCGAGCGCATGCCGGGCTACCCGAACCACACGGACTTGCGCTTGCCGAGCATGTCCAGCAGCTCGTCCTGGATCGTCGCGCGGATGTCGTGCGCGATCGTCTGCACCAGCGCCTGGTCCTCCCACGGCTCGTCGACGCCGAGGTCGTCGGTCGGCACCGGCGGCAGGAAGCGGATCTTGAACTTCGCCGGCAGGTAGGCGGTCCCGAGCAGGCCGAAGTGCGGGAACAACGGCGTGACCGGGAAGTAGATGAGCCCGGTGAGCTTCTGCAGCGGCCGGATGTGGGCGAAGATCGGCTGCGCCTCCTCCGCGCCGACGACCGCGATCGGCACGATCGGCGCCTTGGCCCGCATCGCGGCCTCGACGAAGCCGCCGCGGCCGAAGCGGCGCAGGCGGTAGCGGTCCTTGTAGAGCTTCTCGGTGCCCTTGCGGCCCTCGGGGAAGACGAGCACGAGCTGCTGCTCGTCGTGCAGGAGGCGGTGGACGTTGGCCGGGTGCGCGGGCACGCCGCCGATCTTCGGGACGAGCATGCTCAGGCCCGGGTAGCCCTTGAAGAAGTTCTCGACGGTGAGGTGCAGCGGCCGCGGGTGCGGGTGCTCCTCCTTGATCGCCTTGGCGATCATCGGCGCGTCGGGCGGCAGCGCGCCGGAGTGATTGGAGACCAGCAGCGCGCCGCCGGTGTCGGGCACGTGCTCGATGCCCTCCACCTCGGTGCGGAACCACAGGTGGTAGTAGAAGTCGTAGAGCGTCTTGTCGATCAGGTTCTCGACGCGCTCGCTGCGGCCCCAGTCGGTGACCTGGCGCTCGGTCTCGATCGGCGCGAGGTAGGGACGCAGGTCGGGCTCGGGCGCGCGCTCGGCGATCGCGCCGCCACCGCCGCCGGCGGTGCCCGGCGCGGGCGCGTCGTCGACGAGCGCCAGGCGGTCGTCCTCGTCGATGCGCGCGGTCTCCCGCTCGCCCTGCGCCAGCGTGCTGCGCGATGTGTTGGCCATCCCGCCGGGGATTGTCCCAGGCGGGGGCCCGCTAAGCGATGCTGGTCTTCTTGGCGCTCAACAGCGGTGAGAGCTTGGCGCTCAGCTGCTCCCAGTCCTTGGCGCAGACGACGTCCTCGATCTCGCACACGTCGGCGTTCCACGGGTGGTGGATCGTCGCGACGCGGATGCCGCGCTCCAGCGCCTTCTCGATGTTCTTGGGGCTGTCGTCGATCAGCAGGTCGATGTTGATCTCGGCGCAGCGGGTGACCTTGTCGTCGGAGCAGTACAGCTCGTCGAACGTCAGCCCGATCTCGTTCAGCCAGCGCTCGGTCGCCTCGTGCGCGCGCTGGGCGCGGTGCGAGGTGATGTGGATGAAGTGGCCGTCGGCGGCCCACGCGTTGACGGTCTCGACGGCGCCCGGGTACGGGCGGCCGGCCAGGATCGCCGCGTCGGCGTGGGTCTCGTCGATGACGCAGCGGAGCTGCTCGGGCTTCAGCCGGGTGATTCCCCAGTCGAACTGCTCCTCGTAGGGCAGCTCGATGCCGAAGCGGCGCTGGGCGGCGTCCGAGAGGACGTCCCAGTAGTGGTGCAGGGTGGAGTCGATGTCGATGGCGATGCGCATGGTGAGACCGGGATGCGCCATCTGGCCGTCTCCTCCCGCGGTGCGACGGCGCTCCGCCACGTATCGTAGAGCCATGTCGAACGTGGTGATGCCGGATCGGCAGACGTTGGCCCTCGACGTGTACGGCCCGGTGGGTCGCAGCCCGTGGCTGGACGTCGACTGGCGCCGGCATCAACGCTGGGTCGAGGTCGCCGGACGTCCCGTGAACGTCATCGACATCGGCCCCGGGGCCGACGCCGGAGCGAGCCGCGGCACGATCGTCTGGATCCACGGGCTGTCGGGGTCCTGGCAGAACTGGCTGGAGAACCTGCCGGTGCTGGCGGCCGCGGGCTGGCGCTGCGTGGCGCTGGACCTACCGGGCTTCGGCGCCTCCCCCATGCCCGCCGAGCGCATCTCGATCACCGGCTACGCGGCCGTGGTGGACGAGCTGCTGCGGGTGTTGGGCGTCTCGCGCGCGGTCGTGGTCGGCAACTCGATGGGCGGGTTCGTCGGGGCGGAGATCGCGCTGCGGTTCCCGACCTGGGTCGACCGGCTGGTGCTGGTGAGCGCCGCCGGGCTGACGATCGAGTCCCAGCGCAACCTCTACTACGTGGCGCGCGCCACCGGGCGGATCACCGCGATGTCGGCGGGGTGGCTGGCGTCGAAGTCGGACTTCCTCGCCCGCCGCGTCCGGTCCCGACGCACCCTGCTGTCGATCGTCGCCGCGCACCCCTCGCGCCTGCCCGCACCGCTGGTCTCCGAGCAGCTGAAGGGCTCCGGCAAGCCCGGCTTCGTGCCCGCGATGGACGCGCTGACCTCCTACCCGATCCGCGACCGGCTGTCGCGGATCGAGGCCCCCACGCTGATCGTATGGGGCGACAAGGACCCGCTGGTGCCGGTGCGCGACGCGTGGGAGTTCGGGAAGCTCATCCCGAACTCGCGCGTGGTGGTCTACGAGGACACCGGCCACGTGGCGATGCTCGAGCGCCCCGAGGCGTTCAACGCGCTGATGGCGGAGTTCCTGGAGGACTAGGCGCCGGGGGCACGGGCTGCCGCGCCGGCGCTGCCCGCGCGCCGCCGCCGTTACGACGTCGTCGTGCGCTGCTCGCGCGCGAGGCGGCGCAGGCGGGACTGCTCCCACTGCGTGAGCCGCCACAGGTCGCGGCGGACCTGCTTGGGGTCGACCTGGCGGCCGGGCAGGTGCATGTTGGCCTGGCCGACGAGGTGGCGCTCGTCGCCGGTCAAGGCCATCCACTTGGCCAGCGCGTCGTCGGAGTCCGGCAGGCGCGCGGAGCCGTAGGGCCGCGTCTCGTCCGGGAAGGCCACGCAGTACTCGGCGAGCAGCTCGCGGGTCTGCGGCAGGTAGGCGACGATCGGCTTGTGCGGGTAGATGATGTACGCGTACGGCGCGCCCGCGCGCGTGGCCTGCGTGCCGCCCTGGCCCGGCCCGCCGGACAGGCCGCCCCAGACCCGGATGAAGCCGAGCTCGCGGTACATGTCCCACTCCTCGTCGTTGACGCAGGAGCGCAGGAGCCGGCGGGCGCGCTGCTCGGCGCGGCGCTCGCGGCCGGGGTCGTAGACGTCGACCGGGACGCGGGCGCGGCGCGCCTTGTGACGCTCGTAGCCCTCGGCGACCCGCGGGGCCGCGACCTCCCACAACAGCGCCACGATGACGATCAAGGTGGCGCTGAGGGCGAGCAGCATCGCGGGTGGCTCCTACCGCCCGCCGGCCGCGCGCGGGAAGAAGATCACGCGATCGGCGTCGCGCGGGACGTCCTCGAAGGCCTTGACCATCCGGGCCTCGCGACGACCGGCCGACGACATGACCGGGACCGCGGCCCACATGCCCTCGTCCAGCTGGCGGCGGAACTCGTCCAGCAGCAGCTGCTCCTCGGCGGCGACGTCGACGTCGCCTTCGGCCAGGAGGACCTCGCCATGACCGGGCTTCATGCGCAGGAACCTCACGGTCGGGATTATGGCAAAGGGATCGCCCTCCGGGGCCGTGTGCCGATGCCGATGTGCCCGGTTTGGCGGGAGCCTGACGTCCTGGGCCTGCACACACCCCGGGCGGGCACCGGCGGGCGTCCTTGCGGGCGAATGGCGGGGTGCTGACGATCGGCCGATGTCGGCGTCGGCGAAGGGCCCGGTCGTCGGGTCGGTGGCGCTCCCCGGGGCGGTCGCCGTCTCCCCGCGGAAGATCCTCGCGCCGCTGGCGCTCGCGCAGTTCATCTGCAGCTTCGCGGGCTCCAACATGAACGTGATGATCAACGACATCAGCGCCGATCTGAACACGACGGTCAAAGGCGTCCAGACCACGATCACGCTGTTCCTGTTGGTGATGGCGGTGCTGATGATCCCGTGCTCGAAGCTGACGGATCGGTGGGGCCGCAAGCGCTGCTTCCTCGGCGGGCTGATCCTGTACGGGATCGGCGCGCTGCTGAGCGCGATCGCGCCCGGGCTCGGCGTGCTGATCGTCGGCAACGCGTTCCTCGAAGGCGTCGGGACCGCGTTCCTGATCCCGCCGGTCTACATCCTCACGACGCTGGCGTTCCGCGACACGGCCTCGCGCGCGAAGGCGTTCGGGGCGATCAGCGGCCTGGGCGGAATCGGCGCCGCGGCCGGGCCGCTGATCGGCGGGCTGATCGCCAGCGCGATCGACTGGCGCGCGGCGTTCGTCTTCCAGGCGCTGGTGGTCGCGGTGATCGTCCTGCTCAGCCGCGACCTCCACGACCCGCTGCCCGCCGATCCCGAGCGGCCGTTCGACGCGGTCGGCGCCGCGCTCTCGGCGGCCGGGATGCTCTGCTTGGTGCTGGGGATCCTGCAGGCCGACGTCGACCTCGCGCTGATGCTCGCGCTGGTCGCCGTCGGCGCCGTGTTGTTGGGGTTGTTCTTCGGGCACGTGCGGCGGACCGAGCGCGCGGGGCGCGAGCCGCTGCTGTCGACCGGGCTGTTCCGCAATCGCGTGTCGAACCTCGGCCTGGCGACCCAGAACCTGCAGTGGCTGCTGTTGATGGGCGTGTCGTTCGTGGTCGCCGTGTTCCTGCAGACCGTGCGCGGCTTCGACCCGGTCCAGACCGGCGTCGTGTTCACCGCGGCCACCGCCGGGATCCTGGCCTCCTCGCTGGGCGCCGAGCGCTTCGCCCAGCGCCGCGCGCAGAAGACCCTGGTGATGACGGGCTTCGCGATCACGACGGTCGGGATCGGCCTGCTGTTGGCGCTGGTCGGCGCCTCGTCTCGGGTCGTCGCCTTCGGCCCGGGCCTGCTGCTGATCGGCATCGGCCTGGGCGGGATGCTGACGCCGTCGGTCAACGTCGTGCAGTCCGCGTTCCCGGAGGCGCTCCAGGGCGAGATCTCCGGCCTGTCGCGCAGCGTGTCCAACTTGGGGTCCTCGTTCGGGACCGCGATCGCGGGGACGATCCTCGTATCCGACCTCGGGACCGGGAACGACGCTTACGTGGTGGCCATGGTGGTCCTGGCCATGGTGGGGCTGGCGGGGCTGGTCGTGGCGACGCGGCTGCCGGGCGGGAAGCCGGGCGCGGTGGCGGCGGTGGCGGCCTGCGAGGCCCCGTAGCCCGCGGGCGGGCTGCTCCGCGCGAGACGCCGCGCCGAGACGGTCCGCGGTCGGCCCACTCCCCGCGCGACGCCGCGCCGAGACGGCCCGCTCCCCGCGCGACGCCGCGCCAAGACGACCCGCGGTCGGACTACTCCCCGCGAGACGCCGCGCCGAGGCGGCCCGCGTTCGGCACGGCGTGGACGTCCCCGTGGCCGACGCCGAGGACGTTGACGGGCCCGGCGCCGTGGCCGAGGTCGCGCAGGCCCAGGCGGACGGCCTCGGCGGCGATCGAGCGGGCGGCGTGCGCGGCTTCGACGAGGTCGAAGCCGAGCGCGAGGTGGGCGGCGAGCGCCGAGGAGTGCGTGCAGCCGGAGCCGTGGGCGGCGCCGTCGGGATGGCGCTCGCCGGGAATCTCCACGGCGGTGCCGTCGAGCGTCAGCAGGACGTCGGTCGCCTCCGCGCGATGGCCGCCGGTGACGACGACGGCGTTGGCCCCCGCCGCGCGGACGGCCTCGGCCAGCGGCGCGCCGTCGAGCTCGGCGGCCGCGCCACCGCCCGCGAGCACGCGCGCCTCCGGGACGTTCGGCGTGACGACCGTCACCCGCGGCAGCAGCAGATCCAGCAGCGCGCGCTCGGCGTCGGTCGGCAGCAGGCGCGCGCCGGACTCCGCGATCATCACCGGATCCAGCACGATCGGCGTCCCGTCGGGCAGCGCGTCCAACGCGGCCGCGACCGCCTCGATCACCGCCGCGCCGCCGACCATCCCGATCTTCACCGCGCCGAGCGTGAAGTCCGAGGCCACGGCCTCGATCTGCGCGACGACCATCTCCGGAGCGACCGGATCCACCCGCGTGACGGCGATCGTGTTCTGCGCGGTGATCGCCGTGATCGCCGTCGTGCCGTGCACGCCGCAGCGGGCGAAGGCCTTCAGGTCGGCCTGGATCCCCGCACCACCGCCGGAGTCCGAGCCGGCGATCGAGAGGCAGACGGGAACGCGCGGAGAGATCGTGGCCATCGGCGGCGATGCTAGGCGACGCGACGCCCAGCGCGCACGTTGGCTGGGCGGATCGGGCGGTCCCGCGGACGCGGGCGGCGCTCGCGTCGGAGGATCGAACGCGAGCCAGCGCCGCGAGCTTATCCGTCTCGACCCAAGGCCCCACCAGGGCCGGAGGTCGAGACGCATCGCCGGACGGCCCGACCCGGGACCGCAGGACGGTGGCCTTGGTCGAGACCTGGCCACTCCACCCGCCGTTCGCGTTCGTTTCGACGCGGCGTCCACGCGCGCGCTCGATACGCGGTGGCGTGGCGGAGATCCGGTCGCGTCAGAGCATCCCCGCCCGCGTCGTCCGCGCCACCCGACCGCCCGGCATCCGACGGATGAGGCCCAGAAGCTCGAGCTCCATGAGGCCCGCGGTGACGATCGACGCGCCGGCCGCGTCGGGCGTCAGCGCCGACACCGTGTCCTGACCGTCCTCGACCGCGGCCAGCAGCGCGGCCAACTCCGGCTCCAGCGTGGCGGGCGGCAGCGTCCGCTCGGACTCGGCGCGGCGCAGGGCCTCATGCGCGGCGGCGATGCCGAGCGTGAGCTCGAGCGCGTCGGCGGCGTCACGGACCAGCGTGGCGCCGTCGCGCAGCAGCGCGTTGGTCCCGCGCGAGCGCCAGCTCAGCACCGGGCCGGGGACCGCCCCGACATCACGCCCCAGCTCCAGCGCCAGGTCGGCGGTGATCAGCGACCCGGAGCGCTCTGCGGCCTCGACCACGATCGTCGCGGGCGCCAGGCCCGCGATGATCCGGTTGCGTGCCGGGAAGTTCCAGCGGAACGCCCGGAAGCGCGGTGGCATCTCCGAGACGATCGCGCCGCCCGACGCGACGATCGCGTCATACAACCCGGCCTTGCTCGCCGGATAGGGCACGTCCGCGCCGCCCGCCAGCACGGCGATCGTGCCGCCGCCAGCCTCCAGCGCGCCCTCGTGGGCGGCCGAGTCGACCCCCAGCGCCAGGCCCGAGACCACCGTGACCCCGGCCGAAGCCAGCCCGCGTCCCAGCGCCTTGGCGATCTCCACCCCCTCGACCGAGGCGCGCCGCGTCCCGACGATCGAGGCGACCGGCTGCGGCGTCCCGAGCGGACGATCGGCACCGAGCAGCGCGCTCAGCCGCGCCCGCCCCGCTTCCCCGCCCCGGACGAACAGCGCGTGCGGCGCGGAGCGGTCGTCGGCCAGCCCCTCCGGGTAGTCGGCGGTGTGGCGGCACAGCACCTCGAGCTCCGTGTCCGCAGCGGCGATCAGCAGCTCGAACGGGTCGAACGCGGCCAGCCGCTCGCGCAGCGCCCGCTCATCCGTCCGCCCCGACGCGGCCGCCAGCAGCGCCGCGTCGCTCAGCGCGAGCACGTCGCGGATCGGGCGCCGCCGCTTGTGGGCGACCTCCAGGCCGCCGGCGACCAGCGCCAGCAGCCGGGCTCGGCGCAGGCACGTCGGACAGGCGACGCCCGGCGGCGACGTCGCGGCGCCGCTCATGCCGCGCCCTCCTCAGGCGCGTCGCCGAGCCCCTGACGCAGCCTGAGCGCCTCGAGCAGATGGTCGGTCGAGATCTTCTCGGCGTCCTCCAGGTCGGCGATCGTCCGCGCGACGCGCAGGACGCGATCGTGGCCGCGCGGGCTGAGCGTCCCGCGATCGTAGGCGCGACGCAGGACCGCGGCGCCGCGCGGCGCCAGCGCGATCAGCGAGCGGACGTGCGTCGCGGTCAGCTGCGCGTTGCAGCGCGCGCCGGTGCCCGCGAGCCGCACGCCCTGCCGCTCGCGCGCGGCGACGACCTGCGCCCGCACCTCGTCGCTGCGCGCCGCCGGCGGCCCCTCGAAGTCCGAGGGCGACGGGCGCTGGACGTCGACCAGCAGGTCCAACCGGTCCAACAACGGCCCCGACAGGCGCCGCTGGTACTTCATCATGTCGGCCTCGCCGCAGCGGCAGCGCGGCGTACCCGCATGACCGCACGGGCACGGGTTGGTCGAGGCGACCACCATCACTTGCGCCGGGAAGACCGCGCGGCGCTGACCGCGGACGATCGCGACACGCCCGTCCTCCAGCGGCTGGCGCAGTGCCTCCAGCGACGACCGCGGGAACTCCGCCAGCTCGTCGAGGAACAGCACGCCATGATGGGCCAGCGTGACCTCGCCGGGCTGCGGATAGCTGCCGCCACCGACCAGGCCTGACGCCGACACCGTGTGGTGGGGAGCGCGAAACGGCCGCTCGGACACGAGCCCCTCGCCCGGCCGCATGCCGGCCACGCCCTGGATGCGCGTGACCTCGATCGCCTCGGCTCGCGACAGCGGCGGCAGGATCGACGGCAGGCGCTGGGCGAGCATCGTCTTGCCGGTGCCGGGCGGGCCCGCCAGCAGCAGGTTGTGCCCACCGGCCGCGGCGATCGTCAGCGCGCGCAGCGGCCCGCCGTGGCCCCGCACGTCGGCGAGATCCAGCGCTCCCACGGCACCCGCACCACCCTCCTCGGCCGCCGGCGCCACCGCTCCTGTGCTCTCGCCCCGCAGGATCGCCACCACCTCGGCGAGGCCCTCCGCGCCGTGCACGGCGACCTCCTCGACCAGCCCCGCCTCACGCGCGTTGCGCGCGGGCAGCACCAGGCCGGTCAGCCCCGCGGCCATCACGCCCTCGGCCACGGCCAGCGCGCCGCGACACGGCCGCAGCTCCCCGCCCAGCGCCAGCTCGCCGAACACCGCCGTCCGCTCCAGCACCGCGAGCGGCAACTGCTCGCTGGCGGTGAGGATCCCGCAGGCGATCGCCAGGTCGAAGCCCGGCCCTTCCTTGCGCAGCGACGCGGGCGCCAGGTTGACGGTGATCCTCCGTGCCGGGAACGTGAAGCCGGAGTTGAGCACCGCGGAGCGCACGCGCTCGCGGGCCTCTCGGACCGCCCGGTCGCCGAGGCCGACGATCGCGAAGCCCGGCAGCCCGGGTCTGATGTCCACCTCGACGGTGACGCGCCGGCTCTCGACGCCGTCGATGGCGAACGTGATGACGTGGGCGAGCATGGGCGCCGACGCTACGTCGGCACCTGCGCCGGATCAGCGCGCGCCGGTTGCGAAACGGCGTCAGCGCCGCGGCTTCTTCGCCGCCGGGCGCGAACGCACCACGGTCACGCGCACGGCCGCGCCCTTGGCGACCTTCAGCTTCAGCGTCGTCCGGCGTGGCCCCAAGGACACCGCCTTGGTGCACGGCGCGGTCTCCTCGGCGGCCGGCTTCGCCAGGCACGCCCACGCGCGCAGCTTGCCCTTCGGCGCGCGCTTGGCCCGGGTCAGCGTGATCTTCACCGTGCGATCGCGAGCGGCGGCCGCTGCCGCCCGCGCCACGCCGCCCGTCGACGACCCCACGGTCGCCGACGCCAACGCCACGCCGCTGGACGTCCGCAGCGTCGCGGTCCCGCCGCGCGCCGCGAACGACGACGTGGCCGCGGTCGCCGAGTGCACCGGCCCGAGCCACGCGCTCGCCCACGCGACCGTCGTCCCGCCCGGGCCCGTCGCGGTCTCCGAGCCGCGGATGAGCGCGCCCGCGTCGGCGTCGGTCAACACGTAAGACCCGGCTCCACCGGTCGTCAGCGAGGTGCAGCGGGGGTTGCAGCGCCAGAACTCCAGCACCTTGGACGTGATCTCCGTCGACCCGTTCCACGAGCCCGGCGTCAAGGTGATGGTCTTGCCGACATCGGCGCGTCCGACGCCGGTCAACCGCGGCGAGACCATCAGCCCCGGCTTGGCGGGGACGATCGGCACGGTCACCGGCGTCGCGACGCTGATCGATCCATCCGGGTTGGTCGCGCTCTGGACGACGCGCATGCGCGCCCGCGCGTCGGCGGGCTGCAACCGGTAGGACTGCACGCGCGCGCCCGCGATGTCCACGCAGTTGGTCCCGTCGGGATCGCAGCGCTGCCACTGGTAGGCGTAGTTGGTGTCCTGCGTCGTGCGCCAGACCCCGCGCCGCACCTGCAGCGTCTGCGGCACCTGGAGCGTCCCGATGATGTCGCCGAGCGTCACCAGCTCCGGCAGCACCTTCGCGACAACCGCGGTCGGAGCCGACGTCACCGTCGTCGTCCCCTCCGTGTTGCCCGCGGTCACGGCGGCCACGATCGTATGGCCGGTGTCGACCGCGGTCAGCACGTAGTTGGCGCGCGTCGCGTTGAGGATGTCGGCGCAGTTGGAGACGCCGTCGGCGTCGCAGCGCTGCCACTGGTAGGCGAACGACGTCGGGTCGTTCTGCCAGACCCCGCGCGACACCTGGAGGTTCTGGGTGCGCGCCGCGGTGCCGGTGACCAGCGGCGCGGCGACGATCGACGGCAGCGGCTGGTCGGCGACCACCGCGGCCGCGCTGTCGGCGGTGGCCGCCTGGCCCCACGACGTCGCGTACTCGCGCAGGACGATGGCACGGTCCTTGTCGGCGACCACGACCTTGTAGTCCGGGCGGGTCGCGCCGGGGATGTCGGTGCAGTTGGAGCCGTCGGGGTCGCAGCGCCGCCACTGGAAGCGCTCGCTGTTGGTGGGGACGCTCCACACGCCCGCGGTGGCCCGCAGGGTCTGGGCAACCTGGACGAGCCCGCCGATCGTCGGCGGCAGCCTGTTGATCAGCGCCCGGCCCTGGATGTCGGCGGTCAGGTCGGAGGTGACGACCGTCGAGGCGCCGGGGATCGTGCCCGTGACGCGCACGGCGATCGTGTGCCCGACGTCGGCGCCCGCCAGGGTGTGGGTCTTGCCGGTGCCGATCGTCGAGCAGCCGCCGATGGTCGTCGCGCCCGCCGGGCAGCGCAGCCACTGGTAGGTCAGCGTGGTCGAGGCCGGCGTCCACGTGCCGCCGTCGATCGTCAGGACGTTGGTGTCCTCCAACGTTCCTGAGGGCGCGTCGATCGTCGTCGGCGCGACGGGCGGCGCGACCACCGCGACGGTCGCGGCGCTGTAGCCGTCTCCGTCCCCGTCGGTGTTGGTCGCGGTGACCTTCGCGCGGACCTGGGCGCCCTCGTCGGCGGCGGTCAAGGCGTAGGACTGCGCGTTGGCGCCCGAGATGTCGGTGAACACACCCGCGACCTTGCGCTGCCACTGGTAGGCGTAGCTCGACGCGGCCGGGTTCCAGCTGCCGGTGGTCGTCGTCAGCGTCTCGCCGACGCGGGCCTTGCCGGTGACGACCGGCGCGGTCTGGCTGGCCGGGGTCGCGGCGGCGACCGTGGCGGTCGGCGCCGAGTAGGCGGTGGCGTAGCCGTCGACGTTGGTGGCCTTGACCGCGACGCGCAGGATCGTCCCGACGTCGCCGGCGACCATGGTGTAGGTCATGGCCGTCGCGCCGCCGATGTCGGCCCAGCCGGAGCCGTCGTCGCGTTGCCACTGGTAGGTCAGCGACGAGCCCGCGGGCGACCAGAGGCCACCGGAGGCGGTCAGCGTGAACGTGCGCTTGGCGGTGCCCGCGATGCCGGGCGAGCCGAGGTTGACCGGCGGATCGGCGGCGACGTTGGCGGTCGCCGCGCTGGTCGCGGTCGTGGTGCCGAAGGCGTTGGTGGCGGTGACGACGACCTGCAGCGCGGCACCGATGTCGCCACCGGTCGCGACGTAGGAGGTGCCGTTGGCGCCGGCGATGTCGGCGAAGCCGGAGCCGTTGTCGCGCTGCCACTGGAAGGTGTAGGACGTGGCCGACGGCTTCCACGAGCCGGGCGTGACCGCCAGTGCCGCGCCGCGCTTGGGCGTGCCGCTGACGGATGGTGCGCTGGCGTTGACCGGCTTGCCGGAGCTGATCGGGCCGACGCCGGCGGTCGCGATCGTGGTCGCGTCGTAGGGGTTGGTCGCGGTGACCTGCGCGCGCAGCGTCGCCCCCACGTCGGCCGGGACCGTCGTGTAGGAGGAGGACGTCGCGCCGCTGATGTCGGCGTAGCCCGAGCCGTCGTCGCGCTGCCATCGGAAGCTGTAGGACGTGCCGGCCGGCGACCACGCGCCGCGCGTGGCGCTCAGGACGTTGCCGCCGACGGCGCTACCCGAGACCGTGGGCGCGATCGTGTTGACCGGCGTGGCGGGGATGACCGGACCGATCGCCGAGGTGTCGATCGCGCCCGAGCCCGAGGCGTTGGACGCGAGGACATGCACGCGGATCGTGTTGCCCTCGTCGGCCGGGGTCAGCGTGTAGCTCGTGGCGGTCGCGCCGCCGATGTCGACGAAGCCCGTGCCGTCGTCGCGCTGCCACTGGTAGGCGACCGCGGTGGCCGACGGGCTCCACGAGCCGGAGTTGACGATCAGCGTCGTGCCGCGCACGGCCTCGCCGGAGATGACCGGGGCCGCGAGCGAGACCGGCGGCCCGCTGGTCAGCGCGGCGAAGTCGGAGGTGAAGGACGTGGTGAGCGCCGCACTCGCGATGCCCGCAGGCGTCAGCGCCGCCGCGACGCACAGGGCGGCGGCGAGCAGGCAGCGCAGAAGGGCACCGGAAGTCCTCGGCACCTCCCTTGCAACGGCACGCGCGCGCGAGGACCGCAGCGTTCTGGACGCATGTCGGGCGTTAGGCGGGGGCGGCATCAGGTCTGGATGACGACGTGCGTGGAGGGCCCGAGCCGGAGGTGGTCGCCGTCGCCGATCCTCGCCGCGGTTGCGACGGGCCGATCGTTGACGCGGGTGCCGTGGGTGGAGGCGAGGTCGACGATGAGCCAGGTCTCGTCGTCGAGGCGGTGCAGGACGGCGTGGCGGCGGGAGACGGTGGGATCGGCGAAGCGGATCCGGGCCGCGCGGGAGCGGCCGAGCAGGAGCTGGGTTCCGGGTGGGGCCAGGGAGGGCGACGGCAGGACGAGCACCGCGACATCGTGAGCCCTCCTGGCCCTCAACCGCCGGTGCCTCATGGCTTCTGGAACGGTTCCGCGCGCGTTTCGTGACGATCGTGTCTGGGGTCGTCACGGGTGGCGGCGCAGCATCAACGGCGTGCCGAAGACCGACCCACGACATCACCTCGGGCGCCTGGGCGAGCGCCTGGCCGCCGAGCATCTGGAGCGACGTGGCTGCTCGATCGTCGCCCGCAACCATCGGACGCGCCACGGCGAGATCGACCTCATCGCCGTCGATGGCGACGCCCTGGTCTTCGTCGAGGTCAAGACCCGGCGCGGCCGCGGCGAGCCGTGGGACGCGCTGCACGACGCCAAGCGCGTCCAGGTCCGCCGCATGGCGATGGCCTATCTCGCCGACGGTCCGGCTGACCGGCCGCGCACGTCGCTGCTGCGCTTCGACGCAATCGGCGTGGTCGTCGACGCGCGTGGCCGCCTCACGCGCCTGGACCATCTGGAAGGGGCGTTCTAGGGCATGCTGACGCGAGCCTCGTCGCGGCTGGGCCAGCGCTCAGTCGATCCCGAGCAGCACCTGGAACCGGGCACGCTCGGTGTGGTGGCGCCACAGGAGGTCGGCGACGTCGGCGGGCTCGTGATCCTCGCCGGGCGCGATGCGGCCGCCGATGGCGGTGTGGGCGACGTGGATGCCATGGTCGCGCAGCTCGTCGTGGAGCATGCGGGCGTAGGCGACCTCGCCGGCGAACGAGATGCCGACACCGGCACGCAGCGGGTAGGGGTTGATCGCCGCGCCGCCGGTCGTGAAGAGGATCGTGCCGCGACCGGCGTCGAGCATCGGCGGGAGGACCGCACGCGCGGCGGCGACGGCGCCGAGGACGCTGAACTCCAGTGGGCCGCGGACGTCGTCGACGGTCGTCTCGAGGATCGGCTTCATGGACTCCTTGGCGGGCAGCGGCGAGTACTCCAGCACCTCGACGGGCCCGAGTCGCTTGGCCAGCGCCCCGATCGCGACCGCCAGCCCGTCGGCGTCGCGGATGTCGGCGGGCTCGACGTCGGCGGTCAGGCCCTCGGCGCGCAACTCGCCGGCCAGCGTCTCCAGCTTGGCCCGGTCGCGCGAGATGAGGCCGACGGCCATTCCCTCGCCCCCGAAGCGACGGGCGACCGCGGCGCCGAGGTTCGGACCGGCTCCGACGATGACGATGGACATGGGGTAGATCCTCCCAAGATGCAGATCACCCGAAACTCACTCGACACGGCCAAGGCCCGTCCGACTGGTTCAGCTCCATGATGCACATCGCCATGCAGGAGGCCGACGACAGCGGGTCGCCGGTCACCTGGGGACGCCACGTGACCGACGCGGAGACGGCGCGGGGGGCGCGGCAGGACGCTGAGCAGCGGGCCAACGGCCGCGAATGGAGGCTGAACGGCACAACGGGTACGAGCGGAGGCCGCGACACGCGAACGGAGGCCGCGACGCCTGGGCGGCGCCGGGGAACCCCAACGCTGGGAACCCCAACGGCGGCGTGCGGCTCGAGGCTCAGGGCCCGCCGCTACCGCGACAGCGACTCGTACGCCGCCGACTGGAACGACATGCGGTGCAGCGGCGAGACGCCCTGGCGGGCGATCGCCTCGCGGTGCTCGGGCGTGGAGTAGCCGACGTGCGTCGCGAACTCCCAGCCCGGATGCACGGCGTCGGCCCGACGCATGAAGCGGTCGCGCGTGACCTTCGCGATGATCGACGCGGCGGCGATGGCGGCGGACTTCGCGTCGCCGTCGACGATGGCGCGGCGGTCGTGGCCGTCCATGTCCCCCACGGCGAAGCCGTCGGACAGCAGGATGATGTCGCCCGGCCCGCCCTCGGCGACCTTGAGCAGCGACTCGCGCAGCGCCGCGATGTTCGTCTTGTGCAGCCCGCGGCGGTCGATCCCGCCGGCGCTGCGCGAGGTCACGACGACCTTGGTCGCGATCCGCATCACCACCGGGTAGAGCTCCTCGCGCGTCTCCTCGGTGTGCTGCTTGGAGTCGTTGAGCTTGCCCAGCGCGCGGACCTCGCGCGGCCCGAGGCGCTCGTAGTCGAAGAGCACCGCCGCGGCGACCAGTGGCCCGGCCAGGCAGCCGCGGCCGGCCTCGTCGGCGCCCGCGACCCAGCGGTACCCCAGCTTGCGATCGTGCTGGAAGAGCCGCCGACCGCCCTTGGTCTTCGGCTTGCGCTTGGCGGCGGTGCGCGGCTTCTGCGGCGCGGCCTCCTCCACCACGCCGGCCAGCTCGTCGGCGAGGTTCATCGAGCCAGTGGGCGGCGGCCCACTAGAGGAGCCCGATGCGCTTGGGCGGCCAGTAGGTCGCGAAGGCGCCGCCGATGATCCACTTGCGTGGGACGGGACCCCAGAACCGGCTGTCGTCGGACTCGCCACGGTTGTCACCCATCATGAACCAGTGGTTGGCCGGAATGGTGATCGGGCGCGGGAAGTCGCAGCCGGAGCCGCCCTCGGCGCAGGGACGCGTGAAGTCATCCTTCTGCCGCTTGCCGTTGACGTAGGCGTGGCCGCCCTTGATGTACAGCGTGTCGCCCGGGCCGGCCACGACGCGCTTGATGAAGTTCACGTTCGCCCGCTGCGCCGTCGGCTTGTCGCACGCCTGGTCGGGCTTCTTGTTGCTGTCGCCGCAGGTGTTGGAGTCGCTGCCCGCCGGCGGGTGGAACACCACGATCTCGCCGACCTCGGGCTTGTTGAAGCGGTTGCCCAGGCGGTTGACGAGGACGCGCTGGCCGACCTTGAGCGTCGGCACCATCGACTCGCTCGGGATGCGGTACGGCTTGACCAGGAAGGCCTGGATGCCGAGCGCGAGCCCGAGCGCCACGACGACGATCACGACCAGCTCGAGGAACGAGCTGCCGGCCGACTTCTCCTTCTTGGCCCCGCCGGCGGCGGCGCTCATCGGCCTACTTGTCGTCGGAGCCGGCGTCCGCCTCGGCCGAGGCCTCAGCCTCGGCGGCGGCACCGTCGTCGGTCGCCTCGGCCGCCGGGGCGTCCGGCGTCTCGACGACCTCCGTGACCGTCTCCTCCGCCGTGACGCCCTCGGCGTCGACGGCGCCCTCGCTGGCGGCCGCCTCGGCCTCCAGCTCGGCGGCCGGGTCGTGCAGCAGGCCGGCCTCGACGACCTCCTCCGGCCCGATGTAGCGGCGCTCGCGGACGCGGGCGGCCTTGCCGACGCGGTCGCGGAGGTAGTACAGCTTGGCGCGACGGACGTCACCGCGGGCGGCGACCTCGATCTTCTCGATCTTCGGCGAGTGCACGGGGAACGTGCGCTCCACGCCGACGCCGAACGACTGCTTGCGGACCGTGAAGGTCTCGCGGACACCGTGGCCCTGGCGCTTGATCACCACGCCCTCGAAGACCTGCGTACGGCGACGCGTGCCCTCGATGACCTGGAAGTGGACACGGACGCGATCGCCCGCCTGGAAGCGGGGGACGCGGCGCAGCTGGGCGCGCTCGAGGGAGTCGATGACGGTGCTCATGGCGAAGAGAGGGGCGACAGGCGCAGAGCGGAATCCCCGCGCGTCGGCCGAATGATGGTAGCGAAGGCGGCGCGGCCTCGCGGAGCGGCCGCAAGGGCGCGGCGGTTCGAGCCCGGCGGGCGACGACGGACCGCGATGCGGGTCACTGCGAACGTCGATGCGACGTCGGGAGTGACCCGGATCGCCGGGGATCGCCCCGGATCGCCCGGACCGCCGGGAGCGGCGCGCGCTACCCGGCGGACATCGGCCCGAACGGATCGGGCCCGGAGGGGCGCGGAGCGTCGTCGTCGTCCGACATGGACCCGAAGACGTCGACCCCGCGTCGCCGCGTGGTGTCCGCCTGCGGGTCCAGCGGGCGGGCGGTCGGCCCGACCGCGCCGCGCTCGGCGGAGCGCATGCGGCGCCAGGTGTGGATCTCCTCGTGGTGGCCGCTGAGCAGCACCGGCGGGACCTTCCAGCCGCGGTACTCGGCGGGACGGGTGTAGTGCGGGTACTCGGGGTCGCCGCCGAGCGCCTGGGAGAACGACTCCTCCAGCGCGCTCTCGGAGTGCCCGAGCGCGCCGGGCAGCTTGCGCAGGACCGCGTCCATGACGACCATCGCGGCCAGCTCGCCGCCGCTGAGCACGAACCGGCCCACGCTCACGGCGTCGCTGGCGAAGTGCTGGACGATGCGCTCGTCGAAGCCCTCGTAGCGCCCGCACAGCAGCGTGATCGCGGACTCGCCGGCCAGCTCGTCGACGAAGTGGTCGTCGAGCATGCGGCCGCCGGGCGTCAGCGCGATCACGCGCCGCTCGCGGCGCAGGTCGACGGGATCCTGGTTGTAGATCCCGCGCAGCGCCTTGTCCATGACGTCGACGCGCAGGACCATCCCGGCGCCGCCGCCGAAGGGCGTGTCGTCGACCTGGCCGCCGCTCAGCGGCGTCCAGTCGCGCGGGTTGAACGCCCGCAGCTCATGGCCGCGCTGCACGGCGTTGCGCACGTGGCGCTGGGTCTGGAACCAGTCGAACCACTCGGGGAAGAGCGTGACGACGTCGAGCTGCATGGCTAGGCGGTCTCCCCCAGGAACGCCAGGTTCACGTCGATGACCTTGGCCTCGACGTCGACAGTCCGCACGGCGTCGGAGATCAGCGGCACGAGCAGCGCCTGGGCGGGCCGGCCGGGATCGGCGTCCGGCCGCTGGACCTCCAGCAGCTCGCACGACGGGTACGGCAGCAGCTTCGCCACGACGCCGACGCGCTCGTCGCCGTCGACCACGCGGCAGCCCACGAGGTCCTCGGCCAGCCACTCGTCCTCCTCCAGCGGCGGCGCGGCCGCGCGCGGGACGAAGAGGTCGGTGCCGCGCAGGGCCTCGGCGGCCTCGCGCGTGCCGATGCCCGGCAGGCGCAGGATCGGCGCGGCCGGCGTGCCGGAGCGGCGCAGGATCTCCAGCGGCTCGTCCTTGACGATGACCCGCTGGGCCGCCTCCAGCACCCGCTCGCGCGGCTGCGTGACGTGGAACGACCCGTCGAGTCCGTGCGGGCGCCCTACGCGCCCGACGGACAGAAGCTCGTCGGAGGCCACCGCGACCGCGTCAGTCGACGATGTCGACGAGGACGCGGCGCTGCTCCTTGACGGCGGCGGCCTTGACGACCGTCCGCAGGGCATTGGCGGTGCGCCCGCCCTTGCCGATCACGCGGCCGTAGTCCTCCTCGCCGACCGACAGCTCGAGGACGACCGTTCCGTCGTCCTCGTCGAACTGCTCGACCGCGACCGCCTCGGGGTCGTCCACGAGCTGGCGGGCGAGGTAGTCGAGCAAGTCCTTCACGGCAGGCAGGCGCTGGGGGTGGGCGGTGGGTTAGTTCGAGGAGATGTCGATGCCCTGCGTGCGCAGGAGCTTGCGGACCTGCGGCGTGGCGGTCGCGCCGGTCCCCACCCAATGGCGGACGCGGTCCTCGTTGACCGTGATGGTGGAGGGATCGGTCTGCGGGTTGTACTGACCGAGGATCTCGATGTTGCGGCCGTCGCGCGGGGACCGCTGATCGGCGGCGACGATGCGCCAGATCGCGTTCTTCTTCGCGCCAACGCGCGTCAATCGGAGTCGAACTGCCATGGTTTCCTTGCGTTACGGAATGAAAGCGGGGAAAAGCGACGCTGGAGGTTAGCGAGCCTGGCGCATCAGGGCCTGCAGGTCGGGCATCCGGCCCTTCCCGATCTGCTTCATGACCTTGCGCATCTGGGCGAACTGCTTGACGAGCTGGTTGACCGCCTGGACGTTCGTGCCCGAGCCCTTGGCGATGCGCAGACGGCGCGAGCCCTTGATCAGCTCGGGCCGGCGGCGCTCCTCCGGGGTCATCGAGAGGATGATCGCCTGGACGCGATCCAGCTCCTTCTCGTCGACCTTGAGGTTCTTGAGCTGCTGGCCCGCGAAGCCCGGCATCATGCCCAGCAGCGACGTCAGCGGGCCCATCTTGCGCAGCTGCTTGAGCTGCTTGAGGAAGTCGTCGAGCGTGAACTCGTCCTTGCGCAGCTTGCGCTCGAGCTCCTTGGCCTCGTCCTCGTCGAACTGGCGCTCGGCCTTCTCGATCAGCGACATGACGTCGCCCATGCCGAGGATCCGCTGCGACATCCGGTCCGGATGGAAGGCCTCGAACTGGTCGAGCTTCTCGCCGACCGAGGCGAAGAGGATCGGCTTGCCGGTGACGGCCTTGACGCTCAGCGCGGCGCCGCCGCGGGCGTCGCCGTCGAGCTTGGACATCACGACGCCGTCGAAGTCGACCGCCTCGGCGAACTGCTCGGCGACGTTGACGGCGTCCTGGCCGGTCATCGCGTCGACGACGAGCAGGATCGACGTCGGCTTGACGACCTTGCGGATGTCCTTGAGCTCCTGCATCAGGCGCTCGTCGACGTGCAGGCGGCCGGACGTGTCGACGATGAGGACGTCCTTGCCCTCCATCTTGGCCCGGTCCAGCGCCCAGCGGGCGATGTCGACCGGATCCTTGTCGGTGCCCTGCTCGTAGACGTCGGCGCCGGCCTGGCCGCCGACCTTGATCAGCTGGTCGACCGCGGCCGGGCGGTAGACGTCGCACGCGGCGACGGCGACCGACGAGCCGTTGTGCTCCTTCAGGAACCGGGCGAGCTTGGCCGTGGCGGTCGTCTTGCCCGAGCCCTGCAGGCCGGCCATGAGGATGACGGTGGGCGGCCGGGGTGCGAACGTGATCCCGGCCGAGGAGCCGCCCATGAGGGCGGTCAGCTCCTCGTTGACGATCTTGACGACCTGCTGGCCGGGGTTGAGCTGGCCGAGCACGTCGGCGCCGAGGCAGCGCTCCTTGACCGTCGCCGTGAACTGCTTGACGACCTTGAAGTTGACGTCGGCCTCCAGCAGCGCGAGGCGGATCTCGCGCATGGCCTTGTTGACGTCGTCCTCGGTCAGCGTGCCGCGGCCGCGGACGTCGGACAGGGTCTCCTGGAGCTTCTCGGCAAGGGCGTCGAACACTGTCCGCTCAGTCTACGGCGCGGGGCGAGCGCTGACGACGAGCGGCGATGCCGCTCCGGCCGGGCCGAACACGCTGACCTCGGCCAGCGCCGCGCCGGTGGACGGCGCGAGCGCGATCAGCGGCGCGTAGGGCAGGCTGCCGCCGGACGCGGGGGCCTCGATCGTCTCCGGCGCGCCGAAGGGCTGCGACGGCGACGGACGGAGCGCGGCCTGCGCCTGCTGCGACGCGCCGTCGGGGTCGGCGCCCGCGACGCCGGTGCGCCAGACGACGCCGGCGCCGCCCGCGGCGTCGACGCTCAGGTCGCCGAGGACCGCGTCGACGGCCGGATCCGAGACGGTCTGCGGCGTGCTCGTGTGGCCGCCGCTCAGCGACATCACGCGCACGACGTAGTGGCCGGTGCCCGCGTCGTAGCCGGTCCAGGCCAGCAGCGACGCGCCGCCGGTGACCAGGCGGACCGCCGGGTCGCTCACGTAGCGGCCGGTGCCCTCGACGCCCACGGACTCGATCTGCTTGGCCTTGTTGAAGCCCTTGCCCGGGGCGGCGGTGGTGAAGAACAGCGTGGCGGGCGTGGAGGCGTCGCCCTCGCCGACGCGCTGGCTCACCCACGCGGCCATCAGCCGGCCCCCGCTCTCGACCGCGGCCTGCAGGTGCGACTGGACGCCGTCGCCGATGTGGTGCACGGCGCCGACCCCGCCGGACGTCCCGACGTGCCGGGCGTAGATGTGGTGCGCGTTCTCCCAGACCATCAGGACGTCGCCCTTGGCGCCGACCGCGACGGTCGCGCCGCGGCCCTGGGAGCCGACCTTGGCCTGGAACGCCTGGACGAAGCCGCGGCCGTTGGGACGGCGGATCAGCAGGCGGCGCTCGGTGGTGTTGCCCAGGACGATCGCGATGACGCCGTCGTCGTTGGCGGCCAGGGCGAAGGCGTGCTCGCCCGTGGAGCCCGGGATGCCCTTCAGCGGGCCGACGTCGCCGCCGCCGGTGCCGTAGGCGACCTGGACGTGGCTCTTGTCGGAGATCGTGCCGTCGCGGTCGAGCGTCGAGCCGGCGATGACGTAGTGGTCGCGGGCGTAGGACGCGGCCAGGACCGAGGCGATGGACAGGCTGCGGGGCGTGCCGGCGGCGGCGCCGGTGGCCGGGTTCAGCGGGACGATCTCGGTGGGCGCGCCGGCGGGGGTCACGGCGTTGGAGCGGTCCGACGCCGGGAAGACCAGCGCGCGGCCGTCGCCGGTGACGATCAGCGGGGCGGGCGTCGGCGCGGCGCCGGGGATGGCCGCGGGCTCCGTCCAGGGCGCGGCGGCGACGGCGGCGGCGGTGGCGGCGGGCACGGCGGCGACGGTCGTGGCGAGCGCCGCGACGGCCGCGAGGACGACGGGGGTACGACGGAAAGGCATGCCCCTTCAACGTAGCCCCGGCAGCCCGGGTTTCATGCGCTTCGTGAGGATTTCGTCAGGCGTTCTGGCGCCGGCGCAGGATCGTCACCCCGTCGCGCACGGTCAGCTGCGTGGCCACCACGCGCGGATCGCCGGCCCAGCGGTCGTTCAGCGCCGCGATCGCCTCGTCGCCCTCCGAGTCCGGCGCCAGGACGTCGCCGCCGCGCAGCGTGTTGTCGGCGACGATCAGCCCGTCCGGCGCGAGCTTGGCCAGCGCCGCCTCGTAGTAGTCGGGGTAGCCGGTCTTGTCGGCGTCGATGAACACCAGGTCGAACGGGCCGTCCAGCCGCGCGAGGCTCTCCAGCGCCGGGCCGCGGACGATCTCGATGCGATCGGCGTAGGCACTGGCGTCGACGTGGCGCTGGGCGAAGTCGGCGTGGCGGTCGTCCAGCTCCAAGGTGATGATCCTGCCCTCGGGCGGCAGGGCCTCCGCCATCGCCAGCGCGCTGAAGCCGGCGTAGGTGCCGACCTCGACGACCAGGCGGGGCCGGGCCGCCGCGACCAGCGTCTGCAGCAGCCGCGCGACCACCGGCCCCGACAGCATCGACGGGTAGGGCAGCTCGCGCGTCGCCTCGTCGTGCAGGCGCTGGAGCGCGGCCGGCAGCGGCGTGGTGTGCGCCGCCGCGTAGGCCTCGATGTCAGAGCGGACGAGGTCCGCCATGCGGGGGCTCCACCCGCGGGTTCTCCTCCTCGCCGCCGCCCGCGAACGCGCTCGACAGCTTGCCCAGCGCGGCGGTGAACTCCGACGGGATCACCCACAGCTTGTTCGCGTCGCCCTGGGCGATCTGCGGCAGCATCTGCAGGTACTGGTAGCTGAGCAGCTTGGGGTCCGGGTTGCCGGCGTGGATGGCCTCGAAGACCGTGCCGATCGCCTTGGCCTCGCCCTCGGCCGCCAGGATCGCGGCCTGCTTCTGGCCCTCGGCCCGCAGGACCGCGGACTGCTTCTCGCCCTCGGCGGTCAGGATCTGGGACTGCTTGAGGCCCTCGGCGTTGAGGATCGCCGCACGACGGTCGCGCTCGGCGCGCATCTGCTTCTCCATCGCCTCCTGGATCCCGGCCGGCGGGTCGACGGCCTTCAGCTCCACGCGGTTGATCCGGATCCCCCACTTGCCCGTGGCCTCGTCGAGGACCGTGCGCAGCTGCGAGTTGATCTGGTCGCGGGAGGTCAGCGAGTCCTCCAGCGTGAGGCCGCCGATGACGTTGCGCAGCGTCGTCACCGTCAACTGCTCGATCGCCTGCAGCGGGTTGGCCACCTCGTAGGACGCGTCCTTGGGATCGGTGATCGTGAAGTAGAGGACCGTGTCGATGTTGACGGTGACGTTGTCCTCCGTGATGACGCCCGACGGCGGGAACGAGACGACCTGCTCGCGGAGGTCGATCAGCGGCCTGACGCGGTCGATGAACGGCACCACGATCGCCAACCCGGGCTCGAGCGTGCGGCTGTAGCGGCCGAAGCGCTCGACGACGCCGGCGCGGGCCTGGGGGATGATCCTGATGGTCCGCGCCGCGACGAAGAGCGCGAACAGCAGGACGACGGCGAGCGCGATCAACGCGACCACGTGGTGACCTCCGTGTAGTTGATGTTCATGGTGCGACCAAGGCGGTGGCGCCGCGGATCTCGACGACGTCGACCTTCGCGCCCGCCTCGATGACCAGGTGGTCGTCGTAGGCGCGCGCGGTCCAGACCTCGCCGTCGATGCGCACCGCGCCGACGCCCTCGTCGTTGGCGATGCGCTCCAGGACGATGCCGCTGCGGCCGATCAGCGCGGCCGTGCCGGTGCGGATCGCGGGCGGCGTGTACATGTGGCGCCGCGCGATCGGGCGCACGAGCGCGAAGCAGAAGATCGTGATCACCGCGAACACGATCAGCTGGATCGCGCCGCCGGCGCCGAGCAGCGCGGCGAGCATCCCGCCGAACGCGCCGGCGGAGAACGGGGCGAGGAAGAACCCGGTGGTGGCGATCTCCCCCACCGCCGCGGCAACCGCGCAGACCAACCAGATCAGCCAAGCGTCCATCAGTGAGCTGAGTATCCCAGGGCGGGCATCCTGCGAGAGCTAACTGCCCGTTGTGCAGGTTCTTACGCGGTGCGGCGCGCGTTAAGCGGTGACCAGAGCGCGGGCGAAGTCGTCGGCGTCGAACGGGCGGAGGTCCTCCAGCGCCTCGCCGATGCCGATGAGCTTGACGGGGATGCCGAGCTCGCCGGCGATCGCCAGCGCGATGCCGCCCTTGGCCGTGCCGTCGAGCTTGGTCAGGACGATGCCGTCGACCGGCACGGCCTGGGAGAAGAGCTTGGCCTGGCGAACGCCGTTCTGGCCGGTGGTCGAGTCGATCGTCAGCAGCGTCTCGTGCGGCGCGTCGGGCATCTGCTTGCCGATGACGCGGCGGATCTTGGTCAGCTCGTCCATCAGCTGGTCCTGGTTGTGCAGGCGGCCGGCGGTGTCGATGATGACGACGTCGATCCCGCGCTCGCGGCCCTGCTTGACGGCCTCGAAGGCGACGGAGCCGGGGTCGGAGTTCGGCGGGCCGGTGACGATCTCGACGTCGGCGCGCTTCGCCCAGACCGCCAGCTGCTCGACGGCGGCGGCGCGAAAGGTGTCGGCGGCGCCGAGCAGGACGGTCTTGCCCAGCTCCTGGCGGATGTGCCAGGCGAGCTTGCCGATCGTGGTCGTCTTGCCGGTGCCGTTGACGCCGACGGCCATGATGACCGTGGGCTCGTGGGTGAGGTCGATCGTGTCCGTGCCGGTCTTGGCGATGCCCGCGAGCAGCTGGACGAGGCGCTCCTGCAGCGCGGGGCCGCCCTCGACCTGGCCGGAGGTCGCCTCCTGCTCGAGCCGGCCGACGACGTCGGCGGTCGTGCGCGCGCCGACGTCGGCCATGATCAGCGCCTCTTCGAGGCGCTCCCAGGTCTCGTCGTCGAGCGTGTCGAAGAGCGTGGCCTGGATCTCGGTGGTCAGCGCCTCGCGCGTCTTGGACATGTTCTCCCGCAGGCGGCGGAAGAAGCCACGGCGCTTCTCCGGCGCCTCCGCGGGATCGGAGGCGTCGGCGGCGGTCGCCGCGTCGCCGGTGATGAACAGTTCGCGCCAGTCTCGGGCCATCGCTGCGCGAAGATAGCGAGGTGATCGAGTTGCGCACCGTCCCGTCCGATGACCCGCAGGCAACGGCCTTGGTCGCCGCGATGGTCGACGAGGTCTCCGAGCTGTACGGCCGCATCGACGTGCCGGAGGCGCCGAGCGCCACGCCCGAGGACTTCAGCGCCGCGCGCGGCGGCGCGTTCTTGGTCGTGTTCGAGGACGGCGCGGCCGTCGCGGGCGGCGGGCTGAAGCGGCTGGACGACGACGCGAGCGCGTGCGAGATCAAGCGCATGTTCGTGGTGCCGGCGGCGCGCGGGCGCGGGCACGCGTCGCGGTTGTTGCAGGGGTTGGAGGACGAGGCGCGGCGGCTCGGGTACCGGGTGGCGCGGTTGGACACCGGCGAGCACCAGCCGCAGGCGCAGGCGATGTACGAGCGCGCGGGCTACGCGCGGATCGGGAACTTCAACGCCAACCCGTTCGCGTCGTTCTGGGGCGAGAAGGCGCTGTAGCGGTTAGCGTCCGCCCATGCTCCGCCCCTTCATGCTCGCCGTTGTCGCCGCGCTGGTCCTCGCGGCGCCCGCGGCCGCCGAGACCCAGACCGCCTCGCTCGGCGCGGTCAGCGCGACGTTCTCCTACACCAAGGTCGACGACTTCCAGTACAGCGGGATGGACGTGCAGATCACCCGCGCCGGCGCCGTGGCCTACACGGGCGTCGCCTCCGGGCCGGGCTGCGCGCCGCCCTACTGCGCGCCGGGTGGCGCCGTCGGCGGGTCGGCGCTGCGCGTGGCCGACCTCGACGGCGACGGCGAGCCGGAGGTCCTCGTGGACCTCTACACCGGCGGCGCGCACTGCTGCACGATCGCCGAGATCTTCCGCTGGACGGGCAGCACCTACGCGACGACCACGCGCGACTTCGCCGACTTCGGCTACACGCTGAACGGCGGCACGTTCGTCACCGGCGACGTCCGCTTCGCCTACTCCTTCGCGTCGTTCGCCGACTCCGCGATGCCCGTGCGGCTGCTCGCGTTCAAGGCCGGGACGTTCAGCGACGTCACCCGCGCCCATCCCGCGACGCTCCGCGCCGACGCCGCCCGCTGGCTGAAGGAGTACAAGAAGCGCCGGGGCGGCACGCGGGCCCTCGGGCTGCTCGCCGCCTGGGTCGCCGACGAGTACCGCCTCGGCGCCTCCGGCCACGCCGCCGCCGACCGCTTCCTCACCGCCGAGCTGCGCGCCGGCCGCCTGCGCGCCGACCAGGGCTGGCCGCACGGCAAGGCCTACATCTCGGCGCTGAAGCGGCGGCTGCGCGCCTGGGGGTACGGCGGCTAGGCCCCGGCCCCCACGGGCTCCGCCGAGGCTCCGTTGCCGTTGGACTGCGCCGCCTCGGCGTCCTTGACGTACTCCTTGGGCATCTTGCGCGACACGATCTTGGAGACGCCGTCGTTGCCCATGGAGACGCCGTAGAGGGTGTCGGCGGCCTCCATGGTGCGCTTCTGGTGGGTCACGACGATGAACTGGGCGCGGTCGGCGTGGGCCTGCAGGAGGTCGAGGTAGCGGGTGATGTTGAGGTCGTCGAGCGCCGCCTCGACCTCGTCCAGGATGTAGAACGGGCAGGGCTTGGCCAGGAAGACGCTGAAGAGGAAGGCGATGGCGGTCATGGTCTTCTCGCCGCCGCTCAGCAGCGTCAGGCGCTTCATCGACTTGCCGGCGGGCGTGATCTCGATCTCGACGCCGAGGTCGTCGTCGGGCGCGACGCCGCCCTCCTCGGCCTGCGCCTCGGCGTCGGCGGCGGCCTCGGCGGCCGCCTCGGCCTCGACCTCGGAGGACCCGTCGCCGTTGTCGTCGGCCTTCTGTCCGCCCAGGACCGGCCGCGGCGCGTTCTCCTCGCGCACCAGCGACAGCCGGCCGCTGCCGCCCGGGAAGAGCGTCTTGGACAGCTCCTCGAAGTTCTTGGCCGCGGCCTCGAACGTCTCGGTGAACGTCGTGCGGATCTGCTTGTCGGTGTCGCGGATGAAGGCCTTCAACTCGCGCAGCGCGGTCTCCAGGTCGGTGCGCTGGCGCTCCAGCTCGTCGACGTGGGCGACGGCCTCGTCGTACTCCTGCTTGGCCAGCGGGTTGACCGGGCCGAGCTGCTCGCGGCGCTTGACGAGCCGCTCGATCCGCTGGCGCAGCTGCGAGGCCTCCTCGACCGGCAGCGGCTCCTCGCGCGGCTCGGCCTCCAGCCCGAGCTTCTCGGCGAGCTGCCCGAGCTCCTCGGAGGCCTCCTTCTCCTGGTCGCGCAGCTGCTGCGCGCGGACCTCGGCCCGCGTCACGGCCTCGTTGCGCTCCCCGAGCTTCTGCTGGATCTCGGCCTCCGCGGCCGCGCACGCGCGCAGCTCCTGCGCGACGCCCTCGCCCTCGGCGCGGTCGGCGGCCAGCGCGGACTCCATCTCGCCGACGCGCGCGACGACCGCCTCCAGGACCACGGCCAGGACGTCGGCGACGCGGCCGGCGGCCGGGCCCAACCGGCGGTCGCGCTCCAGCTGCGCCTCCAGGTAGGCGATCCGCCGCGTGCGCTCCTCGCGCGCCTTGGCGGCCTGCTCGGCGACGCGCTTCTCGGCCGCCAGCTCGCCCTCCAGCTGCGCGCGCCGGACCGCGGCCTCGCCCTGCTCGGGCGCCTTGCGGCGCTCCTCCATCAGCCACGCGGCCTGGCGCTCGGACTCCTTGGCCTCCGCGTAGGCGCGCTCGGCGTCGCGCCGCTCCCGCTCGGCCACGTCGCGCGAGCTGTCGGCGGCGCCCACCGCCGACGTCGCCGCCTCGACGCCCTTGCCCGCCTCGTGCTCGGCCTGGACCTGCTTCTCGGCCTGGGCGATCAGCGCGTCGCGCTGGTTGCGCATCGCCAGCACGCGCTCCGCCCCGCCCTCGGCGGCCTGCTGCAGCTCGCGCGTCGCGCCGAGCCAGGCGCGGCCCGCGGCGGTGACCGCGACGCCCGTGAACGTGTCGGGCACGTCGTCGAGGGACTCGACGAGCCAGGCGTCGGCGAGGAGCCGGCGGGCGAGCGAGAGCGCGGGCTCGGGGCCGCGGACGAGGTCGGTGAAGGGACGCGCGCCGGGGACGGGCGGCGTCGGCGTGGCCGGCGCGACGGTCGCGTCGGACGGCGAGGCGGCGTCGGCAGGCGAGGCGCCCTCGTTCGCGGAGGCGTCGGCGATCAGCGCGCGGCCACCGTCGCGCTTGGCGCGATCGAGGAGCGCCGCGCCGGCCGCGCGGTCGGCCACCACGGCAGCGGAGAGGCGCGCGCCGAGCGCGGCCGACAGCGCCAGCTCGGCGCCCGGCTCGACCTCGAGGTCGTCGCTCAGCGACCGCGCCCCGCCCGCCGGACCGCTGTGCGACCGCAGGAACTGGTTGGCCCGCGCCAGCTCGGCGCCGACCTTCGCGGCCTCGCGCCGCGCCGCCTCGGCGGACGCCTCCGCGGCCCGCCGCGCCTGGCGCGCGACCTCGCACGCCTGGTCGGCCTCGGCCAGCGCCGCGCGCTTGGCCTCGACGTCGGCCTTCAGCTCCTCGACGCGCGCCGCCGCCGCGTCGCGCTGCTCCTCCAAGGCCTTCAGCTCGCGCTCCAGCGCGGCCGCGCGGTCCTCGTCCAGCTCCTTGAGCTGCGCCTCGATCGACTCGATCCGCTCCAGCCCGTTCTCGTCGGGCTGGTCCTCGGCGGCCTGGACCCGCAGCGCGTCCAGCTGGCGCTCGCGCCCGCCGGCGCGCTCGGCCACCTGCTCGGCCGTCTCGCGCGTGCGCTCCAGGCGCAGCTCGATCCGGTCGGCCGCCGACCGCGCGCGCTCCACCCGCCGCGCCAGCGCCTCGCGCTGCTCGGAGCGCTTGGCCAGCGCCTCCTCGGCCAGCTGGCGGCGCGCCGCGACCTCGCGCAGCTCGCCCTGCATCGCCTCGCGCTCGGCACGCGACGACGTCACCTTCTCGACGGCCTCGGCCATCTCGGAGCGCCGCGCGCGCACGGTCTCCCGGGCCAGCTCCCAGCGCGCCTCGACCGTCTGGCGCTCCAGCCGCTCGTGCAGCTCGGCCGCCTCGGCCTGGCGCTTCAAGGGCCGCAGGCGCGACCGCGCCTCGCGCTCGACGTCCAGCGCGCGATCGAGGTTGTCCTGCGTGCGCTCCAGCTTGAGCTGCGCGCGCCGCCGGCGCTTGCGGTGCTTGCCCAGCCCGGCGGCCTCCTCGATCAGCAGCCGCCGGTCCTTCGGCTTGGACGTCACGATCGCCTCGACGCGCCCCTGGGAGACGACCGAGTGCATCTCCTTGCCCAGGCCCGTGTCGCTCAGCACCTCCAGCACGTCGACCATGCGGCACTTCGCGCCGTTGAGCCGGTACTCGCCGTCGCCGGACCGATCGAGCTTGCGGACGATCGAGATCTCGCCGACCGGCAGGTCGACCGTCCCGTCGGAGTTGTCGAGCACCAGCTCGACCTCGGCCGACGAGCGCGCCTGCACGCCGCGGCCCCCGCCGAAGATCACGTCCTGCATCGACTGGCCGCGGACCGCGAGCGGCGACTGCTCGCCCATCGCCCACAGCACGGCGTCGGTGATGTTCGACTTGCCGGACCCGTTCGGGCCGACGATGACCGACACGCCGGGCCCGAACTCGAGCTTGGTGCGGTCGGGGAAGGACTTGAAGCCCTTCAGGGTCATCGACTTCAGGTGCACCCGCACATGGTGGCGAAGCCATCGGACGTTCGCGCCCGAAGGTTCGGGGCCTACCCGTTATGCAGGGGTTTCGGCGGGCTCGTCGCGCTCCAGCGACTCCAGCGCCACCCGCGCGGCTTCCTGCTCGGCGTGCTTCTTGGACCGCCCGGACCCCGTGCCGATGACGGCGCCGTCCACCGTGGCGGCCACCGCGAAGGTCCGGTCGTGCGGCGGGCCGTGCTCGGCGGTGACCTCGTAGGCCACGACCTCGCCGCGCTGCGCCAGCCGCTCCTGCAGCGTCGACTTGTAGTCGACGGGATGCTCCAGCGCGTTCTCCAGCTCGGGCTGGAAGGCCTCGACCACGGCGGCCGCGGTGCGCTCGTAGCCCGCGTGCAGGAAGCAGGCGCCGATGACGGCCTCGATGATCGACGCGAGCACGCGCTCGGTCTCCATCAGCGCCGTGGTCTGCTCGGCGCCCTCCGGCGCCGCGGCCCGCAGCCGCTCCGGCACGCCGAGGCGCTCGGCGACGTTGCGGCACGACGGCCCGGACACCGTCTGGGCGCGGATCTTCGTCAGGCGGCCGGCGCCGTAGCGCTCGGCCTCCAGCAGCGGGTAGATGTGCGCGGTGATCGCGAGCCCCAGGACGCTGTCGCCCAGGAACGCCAGGCGCGCGTAGGAGTCCGACCGCCGCGCCGTCCAGGACGCGTGGGTGAAGACCTGGCGGGCCAGGTCCTCCGGCACCTCGTCGAGGAGATCGCGCAGCTGCTGCAAGCGAGTCTCAGGTCGCGCTGGGCGCGTGGGCGAGGACGAAGTCGACCGCCTGGCCGACCGAGAGGATCTGCGCCGCCTGCTCATCGCTCATCTTGACCCCATAGGAGTCCTCGAGCTCCTGGACGAGCGTGTAGAGGTCGAGCGAGTCGGCGTCCAGGTCCTCCTTGAAGCGCGTCTCCTCCGTGATGCGCTCGGCATCCAGGTCGAGCTCGTCGGCCAGGTGGTTGCGGATCAGCGTGAAGACGTCTTCGCGGGTCATGACGGTTGGTCCCCAACGGTAGTGCTCTCGGCGGACGCCAGCGGCGGGCGGGACTTCAACGCCCCCGCGTCGTCCAGCGCGGTCAGCGTCGAGCCGACGACGTCGTTGCGCACGCCGCGCGCCGCCAGGAGGACCGCCTGGGAGAAGCCGGCACGGGTGAAGCGGCCGTGCGGGACCACCCCGAGCTTGCGCAGCCCGAGCAGGTACGCGCCGCCCTGGGCCTCCGGGTCGATCTCCGCGCGCAGCTCCCCGAGGTCGCGGCGCATCAGCAGGCCGCCGAGCTTGCCCCGGTTCGATCCCATCGCGGCCTCGCGGATCGAGCGCAGCGTCGCGGACGACACGCCCTCGATGAGCTTCAGCGCGACGTTGCCGGTGAAGCCGTCGGCGACGACGACGTCGGCGTGGCCGTCCATGACGACGTTGCCCTCGGTGTTGCCGACGAAGTCCACGAGCGGCGACTGCGCGGCGCGCTCCTCCAGGAGCCTGTGGGCCTCCTGGACCAGCGGCGTGCCCTTGATCGCCTCGGTGCCGTTGGACAGCAGCGCCACGCGCGGGCGCTGGAGCCCCAGCACCGTGGTCGCCAGCGCGGCGCCCATGAACGCGAACTGCACGAGGTGCTCGGGGCGGACCTCGGCGTTGGCGCCGACGTCCAGCAGCGTGACCGGCGGGCGGCCGCCCGGGACGGGCAGCGGGATCGCCAGCGCCGGGCGGTAGATGCCCTGGGCGCGGCGGACGTTCAGCAGCGCGGCGGCGAGGGCGGCGCCCGTCGAGCCGCCGCTGACCAGCGCGTCGGCGCGGCCGTCGGCGACGGCCTTGGCGGCCAGCACGATCGAGGCGTCGGCCGTCGACCGCGCGGCCGAGACCGGGTCCGGGACCTTGGCGATCGAGACCGGCGCGTCGACGATCTCGACGAGGTCGCCGGACGGCAGGTCGGCCTCACGGAGCTTGTCCGCGGGCCCGAAGACGATGGAGCGGACGCCCTGGGCGGCCGCGAGGGCGGCGCCGGCGGCAACCTCCGCCGGCCCGAGATCAGCCCCGTTGGCGTCGACGGCGACGACGACGCGATCGGTGGCCCCTTCCGGAGCCATCAGCTAGTCGTGGCTGTGGCCGTGGTGCCCGTGGTCGGGCTCGAGGACCTGGCGACCCGAGTAGGTGCCGCAGACCGGGCACACCCGATGCGGGCGGCGCGGCGAGTGGCACTGCGGGCACGCGTTGACGGCGGGCGAGCTGATCTTGTGCTGCGAACGACGCTTCGTCGTGCGGCTGTGCGACTGCTTCTGCTTCGGGACGGCCATGAGCGACGCAGAAGGGTAGCGGACGGCGGACCGCGGTGCTGCGCGGATGCTCGCATGGTTGACTCAGACGCCGTGTCCTCCTCCCCATCCCCCTGCGCGCGCCCCATGTCCCCCGCCGACGTGCGAGCCGCCGCGGTCGTCGCCGGCGACGCGCTGGCGACCGCGATCCCCGTGGCGTTCCTGCCCTCCTCGCCCGAGGAGGAGCGCGTCCACCTGACGCGCCGCGTCGCGCGCGTCGCGCACCTGCTGGAGACCGATCCCGACGGCGCCTGGGTCGCCGAGGACGAGGACGGCGAGGTCGTCGGCGTCGCGCTGGCGATCGTCCGCGAGGGCGTCTGGGGCCTGTCCCTGCTGGGCGTCAAGCCCGACCTGCAGAGCCGGGGCGTCGGGCGGCAGCTGCTGCGGGAGTCGCTGCGCACGCTGGACGGCTGCCGCGGCGGGATCGTCCTGGCCTCGACCGACGCGCGCGCGATGCGCAGCTACTTCCGCGCGGGGTTCAAGCTCGTGCCGTGCGTCGCGGCCGCCGGGGAGGTCAACCGCGCGCGGATCCCGTCCGGGCTGAAGGCGCGGCCGGGCGCGCTGGAGGACGAGCGCGACCGGGCGCTGATCGACGCGGCCTCCCGCCGGGCGCGCGGGGCCACGCACGCGCCCGACGTCGAGACGCTGCGCGCGGCGGGCAGCGAGCTGCTCGTCCACGACGGCGGCGGCTGGGCGATGCACCGCGACGGCTCGCCGGTCGTCCTGGCCGCCCACGACGACGCGGTCGCCGCCGACCTGCTGTGGTCGTGCTTCGCGGGCGGCGCGGCGGGCGGCGCCGTGCACGTCGACTTCATCGCCCACGACAACGACTGGGCGATCGCCGTCGCGCTCGACATGGGGCTGTCGCTGGGGACCGAGGGCCCGGTCTTCGTGCGCGGCGAGCTGGGCACGATGGCGCCCTACCTGCCGTCCGGGGCCTACCTGTGAGGCTGCGGCCCGCGACCCGTGAGGACCTCCGAGCGCTGACGGCGCTGACGCGCCGCTGCGACGCGTCCCACCGGGCGTGGGCCGGCGACGACCTGCCGATGCCGTCCGAGGAGGGCGAGGAGCTGGAGTGGGAGCTGCGCCTGGCGCGCACCGGCGCGTGGGTGCGCGTCGCCGAGGACGAGGCCGGCGGCGGGATCCTCGGCACGATCGCCGTCGCCCGCGCGCAGGTCGCCGCCGACGACCCCACGCCCGTCCCCGGCCTCGCGCACGTCAGCGCGCTGTTCGTGGACCCCGACCATTGGCGGCGCGGCATCGCCCGCGCGCTGCTGGAGGCCGCCGAGGACGCGATGCGGGCCGCCGGCTACGACCGCGCCCAGCTGTGGACGCTGGAGGGCTCGCCGGCCGAGCGCCTCTACCGCGCGCTGGGCTGGGAGCGCGACGGCCGGCGCGACCGCTTCGCCCCGATGGGCCTGGCGACGGTCGCCTACGTCAAGGCACTCTGACAGACGGCATTCCGGACTAACCGGACGTCGAGTAGGGACACTCACCAAAAGGCGTTACTCCTTCGACATGAACCGCTTGCTCCTCGCCGCGACGTTCTCCGCGGCCCTTCTGCTCCCCGCCTCGGCGGGCGCCTCGACGGTGTCGTCCACGCAGGTCAGCGGCAGCGTCTACTCCACGACCTTCCAGGCGGGACCTGGTCGCAGCGACGTCACGCTCGCGGGCAACGGCCGCACCTGGTCGGATGCCGCCCAGACCCTGACGGCGGGCGCCAACTGCTCGGGCGGCCCGGTCGTCACCTGCCCGCAGGGCGACGCCGAGGTCTTCTTCCGCGGCGGCAACGACCGTCTCACCAACACGTTCTCGTTCTTCGGCGTCAAGGTCCACGGCGGCGGCGGCGCCGACACGATCTCGGCCAACGGCAACACGACCGAGGTCTGGGGCGACAACGGCGCCGACCACCTCGACGTGCAGGCCAACGGCACGTCGCTGGCCCACGGCGGCGCCGGCGCCGACGAGATCCGCGGCGGCTTCCCGAACGGCAACGGCACGAAGCTCGACGGCGGCGACGGCCCCGACCTCGTCGTCGGCAACTCGCTCGACGACAAGCTGATCGAGGGCGACGACGGCCGGGACCAGCTGTTCAGCGTCGTCGGCCTCAGCTCGACGCTCGACGGCGGCCCCAAGGCCGACACGCTCGTGAGCCTCGGCACCGGCAACCCGGCGTTCCTGGGCACGGTCACGATGAACGGCGGCGACGGGCCGGACACGATCAAGGGCGGCCCGACCGCCGACGTCTTCGACGGCGGCAACGGCGCCGACGTGATCGACGTCTACGACGGCGACCCCTCCGCGCGCGCCGACCGCGGCACCTGCGGCCCGGGCAACGACACGGTCTACGCGGACCCGACCGACACGATCGGCGCCGACTGCGAGACGGTCGTCTACGGCCCGGCGCCCGACCTGCCTGCCGTCGACGCGGCGATCGCGCACCTGCACGCCGCGTTTCCGGACACGCCGCTCCCGTAGCGAGCCCCACAAGCCCCCGCCACCCCGGCGGTCGAAGCAGGCCGGCGCCGGACGCGCCGGCCTGCTTCACGTTCGGGCGCGGGCTACTCCTCGAACTTGATCTGCGACAGCGCCGCCCAGCGCGGGTCCGGGCCCTTGTCGTGGTGGTGCTCGGGGCCGGCGGCGTTGAGGTTGACGCCGCACTCGGGGCAGAGGCCGAGGCAGTCGGGCGTGCAGAGGATGTTGGCCGGGAGCGCGAGCGCGAGCGCGTCGCGGGTCCAGCCGGAGACGTCGAGGACCTCGCCGTCGACGTAGGGCGAGTCCAGCTCCGGGCCGTCGCCGGGCTGGTCGATCTCGCGGGCGTCGACCTCGAACTCCGGCGACGCGGGCTCCAGGCAGCGCATGCACGGGCCGTTCAGCGACGCGGTCAGCCGCAGGCGCAGCGACCAGCCGCCGCCGGTCATGCGCGTGGCGTCCAGGCGGACCGGGATCGGCGCGGGCCGGACGTCGTAGCGCTCGTTGCTGAGCTCGAAGTGGTCGAGCGGGACCTCGAGGTCGATGGTGCGGGCCTCGCCGGCACGGAGGTGCAGCGGGGCCAGGTCGAAGGTGTCGGTACGCGCGGACATCGCGTTGACGAGGGTAGAAGATGGTTCGGTGCGCGCCATGGTCCTCGATGCTCCTCGAACGCCGTTGCGGCCGGCCGACCTGCCGATGCCCGTTCCTGGCCCGGGCCAGGTGCTCTTGAAGGTCAAAGCGTGCGGGGTGTGCCGGACGGATCTGCACGTGGTCGACGACGAGGTCCACGCGACGCGCGCGCCGCTGGTGCTGGGCCACCAGATCGTCGGCGAGCGGACCGACACCGGCGAGCGCGTCGGCGTGCCGTGGCTGGGCTGGACCGACGGGACGTGCCCGTACTGCGCGCGCGGCCAGGAGAACCTGTGCGTGGCCGCGCGGTTCACCGGCAAGGACCTCGACGGCGGGTACGCGGAGTACTGCGTGGCCGACGAGCGCTTCTGCCTGCCCTTGCCGGACGCGATCGACGACGTGCACGCGGCGCCGCTGCTGTGCGCGGCGCTGATCGGCCTGCGGACGCTGCGCGCGGGCGGCGACGCGGCGCGCGTCGGGATCTACGGGTTCGGCAACGCGGCGCACCTGATCTGCCAGGTCGCGACCTGGGAGGGGCGCGAGGTGTACGCCTTCACGCGGCCGGGCGACGAGCGCACGCAGGCCTTCGCGCGGGAGCAGGGCGCGGTGTGGGCGGGCGGGACCGACGAGCGCCCGGACGTCGAGCTGGACTCCGCGCTGATCTTCGCGCCCGCCGGCGAGCTGGTCCCGCTCGCGCTGCGCGCGGTCCGCCCGGGCGGCGTCGTGGTCTGCGGCGGGATCCACATGAGCGACATCCCGTCCTTCCCCTACGCCGACCTCTGGGAGGAGCGGTCGCTGCGGTCGGTCGCCAACCTCACGCGCGCGGACGGCCGCGAGCTGCTGGCGCTCGCGCCGAAGGTCCCGCTGCGCGCGGCGGTCACCACGTACGCGCTCGAAGACGCGCAGCGGGCGTTGGACGACCTGCGCGGCGGCGCCCTGGAGGGCGCCGCCGTGATCGTGCCGTGAGGACCGCGAGATTCGCCCCCTGGGCGATTCTCGCAATGGAGTCAGCGCCCTCCGGGCGATGACTCCACGGCCAGCTCGCGCTTGAGGACCTTGCCGGTCGCGTTGCGGGGCAGCTCCTCCAGGAAGAGGATCTCGCGCGGCACCTTGTAGGACGCCAGGTTGGCCTTCACGTAGGCCTTGAGCTCGTCCTCGGACGCGCCGCGGCCCGACGACAGCACGACGAACGCCCGCAGGCGCTGACCGAACTTCTCGTCGTCGACGCCGAGCACCGCGACCTCGTCCACGCACTCGTGGTGGCTGAGCAGGTCCTCGACCTCGCGCGGGAAGACGTTCTCGCCGCCGCTGACGATCATCTCGTCGTCGCGACCGTCGACGAACAGGCGCCCGCCGCCGTCGAGGTGGCCGAGGTCGCCGGTCGACATCAGGCCGTCGACGATCGCCTTGTTGCCGCCGCCGGTGTAGCCGTCGAAGACCAGCTCGTTGCCGACGAAGATCCGGCCGGTCTCGCCCCGCGGGACCTCGTGGCCGTCGTCGTCCAACAGCTTGACGACCGTGCCGAACGGCGGCCGGCCGGCCGTGCCGGGCGCGGCGCGCAGGTCCTGCGGCGTGGCGATCGTCGCCCAGGCGACCTCGGTCGACCCGTACAGGTTGTAGAGCACGTCGCCGAAGCGGTCCATGACCTCGGTGGCCAGCGGGCCGGGCAGCGCGCTGCCGGACGCGCCGATGATCTTCAGCGTGCGCAGGTCGTAGCGCGCGATCGTCTCGGGCGGCAGCTCGAGGATCCGGCTCAGCATCACCGGGACGACGGCCAGGGTCGTGCACTCGTGCTGGGCGATCGCGCTGAGCGTGCCCTCCGGGTCGAAGCGGCGGCGCAGGACGAGCTGGGCGCCGAGCGCCATCCCGAGCGTGAAGTGCGCGAAGCCCCAGGAGTGGAACATCGGCGCCGCGACCATCCACGGCTCCTCGGCGCGCAGCGGGATCTTCGACAGGAGGCCCGCGGCGGGCAGCAGCGACTTGGGCTGGGAGCGGTTGGCGCCCTTCGGCGTGCCGGTGGTGCCGCTCGTCAGGATCACCACGCGGCCCTTCTCGGCGGGCGGGACGAGGTTGCCCGTGTCGCCGCCGCGGATCAGGTCCTCCAACAACGGGTCGCCGCTGGCGGGCTTGCCGTCCGCGCCGTCGAGCCAGGCGACGAAGCGCTTGCGGCGCTTGCCCGCCTCCTCGACCATCCCGGCGAACTCCTGGTCGTAGACGATGGCCTTGGGCTTCTCGCGCAGGCAGACGTCGGTGATCTGCGGCCCCGCGAACATCGTGTTGAGGTACAGCGCGTTGGCGCCGAGCTTCGAGCACGCGACGGTCGCGTCGACGAACCCGCGGTGGTTGCGGCACAGGATCGCGACGCCGTCGCCCTCGCCGATCCCGAGGTCGCTCCACGCGTTGGCCAGCGCGTTGGTCCGCTCGTGGATCTCCTGGAAGGTCAGCGTGCCCAGCTCGTCGACGATGCCGACCTTGTCGGGGCGCCGGACGGCCGAGACGCTGTACCCCGCGGCGGGCGTCGGGCCCCAGCGGAGCATGGTCGAGGCCATGTGGAAGAGCTTCTCGGGACGCATCGGGCGGACGACGCCCGCGTCGGCGAGGATCTTGACCGCGTGGCCCGCATGACCGACCCGGTCGAGCACTTGGTGAACCTGAGAGGACATGTGATTCGTGACTATCGCAGCTAGCCGCCCCGTCTGCCGCGCTCAAGAGCCGTCAGGGCAGTGCCAGATCGCGGGGGACCTCGCCCCGCTCGATCAGCGCGCGGATGTCGGCGGCGCGGCCGGGGTTGAGGAAGACGTGACGCTGCCCCACGCTCGGCTTCTCCAGCAGCAGCCCGGCGTGCAGCAGCGCCTCGCCGACGGCGTCGGCCAGCGCGCGGTCGTTGCCCGCGAAGCCGCGGGCCAGGTGGGTGAAGTCGGTGTGGTAGCCGCCCCACTTGCCCATGCCGTCGAGCCGCTGCAGGATCCGGCGCGCGACGCGGCGTGACGGGTCGGGGTCGTCGTGCGGGCGCGCGGGGCCGCGGCCCTGGTCCTGCAGCGCGAGGATCGCGTCCTCGTGCTCGTCGTGGGCGTGCGGGTCGGCGGGCCGCGCGCCGAGGCGGGCGAGCTCCAGCGCGATCAGCAGCGGATGGGCGGGGCCGATCGGCGGCTTGAGGTCGGTCGGCTCGGCGATCTCGGCGGGGATCGCGACAGCCAGCGCCTTGAGGCGGTCGATCGGCTCGGCCTGCTCCTCGAAGGCCAGCGGCCACAGCTCGAGGTCGGCGGTCGGGCTGGCGAGGTGCAGCGCGAGATGGCCGGTCGACGCGAGGCCCGCGGTCAGCTCCAGCAGCGTCTCCCCCGTGCACTGCACGAGCGCGCCGACGGTCGCCGCGGTCAGCAGCCACGCGCGCTCGTCGACGGCGTCGGGATCGGCGCGCAGCTCGACCGGGACCGGCAGGACCGCGTAGATGCCGTCGTCGTCGGACGCGGCCGCGACGACGATCGGATGCTCGTAGCCCGAGCGGGCCTCGTGCAGCTCCTGCTCGCCGTGGTGCAACTCCCGTTGCAGCAGCTCGCGCAGCTGCCCGTGGCGCTCCCGCGGCGCGTCGGCGCCGCCGGCGTCGGCCAGGACCTGCTCGATGCCGGTGAGGGTCGGCCGCATGGATGGCCCGGAACTGTAGGTCCGTCCGTCCCGGACCGCACACTGGTCGTCCCGAACTCCATGAAGCTGGTCCATGCCGCCGACATCCACCTCGACAGCCCGATGCACGGGCTCGCCGCCTACGACGGAGCTCCCGTCGAGGAGCTGCGCCTTGCCGCGCGCCGGGCGTTCTCCGGCCTGGTGGACCTCTGCCTGGCCGAGCGCGCCGACGCGCTGACGATCGGCGGGGACCTCTACGACGGCGACTGGCACGACTACGCGACCGGCGCGTTCTTCGCGCGCGAGGCCGCGCGGCTGGCCGAGGCGGACATCCCGGTCGTGGTCGTCACCGGCAACCACGACGCGGCCTCGCGGATCACGCGGTCGCTGCGGCTGCCGGAGTCGGTCCACGTGCTGCCGGTGGACGCGCCGGGGTCGGTCGTCCTGGACGGGTTGGGCCTGGCGGTGCACGGCCAGGGCTACGCGACGCCGGTCGTCTCGGCCGACCTGTCGGCGGACTACCCGGCGCCGGTGAGCGGCCTGGTCAACGTGGGGTTGCTGCACACCAGCGCCGACGGCAAGTTCGACCACGCGCCCTACGCGCCGTGCCGCGTCGAGCGGCTGGCCGAGCGCGGCTACGACTTCTGGGGCCTCGGCCACGTGCACGAGCGCGCGCTGCTGTGGGCGGATCCGCCGATCCTGTTCCCGGGCTGCCTGCAGGGGCGCTCGGTGCGCGAGACCGGGCCCAAGGGCGCGACGATCGTGACGTTCGGGACCGACGGGCGGCCGCTGCTGGAGGAGCGCGTGCTGGACGTCGTGCGCTGGGCGGTCGTCGACGTGGACGCGTCGGAGCTCGCGGACGTCGACGAGGTGGCGCTGGCCGCGGCCTCCGCGCTGTCGAGCGCGGTCGAGGACGCCGAGGGACGGCTGCTCGCGGCGCGCGTGCGGGTCGTCGGCGCCTCGCCCGCCCACGCGGCGCTGCTGCGCGACGCGCGGCGCTTCGCGTGGGACCTGCGCGCCGCCGCGGGCGACGGCGCGTGGATCGAGAAGGTCCAGGTGCGCACGACGCCGGTCGCCGCGCCGGCGCTCGACGCCGACGACGCGCTGGCGTCGCTGGGCGCCGCGATCGCCGACGCCGACGTCGCGTCGCTGGCCGAGGAGCTGGCGCCGCTGGCCGCGCGCCTGCCGGTGACGCTCGACTGGGATCCGGCGGACCCCGCGGTCGTCCGCGCCCTGCTGGAGGACGTCGAGCGCGAGCTGCCGGCGCTGCTGCTGGACGGTGGCACGTCGTGATCCGGATCGCCCGGCTGGACCTCGCGCGCTGGGGCCACTTCGAGGGCCGCTCGCTGCCCTTCGGCGACGCGGGGTCGCTGCACGTCGTCTACGGCCCCAACGAGGCCGGGAAGTCGACGACGCGCCGCGCGATCGGCGCGCTGCTGTTCGGCGTCCCGGAGCGCACGGGCGACACCTACGGGCGCGCGCCCGGCGACCTGCGGATCGGCGCGCGGCTGGAGTTGGGCGCGGGCGACGACGCGGCGTCGCTCGAGGTCGTCCGGCGCAAGGGCCGCAAGGACACGTTGTTGGACGCCGACGGCGCGCCGCTGGACCCGGCGCCGCTGGAGGCCGCGCTGGGCGGCGTGACGCGCGAGGTCCACGAGGGCCTGTTCGAGATCACGCACGAGCGGCTCGTGCAGGGCGGCATGGACCTGCTGGCCGGGCGCGGCGCGGTCGGCGAGTCGCTGTTCGCGGCGGCCGCCGGCACCTCGCGGCTCCATGCCCTGATGCGGCGGCTGGAGGCCGACGCGGACGAGCTCTTCTCCACGCGCCCGTCCAAGAAGGACCTCAACCTGCTGCTGGCGCGGCACGCGGAGGCGCTTCGCGTCCTGCGCGACGCGTCGCTGCGCCCGCCGCGGTGGGAGCAGCTGGCCCGCGAGCTGCGGGAGCTGGAGCAGGCCCATGACGCGGCCGGCGAGCAGCTGCTGGCGGCCGACCGCGAGCGCGCGCGCCTCGGCCGGCTGCAGGGCGTCGTGCCGCTGGTGGCCCAGCGGGTGACGGCGGCGCGCGCGCTGGAGGCGCTCGGCGAGCTGCCCGCGCTGGACGGCGACGCGAGCGCCCGCCGCGTGGGCGCGCTGGAGCGCCGGCGCGACGCGGGGGCGCGGGCGCGCGCCGCCGAGCGCGAGCTGGGCCGCCGTCGCGCGCGCCTGGACGAGCTGACCGTGGACGACGCGCTGCTGCCGCGCGCGGCCGAGATCGACGCGCTGCACGCGCGGGCCTCGGGCGTGGCGCAGGACGGCGAGCGGCGCGCGGAGCTGAGCGCGCGGGCGACGGCGCTGGCGGCGCGGGTGGAGGCGGCGTCGGCCGAGGGCGTCGCGACGCCCGACGACGCGACGCGCGCGCGGCTGGAGGCGTGCCTGCAGGAGCGCGCGGCGGTGGAGCAGGCGGCGCGGTCGACCGCCGCGGCCGTCGAGGAGGCGGGCCGCGCCGCCGAGCGCGCGCGGCGGGCGCTGGACGCGCTGCCGGGCGCCGCCGACGACGCGCCGCTGGCCGCCGCGATCCGCGCCGCCCGCGCGGCGGGCGGAGTCGACGAGCAGGTCGCGCGCGCCCGCGCCGAGGAGGCCGCCGCCCGCCGCGAGGCCGAGGCCCACGCGGCGCGCATGGCCCCGCCCGTGCGCGACGCCGAGACGCTCGCGCGCCTGCCCGTGCCCGACCGCGGGGCGGTCGCCGGGGTGCTGGAGGGGTTGGTCGAGGCCCAGGAGGTCGACGCGCAGCTGGCGACCGAGGCGACCGCGATCGCCGACGAGATCGACCGCCTGCACCGCGACCGCGAGCGCATCGCGACCGATCCCGCGCCGCTGGCGGCGACCGCGCTCGACGACGCGCGCGCGGCCCGCGGCGCGCTGTGGGCGACGCTGCGCGCGGCGCTGCTCGCCGGGACGCCCGCCGATCCCGAGGCCTATGAGAACGCGGTCGCCGCCGCCGACGACGTCGCCGACACCCGCTTCCTGCACGCCGCGGACCTCACGCGCCTGGTCGACGTCGAGCAGCGCCTGGCGACCTTCGGCCGCGACGCGAGCGAGCTGGCCCACCGGCGCGAGCGGCACGCCGCCGTGCTGGCCGACGCGACGCGGGCCTGGGAGGAGGCGTGGTCGGCGACGGCGCGCGCGCTCGGGGGCGACGCGTCCCCGACCGCCGTCCCCTCCCCCGCCCAGGCCGGCGCGTGGCTGGCCGGACGCGACGCGGTCCTCGACCACCTCGCCGCGGCGGCGGGCGCGGCGCGTGACGCCGCCGCGGCCGCCGCGCTGCGCGCCCAGCACGCCGCGGCGCTGCGCGCGCTGCTGGGCGACGACGCGCCCGCGGGCGACGTCCCGCTGCCGGCGCTCGTCGAGCAGGCCGACGCGCGGCTGCACACGCTCCGCGAGGAGGCCGACCGGCACGCGCGGGCGACCGACGCCGTCGCGCGCACCGCCACCGAGCTGGAGGACGCCGAGGTCGCCGCCCGCCGCGCCGTCGCCCGGCGCGACGAGTGGCAGGACCGCTGGACGTCGCTGCGCGACGCGTGCGGGCTCTCCCCGTCGCTGGCGCCCGACGACGCGCTGGCCGCCGTCCGCGCGCTCGACCAGGCCGCGCGCGACCGCGACCAGCTCGACGCGCTGCGCGCCGAGATCGCCGCCGTCGACGCGCGGCGCGCGGCGTTCGAGGAGGCGCTCGCCGCGCTCCTCGCGGCGATCGCGCCCGAGCTGTCCGACGCCGCCCCGGCCGCCGCCGCGAGCACGCTGCACGGCCGTGCCGCCGCCGCGCGGGCCGCGGCGAGCGAGCGCGCCGACATCACCGCCGCCATCGCCGAGGCGGAGGCCGAGCACGCCGAGGCGACCGCGATCGCCGCCGAGGCCGACGCGGAGCTGGCCGCGCTGCGCGCCGCCGCGGGTGCCGCCGACGACGAGGACCTCGTCCGCCGCGAGCGCGCCGTGGCCGAGGCCGAGCGGCTGCGCGGCGAGCTGCGCCGGCTCGACGCCGACCTCGCCCGCGCCGGCGGCCGGCCCGCCGACGAGGTCGCCGCGGCCGTCGCCGAGCTGGACGCCGACGCGCTGCCCGCGCGTCTGGACGAGCTGGAGGCCGCCGCCGCGCGCCATCGCGACGAGCGCGAGGCCACCTCCGAGCGGCTCGCCCTGGCGCGCAAGGAGCTGGCCCAGCTGGAGCGCTCCGAGGAGGCCGCCGCCGCGCGCCAGGAGGCGACGGTCCTGGAGGCGGAGATCCAGGAGGTCGCCGAGCGCTACGCCCGCGCCCGCCTCGCCCAGCGCGTGCTGCGCGACGCGATCGCCCGCTTCCGCTCCGCGCACGAGGGCCCGCTGCTGACGCGCGCCAACGAGCTGTTCCCGGCCCTGACCTGCGAGCGCTTCGCGCGCCTGGAGACCGACCTCGACGAGCGCGACCGCGACATCCTGGTCGCCATCCGCGCCGACGGCTCCCGCCTGCGCGTCGACCAGCTCAGCGACGGAACCCGCGAGCAGCTCTTCCTCGCGCTGCGCCTGGCCGCCATCGAGCGCCACGCCGCCACCGCCCAGCCGCTCCCGGTCCTCTTCGACGACGTCCTGCTGGAGTCCGACGACGAGCGCGCCGAGCGGATCCTGGCCGCGCTGGCCGGGCTGGCGACCCACACCCAGGTCATCGTCCTCACCCACCACCGCCACCTCGTCGAGATCGCCACGGAGACCGTCGGCGAGCGCCTCGACGTCATCGCGCTCGGCGACGACGCGCCGGTCGCGCCGCCGGCCGCGGCCGGCTCCGGCGCGCGGCCGCGGAAGGCGAAGGCGCGCGCGGAGCAGGCGGCGCGGGCGGAGCAGGCGGCGTCGGCGAAGGAGCCCGCGCCCACGCTCGCCGAGGAGCTCGAGGCCGTCGCGGCCGGCGCCGGCCCGCGCACGGATCCGACGCCCTACGGCGAGCAGACGACGTTCCTGTAGGCGTCGCCCGCGCCCGCGCCACCGTCGCTAGTTGTAGTCCCTGCTCGCCTCCTGGACGAGCAGCGCGATCTGCACGCGGTTCTCGACCTCCAGCTTCATCAGCAGCCGCGACACGTGGGCCTTGACCGTCGCCACGCTCATGTGCAGCTGGGCGCCGATCTCCGCGTTGGCCTTCCCCTGCCCCACCGCTCGGGCGACCTCGTGCTCGCGCTCGCTCAAGCCCTCCAACAACGTCCGCGCCCGCGCCGCGCGCCGCGCGGCCTCGCCGTCGGCGGCCACCAGCGCGATGAGCCGGCGCGTCACGCCCGGCGAGAGCATCGCGTCGCCCGCGTGCACGCGCTCGATCGCCCGGACGATCTCCGGCGGCGGCGTGTCCTTCAGCAGGAACCCGGACGCCCCCGCCTGCAGCGCGCGCAGCACCAGCTCGTCGGCGTCGAACGTCGTCAGCACCACCACGGCCGGCGGGTCGGGCTGCTCGCGCACCAGCCGCGTCGCGGCGATGCCGTCGACGACCGGCATGCGGATGTCCATCAACACGACGTCGGGACGGTGGCGGTCCAGCGCGGGCAGGACCTCGCGGCCGTCCTCGGCCTCGCCGACGACCTCCACGCCCTCGGCGCCCGACAACATCATCTTCAGGCCCGAGCGCACCAGCGCGTCGTCGTCGACCAGCAGCACGCGGATCACGCCGCGCCCTCCGCCGGCAGCGTCGCGGACAGCACGAAGTCGCCCTCGTCGTCCAGGCCGTGGGCGAGCGTCCCGCCGGCCAGCCCCACGCGCTCGCCGAGCCCGATCAGCCCGGTGCCCGCGCCCGGCGGCGGCACCGCGCCAACCGCCACGGGCGGGCGCGAGACGACCCGCACCGTCAGCTCGCCGCCGACCCGCAGGACGCCCACGGCCACCGCCGCGCCCGGCGCGTGCTTGCGCGCGTTGGTCAGCCCCTCCTGGACGATCCGGTACGCGGTCCGGCCGACCGCCGACGGCAGCGCCTCGGCGTCGGGCACGTCGACCTCCAGGTCGACCCGCGCGCCCGCCGCCCGCGACTCCTCCACCAGCGCCGGGACGTCGCACAGCGTCGGCTGCGGCGGCTCGACCGCCTCGGCCAGGTCGTCCTCGCGCAGGACGCCGATGACGTCGCGCAGCTCCTGCAGCGCCGCGTGCGCGGCGCCGCGCACGACGCCGGCCGCGGCGGCGATCTCCTCCGGCGGCGCGTCGGGCCGGAACTCCAGCGCGCCCGCGTGCAGGCTCAGCAGCGAGATCCGGTGCGCGAGCACGTCGTGCATCTCGCGCGCGATCCGCCGCCGCTCCGCCGCGCGCGCCTCCTCCTCGTGCAGCCGCCGCTCGGCCTCCAGCCGCGCCGCGCGCTCGTGCAGCGAGGCCACCAGGTCGCGCTGGGCGCGCGTGAACAGGCCCGAGACGAGCAGGATCGCCGTGATCAGCAGGCCGACGACCAGCCCGCTCCAGTCATAGCCCTTGTCGTTGCCGTAGGCCAACGCGGAGGTCGCCGTGGCCACGGCCGACAGCGCGCCGACGCCGGCCAGCGCGCGCAGCGGCAGCCGCAGCGCCGCGTTGAAGAGCGCCGCGGCGCTCGCGCCCGCCGCCAGCGCGGAGAACCCGCCCAGCGACACGACGACCAGCGCGACCAGGCCCGGACGTCCGCGCCGGAACCACAGCGCGGCGAACGCGACCAGGCCGCAGACGGCGTCGAGCACCGAGACCGTCGTGCCGCGGTAGCGCACCGTGCTGAGCAGGATCAGCAGCCCGAACGTCCCGCACAGCGCGTACATCAACCCGTCGACGACCCAGTCGCGCGGCGTGCGTCGCCCTTCGGACCCGGCGAGCAGGGCGGCGGGCAGCAGCGGTCGCTGCCACTGGGAGACGCCGACGGGACCGGGCTGCGCCATGCCGACAAGCGTACGGGCCCCTCCCGCGCGCGACCCCCTACCGAAGTCGGTCCCCCGATCGACCCCGGTCGCGGACACGATCGACCGAGGGAGGTCGCACCCGTCCCCCCGAACGACGATGCTCCAGACCATGATCGAGTCCAACGGCCTCACGAAACGGCTCGGCGGCAGGACGATCGTGAGCGACATCACGTTCACCTGCCGCCCCGGCACCGTCACCGGCTTCCTCGGGCCCAACGGCGCGGGCAAGACCACCACGATGCGCATGCTGTGCGGGTTGTCGGACCCGGACGCCGGAAGCTCGACGATCCTCGGCGTGCCGTTCCGCGAGCTGCCCAACCCCGGGCGCCGCGTCGGCATCCTGCTGGACGCCAGCGCCCAGCACGCCGGCCGCCGCGGCGAGGAGGTCCTGACGCTGTCGGCGCTGACGATCGGCGCCGACCCCGGCAAGGTCCCCGAGCTGCTGGACCGCGTCGGCCTGCCCAAGCGCGCCGCGCGCCAGCGCCTGAAGGCCTACAGCCTCGGCATGCGCCAGCGGCTGGGCCTGGCCAGCGCGCTGATCGGCGACCCCGAGGTGCTGATCCTCGACGAGCCCGCCAACGGCCTGGATCCCGAGGGCATGCGCTGGATGCGCGAGCTGCTGCGGGACTTCGCCGACCGCGGCGGCACGGTGCTGCTGTCCTCGCACCTGCTGCACGAGGTCGAGGCGGTCGCCGACCAGCTCGTGATCATCGGCGGCGGCAAGATCGTCGCGGCGGGCACGCGCGACGAGCTGCTGGCCGGCGCCGGGACGCTGGTCCGCGCCGCGGCCGACCACGGCGACGACCGCCTCTCGCGCGCCCTCGGCGACGCGGGCCTGACGATCCACGCCCATCCCGACGGCGGCTTCATCGTCGAGGCCGAGCCCGACGACGTGGGCCGCGCCGCGCTGGCCGGCGGCGTCGCGCTGAGCCGCCTCGGGCCGTCGGAGAGCGCCGGCCTCGAGCAGCTGTTCTTCGACCTGACCAGCGGCGCGGCCGACGCGCCCGACGTCCCCGCCGCCGACCTCCAGGAGACCGCCCGATGAGCACCACCGCCTACGCCCCGCCCGCCCCGGGCGGCCTCTCGCGCGACACGCGCCCCGGCCTCGGCCGGCTCGTGCGCGTCGAGCTGCGCAAGATGTACGACACGCGCGCGGGCTTCTGGCTGCTGCTGGCCGCCGTCGCGCTGGCGGCGCTGGCGGCGGGCCTGACGGCCCTGACCGGCCATGACGACAGCCGCAACTTCGCCAACGCCCTCAACAACTCGACCCAGGCCATCAACTTCCTCGTGCCCGTGGTCGGGATCCTGCTCGTGACCTCCGAGTGGTCGCAGCGGACGGCGCAGGTGACGTTCACGCTCGTGCCGCAGCGCGCCCGCGTGCTGGTGTCCAAGATCGGCGCCAGCGTCGCCCTCGCGCTCGCCGCGTTCGTGCTGACGTTCCTCCTCTCGGCGGCGTTCACCGCGATCGGCGGGAAGTCGTTCGGCTCGGTCGGCGCGTGGCACCTCGACGGCGGCATCGTCGCGCAGCTCGCGCTGTTCGACCTGATCTCGATGCTGATCGGCGTCGGGCTCGGCGCGGCGATCCTGCTCTCGGCCCCGGCGATCGTCGCCTCGTTCGTGCTGCCGGTCGGGGTCAGCCTCGTCCTGGAGCTGATCCCGGGCCTCGACCACGTCGCCAGCTGGATCGGCCAGGGCGAGGCGCTGTCGCCGCTGAGCGATCACGCCCTCTCGGGCACCGAGTGGGGGCGCGTCGTCACCGCGACGCTGCTGTGGTGCGCGCTGCCGATGGCGATCGGCGTCGTGCGCTTCGTCAAGGGCGAGGTGCGCTAGGCGCTCAGCGCCGCTCGAAGCCGGCCAGCCCGTCGCGCGGCGCCGCGTCCTCCGCCTCCAGGCGGTCGACGCGCGCGTGCGGCGGGCCGTCGGCGACCGCGCGCTCGACGGCGGCGACCGCGTCGGCGTCGCCCTGCAGCCAGACCTCGACCGAGCCGTCGCCGTGGTTGGTCGCGAAGCCGACCACGCCGCGCGACTCGGCGCGGTCGCGCACCCAGCCGCGGAAGTTCACGCCCTGGACCAGGCCGCGGGCGACCAGCCGCCGGGCGATCACGGCGCCGTGGCCGCCAGCGCGCGCTCGAAGGCCGCGCGGGCCTCCTCGCCGTGGACCGCGAAGACGATCCGCTCCAGGCGCGAGCCGGACGCCACGTGGCGGCGGACCTCCTCGACCTCGATCGCGGCCGCCTCCTCCATGGGGAAGCCGCCGACGCCGGTCCCGAAGGCGACCAGCGCGAGCGAGCGGGCGCCCAGCTCCTCGGCCTTCCACAGCGTCGCGGCGGTCGCGCGGCGGATGACGTCGGCCGAGGTCGGGCCGCCGAGCTCCATCGTCGCCGCGTGGACGACCCAGCGCGACGGCATGTCGCCCGCGCTCGTGACGACCGCCTCGCCGAGCCCGATCGGCGCCGCCGCCCGCGACTCGTCGTCGACCGCGCGGCCGCCGGCACGGGCGATCGCGCCCGCCACGCCACCACCGTGGCGCAGCTGGGTGTTGGCCGCGTTGGCGATCGCGTCGACCGCCAGCGTGGTGATGTCGGTGTCGAGGACCTCGATGGACGTCATCGACGCCGAAGGTACCCGGTGCGGCGGGTTCGGCCCCATGGGCCGACACCCGTCCCGCATGGCGAGCCGCCAGGCGAGCTATGCGGCTTCGACCGACTCCTCTTCCTTGCCCTGCAGGCGCTCGCGCCCGCGGCGCACGGCCGCGATGAACTTCGAGAGGTTCACCTCGAGCGTGTTGAGGATCTCGTCCGCGTAGTCCTCGGCGCCGAGGCGGATCTCGCGCTCACGGGCGCGGGCGTCCTCGACGATCTCCTCGGCGGCACGCTCGGCCTCGCGCGTCACCTCCTGATCGGAGACGAGCTCCTCCTGCTTGCGCACGGCGTCCTTCACGATGCGCTCGGCCTCGCGCTTGGCCTCGGCCAGCATCTCCTGACGCTCCTTGACGATCCAACGCGCCTGCTTGATCTCCTCGGGGATCGTCGCGCGCATCTGATCCAGAATGTCGTAGATCTGCTCGCGATCCACCCGCACCTCGTCGGTGAGAGGGACCTTCTTGGCGTTGTGGACAAGGTCGTCGAGCTTGTCAATGAGGACCAGGACGTCCATGGCTAAGCGTCTTTCGTTATCGGGTGAGCTCTTCCTTCAGGCGACGGGCAACGCGCTCCGGGACGAGTTCGTCGATGCTCCCGCCGAACGTGGCGAGCTCCTTGACTCCAGAGGAGCTGAGGAAACTGTACTGCGGGCTGGCCATGAGGTAGAGGGTGTCCACCTCCGGCGCCTGCATCCGGTTGAGCTGACCCATCTCCAGCTCGTACTCGAAATCGGAGATCGCGCGCAGTCCCTTGACGATCGTTCGGGCCCCGATCGACTTCGCGAAGTCGACGACGAGGACGCTGAACGGCTCGGCCCGGACGTTGCCCAGGCCCGCGGTCGCCTCGTTGATGAAGGCCAGGCGCTCCTCGATGCCGAACAGCGGCTGGTTCTTGCGTACGGACACGTTGACGACGGCCACGACGACCTCGTCGAACTGCTGCGCGACGCGCTTGATGATGTCGAGGTGCCCGTTGGTGATCGGGTCGTAGCTGCCCGGACAGACAGCGATGCGCTTCTCGTCGGTCATGCGGTGTGGATGCGAAGGAGGGTGTCGCCGTAGCGGCGTTCGAACGTGGTGCTGTAGCCGGGGAGGTCGAGCGGCGTGCGCCGGTCGCTCTCCCCGATCACGCGCGCGCCGGGCGCCAGCACCGGGGCCAGCGCGCTCGCCAGCTCCGGCCCCAGCCCGGTCGCGAGCCGGTACGGAGGGTCTAGGAAGACGAGATCGTATGACTCGCCCGCCTCGCGTGCGTCCCGGAGCGCCGCCAGCGCGTCGCGACGGCGCAGGATCGCCCGCGGTGGCGTCAGCCCCAACGCCTTCAGGTTGCCCTGGATCGTGCGCGCGGCGCGGCCGTCCTTCTCGACCAGGACCGCGCTCGCGGCGCCGCGCGAGAGCGCCTCGGCGGCCAGCGCGCCGGAGCCCGCGAAGAGGTCGAGGACGCGCGCGTCGCCGACGTCGCCGAGCGCCGAGAACAGCGCCTCGCGGACGCGGTCCGAGGTCGGACGCGTGTCGGTGCCGGGCGGCGCGTCGATGCGGCGGCCGCCGAGGTGGCCGGCGACGATCCTCATGACGTCATGCCGCGACCGGCGCGGCCTCCGCGGCCGCCAGCTCGGCGCGCAGCAGGTCGTGCTCGGAGGCCGTCAGGTCGGGGTCGGTTTCCAACAGCTCGCTCGCGACGGCGTGCGCGACGCGGAGGATCTCGCCGTCGTCGGGCAGGCGGGCGAAGCGGAAGCGCGCGAGCCCGGACTGGCGCGTCCCGGTCAGCTCGCCCTCGCCGCGCAGCTCCAGGTCGATCTCCGCCAGCCGGAAGCCGTCGGAGTTCAGACGCAGGGCGTCGAGGCGCTTGGACTCGCGCGGGCCGAAGAGCAGGCACAGCGACTCGTGGGCGCCGCGGCCGACGCGCCCGCGCAGCTGGTGCAGCTGGCTGATCCCGTAGCGGTCGGCGTCCTCGACGAGCATCACGGTGGCGTTGGGGACGTCGATGCCGACCTCGATGACCGTCGTGGCGACCAGCACGTGCGCCGCGCCGTCGGCGAAGCGCTGCATCGCGGCGGCCTTCTCGGCGGGGCGCATCTGGCCGTGCAGCAGCACGACCTCGAAGTCCTTCAGCTCACCGGTCTTCAGCCGCTCGTGCTCGGCGGTCGCGGCGCGCGCGTTGAGTGCCTCGCTCTCGCTGACCAGTGGGCAGACCACGAACGCCTGGCGGCCCGCGCGCAGCTCCTCGCGGATGCGCTCGTAGGCGCGGTGGCGCTCGGCCTCGGTGGAGCAGACGTGCGTCTTGATGGCCTTGCGGCCGCGCGGCAGCTCGCGCAGCGCGGTGACGTCCAGCGCGCCGAAGTTCGCCAGGCGCAGCGTGCGCGGTATCGGCGTGGCGGTCATGTGCAGCAGGTGCGGGACGAGGCCGGACGGTGCCTTGGCGTCGAGCGCCGCGCGCTGGCGCACGCCGAAGCGGTGCTGCTCGTCGACGACCGCGACCGTGAGGTTGGCGAACGCCACGTCGGGCTCGATCAGCGCGTGGGTGCCGACGACGATCGCCAGCTCGCCGGAGGCCAGGCGCGCGAGGATCTCGCGACGCCGCGCGGCGGTGGTCGAACCGGTGAGCAGCGCGGCGGTGATCAGGCTGCCCGGCATGAGCGACTGGATCGTCGCGAAGTGCTGCTCGGCCAGCGTCTCGGTCGGCGCCATCAGCGCGGCCTGGCCGCCGTGCTCGACCGCGCGCAGCATCGCGTGCAGCGCGACGACGGTCTTGCCCGAGCCGACCTCCCCCATCAGCAGCCGCTGCATCGGGCGCTCGCGCGCGAGGTCGGCGTCGACGTCGGCCATCGCGTTGACCTGGTCGCCGGTCGGCGTGAACGGCAGCGACCCGGCGCGCCACTCCGCGCTGAGCGACGGCGGGTCGGCCAGGACCGCCGCGCGGACGTCGGCGCGGCGCTCGCGGCGCAGGCGCAGCTGGACGATCTGGTCGAGCAGCAGCTCGTCGAAGGCCAGGCGCCGGCGGCCCGCCTCGTGGTCGGGCCCGAAGTGCGCGGCGGCGACCGCGGTGGCCTTGGGCGGCAGCCCGTGCGCGCGCCGCAGGGCCAGGGGCAACGGGTCGACCACGTCGTGGACGGCGCCGCGATGGGCCTGCACGGCGGCGAGGATCTGCGTCGAGGTGATGCCCTTGGTCGCCGGATACTGCCCCGCCGCCCCGCCCCCGCTTCCGGCCTCGCCGCCGACCGCCGCGACCGCGTCGGTCTTGGCGTGCTGGTTGACCCGGAAGCGGTTGCGGCCCTGGTACTTGCCCGACAGCATCAACCTGGTCGGCGGCGCGTACTGCGCGCTGAGCCACGGCTGATTGAAGAACGTGGCCTTCATGATGCCGGTGCCGTCGCTGACCGTCGCCTCGACCAGCGGCTTCATCCCCCGCCGGCGCACCGGACGCGAGGTGATGGACTTGACCTCGACCAGCACGGTCGCGTTCTCGTCCACGGCCAGCTCGGCGATCGTGCGCGCCTCGCCGGTCGCGCGCGGCAGCCACCGCAGCAGGTCGCCGACCGTCTCCAGGCCCAGCGACTCGGCCGCCGCCTGCGCGGTCGGCGGCTTGATGTCCAACGGCTGCGCCAGCCGCGACGGGCGTGGCGTGCGCGCGGGCGACCGCCACAGCTCCTCGGCGGTCAGCTCGCGCGGCTCGGCGAACGCGCGGATCGGCGGCGTCCCCGCGGCCACGGCTACTCGGCCGCCAGCAGCCACCACCAGGACGGCTGCCCGCCGTCCTCCAGCTCGAGCTCGACGCCGGCGGGCGCCAGCGCCGCGACCGCGTCGCCGTCCAGCGGCGCGCCCTCGCCCTCGATGCAGGTGACCAGCTCGGCGTCGGCCGACAGCTGCCCGAGGACGATCTGCAGGGTCTTGGACGGCTCGCCCCAGGCGACGAGGCGCTCGCCGACGTAGCCGACGGCGTCGCCGATCGCGAAGCGGCCCTCGGGATCCTGGCGCGCGGCGGGCGCGACGCCGCCCGTGCGGACGGCCTCCAGGGTCTCGTTCATCGCCGTGGCGTTCTCGGCGGCGGAGCGGTCGGCGTTCAGCGCGAACGCCGCGCTGAGCCCGGCCTGCTGCGAGCGCGACGGGACGACCACGACCTTCTTGTCCGACAGCTCGGCGGCGCGCTCGGCGGCCATGAAGACGTTGGAGGAGTTCGGCAGGACGACGACCTCCTCGGCGGGCACGTCGTGGATGCCGGCCAGGATCTCCATCGTGGAGGGGTTGAGCGTCGGGCCGCCGTCCAGGACGGTCGCGCCGAGGCCCTCGAAGAGCGCGGTGAGGCCGGCGCCGCGGGCCACGGCCAGCGCGCCGCAGCAGTGCTCGATCGCGACGGAGTCGGTCCCACCCGCGCCCGCGCCGTTGCCGTCCGAGCCCAGGCCCAGGCGCGCCTCGCGCTCGACGACCTGCGCGCGCATGTCCGCGACGTCCAGGCGCGAGACCTCGCCCCCGGCGGCCTCGAACAGCTCGGTCGCCTGCTGGGGATGGTCGGTGTGGACGTGGACCTTCAGCGTGGCGTGGTCGCCGACGACGAGGATCGAGTCGCCGATCGCCTCCAGCAGCGGCACGAACCGCTGGGACTCCAGGCCGGAGCCGGTGACCGCGAAGTTCGTGCAGTAGCGGTAGGTCTCGCTGGCGTGCTCGGGGTGCGTGACGCGCGCGGCGGGCGCGTAGTGCTGCAGCTCCGGGGCAGTGCCCTTCAGCGCCGCGACGATCCCCGCGAAGATGATGATGACGCCGTAGCCGCCGGCGTCGACGACGCCCGCCTCGCGCAGCGCGGGCAGCAGCTCGGGGCCGCGCTTGACGCTGGCCTCGCCGGCGACGATCGCGCGCTCCAGCGCGGCGGCGATCAGCAGGTTCTGCGTCTCGACGTCGGCCTCGGCGCTGAGGCGGCGGGCCTCCTCCGGCAGGTGCGCGAGGTCGTGGGCGATCGACGTCGCCATGTCGCGCATCACCGTGAGCATCGTGCCCTCGGCCGGCGCCTGGACCGACGCGTAGGCGCGGTTGGCGGCGTTGGCGAACGCGGCGCCGAGCAGGACGGGGTCGACCAGCTCGCCGGGCCGCGAGACCAGCTCCTCGGCGGCGCCGCGGATCAGCTGGCTGAGGATGACGCCGGAGTTTCCGCGCGCGCCGAGCAGCGCCGCGCGCGCGACGGTCTCGACGATCTCGTCGCGGCCGATCTCGTCGACCGTGCGATCGCCGGCCTCCGCCTCGAGGCGGTCGAGCTCGGTCAGCACGGCGCGCAGCGTGAGCGCCATGTTGTCCCCCGTGTCGCCGTCGGCGACCGGGAAGACGTTGAGGTCGTTGATCTCCTGGCGACGCGACTCGAGATGAGCCAGCGCGCCCTGGACCGCTACGCGGAAGCGGACGAGGCTCGGATCGGACACGTCAGCGACCGTAGCGGGTCCGTCGGCCGACACGCGGCGCCCGGCGGGCGCCCGGTCGATCAGACGGCCTTGGTGACCTTGCCGGCCTTGAGGCAGCGCGTGCAGACGTACACGCGACGCGGGGCGGCGCCGACGAAGATCCGGACCTTCTGGAGGTTCGGATCGAAGCGCCGCTTCGTGGCGCGCATGGAGTGGCTGCGGCTCTGGCCGAAGGCGGGGCCGCGACCGCAGCTGTGACAGACCTTGGACATTCGGCCGGGGAGTGTAGCGGTTCGCGCGCCGCCGGCGAGGCCCGCCGTGGAGGACCCGGGTTCGAGCCGCGCGGCTCGTGCGGTTCGTCACACCTTTGCGGGTGTTTCGTAGGAATGCCGACCGTCAGGTTGGCCGGGTCATGGCTAGGGTAAACGCCCGTCGATGCCCGCCCTTTCCCAGCAGGTCGGTCTGCCGCCGCGGTATCGCGTCGTCCGGCATATCGCCAACGGCGGGATGGCCACGGTGTGGGCGGCCGAGGACTCCGTGCTCGAGCGTCTGGTCGCCGTCAAGGTCCTGGCAGCGGGCTACGCCGCCGACCCCGCGGCCCGGCGCCGCTTCACGCGCGAGGCGCGTGCGGCCGCGCGCGTGAGCGACCACCCCAACGTGGTCACGATCTTCGACATCGGCGAGATGGAGCCCTCGCACGCCCAGGCCTTCATCGTCATGGAGCACTTCGCGGGCGGGACCGTCGCCGACCGGCTGAAGTCGGGGGATCCGATCCCGGTGCCGCTGGCGCTGCGCTGGCTGCGCGAGACCGCGAGCGCGCTGGACGCCGCGCACGCCAACGACGTCGTGCACCGCGACGTCAAGCCCGGCAACCTGCTGCTGGACGAGAATGGGCGGCTGGCCGTCGGCGACTTCGGCATCGCGTCGCTGGCGGGCGAGACCGCGGTGACCGCGACCGGCCAGGTGCTCGGGACCGCCGCCTACCTCTCGCCCGAGCAGGCGCGCGGGCACGCCGCGACCGCGGCGTCGGACCGCTTCTCGCTGGCCGTCGTCGCCTACGAGCTGCTGTGCGGCGGGCGTCCGTTCCCGGGCGACACCGCGATGGAGCAGGCGCGCGCCCGGCTGCAGCGGGAGCCGACGGCTCCCACCGGGGCGCACGGCGCGGCCTTTCCGGCGCTGCGCCACGGGCTCGCGCGCGCGCCGGAGGACCGCCCGCCGACCGCGCGGGCGTTCGTGGACGAGCTGGAGGCCGCGCTGGCCGACGACGCCGAGCCGACGCGCGCGACGACCGTGATGGCGCCGCACCGGACCAACGGGCCGGAGTGGGTCGGGAGCGAGCACCCGCGGTTCGCGCGCTCCGCCGCCGAGCCCGCGCGCCGCGAGCCGCCGCGCGATCCCGTGGCGCGGCCGCGCAGCCCGCACCGCAACAGCATCATCTTGGGGATCGTCGCGCTGCTGTGCCTGGTCGCCGGCGCGGGCGCCGCGCTGATCAGCGACAACGGCAACGACGGCGGCAAGGGCCCGCGCGGCCCGCGCGCGACCGCCTCGCGCTCCCAGGGGCAGCCGACCGGCGGCGTCGAGCGCGCGGCCACGCCGCGGACCGAGGCCCCGACGACGACCGAGACCGCGCCCGCCCAGACCACGACGACGCCCGCCGCGGGCGACGACGGCTCCGGCGCCGAGGACGGTCGCTCCTCCGCCCAGCTCAACGACGCCGGCTACGCGATGCTGCCCGGCGACCCGCGGGGCGCGGTGCCGCTGCTGCAGCAGGCCGTCGACGGCTTCCGCGCCGCCGACGACACGTCGAGCATCACCTACGCCTACGCGCTCTACAACCTCGGCTGGGCGCTCGACCTCGCCGGCCGTCCCGCCGACGCGATCCCGTACCTCCAGGAGCGCCTGAAGGTCTCCAACTACAAGCGCGGGATCGTCGAGGCCGAGCTGAAGCACGCCCAGCAGGCCGCGGGCAACGCGCAGGGCGCCGGCGCGGGCCCCGCCGCCGGCGGCTTCCCCGGCGACCAGTAGCTCCCTCTCCGCTCAAGCGGGCCATCGGCGTGCCGATTTCGCGGATATGCCGTCGTGTTCCTCGCTTCGCCGTGCCCTGATCGCCGCCGCCGTGCTCCTGCCGCTCGCGGTCGCCCTGCCCGCCGCGACCGCCGCGGCCGAGACCGTCGGCGACGCGGGCGCCTTCCCGGCCGGCATCGCGGCCCCGACCGGCGTCGCCCTCGGCCCCGACGGCCGGGTCTGGTACGCGGGCTACGGCAGCAACGCCATCGGCGCGATGACGGCCGCCGGGGCGGTCACGGCGTTCCCGGTCCCGACCCCGGGCGCCACGCCCTACGCCATCGCCGACGGCGGCGGCACCGACCTGTGGTTCACCGAGAGCTTCGCGAACAAGATCGGCCGCATCACCACCTCCGGGGTCCTCACCGAGTTCAGCCTCCCCACCATCGGCGGCCAGCCGCTGGGGATCGCGAAGGGCCCGGACGGCGCGTTCTGGTTCGCCGAGAGCGGCGCCAACCAGATCGGCCGCATCGCCACCTCCGGCGTCGTCACGGAGTTCCTGCTGCCCACCCCCGGCGCCCGGCCGAACGCCATCGCGGTCGGCCCGGACGGGAACCTCTGGTTCACCGAGGGCCAGGCCGACAGGATCGGCCGGATCACCACGGCCGGCGTCGTCACCGAGTTCAGCGTCCCGACCGCGGGCGCCCAGCCCTTCGGGATCGCTGCCGGCCCCGACGGGAACCTCTGGTTCACCGAGCTCGTCGCCGGCAAGGTCGGCCGGATCACGCCGTCCGGCATCGTCACGGAGTTCGACCTCCCCTCGGTGGGCGCCGCGCCGGCCGGCATCGTGGCGGGCCCCGACGGCAACGTGTGGTTCGCCGAGAGCGCGATCGCGAAGATCGGCCGGATCACGACCGGCGGCGCGGTCACCGAGTACGCCACCCCCGGCCCGCTGCGCGACCTCGCCGCCGGCGGCGACGTGATCTGGGGCACGGGCCCGACCGCGAACGCGATCACCCGCGTCTTCGCCGGCGTGCCCGCCGCGACGCTCGACGCGAGCACGGTGGACTTCGGCCCGGTCACCGCCAACACGACGGCCCAGCGGACCGTCACGGTGCGCAACACCGGCACCGGCGACCTCGTGATCCCGTCGGTGGACGTCTCCGGCCCGGACGCGGACGAGATCTCACTCGACGCGGGGACGACCTGCGCCGACGCGACCGTCCTGGCGCCCGACGCGTCGTGCGACGTCGTGCTCGACCTCGCCGCGGGCGCGACGCCCGGGCCCCGGAGCGCGACGCTGACGATCGCCGACACCGCCTCGGGCTCGCCCCGGTCGATCCCGCTCACGGCGACCGTGACGCTCCCGCCGCCCAGCGCCGCCACCGGCGCGGCGACCGACGTCGGCCGCGACGGCGCGGTCCTCGCCGGCCTCGCCACGCCCAACGGCGTCGCGACCAGCGTTCGCTTCGAGTACGGCACGACCGACGCCTATGGGTCGGTCACCCCCGCGCAGGACGTCGGGGACGGCGCCGACGGCGTCGCGGTCCACGCCGCGCTCCACGGGCTGACGGCGGGCACGACCTACCACTTCCGCCTGATCGCGTCGAGCGCGTCGGGCACCACCTTCGGCGCGGACGGGACGTTCACGTCGGCGCCGGCCGCCGTCGAGGAGCCGGCCGAGACGCCCGCGGCGCCGGCGCCGGCGCCGGCCCCCGCGCCCGTCGCGCCCGTCGCGCCCCTCGCGCTCACCGCCCGCCCCGCCGCGGTGCTCGCCGGCCACAGCGCGCGGATCGCGTTCACCTCGCCGACCGGGCGCAGCGAGTGCCGCGTCGACGACGGCCCGTGGATCCCGTGCGCGTCGCCGTTCGCGATCGACCGCCTCGTCGCCGGCGACCACGTCCTCTCGGTGCGCGCGCTCGACGCCGCCGGCACGCCGGTCGGCGAGGTGGCCCAGACCCGCTTCCAGATCAACCCCAACGCCCCGACGGTCAGCGTGCTCGGCGGCCGGACGCTGACGGCCGACGCCGCCCGCGTCGTCGCCGTCCGCGTCCGCTGCTCGCCGCGCGAGGGCGGCGGCCGCGGCGCCTGCGCGGGCACCGTCGCCCTGCGGTGGCGCGGCGGCACGGCGCTCGGCCGCGCGGCCGCCTTCCGCGCCGCCGCGGGCCGGACCGCGACGGTCGCGATCAAGCTCCCCGCCGCCGCGCTGCGCCGCCTTCCGAAGCACGGGCCGGGCGCTCGCGTGACCGTGGCGATCGACGCCAAGGACCTGGCGGGCAACCGCCGCCGCGCGAGCGTCGCGCGGACGCTGCGCCGTCACCGCTGAGCGCGGAATCCGGACGATCGTCCACCGCTGAGATTCGTCGCCCGCATCCCGCTACGGTCCGGCGTCGTGCGTCGCATCGCCTCGCTCCTGCCGCTGCTCGTCGCGCTGACCGTCCCGGCCGCGGCCCGGGCCGTCGACGCCCAGACTCCGCTGGTCGTCGGCGATCGCGCGTTCACGGCCGCCGAGATCGAGGACGTCGCGCGGATCGGCGCGTGGGATCCGAAGGCCGCCCACGTCGACCTCGCCTTGGGCGCCTGGCGCGTGGCCGACACCGAATGGCACCGGCACCAGGCGGCCGCGCGCGGGCTGGCCGTGACCCCCGCGGCGCTCGAGGCGGCCGTCGCCGCCGACGTCCGCCGCCGCGGCGGGGACGCCGAGCGCACCCGCTTCCTGGCCTCGGTCGGCGAGACCACCGCCCAGCGCCAGGCCGAGATCGCCGACGGCCTCCTGGCCGAGACGATCTTCGACGACGTCCTGCGCCGCGCGGGCGCGAGCCCGGAAGCCTTCGGGCGGGCGTTCGACGCCATGGCGCAGCGCCAGCGGGCGGCCACGACCTGCCTGCGGTCGGTCGTCGGCGACCTCTCGGGCCGCTGCGGGAACGTGGCGCCCAAGCACGGGCGCTGCACGACGATGGCGGCCGAGGAGCTGTGCCCGATCGTCGACGGCCAGGATCGGTGGTGGTTCGTCGGCGGCGACCTCATCGCCGCGTTCGTCGATCCCCGGCGCCTCGACTACGTCGACGACGGGACCGTCGAGCACGGCGTCTCGCGCATCCGCCGCTTCCTCGCGGCCCACGGCTCGTCCGCCCTGCGCCGCTGCGTGACCGACCCGGACGACGAGGCCTACATCGACTGCCCGCGCCGTGCCGACGCGATCGCGGTCACCTGGGCGATCGCGCGCATCCACGCCGTCGCCAAGCGCCGTTGGAGCGTTCCGGCCACCAACGGTGTCATCGGCTGAGCGGTGCGATAGCGTCGCGGGTCGTGGACCCGCTCGAGATCGTCGCGCTCACCACCGGCCAGGTCCGAATCCACGACGACATGCACCGCGGGCGCGGCCCGGGGCTCGTGCGCCGTGCGCGGATCCTGCGCAAGGGGCCGATGGGCGAGCCGCTGCCGATCCACGCGTGGCTGATCGTCCATCCGAGCGAGGGCCGGATCCTCGTCGACACCGGCGAGACGCAGGCGGCCAAGGACACGAGCTTCGCGGAGTTCCACGTCGCCCGCGAGGACGAGCTGGACCACCAGCTGCGCGCCGTCGCCGGGATCGCGCCCGAGCAGGTCGACCGCGTGGTCCTCACCCACGTCCACGGCGACCACGCCGACGGCGTCCCCCACGTCGCGCACGCGCCGCTGCTGGCGAGCGCGCGCGAGATCGCGGTGGTGGGCTCGCTCGCCGCGGCCGCGACGCGCCGCTTCACCGGCCAGCCGCTGCCCGAGCCCTTCGCGCCCCGGCCGCTGCCGCTCGACGGCCCGGCCGTCGGCGCGTTCCGCTCCTCCACGCCGCTGACCGCCGACGGCCGCGTCATCGCCGTGCCCACGCCCGGGCACACGCCCGGCCACCTGGCGATCCTCGTCGTCCAGCCCGACCACCACGTCCTGATCTCCGGCGACGCCTGCTACGACCTCGCCCAGCTCCAGGACCTCCAGGTCGACGGCGTCAGCCCCAAGGAGTCGGTGGCCAAGGACACCATGAAGCGCATCCTCGCCCACGCGGCCGGCCACCCGACCGTCGTCCTGCCCTCCCACGACCCCGACTCGGCCCGCCGGCTGGCGAGCACCGAGGTCCTGCGCCCGCGGCCCGCGGGCGCGGTGGGCTAGGAGTCCGCGGGCTCGCGCTCGGGCGTCCGCTGCGGCGAGTGGACCGGGCGGCGCGTCGGGCGCGGGTAGCCCTCGCCGATGCGGCCGGGCTCGCGGAGGCGGACCGGGGAAGGTGCGGCGTCTGGCAGCGGGGTCGGCGCGAGGACGCCGCCGCCATCGGGGCCGTCGTCGGACGGCGGAGGGTCGAAGCCCGGGCCGGGACCGTCGTCGTCGCCCGGGAAGAGCACGCCGCGCCAGTCGATCTTCTCGCCGTTGAGCAAGACGCCGACGAGGACGATGGCGCCCACGAAATGGGCGACCACCGTCAGCACGATCGCGATGACTTCGAGGGTCACGAGCCGGAGCCTACCGGGACCAGCGCGGGCGCCAAGCCCGGACGTCAGGACGCGGTCGCCGAAGCGCCCGCCAGCTCCTGCTTGATCTTCAGCAGCGCCAGGACGGCCTCGGCGGCGTGGCGCCCCGAGTCCCGCTTGTCGCCGCCGGAGCGCGCCAGCGCCTGCTGCAGGTCGTCCACCGTCAGCACCCCGAACGAGCACGGCACGCCGGTGTCGAGCTGCACGTCCTGGATCCCGCGCGCGCTCTCGCCGCAGACGTAGTCGTAGTGCGACGTCTCGCCGCGGATGACCGCGCCGAGGCACACGACGCCCGCGTAGCGCCCGCTCTCGGCCGCGAACTTCGCGGCCAGCGGCAGCTCGTAGGCGCCGGGCACGTCGAAGACGTCGACGTCGGTGACGCCCGCCTCCTCCAGGACGCCGCGGGCGCCGGAGATCAGCCGCTCGGCGAGGTCCTCGTAGAACCGCGCCACGCAGATCGCGACCCTCACGCGCCCTCTCCCTTCTCGGCGTCGGAGACGTGCTCCTCGTGGAGCATCTCCTCGTCCAGCGCCAGGCCCTGGTGGTGCAGCGTGTGCCCCATCCGCTCGGCCTTGGTCCGCAGGTAGTTCTCGTTGTGCGGGTTGGGCGCGTGGACGATCGGCACCTGGTCGCTGACGCGCAGCCCGTAGCCCTCCAACCCGCGGATCTTCTTGGGGTTGTTGGTCAGGATGCGGATCGAGGACAGCCCGAGGTCGGCCAGGATCTGGGCGCCGATGCCGTAGTCGCGCAGGTCGGCGGGCAGCCCCAGCTCGAGGTTGGCGTCGACGGTGTCGTAGCCCTCCTCCTGCAGCTTGTAGGCCTTGAGCTTGTTCAGCAGGCCGATGCCGCGGCCCTCCTGGGCGAGGTAGAGCAGCACGCCCTCGCCCTCGGCCTCGATCATCGACAGCGCGCTCTCCAGCTGCTCGCCGCAGTCGCAGCGCAGCGAGTGGAAGACGTCGCCCGTCAGGCACTCGGAGTGCACGCGGACGAGCACGTCCTCCTTGCCGGCGACGTCGCCCTTGACCATCGCGACGTGGTGCTTGTCGTCGACCAGCGAGCGGTAGCCGTAGACCGTGAAATCGCCGAAGCCGGTCGGCATCGCGGTGCTGACCACGCGCTCGACGAGCTTGTCGTGGCGGCGCCGGTAGGCGATCAGGTCGGCGATCGTGATCATCTTGAAGCCGTGCTTGTGGCAGTAGGCGGCGAGGTCGCCGACGCGCGCCATCGAGCCGTCCTCGTTCTGCACCTCGCAGATCACGCCCGCGGGCGTCACGCCCGCCAGCCGGGCGAGGTCCACCGACGCCTCGGTGTGCCCCGTGCGCTCCAGGACGCCGCCCGAGCGCGCCTTCAGCGGGTGCACGTGGCCGGGGACCACGATGTCCGCCTTGCCCTTCTCGGGGTCGACGGCGGTGCGGATCGTGTGCGCCTGGTCGGCGGTCGAGATGCCGGTCGTGACGCCCTCGCGCGCCTCGATCGTGACCGTGAACGGCGTCTCGTGCGCGGACTCGTTCTTCAACGCCATCAACTCGAGCCCGAGCTCGTCGCAGCGCTCCTCGGTCAGCGTCAGGCAGATCCAGCCGCCCGCCTGGCGCGTCATGAAGTTGATGTCGTCGGCGGTGACGAACTCGGCCGCCATGACGACGTCGCCCTCGTTCTCGCGGTCCTCGTCGTCGACGACGACGACCATCTTGCCCGCCGCGATGTCCTCCAGCGCCTCCTCGATGCTGGAGAACGTGATGTCCTCGCGGGCCACCGCGCCGGTCTCCGAGGAAGCCTTCATCGCGCGTGCGCCCCCACGAGCTTCTCCACGTACTTGGCCACCACGTCGACCTCCAGATTGACGGTGCGGCCCACGGAGGTGCCGCCCAGGTTGGTCCGCTCCAGCGTCTCGGGGATCAACGACACGTCGAACGTCGAGTCGTCGACCCGCGAGACCGTCAGGCTGACGCCGTCCACGGCGATCGAGCCCTTCTCCACCACGTACTTCAACAGGTCGGGGTCCGTCTCGATCGTCACGACGCGCGAGAACCCGTCCTCGCGGATGCCGCTCACGGCGCCGACGCCGTCGACGTGCCCCTGCATGATGTGGCCGCCCAGGCGCGCGTCGGCGCGCAGGGCCAGCTCCAGGTTGACCGCGGAGCCCGCGTCCAGCTCGCCCAGCGACGAGCGGCGCAAGGACTCCAACATGACGTCGAACCCGAAGCGCTCGCCGCGGATGCCGGTCGCGGTCAGGCAGACGCCGTTGACGGCGACGCTGTCGCCCTCGCCGATCTGCGGCGCCAGCCGCGACTCGACGGTCAGCACGGCGCCGTCGCCGTCGCGGTCGACGGACACGATCGTCCCGAGATCCTCAACAAGTCCGGTGAACACCGGGCTACCACTCCTTCAGCCGCGCGCTGATCAAGATGTCGTCGGCGACCCGCTCGCAGTCGAGCGTGAGCGCCCGCAGGGCCTCGGAGATCTTCTCCACGCCCTCGCCCTCCAGCGGGTCGCGGGCCTTGGAGCCGCCGAGCAGCAGCGGCGCCAGGAACAGCCGCACCTCGTCGATCTCCCCCGCGTCCAGGAACGCGCCCGCCAGGTGCGGTCCGCCCTCCAGCAGGATCGCGTGGACGCCGCTCTCGCCGAGCTGGTCCAGCGCGCTGCGCACGCGCGCCGGCTCGTTCTCGCCGGTGGCGACGATCACGTCGGCGCCCGAGTTGGTCAGGCCGTCGGCGGCGCTCCGGGGCGCGGCGCGGCTCAGGACGACCGTCAGCGGGATCTCCGGCGCCTGCCGGACGAGCTGGGAGTCCAGCGGCAGGCGGCCGGTGGCGTCGAAGACGACCCGGCGCGGCTGGCGCAGCTCGGGGACGTTGGGGTCCTCGATGCGCGCGGTCAGCTGCGGGTCGTCGGCCAGGGCCGTCCCGATCCCGACGACGACCGCGTCGACCGACGCGCGCCACTTGTGCGCGAGCGCCCGTGAGGCGTCGCTGGAGATCCACTTGGAGTCGCCGGTGCGCGTGGCGACCTTGCCGTCCAGCGTCATCGCGGACTTGAAGAGCACCCACGGGCGGCCGGTGCGCGCGTGCTTGCGGAAGGCCTGGTTGGCCAGCCGGGCGCGGGCGGCGAGCTCGCCGCCCGCGACGTCGACGGTGACGCCCTCGTCGCGCAGGATGCCCAGGCCGCGCCCGGACGCCTTCTCGGTCGGGTCGTCGCTGGCCACGACCACGCGCGAGATGCCCGCGGCGAGGATCGCGTCGGTGCACGGCGGCGTCTTGCCCTGGTGGCAGCACGGCTCCAGCGAGACGTAGATCGTCGCGCCGGTCAGGTCCGCGCCGTCGCAGGCGTCGATCGCGTTGACCTCCGCGTGCGGTCCGCCGTATTCCGCATGCCAGCCCTCGCCGAGCACCTGGCCGTCCTTGACGACCACGGCGCCCACCACGGGGTTGGGATGCACGCGCCCACGGCCACGCGTCGCGAGGTCGATCGCGCGTGACAGATGGGTGTGGTCCGTCTCGGTCCTCTGCACCGCTCTGGAGGATAGGGGGCGCGCGGTCGATCAGCCGCCCGCGCACTGGCCGCCGCGCAGGTGGTAGATCCACATCGTCGGCCCGGGGCGGTGGTAGGCCAGCGGATAGAAGTCGAAGGACCAGTCGAAGTTGAAGTCCACGGCCCGCGATCCGGACCGGTAGGGCGAGGCCACGTAGGCGGTGTCCGCGCGCTTCTCGAGCTCCTGGTAGTAGGCCAGCGCGCGGGGCACGGCGTCGGGCTCGACCTCGGCGCGGCCGCGCTGCGTGGAGCCGACGACGACCCAGCAGTAGCCCTTCTCCTCGTACTGGTCGACCAGCCCGGGGTACAGCGTCCGCTCGTAGTCCTCGATGTTGACCACGCGCCCCGGCGGCGGCAGCTCGCTTCCGTCGTTGGCGATCGTCGAGCGCGACGTCGGGAACTTCGACCAGCGGTAGCCGTTGGCGGTCACCGGCAGCGGATGCCCGACGTCCTGGGCCCAGGCGTCGGGCACGACGGGCTCGACGACGATCTTGGTCCCCGGCGGCACGTGCTCGACCAGCCACGCGCGGGCCAGGTTGCGCGTGTCGTCGCGCGACAGCACCTGCCCGATGTGCAGCGAGTAGACCAGCCCCTGGCCGCACAGCAGCGCGGCGACCACGACGAGCATCGTCGGCGCCAGCACCGGCCGTCGCCGGCCGATCGCGCCCGCGACGCGCACCATCGCGTAGGCCGCCAGCAGGCAGATCATCGGGAAGACCGGCATCAGCCAGCGCCCGAAGAAGCGCTCCTGCGTCCCCATGAACAACAGGAACAGCACCGGCGCGGGCACGAGCACGGCCGCGATCCGCCAGTTGTCGCGCGCGGTCAGCACGACGCCGACCGCCGCCGCGATCCCCGGGATCCACCCCAGCCCCCAGGTGATCGTCCACAGGTAGTAGGCCAACCCGTTGGACTCGGTCAGCCCGAGCTTGCCCAGCGCGTCGTCGGCGACCGTCGTCTGGTGGTTCAGGCCGTCGCTGAACGCGCTGTAGTCCAGCACCGAGTACGGGTTGGTCACGAAGAACGCGACCGCCGCGCACAGCCCCGCCAGGACCAGCCCGGCGAGCACCGTCGACCACTTCAGCCTCCGCTTGCCGACCAGCCACCCCAGGCCCGCCGCGACCACCGGCAGGACCGTGATCCCGCCGGTGTACTTCGTCGAGCACGCCAGCCCGACGCCCGCGCCGGCCAGCAGGAAGTCGACCAGCCGCCCCTGGCGCACGATCCCGGCGGTGCCGTAGAGGGCCAGGCAGATCGGCGCCAGCGTCGGGACGTCGTTGAGCGCCAGGTGCGAGTAGAAGACCGGCAGGAACGCGACGCCCAACAGCCCGGCGCTGAGGAACCCCACGCGGCGGTCGTCGAACAGCTTCGACCCGGCCATGTAGAGCAGCCAGACCGCGATCGTCCCGCACGCGGCGCTGACCACGCGCGCCACGAGGAAGACCTCGGTCGGGTCCGCGGCGTAAGACGCGCTGACGCCCTCGCGCCCGCCGAACCAGATCGCGAAGACGATGTGCAGCAGGTACGTGTAGGCGGGCGGGTTGACGAAGTAGTCCGGGTTCCACGTGTGCCCGAACAACCCGATGGCCTTGGGGACGAAGTGCGCGTTCTCGTCGGCGTTGTAGGCGTAGGGCAGGCCCTGCTTGGCGCCCCACACGCGCAGCGCGAACGACGCCACCAGCAGCAGCGCCACCCACGGCGCCCACTTCAGGCGCTCGTGGCGACGCGCGCGGCGCACCGCCCGGCGGGCCGCGTCCTCATGGACCGGCGCGTCGTCGAGCGCCACGGCCTCAGCAGCGGACATAGGCCGCGTAGTAGCCCGTCGACGCGACCTTCGTGTAGCCGGGCAGCGGGACGTTGTCGAACGGGTCGTCGGTCGTGGCCACCAGCGCCTGGCGCAGGAGCGCGCCGCGGTCCACGACGAAGATCGACACGCCGCCGCGGGCCACGCGCGCCTTCTGCGTCGGATCGGCGCGCGCGACGACCTCGCGGTCGCTGCCGTCGACGATCCAGCGCGTGTCCGGCACGAGCTTGTGGTTGGGCGTCGACACCGGGCCGCACTTCCTGGCCACCGCCGCCTTGACGTCGGGGCGGTCGAGCAGCTCGACCAGCGACCGGTGCGAGTTGCCGCGCAGCGTCAGCTCGGAGTCGAAGTTGTGGAAGTTGACCTTGGTCGCCGTGAAGACGACGCCGTAGACGATCACCGCCAGCGCCGCGGCCGCCCACACGCGCCGCGTCCAGAGCCCGGGCCGCAGCACGGTCCAGCCGCCGAGCACGAACGCGGCGAAGACCATCACCATCAGCGTCGGGACCAGCAGGTAGCGGTCGATCACCGACAGGCCCGCGACGCCGACCATGACGAACGTGCCGGTGCCGATCAGCCACAGCGCGGCGGGCATGACCACGCGCCGCGGCGCGAGCCACAGCGCGACCAGGAAGCCCGCGATCGCCGCGTAGAGCACCGGCGCCTTGGCCAGGTTGAGGAAGAACCGGCGCGTGGCGTCCGGGACCTCGGCCAGCCCCTTGGTCCGCCCCAGCTCCTCGGCCAGGCCGGTCGTGTGGGTCAGCGAGAACGTCGGCGAGCCGGTGACGACGAAGTCCATCAGCACCCACACCAACGGGCCGATCGCCGCCCAGGTCGCGTACTTGGCCCAGCGGATCCAGCGCTCGCGGGGCGGGTGGGCCCGATGTTCGGGGCCCAGCTCCCCGCCGCACATCCACAGGAAGTACAGGCCGATGATCAGCCACGCCTCGGGCCGCAGCAGGCCCGCGCAGGCCAGCAGCACCCAGACGATCCCGCCGCGCCGCGGGCGCTCCAGCTCCAGCGCCGCCGCCCAGATCACGAACGCCAGGTACGGGATGTCGATGTAGGCGCGCGCGGCCAGGAACGGGAAGTCGAAGCGCGTGCAGAGGATCGCCGCGGCGGCCAGGCCGACCAGCGGCGTGAAGGCCGTGCGCCCGAGCCGGTAGATCCCCGCGCACAGCACGACGAACGACGCCTCGGTGCAGAACACCATCACGCGGTCGCCGTGGCGGCCCAACAGCGACAGCGCCGCGCCGAAGAACACCGCCAGCGGGTGCTCGGTCGGCGTCCGGTAGCCGTCGAAGCTCGGCAGGTGGCCGTGCAGGATCTCCCGGCCCCAGATCAGCGAGTAGTAGCTGTCGTAGTTCGGATAGGTCGGGTAGATCAAGAACCCGACGAACGTCGCGATCGCCAGCGCGGCCAGCGCGAGCGCGGGCCACGGGACGGCGCCGAGGCGGGCCGCCAACGTCGAGCGCGGCGCCGGGGCGACGGCGCCCTCAGCAGGCGGCATAGGCGAGGAAGTGCGGTGAGCGGTCAATGAGGCGCAGGCCGGGGCCGGGGACCTGGATCCGCGCATCGTCGCGCGAGCCGGGGACGAACGGGCCGTAGGTCGAGTTCGTGAGCATGGTGGGGCCGCTGACGAAGATCTGCACGCCCTTGGTGTCCTGGCCGAAGTCGGGCAGGTCGGAGCGGGCGCGGACCTGCTCGACGTCGTCGTGCAGGATCCAGCGGACGTCGGGGATCAGCTTGTGGTTGGGGACCGAGACCACGCCGCAGCGGCGCGCCAGCGTGAAGGCCGGCGTCTTGACGAGCCGCGCCAGCTCCTGGCGCAGCTCGCGGCGGGTGGTCAGCTCGCGGTCGATGTACCCAGGATGAAGATGCGTGGCCGTGAACGCGGCGCCACCCAGCGCGACGACCGCCGCGACGGCGATCCACGGGCGGTGGGCCGGGTGGCCGGAGGGCAGCGCGGTGAAGCCCGCGATCGCGAACGCGGCGAAGACGATCAGGCCGACCGCGCTGATCGCCAGGTAGCGGTCGATCACGCTCAGGCCCGCGGCGGCGATCGCCGCGAACGTGATCAGGCCCGAGGCGGTGACGGCGGCCAGGACGCCCGCCCGGCGCCGCGCGAAGAGCGCCGCCAGGACGACGCCGAGCACGGCGCCCAGCAGGATCGGCCACTTCAGCGTCGAGTCGAGCGAGTGCAGCGCGAACGACGGCGCCTCGGAGGCGGGCTTGGTGCGCTGCAGGTCGTTGGCCAGCGACGACGTGTGGTTCAGCGAGAACAGCGGGTCGCCGGTGGCCGTCCAGTCGGCCAGCACCCAGAGCACCGGCGCGATCGCGGCGATCAGCGCGGTCCGGACGCGCTCGCGCACGTCGCGCCGCGCGGCCGGCGGCCACGCCAGCCAGAGCCAGTAGGCGCCCAGCAGCAGCCAGGCCTCCGGGCGCAGCAGGCCCGCGAGCGCCAGCAGGATCCAGACGGTCCGCGTGCGCGCCCGCGGCGTCTCGGTCTCCACCGCCGCCGCCCACGCCACCAGCGCCAGGTAGGCGACGTCGATGTAGCCGCGCGCGGCCAGGAACGCGTAGTCCAGGCGGCTCATCACCAGCAGCGCGGCGACCAGCCCGACCCACGGCCCGAACGCGGCGCGCCCGAGCCTGTAGACGCCCGCGACCAGCAGGCAGAACGACGCGACGCTGAGCGCCAGCCACACGCGCGGGCCGACCGTGTCGCCCAGCAGCGACAGGATCGCGCCGACCGCGACGGCCAGCGGATGCTCGGTCGGCGCGCGGTAGGCGTCGAAGCTCGGAAGCGTGCCGTCGACCAGCTCCCGACCCCAGATCAGCGAATACGCGCTGTCGTAATTCGGATAGGTCGGGTACACCAGATATCCGATGAGCGCACCGAGGCAGAGCAGCGCGAAGCCAGCGCGTGCGTACACGCGCTCCGGCACGGCGCGCAGCCGCGGCGAGGTGAGCGTGCTGCTCTCCATGCGGAGTCGAGGCCCAGCGCCTCCGGTTAGGACATGTTGGGGGCGACCGCAGTCGTCCAGAACCTCTGAGATACTGGGGCCGCGAGTGTACGGCACGCCTCCCTCCCTTCGCGCGCCGTCCCCACCCCTCTGCTCATGAAGCTCATCATCCAGATCCCCTGCCTCAACGAGGAGGAGACGCTGCCGCAGACGCTGGCGGATCTCCCCCGCGAGGTCCCGGGCTTCGACACGGTCGAAGTGCTCGTCATCGACGACGGCAGCACGGACCGGACGATCGAGGTCGCGCGGCGCAACGGCGTCCACCACATCGTCAAGCTGACGAACAACAAGGGCCTCGCCGCGGCGTTCCAGGCGGGCCTCGACGCGTCGCTGAAGCTCGGCGCCGACGTCATCGTCAACACCGACGCCGACAACCAGTACTCCGGTCACGACATCGTCAAGCTCGTCGAGCCGATCGTCGCGGGGCGCGCCGACATGGTCGTCGGCGACCGCCAGACCGACACGATCGAGCACTTCTCGCCGCTGAAGAAGCGGCTGCAGAAGCTCGGCTCGTGGGTCGTGCGCCAGGCGTCGGAGACCGAGGTGCCCGACACGACCTCCGGCTTCCGCGCCTACAACCGCGAGGCCGCGATCCAGATGGCGGTCGTCTCGAAGTACACCTACACCCTGGAGACGATCATCCAGGCGGGCAAGCTGCTGGTCGCCACCGACCACGTCGCGATCGGGACCAACCCGAAGACGCGCGAGTCGCGGCTGTTCCCGTCGATGGGCTCCTACGTGCGCCGCAACGCGGTGGCGATCTCCCGGATCTACACGCAGTACGAGCCGCTGAAGGTCTTCTCGCGGCTGGCGCTGTTCCTGTTCATCCTCGCGCTGATCCCCTTCATCCGGTTCCTGGTCGCCTACGCCGACGGCGAGGGCGCGGGCCACGTCCAGTCGCTGATCCTCGGCGCGGTGCTGTTCAACGCCGCGGTCGTCGTCGGCGTGCTCGGCATCCTCGGCGACCTGCTCTACTCGCAGCGCATCATGTCCCAGCGGATCTTCGAGCGCGTCCGGCGCATCGAGCTGCAGCTCAAGGTCCCGCCGTCGCACTACGAGCCCGGCGCGACCGACACCGGCCACCAGGCCACGACGGGCGCCCAGGCCGGCCGCACCGAAGAACGAGAGGCTCTCCAGCTATGACCCCGCCCACCGTCACCGTCGACTCCGAAGGCACGGTCACCGGCAACACGTACGACAAGTACGGCACCACCAACCCGGTGGCGCGGCGCCTGCAGGCGGGCTTCGAGCGCACGCTGGAGGAGCTGTTCACCCAGGCCGCGCCGAAGACGCTGCTGGACGTGGGCTGCGGCGAGGGCGTCCTGACCCACCAGTGGGCGCAGAAGCCGGGCATGGAGCGGATCGTGGGGCTCGACCTCGACGACCCGCAGCTGCACGAGGCATGGAAGGGCCGCCGGCACCCGTGCCTGCAGTACGTGGTCATGAAGGCCGAGAACCTGCCGTTCGGCGACGACGAGTTCGAGGTCGCCACGGCGATCGAGGTCCTCGAGCACGTGCCCGACCCGGCGCACACGGTCGCCGAGATGGCGCGGATCGCGTCCAAGTACCTGCTGGTCTCCGTGCCGCGCGAGCCGCTGTGGCGCGGGCTGAACATGGCCCGTGGCGCGTACCTGAAGGACCTCGGCAACACCCCGGGGCACCTCAACCACTGGTCCAAGCGCTCGTTCGTCTCGCTGCTGTCCCAGCACGGGACGGTCGTCGAGGCGCGCTCGCCGTTCCCGTGGACCATGCTGCTCGTGCGCGTTGGCGCCTGACGCTCGCCCAGAGGGCGAGGTCAGGTCGCGGGAACTCGCCCAGGAGCTCGTTCCCGCCATGGACGATCTGATCCCGGCGTCCGCCGACGGCGACGCCGGGGCCACGGGCGGCGAGAAGTCCTACGGGTCGGGCGCCAAGATCCTGGCGGTCGGGATCGCCGCCACGGGCCTCTTCACCTTCGCCTACTTCGGCGTCGCCGGCCACGTCCTGGACGACGACGCCTACGGCCGCGTGTCGTTGTTGTGGTCGTTGCTGTTCGTGATCATGTGCGTGATCTACCGGCCGGTGGAGCAGCTGCTGTCGCGCACGATCGCCGACCGCCGCGCCCGCGGGATCACCGCCGGCCATCCGCTGCGCACGCCCGCGCTGATCCAGCTGTCGTTCGCGCTCGGGTTCCTGGTCGTGGCGCTCGCGCTGCACGGGCCGATCGAGGACGGGCTGTTCGACGGCGAGTCGTCGCTGTACTGGATCCTGATCGGCGCGGCGCTGGCCTACGCGGCCTCCTACTTCGCCCGCGGCTACTTCGCCGGGCACCAGTGGTTCGGCCTCTACGGCGGGCTGGTGCTGTTCGAGTCGCTGTCGCGGTTCTGCTTCCCGGTCGCGGTCGCGGTCGGCATCGCGAGCGGCGAGACCGCGGTCGCGCTGGGCATCCTCGCGGCGCCGCTGGCGTCGCTGCTGGTGATCCCGTGGGCGCTCGGGCGCCACGAGGCGTCGGCCTCGGCGGGCGTGGAGCGCGACGCGGGCGAGCTGCGCGAGAGCGCCGGGTTCGCGGGCTCGGTCGCGGCGATCCAGCTGGCCGAGCAGGCGCTGCTGAACGCCGCGGTGCTGCTCGTGCCGGACTCCAAGACGGCGGGCATCGTCTTCAGCGCGCTGATGGTCGCGCGCGCGCCGCTGCAGCTCTTCCAGGCCGTGCAGACGTCGCTGCTGCCGCATCTGGCCGGGCTGGAGGCGACGTCGGGGCGCGAGGCGTTCGCGCGCGCGATCCGCCAGACGATCCTGGCCATCGCGGCGTTCGCCTCGGCGTGCGCGGTCGGGCTGCTGCTGATCGGCCCGTGGGTGATGGACGTCGTCTTCGACAAGAGCGACTACGGGCGCGTCGGCCTGGCGGTGATCGCGGTCGGCATGGGCCTGCACCTGACGGCCGGGACGCTCAACCAGGCGGCGCTGGCGCGCGGCCGCGCCCATCAGGCGGCCGCGGCGTGGCTGGCCGCGGCGGCGGTGTTCGTGGTGTGGATGCTGCTGCCGGTGGTCGGCGACGAGCTGACGCGGGCCGAGGTCGGCTACGCGGGCGCGGCGGCGCTGCTGTGCTCGCTGCTGTACGGGCTCTACCGCACCGGGACGCCCGCAGCTTCTCCGTCATCGCCGCAAACGGCGTAACTTCGCGGCGTAGGGCACCGTTCTCCCTGCATGCGCAGTCCGTTCCCCCTCGCCGCCGCCTCGATCCTGATCGGCGTCCTGCTGGCGTTGGTGGCCCCGTCGTCGCGCGCCGCGGCGCCGAAGTCGTGCCCGGCGCGGGCGCACACGCTGGCCCAGACCACGGTCGGGCGCGTGTGGACCGCGAAGGGCGCGCTGTACGCGTGCACGACGGTCTACGGCCGCAAGCCCAACGCGGTCCGGCTCGGGCCGTGGCGCGGCGGCGGCAAGGTCGCGTGGGACGGCAGCGACGCGGTGTGGTCGGTCCCGCTGACCCGTGGCGGCCGCGTGGTCGGCGACCGCGTCTACGCCGCCGACGCGGAGGACGGCTCGCGCTGGCTGGCCGGCGCGCGCGCCGGGATCGCCGCCGAGGCGCGGACGCAGCGGATGTTCGCCTGGGGCACGACCGGCGGGTGGGTGACGCGTAACGGCTCGGTCGTCTTCGCCCAGCGCTCGCCGCAGGAGCCGCCGAAGGCCGTGGGGACGCTGCCGGCGGCGCCGGTCGCCGCCGGGAAGCTCGTGCTGGTCGGCGCCTGGCCGGACGCCTCGCCGACCGCGCTGGGCCAGACGGTCAAGCTCGACACGACCGGCGACGGGGACGGCGACGAGTGCGGCGGCAGCGAGGAGTACCGGCTGACGCTCGTCCCCGACGCGAGCGGTGGCGCGCGCGTCGGGGTCACGTGGTGGGGCGCCTGGGAGCGCCCGTTCTGCGGGTGAGCTAGGCGACCTCGCCCGCGCGCACCTTCGCGGCCATGTCCTTGGACTCGGCGCGGTAGGCGGTGCCGTCGGGCAGCTCGAGCACCGGCAGCAGCTTCTGGCCGCTGAGCGCGACGACCTCGGGGCGCTTGCCCTTGCCGTAGCCGTGCTTGACGACCTCGTACTCGATGCCTTGCGCGTCGAGCGCCTTCTGCACGCGGTAGCACGCGTCCAGCTCGGTCTTCAAAAACGTCCAGGAGCAGCGATGGAGGATCACCTTGTCGGCCATGGGCGCGGACCCTACACCCGGTCCGCCTTTACGACTTCCATCGTGGGAAATGCGAGCTACCGTGTCGGCCATGGAGCACACGCAGCTGCCGTGGTTCGTCGCCGGCCCCGTGCTGGGGCTGTGCGTGGTCGCCTGCCGCGCGCTGTTCGACGCGCGGCTGGGCGTGACCGGTGGGTTCTCGGAGCTGGTCGGCAAGCTCGCGCGGCGGTCGCTGTCGTTCGACTGGCGCGGCTGGTTCGCGATCGGCGTGCTGCTGGGCGGGACCGTGTTCGCCCTGGCCGCGGGCGGCCCGGACTTCCACGGCTACGGCTGGCTGACGCGGTCCTTCGACGGCGGCGCGCGCTGGGTCATCGCGCCGGTGCTGGTCGTCGCGGGCGCGCTGATCGGCTGGGGCGCGAAGGCCGCGGGCGGCTGCACGTCGGGCAACGGGCTGTCGGGCAACTCGCTGGTCTCCCCCGCGTCGCTGGCCGCGACCGCGACGTTCTTCGGGACCGCGATCGCCGTCAGCTTCCTGATCGAGGCGGTGGTCTAGATGAAGCGCTTCGCCGGGTTGTTGGTGGGGTTGGTCTTCGGCGTGACGCTGTCGTGGGCGGGGATGTCCGCACCGGACGTCATCCGCGACGCGCTGCTGTTCCACGAGGGCTACCTGTTCTTCATGTTCGCCTCGGCGGTCGCGGTGGCGTTCGTCGGCCAGGCGCTGCTCCGCCATCGGGCCGGCGAGCGGCTGACGTTCCCGCGCGAGCGCGTGGAGCGCCGGCACGTCGTCGGGTCGCTGGTCTTCGGGATCGGCTGGGCGGTCGCCGACGCCTGCCCCGGCCCGATCGCGACGCAGATCGGCCAGGGCGTCCCGTGGGCCGTCTTCACGTTCGTCGGGATGCTCGGCGGCATCTGGTGGTTCCTGCGCGCGCCGCGGGCGGCGGAGACCGAGCCGGCGAGCGACGCGCGGCCGCCGGCCGCTCACGGGATGCGCGCGGCGACGCGTCCGACGACCGGCTGACCGCGGCCGTCGGGCGGGAGCGGCGGCGGCTGCGGCGCGGTGGTCTGCCGGCGCAGCGTGACCGTGAGGTCGACGGTGCCGTGGCAGTCGGTCGGCAGCCAGAGGTCCTGGCGGACGGGGTCGCCGGCGGCGACGTCGCGCTCGATGGTCACGCCGAGGGCGCCGAGCCCGCAGCGGTGGTGGTCGCGTGGGACGAGCGAGACGCCGTAGGTGCGGGCCTGGCCGATCGCGGCGACGGGCGCGCGGAAGCGGACGGTCACGCGGCGCTGCCTGGGCGCGTCCTTGGACACGGTGACGCCGGGGAAGCGCGGGACCTCCGCCTTCCGGGCGACGGAGGCGGTGACGCGGGTGGCGACGTCGGCGGTGCTCAGGCGCGGCAGCTTCGGCGCGACGTAGCCCTTGGCCGGGCAGCGACGCGCGCCGTTGAGGCGGACCGGGTTGGCCGTGCGGCAGACGCTGCCGTCGCGGTAGCGGACGCTCAGCAGGCGGATCGCGGGCGTCGGGCCGATCATCATCGCCCCGGTCCCGGGGTGGCGTCGCGACGGGCGGCCGACGACGAGGTAGGCGCCTTCCGGGCCGGTGACGCGCTGCGTGGCGACGGTGCCGTCGGCGGCGCGGTAGGTGATCGACGCGGCGGCCGGGCCGAGCAGGCCGTAGACGAGGTTGCGCAGGTGGCCGCGGGGGCACGGCGGCACCTCGCCGGGCCGGGCCCCGAGGGCCCGGACCGCGCAGCCGCGCTCCAGGCCGCCGGCGGGCACGCCGTCGTGGACGATCGCCAGGAACGTGTGGCCGGCGCCGTCGACGGCCGAGCACAGCGCGCCGGTGAGGACGTCCGGGCCCATGACGTGGAACTTGCCGTCGTCGGCGAACGCGCCGTCCTGGCCGACGACGCCGAGCTGCCCGTCCTGGACGCGGCCGACCTGGACGCACCCGAGGCCGCGGGTGGTGCGCAGCGTGCGCAGGCCCCAGGGCGGACCACCGTCGGGGTCGCCGACCCGCAGCGGCGCCAGCTCGATGGTCTTGGCGATCGGCACGCCCCAGCCCTCGTGCGGGTCGGTGAACCCGATGCCCTTGGGCTTGGGGACCGGCGCGCCGGTCAGCAGGCCGGTCGTGGCGGCCACGGCGGCGGCGGTCGCCAGCGTGGCGGTGGCGACGAGCGCGACGAGGAGGGCGCGGGGCATGCGCGGGACGCGGCGGCGGCGGCCCGCGGCGCCCGCGGCGGCTTCCGCGTCGGCCGCGCGCGCGACGCGCTCGATCTCGGCGCCGAGGCGCTCCAGGGCGGGCGGCAGCGGGTCGCTCATCGGTCCTCCCCTCCGTTGACGAGCACGTGGTGGTGGGGCTCCAGCGCGCGGCTCAGCGCGCGCAGGCCGCGCGAGACGCGGGCGCGGGCGGTCGCCTCGGTGATCCCCAGCGACCGCGCGACCTGGGCGTAGGACAGCTCCTCGACGACGCGCAGCCTCAGCGCCTCGCGCTGGTCGCCGCTGAGCTTGGCCAGCTCGGCGCCGAGCGCCCCGCGCAGCGCCGACAGCCCGGCGCGCCGCTCGACGTCGGCGATCTCGTCCGGCGCCATCGCGGGCACCTGGAACCCGACCCGCTCGACCAGCCGCCGGTCCAGCCGTCCTCTGTCGAGGTAGCGCGCGATCTGGCGGCGGGCGATCGTCAGCAGCCACGCCCGCGCCTCCTCCTCCGTGCTGCCCTTGAACGACCCGCGGGACCGGAACGCCTGCGCGAACGTCTCGGCGACGAGGTCCAGCGCCGTCTCGGCGTCCAGGACGCGCCGCGCGCAGAACGTCAGCAGCATCGGGCTCTCGCGGCGGTAGAGCGCGACGAACCCCGGCGCCCGGGTCAACGAGTCGGTGAGCGGCGTCGCGTCCATCCACCGCACAAGTGGCGACCACCGCCGATTTCGTGACCGCGAGCGCCGACCGGCGGCGTCCGCCGCGCCTACTCGTAGGCGAGCGACTCGAGCACGTCGAGGCGCGAGGCGCGGCGGGCCGGGAGGATCGCGGCGAGGACGCCGGCGAAGGCCGAGAGGATCAGCAGGAGCACGAGCGTGGGGATCGGGATCGAGAGCTTGAAGCCGTCGATCGCCCGGGTCACGAGCACCGACAGCACGATGCCGAGGACCATGCCGATGACGGCCCCGATCTGGGCGGTGATGATCGCCTCGTAGCGGATGACCCGCCGCACCTGCCTCCGCGACATGCCGATCGCCCGCAGCAGCCCCAGCTCGCGCACGCGCTCGCTGATGCTCAGCACCAGCGTGTTGACGATCCCGAACAGGGACACGATGATCGCCATCGCCAGCAGGGCGTAGATCAACGTCAGCAGCTGGTTCACCTGCCCCTCCTGCTGGCTGATGAACTCCGCGTTGGTCTTCGCCTCGGCCTCGGGGAACTGGTTGTTCAGCAGCCGGTCGATGTCGGCCTTCACCGCGCTCGCGGGCCGGGAGCCGTTGTACCCCACCAGCACGAAGGAGTCCTTGGAGACCCCGAACTGCTGGGCCATCGTGTCCTTGCTCACGGTCAGCGCGCTGTAGAGCCCGCCCTTGTCGTCGATGATCCCCGTGACCTTCAACGGCAAGGCCTTCACCTTGGACGTCTCCAGCGTCAGCGTCTGGCCGACCTTGACGTCGTTGTCCTCCGCGTAGGACTTGCTGACCACGATGTCCCTCGGGCCGAGGTGCCGGATCACATTGTCATTGCCCTGCTTCCAGTCGGCGTGGTAGAGGTCCGGCAGCGTCGGGTCGACGCCGGTCACGCCCTTCTTGGCGCCGTCCACCCGCGCCACGCCGTTGCGCAGCGCGCCGACCACCTTGACGCCCGGCACCTTGGCCACGGCCGCCGTCGCCTGCGGCGAGAACGACCCGAAGTTGGTGGACTCGACGATCGCCTGCGCGCGGGAGCCGCTGGTCACCGCGTCGCGGATCGTCGACTTGGCCCCGGCCGCGAAGATCGACGCGAACGTCACCAGCGCGACGCCGACCATCAGCGCGCCCGCGGTCACCGCGGTCCGTCCCGGGAAGCGCACGGTGTTCTCCCGCGCGATCCGGCCCGTGATCCCGCGGAAGCGCTCGAACGGCGTGCCGACGAACCCGGCGATCGGCCCGACCAGCCGCGGCGACAGGAACGCCACGCCGAGGAACGTCATCGCCGCGCCCAGGCCCATCAGCGACAACGCCGTCGACGCCTTGCCGCCGCCGAACAGCCCCAGCACCATGAACCCGAGGCCCGCGACCGTCAGGACCGCCGACAGCGGCGTCGACCAGCGCGAGCGCTTGCGTCCGCTGTCCAGCCCCTCGCGCAGCGCGGCCAGCGGCGGCACGCGCGTCGCGCGGATCGCCGGCGCCAGCGTCGAGACCAGCGTCGCGATCGTGCCGACCAGCAGCGACACCACGATCGTCCGCGTCTCGATCACCGTCGCGGTCGACGGCAGGTCCGCGCCGACCGCCTTGAACAGGGCCTTCAGCCCGGCGGCCACGCCGATGCCGAGCACCAGCCCCACCGCGCTGCCGAACACGCCCAGGATCAGCCCCTCGGCGAGCACCGAGCGCATCACCTGCCGGCGCTTGGCGCCGAGCACGCGCAGCAGCGCGAACTCCCGCGTGCGCTGGGCGACCGTGATCGAGAACGTGTTGAAGATCAGGAACGCGCCGACGAACAGCGAGATCCCCGCGAAGGCCAGCAGCGCGGTCCGCAGGAAGTCCAGGAAACCCGTCTTGATGTCCTTGGTCTGCTTGGCCGCCTGCTCGGTGCCGGTGCGGACCTGGACGTTCTGCGGCACGACCTTGGCCAGCCGCGCCTTCAGCTCCTCGGGTGTCACGCCCGGCTTGGCCGCGACCTCGATCTCGTCGTAGGAGTCCTCGTGCCCGGTCATCCGCTGGGCCTCGGGCAGCGTCAGCACCGCGATCACGCCGCCGCCGAAGGAGTCGACGCCCGCGATCGTCCCGATGCCGGAGATCGTGTAGGTCTTCTTCGGGGCCGCGTCCTGGATCTCGAGCTTGTCCCCCACCTTGAGGTGGTTGTTGTCCGCGGTCGCCTTGGGGATCGCGACCTCGTCGGCCGTCCGCGGCAGGTGCCCGTCCTTGGCGACGAACGCCTCGAAGCGCTGGACGTCGTGGGCGCCCGCGATCGCGTTGAAGCCCTGGCCCTTCAGCTTGGACCCGTCGCCCTTGCGGAACGAGCCGCCCTGCGAGAACACCGAGCCCTCGGCCTGGGCGACGCCGTCGACCTTCTCGACGCGGGTGAGCACGGAGCCCGGGATCGGCGGCGGGTCCTCGTCGCCGGCGAGGTCGTTGTTGGGGGACAACGCCACGTCGGTGCCCTTGTTGGACTGCACGAAGATGTTGTCGAACGACTTCGTGATGGTGTCGGTGAAGATGTAGGTGCCGGCGATCAGCGTCACGCCGAGCGCCACCGCCAGCGCGGTCAGCGCGAGGCGGAGCTTGCGGGCGAAGAGACCTCGGAGGGCGATCTTGCGCATGGGGAGTGCTCGGTCCTCGGGGAGAGAAGGGGAGGGGTCAGAGGGGGACCGCGGCGCGCCTCAGACGCGTGCGGGTGCGGCGGTGCCGCGCGTGGGCGCGCGGTCCTCGACGATCTGGCCGTCGCGCAGCACGAGCAGCCGGTCCGCGTAGGCGGCGGCCTCCTCGTCGTGCGTGACCATGATGATCGTCTGGCCGAACTCGTCCACCGAGCGCCGCAGCAGCTGCAGGATCTCGGTGGAGGACACGGAGTCGAGGTTGCCGGTCGGCTCGTCGGCGAACACGACCGCGGGCCGCGACGCCAGCGCGCGCACGACCGCCACGCGCTGCTGCTGGCCGCCGGACAGCTCCGACGGCCGGTGCGAGACGCGGTCGCGCAGGCCGACCAGGTCGATGAGCTGGTCGACCCACTCGCGGTCGGGCTTGCGGCCGGCGATCGACAGCGGCAGCTCGATGTTCTCGCGGGCGTTCAGGACGGGGAGCAGGTTGAACGCCTGGAAGATGAACCCGACGCGGTCGCGACGCAGCTGGGTGAGCGCGTCGTCGTTGAGCGTGGTCAGCTCGACGCCGTCGAGCGTCACCGAGCCCGCGGTCGGACGGTCCAGCCCGGCCAGGAGGTGCATGAGCGTCGACTTGCCGGAGCCCGACGGACCCATGATGGCCGTGAACGCCCCGGCGGGGAACGCGACGCTGACGCCGTCGAGCGCGGTGACGGCAGCGCCGCCCTCGCCGTAGACCCGGCGGAGATCCTGCGCGGAGACGATGGAGGTCATGGCTCAGGAGCCTTCCAGCATGCCCTCCGAGCAGGGGTACGGCTAGCCCCCCTCGGCCCCTTAGGGGATGTCATGGGAATGTCCATGACACCACCCTGAGGCCCGCCGGAAACCGCCCTAGGACTGCAGGTAGGCCAGGACCGCCAGCACGCGCCGGTGGTCCTCGACCGTCGGCGGCAGCGAGAGCTTGGTGAAGATCGACGTGACGTGCTTCTCCACCGCGCGCTCGGTGACGACCAGGGCGTCGGCGATCGCGTGGTTGGAGCGCCCCTCGGCCATCAGCCCCAGGACCTCGCGCTCGCGCGGCGACAGCGCCTCCAGCGGGTCCTCGCGGCGCCGGCGGCCGAGCAGGCGCGACACGACCTCGGGGTCGAGCGCGCTCCCGCCCTCCCCCACGCGCCGGACGGCGTCGGTGAAGCGGTCGACGTCGGAGACGCGGTCCTTGAGCAGGTAGCCGATCCCGGCCGCGTCGTCGGAGAGCAGCTCCAGCGCGCTGGACTCCTCCACGTACGCGCTCAGCACGAGCACGCCGGTCTCCGGGAAGCGCTCCCGGATCTCCAGCGCGGCCTTGAGCCCCTCGTCGGTGTGCGTCGGCGGCATGCGGACGTCCACGATGGCCACGTCGGGCTTGTGGGCCCCGACCTTGCGCAACAGATCCTCGGCGTCGCCCGACTGGGCGACGACGTCGAAGTCCTTGCCTTCGAGCAGCGCCGCGAGTCCTTCGCGGAGCAGCACGGAATCGTCAGCGAGCGCTACGCGCACGGAATCCTCGCCCTCACGGTTGTACCGACACCAGGCGGAGAGTCGACCTCGAGCCGCCCGTCGAGCGCGGCCAGCCGGTCGGCCAGCCCACGCAGGCCGGAGCCCGCGGACGGGTCCGCGCCGCCGATGCCGTTGTCCTCGATCTCCACCACTGCGTAGCCATTCTCCCGAAGAACCCGGACGCTCGCATACTCGGCCTCCGCGTACTTGGCCATGTTCGTCAACGACTCGGCCACGACGAAGTACGCGACGGCCTCCACCGGCGTCGGCATCCGCTCCTCCGGGACGTCCTCGACCTCGACCGGAACGGGGGCCCGCGCGGCCAGCGCCTCCAGCGCCGCGGGCAGCCCGCGGTCGGTCAGGATCGCCGGGTGGATGCCGCGCGCCAGCTCGCGCAGCTCCTCCAGCGCGCTGGCCAGCTCGACCCGCGCGCCGTCGAGGATCCGCTCGGCCACGTCGGGCTCGTCGCGCAGCTTCGTCTTGGCCAGCCCGAGCTGCAGCGACAGCGCCACGAGCCGCTGCTGCGCCCCATCGTGCAGGTTGCGCTCCAGCGTGCGGCGCTCCTGGAAGCCGACCTCGATGACCTTGGCCCGCGAGACCTGCAGCTCGGCGACGCGCGCCTTCAGCTCGGCCTCCAGGCGCTCGTTCTCCAGCGCCAGCGCCGCGGCGGCGCCCGCCGCGCGCACGAGGCCGGGCTCGTCCAGCAGCGCGGCGTCGTGGACGATCGCCGCGACCGGCACCGCCTCGCGCTCGATCTCGGTGACCGCCCGGGAGCGCGACGTCGCCGGCGGCAGGTCGACCGGCTGGCCGTGGGAGTCGACGTAGCGCTCGCTGCCGCGCGACCAGAACGCCAGCGCCAGCGAGCGATCGCCGAGCGCCTCGGCCAGCGCGTCGCGCAGCGACTCGCCCTCCACGCCCTGGGCGTTCAGGCGCTCCACGAGGTCCCCGACCGCCCCGGCCCGCGAGTAGCGCGTGCGCAGCAGGCCGATCACGAACGCCCACGGCAGCGCGCCGAAGGCCACCAGCGCCACGATGCCCGGCCCCACGACGCCGGGGTTGTCGCCGCGGAAGAGCTGGCCGATGAACGCGACGGTCAGCGCCGCGAGCATCGCCACGCCCGTCCACAGCACCGGCGCCATCATCCGCCGCTGCGGCGCCGAGGCCCGCGCGCGCTTCTCCAGCAGCTGCACGCCGAGCCAGATCGTCAGCGCGATCGCGACCAGCTCGAAGACCGACGAGAAGACCTGCGCGCTGTCGGGGCTCTCGGTCAGCGCCCACGCGTTGCGCGGCGCGTGCGGCTCGTCGGAGAGGTCGCCGCCCAGCAGCAGGAACGGGATCTGGACCAGGAAGACGTCGAGGTAGGCGAGCGCGACGAGCAGCCGCGCGCGCGTCGTCTCCAGCTTGCCCGACGGGAACGCCAGCAGCGTGTGGCCGATCAGCGCCAGGTACAGCGAGCCGACGTAGACGCCCAGCGTGTAGACCCACGCGTCGTCGGCCTCGGTCAGCCCGGTCAGCATCCAGGCGAAGCCGACCGCGGTCAGCAGCGCGCCGAAGCGGTTGTGCGGGCGCCGCAGCCACGCGAACAGGCCGATCCCGCAGTAGCTCAGCCCGATCGCCGCGCCGATCGTGGCGGTCAGCCCGGGGTTGGCCTGGTGGTCGGAGGAGGTGACGAGCGCGACGAACACCGCGGCCATCGCCACGGCCGCCGCGAAGAGCGCGCCGAGGGCGGCCCGCAGCGAGCTCACGGCTGTCGCTCCCCGGACGCCATCTTGTGCGAACGACTACCGGATCAGCGCGGTGAGCGCAGCCCCTGAGAGCTCGCCCTTCGGGATGAACCCTCGCGCGCCGCTGCGATGCACGAGCGGCCCGAAGTCCGAGCTGTCGCGGCTGGAGGTGAGCACGACGGCGGGCGCGCCGAGCACGCTGGTGATGCGCGCGGCGACGTCGAAGCCGTCGAGGTCCGGGAGGTTGACGTCCAACAACACCAGGTCGGGGTTGAGCTCGCCGGCGGCGGCGATCGCGCTGAGGCCGTCGGGCGCCTCCCCGATCACGTCGAAGCCCTCGCTCTCCAGCAGGAGGCGAGCGGTCGACCGGAAGGTCGGGTGGTCGTCGACGATGAGGACCTTCGTGCTCACGGGCTGTTCACATCATCGGGCCTGCAAAAGGACCCAGAGGTACGGCTGGCTACACCCCGGCCGCGGCGGCGATGTCGCGGTAGGCCTGCGCCGGGTCGGAGGCCCCAAACAGCGCGGATCCGGCCACGAAGAGGGTTGCCCCGGCGTCAGCAGCCGGACGGGCGGTGGTCGCGTCGATGCCCCCGTCCACCTCGAGGTCGACTGAGTCCCCGAGGATCTTCCGCAGTCGGGCGATCTTGTTCGGTGAGGAGGCGATGAACGACTGGCCGCCCCAACCGGGGTTGACGGTCATGCACAGCGCGAGGTCCGGCGTGATCTCGCGGTAGACGTCCAGCGGCGTGGCCGGGCAGACCGCGATGCCCGCCGTGCAGCCCAGCTCGCGGATCTTGTTCACCGTGTAGTCGACGTGCGGGGTCGCCTCGGCGTGGAAGGTGATGTTGTGCGCGCCGGCCTTGGCGAAGTCGGCGATGTGGCGCTCGGGCTGCTCGACCATCAGGTGCACGTCGTACTCGACGCCCTCGAAGCCCTGGTCGACCAGCGCGCTCAGGACCTGCGGGCCCATCGACAGCGGCGGCACGAAGTGGCCGTCCATGATGTCGACGTGGATCACGCGGGCGCCGGCGTCGACGACCTCGCGGACCTGGGCGCCGAGGCGGGCGAAGTCCGCGGCGAGGATGGACGGGGCGATGCGACGTTCAGGCACTCTCGCTGAAGATATCCGGTGCCGCGGCGAAACGAGCCCTCCGGGCGAGGCTTCGCCGACCCGTCAGATCTCGATGAGCATCGAGCCGCCACAGTGGTTGCAGACCGTGGTGGCCGTCGACGACATCCGGACGATCGTGCCGTGCTCGCCGCAGTCGGGGCAGACCGAGCGCAGCTCGAAGCGGTGCAGGCAGTAGACGCACCGGTAGCGGCCGGCCAGCGTGGTCGGTCGCAACCACGGCTCGCCGCATCCGGGGCACTTCAGCCCGAGCTCCTTAGAGGTCGCCATCCGAGACGGCAATATAGAAGCCGTCGGTCCCGTCGCGGTGCGGCAGGGTCCGTTCGACCGTCCCCTGGTCCACCACTTCCTCGCGCGGCGACAGCGTGCACGTCGAGTACACGAGCCGCCCGCCGGGCTTCAGGAGGCCGCGCGCGGCCTCCACGATCGCCTCCTGCTCGCGGCGCAGGACCTCGATCGCCTCGGGCGTCGCGCGCCAGCGCAGGTCGGGGTGCGTGCGCAGCGTGCCGAGGCCGCTGCAGGGCGGGTCGATCAGGACGCGGTCGAAGGTCCCGCCGAGCCGGCCGGCGGTGAGGTCCTTGGCGTCGCCGACGTGCACGTTCACCGACGACGCATGCAGCCGCTTGGCCTGCGCCTCCAGCGCGCGGGCGCGCTGCGGGTGCTTCTCGACCGCGACGATCTCGCCCTCGTCGCCCATCAGCGCGGCCACGTGCGTGGTCTTGCCGCCGGGCGCGGCGCAGACGTCGAGGATCCGCTCGCCGGGCTGCGGGTCGAGCGCGCGGGCCACGCGCTGCGACGCGCGCGACTGCGGGGTGATCGCCCCGGCCGCGTAGAGCGGGTGGGCTAGCACGTCGATCGGGCCCTCGACCACGATCGCGTCGTCCTCGCGGCGGCCCTTGAGGTCGACGTCGACGCCGGCCAGCGGGTTGATGCGCAGCGCCAGCTCGGCGGGCTCGTTGTCGGCGGCCAGCAGCGCGCGGGCCTCGTCGGGACCGAGCCAGTCCCACCACATCCGCGTCAGCCACTCGGGGTGCGAGTGGACGATCGCCGCGCCCTCGGGCGTGTCGTCGGAGGGCAGGTGCACGCCCTCGCGCTGGACCTTGCGCAGGACCGCGTTGACGAGCTTGGCGCCGGGCGACGGCTTGGCCAGCTCGACCGACTCGGCGACCGCGGCATGCGCGGGGACGTCGGTGTAGAGCAGCTGGTACAGACCGATCAGCAGCGCTGCGCGCACCTGCGGGTCGAGCTTGCGCGTGACGTGGCGGGCGATGATCCAGTCCAGCGTGCCGCGGCGCTGGATCGTGCCGAAGACCAGGCGCTTGGCCAGCGCGCGATCGCGCGGATCGAGCTCGCGCGCGTCGCCGTGCAAAGCGCGGTCGGCGAACGCGCCCTGCTCCTCGACGCGGCGCAGGACGGTGAGCGCGGTCCGGCGGGCGGGACTGGCGGGCACCACTCCTAGACTAGGAGGATCCCCGTGGCACCGCCTGTCCGATGCCGAATACCGTGGTGCGACGATGGCTCTGAGCGCTCCCACCGCCCCCGCGTTCACGCTGCGCGGCGTCGTCAAGGGCTTCGGCGGACGGCGCGTCCTGGACGGCCTGGACCTCGAGGTCGGGCCGCGCGCCCGCGTCGGGCTGGTCGGCGCCAACGGCGCCGGGAAGTCCACGATCCTGCGGATGCTCGCGGGCGTCGAGGCGCCGGACGCGGGCACGCTGACGATCCGCAGGGGCGCGACGGTCGCGTTCCTGCCGCAGATGGTCGACGGCGACGAGCGCACCGCGCTGGACACGGTGCGGGCCGCGGTGCCCGAGGTCGCGACGCTGCACGCGGAGTTGCGCGACGTCGAGGAGCAGCTGGCCGATCCGGCTTTGGCGAGCGATCTGAAGCGGATGGAGCGCCTGCTGGAGCGCCAGGCCCGGCTGGTGGAGGCGGTGGGCGCCTCCACCGTCGAGGGCGACGCGCTGCGGATCCTGCGCGACCTCGGGATGGCCGACCCCGAGCGCGACGCGCGGCCGACGCGGGCGATGAGCGGCGGCGAGCGCAAGCTGGTGGCCTTGGCCGCGTGCCTGGTCCGCAAGCCCGACCTGCTGCTGCTCGACGAGCCCGAGGCGCACCTGGACATGGACCGCCGCGCGTTGTTGGAGGAGCTGGTCGCCCGCGCCGCCGGCGCCGTCGTGGTGGTCTCGCACGACCGCTACCTGCTGGACGAGGTCGTCACCGAGATCGCGGAGCTGGAGCACGGGCGCGTGCGGCGCTGGCCGGGCGGCGGCTACAGCGCCTACACGGTCGCCCGGGAGCTGGCGCTCAAGCGCCAGGCCGAGGTCTACGCGGCCCAGCAGAAGGAGATCGCGCGCATGGAGGCGGCGATGAAGCAGTTCGCCCACTGGGCGCGGATGACGCTGGACGAGCGCTTCGCGACCCGGGCGCGGAACATGCGGCGGCGCATCGACCGCATCGACCAGGTGCCGCGCCCGGTGCTGGAGCGGCGCAAGATGGCGCTGGAGCTGCGCAGCGCGGCCCGCGGCGGCGAGCGCGTGGTGGCGCTGACGGGAGCCGAGTTCGACCCCGTGCTGGTCGACGTCTCGCTCGAGGTGGGACGGGGCGAGCGGCTCGGGATCGTCGGCCCCAACGGCGCGGGCAAGACCGTGCTGTTGAAGCTGCTGACCGGCGAGCTGGCGCTGAGCGCCGGTGAGCGGTGGGCGGGGCCGTCGATCGTCTTCGACCACCTCTCCCAGTCCGTCGCCGAGCTGCCCGACGACGCCGACGCGATCGACGTCGTGCGCGCGATGGGCCGGATGACCGAGGACGAGGCCGTCCGCAAGCTGATGGGGTTCCTGTTCGACTACGAGCAGTGCCGGCGGCCGGTGGCGTCGATGAGCGGCGGCGAGCGCACGCGCCTGCGCTGCCTGACGCTGATGCTCGGCGGCGCGAACTGCCTCGTGCTCGACGAGCCGACCAACCACCTCGACATCGCCTCGGTCGAGGTGCTGGAAGGCGCGTTGGAGCGCTTCGACGGGACCGTCGTCGCGGTCTCGCACGACCGCTACTTCCTGGACCGGATCGCGGACCGCGTGGTCGAGGTGAAGGACCTGGAGGTCCGAGCGCTGCGCTAGCCGCGCCTACAGCACCGGCGCGTGGCCGCGCAGGTACTCCGCGTAGGCCATCGGGCGCCCGCCGGCGGGCTGGACGGTCACGAGCTCCAGCGTGCCGTCGAGGTTGATCGAGGCCTCCTGCACGCCGAGGTACTCACCGCTGGGCAGCGCGATGCGGGCGCCGATGTGCGGGTGCAGCGCGCGGACGATCCGGACGCTCTCCTCCGGCGCGCGCGTGAGGTCCAGCGTGCGGTCCTCGGCGGTCAGCTTGTCGGCGTAGGTGACGCCGTCCTCGGGCTGGGGCTCGGGCGTGGGGTTGGTCTCCAGCACGTGCTCCAGCAGCCGGACGCTGACGTCCTCCAGGCGCTCGGCGAGCGAGGCGTAGTCGTCGCTGGGCAGGATCGGCTCGGGGCGCTGGGCGTAGACCGGGCCGGCGTCCAGCTCGGCCACCAGGCGCATGATCGAGACGCCGGTCTGGGCGTCGCCCGCCATCATCGCCCGCTCGACCGGCGCCGCGCCGCGCCAGCGCGGCAGCAGCGACGGGTGGACGTTCAAGATGTCGTAGTCGCTCAGCAGCGGGTCCTTGACCAGCGCGCCGAACGCGCACAGGATCACCGCGGTCGGCCGCACGGCCGCGATCCGCGCGCGGGCCTCGTCGTCGTTGACCGACGCCGGCTGGTCGACCTCGATGCCCAGCTCGCGCGCGGTCACCGCGACCGGCGGCGGCGCGATCTTCCGCCCTCTCCCCTGCTTGGCGTCCGGCCGCGTGACGACCAGCGCCGGGCGGTGCGGGCCTTCGGCCAGCGCCCGCAGGATGCGCGCGGCGAACGCGCTGGTGCCGAGATAGACAACGCTCACGCCGCGTCGTCTTCTTCGGCCTCGAGCGCCTCCAGGGCGGCGCGCAGCGCGCGCATGCCCTCCTTGCGCTGGTCGCGCGGGGCGCGGTCCAGGATCAGGACGCCGTCGAGGTGGTCCATCTCGTGCTGGATGACGCGGGCCTCCAGGCCCGAGGCCTCGACCGTGATCGTCTCGCCCTGCTCGTCCTGGGCGCGGACGCGGACGTGGACCGGGCGCTCGACGTCGACGTGGACGGCGGGCAGGCTCAGGCAGCCCTCCTCCGACCACTCCTTGTCCTTGGACGACCACTCGATTTCGGGGTTGATCAGCGCGTTGACCGGGCTGTCCTGCTCGACGCGGTAGACGAGCACGCGGTGCAGGATCCCGACCTGCGTGGCGGCCAGGCCGATCCCGTAGGCGTCGTGCATCAGCACGCCCATCCGCGCGATCTCGTCGCGCAGGTCGTCGTCGAACCGGTCGATCGGCCGCGCCTTGGACCGCAGGACCGGGTCGCCGTACTTGCGCACGTGCGCGAGCGCGGCGCGCCGGCGGGCCGCGGTCTCGGGGTCGAGCGTCGTGGCGGGCTCGGGAGCCTCGTCGAGTTCCTCGTGGTGCTGGGCCATGCAGCAGGTGATGCTAGATGGTCTCTACTGCGGGTCGACGTCCACCGAGAACGCCACGTCCCGGTGCGCCTTCATCGCGCTGACCTCGCGGACGGCGGCGTCGACCTGGTCGATCGCCGAGCGGCGCTCGGCGGCCTTGACGACGACCTGCGCGCGCTCCTTGCCGCGCAGGCGGAAGAGCGGCGCCGGGCCCAGCGAGGACGGCAGGCGGCCCTGGACGTCGGTGGCGGCGAACAGCGCGGCGCCGGGGCGCTCGGCGGCGCAGACGATCCGGATCAGCGTCGAGAACGGCGGGTAGCGCAGGAAGCGGCGGCGCTCCAGCTCCTCGGCCAAGAAGCCGTCGGAGTCGTGCCGGGCCGCGAAGGCGATCGCGGAGGCCTGCGGGTCGATCGTCTGGACGATCACCTTGCCGTGCCCGCCGCGGCCCGCGCGGCCGGCGAGCTGGGTGACGAGCGCGAACGTGCGCTCCTCGGCGCGGAAGTCGGGGAAGCGCAGCGTGGAGTCGGCGTCCAGGACGACGCCGAGGTCGACGTCGGGGAAGTCATGGCCCTTGGCGACGACCTGCGTGCCGACGAGGATCGCCCGCTCGGCGCGCTCGAAGGCGGCCAGCACGGCGCCCGCGTCCTTGACGTCGGCGTCGAGGCGCAGCACGGGCTTGCCGAGCGCGGCGAGGTCGTGCTCCAGGCGCTCGGTCCCGGCGCCGTGGCGGGCGATCGACACGCTGCCGCACGTGGAGCACTTCTCGGGGATCGGCTCGCGGTGGCCGCAGTGATGGCAGGCGACCGCGTGCTGGTCGCGGTGCAGGATCAGCGCGACGTCGCACTGCGGGCACTCCCAGACGTGCCCGCAGGAGCGGCAGGTGAGGAAGTTCGACCAGCCGCGCCGGTTGAGCAGCACGATGGCCTTGCGGGCGTCGACCAGCGCCTCGTGCGTGCGCGGGTGGACCGGGCCGTGGGCGGCCTTGAGGTCGACGATCTCCACCGGCGGCAGCCCGGCGCCGTCGACGCGCCGAGGCAAGGTGATGGTCTTGAGCCCGTGGACGGACTCCGGGCGCGGCGTCGCGCTGCCGCAGACCAGGACCGCGCCGTGCTGGGCGGCGCGCCGCTGCGCGACCAGCCGCGCGTCGTAGCGCGGGTCGCCCTCGTTCTTGTAGGAGCCGTCGTGCTCCTCGTCGACGACGAGGAGGCCGAGGTGGGCGATCGGCGCGAAGACCGCGCTGCGCGGGCCGACGCAGACCTGCGCCTCGCCGGCGCGCAGGCGCCGCCACTCGTCGTAGCGCTCCCCCGCGCCGAGCTTGGAGTGCAGGACCGCGACGGTGTCGCCGAAGCGCGTGACGAAGCGGTCGATCATCTGCGGCGTCAGGCCGATCTCGGGGACGAGGATCAGCACGCCGCGGCCGCGCTGGAGCGTGTCGGCGGCGGCGCGCAGGTAGACCTCGGTCTTGCCCGAGCCGGTGACGCCGTGCAGGAGCAGGCCCTCCGGCTTCGGCGCCCGCGCCGCGGCGATCAGCTCGTCCAGCGCGGCGAGCTGGTCGGCGTTGAGCTTCGGCGGCGGCTTGCGCGCGCCGACCGCGTGGTGCTGGGGCGCGCGGCGCACGCCCTGCTTGCCGATCCGCACCAGGCCGCGGGCCTCGAGGCGCCGCAGCGCCTGGAGGTCGTCGCCGGCGAAGCGCGGCAGCGTGGCGATCAGCGCCCGCTGGTTGGCGGTCAGGCGCACGCCGTCCTCGGAGGCGGCGGGCGTCGCCTCGGCCCACAGGCGCTGCTTCTCGCGCGCCCCGCGCGGCGGGAGCATCAGCGACAGCGCGCGGGCGGGCGTCGACGCGTACTCGTGCGCCAGCCAGAGCCCGAGGTCGACGAGGTCGGCGGGCAGCGCGTCGGGCAGGACCTTCAGCGGCGAGACCAGCCGGTGCTCGGACTCCTCGGCCAGCCCGGTGACCACCGCGGTGAGCCGCTGGCGGCCGAACGGGACCTCCAGCAGCGCGCCGACGTCGACCGACTCGTCCGGCCGCACGTAGTCGAACGGCCCGCGCAGCGCACGGGCCGTCGTCAACGGCTCCACTTGGATGACGGGGGCGGACACGCGGCGGCTCCGAGGATAGGCTTCGGGGACCATGGACCTGCATCCGGGCGAGGAGATCGTCTTCGAGGGGCACCCGTCGTGGCGCGGGGTCCTCAGCTTCTACGTCAAGGGCCTGGGCATCGCGTTGGCCATCGGCGCGATCCTCTTCTTCGCGTCCACGCACGCGGTCGGGATCCTCGCCTTCGTCGTCGTCATGGGGCTCGTGGTCCTGGCGGGCCTCTTCAAGCGCATGGCGACGCGCTACGCGATCACCACCGAGCGGCTGAACATCCGCACCGGGATCCTCAGCCGGCACGTCCAGCAGACCCACATCGACCGCGTCCAGAACGTCAACACCACGCAGTCGGTCATGGACCGCATCCTGCGCGTCGGCGCCGTCGACTTCGACACCGCCGGCACCGACGACTCCGACTTCACCTTCCGCGGCGTCTCCAACCCCGCCGGCATCGTCGCCGCCGTCGACCGCGCCCAGCGCATCCACCGCCGCGAGGTCGAGGCCGAGACGCAGGGCCCGTCGTCGCAGGGCCTGTGAGCCCGGTGGGTTCGAACCGAGGTTGAGAACCGCGGCGCGATCGCCTACCGTCCTTCGGGCATGGCGCTGAACGCGAACACGACGACGCTGCCGCGCGACCCGCACACGTGGGCCGCCGCTCCGTCGTGGGCGCCGACCACCACCACCTGCGGGTAGCGGGAGCGCGTCATGGCTCCCGCGACCGTCGCGGGAGCCTCCTCCAGGCGGACGGCCACGGGCCAGGGCCGCCGGAGCGGGTGGGACCGCGAGAACGTCATCGAGGCGATCCAGGAGTGGGTCGCCGCCCATGGTGCGCCGCCGCGCGCGGCGGACTGGAACCCGTCCTCGGCGAAGTGGTCCGGGCAGCGGTGGCGCGTCGAGCGCTACCGGGCCGGCCGTGCCGACGGCTCGGCGTGGCCGGCGCTGAACTCGGCCAAGCGGCCGTTCGGCGGCTCGCTGAACGCGGCGATCCGCGCCGCGGGCTTCGAGCCGGCCAAGCCCGGACCGACCCGCCGCGCCGACGTCGATCCCGAGCAGGCCGACCGGGCGATCATCAGCCCGGAGGGCCGCGCGATGCTCGAGGCCGCGCTGGCCCAGGCCCGCGAGGCCGAGAAGCGCGTCGCGGTGCTCGAGGCGCGCCTGGCGCGGCGCGGCGAGCGGGAGCGCGAGCGCGTCGTCGTCTCCGACGACGCGGCGATCGCCCGTGCCCAGCGCGCGACGGCCGCCGCCGAGGCGAGGGCCGACCAGGCGATCGCCGGGGCGCGGGAGCGCACGACCGCGGCGAAGGCCGAGGCGACCGACGCACGCCGCACGGCGCGCCGGCGCGCCGCGCGCCTGGAGCGCGCGGAGGCGACGATCGCGTCCCTGCGCGCCGAGCGCCGGGAGCTGAAGACGACCAACGCGACGCTGGCCGACCGGCTGACGACGACCGAGCGCGACCTGGCCTCGGCACGCGCCGACGCGCTCGCCGCCGAGGGCGAGGCGAAGGCGGCCCAGGCGGCGATGCGCGAGGCGGCCCGCGCGATGCGCGACAGCGCGCGGGCCGCGGAGGCGAAGGCGAGGACCACAGTGAAGGCGAACGGCGGCGCGCTCCCGGGCGGCTCCGCGCTGGGCGATCGCGACGTGACGGCGAACGGCCCGGCGCGTCACGGCGGCGACGTGACGGCGAACGCCGACGGCGCCGACGCCCTCGTCGCCCTCGCCCAGGCCGAGGCCACCGCCGCGCGCCGGGCCGCCCGCGAGGCCGAGGCGCGGGCGGCGACGCTCGCGCGCGACCTCGCGGCGATGCGCGGCGAGGCGCGGGCGCTGACGGCGTCCGAGCGAGCCGAGCTGCGCTCCGGCGGCCCCTCCGGCCCCGCCGTCCTGGCGGCGAGCCTCAAGGGCCTGGCCCGCGCCCGCGACCGGTCCCGCACCGGCCACGACACGAGCGCCACCGCGCTGGCGGCGGCGCTGCTGGACGTCGCGGCCGCGGCGGTCAGCTGGCGCGAACGTCTCTGACCTCGACCCTCTCCCCTCCCCGACAACGCCGAGGGGCGGCCCGCGAACGGGCCGCCCCTCGGTGAACAGCTCTGCGTGGCTCGGCGGCTACGCGCCGGCGGGCACGGCCAGGCCGGCGGCCTCGGCCAGCGCGGCGGCCTTGTCGGTGCGCTCCCACGTGAAGTTGGGGTTCTCGCGACCGAAGTGGCCGTAGGCGGCCGTGTCCTGGTAGATCGGACGGTGCAGGTCCAGCGCCTCGCGGAACGCGCCCGGGCGGAGGTCGAAGAACTCGTCGACCAGCTCGGCGATCCGGCCGCGGCCGATCTTCTCGGTGCCGAACGTCTCGACCATCACCGAGACCGGGTGCGCGACGCCGATGGCGTAGGCGACCTGGACCTCGACGCGGTCGGCCAGGCCGGCGGCGACGATGTTCTTCGCCACCCAGCGCGCCGCGTAGGCGGCCGAGCGGTCGACCTTCGACGGATCCTTGCCGGAGAACGCGCCGCCGCCGTGGCGGGCCATGCCGCCGTAGGTGTCGACGATGATCTTGCGGCCGGTCAGCCCGCAGTCGCCGACCGGCCCGCCGATCACGAAGCGGCCTGTCGGATTGACGAG
>NZ_DASRZV010000027.1:0-23088 GCF_035685985.1 Baekduia sp.
CCCCGCCGCCGACCGCGCCGCCGCGGCGGGCGAGCGCCACCGGGCCGCGGCGCTCGACGAGCCGGTCGCCGCCGAGGCGGCCGGTGGCCATCGCCACCGAGAACGCGCCGTAGGCCAGCGCGGCCACGGCCGACGCCGCGCCGATGTCGCGCAGGTGCACGGCGCTCCAGTCCATCGCGGCGCCCTCGCAGAACAGCGACGCGAAGGCCAGCGCGCGCAGCGGCCAGAGGTTGCGGCGCCGCGGCACGCCATCCACACCAACATGCTCGTGGTGCTCGGTCGGCGGCGCGCCGTCGGGGATCAGGCCGCGGCCCGCGACCGTGCCGACGAGGATCGCGACCGCGCCGGCGACGGCGAAGCTGACGCCCGCGCTGAGGTCGGTGGCCGCCGACGCCGCGCCCAGCCCCGCGCCGATCAGGCCGCCGAAGCTGAACGCCGCGTGCATGGAGGAGAAGATCGTGCGGCCCGCGGCGCGCTCGACCTCGACGCCCTGCGCGTTCTGCGACACGTCGAGCGACCCGTTGGCCAGGCCGACGAGGAACGTCGCCAGGATCGCCAGCGGCAGCGACGGCATGATCGCGGGGAGGACGAGCAGCGCGCCGAGCACGACGACCGCGACGCGGACCACGGTCGCGCTGCCGTGCCGGGAGACCAGGCGCCCGGCGGTCGGCATCGCGATCAGCGCGCCGGCGGCCAGGCCCGCGAGCGCCAGCGCCAGCGCGCCGGGGCCGACGTCGAGCCGGTCCTGGATCGCCGGGATGCGCGCGCCCCACGTGCCGAGCACGACGCCGTTGAGCGCGAAGATCGTGGTGATCGCGGCGCGCGGGCTCACGCGACGACGACCTCGACGCCCAGCGCGCGCAGCGCCCGCAGCTCCTCCTCGGGCGCGTCGCGGTCGGTGACCAGCCGCGCGACGTCGGCGGCCGTCGCGACCACGTGCGCGGCCGTCGAGCCGAGCTTGGCCGACTCGGTGGCGATCAGCAGCCGGCCCGCGCACCGCGCCTGCTCGCGCAGGACCTCGGCCTCGCCGGCGCAGTACGTCGTCAGGCCGATCGCCGGATGCAGCGAGCAGACGCCGAGCACCGCCACCGACGGGCGGAAGCGCCGGACCGCGTCGATGGCCTCGGTGCCGACGGTCGTGCGCGAGTCGGGCTCGATCCGCCCGCCGGCCAGCAGGACCTCGCCGGGCGCGTCGGCGAGCGCGAGCGCGATGTCGGGCGCGGTCGTCAGCACCTGCCGCGCGACGCCGTCGGCGGCCAGGTGCCGGGCGATCGCCAGGCACGTCGAGCCGCCGGCCAGCGACACCACCGTCTCGGTCGCCAGCAGCGCCGCCGCGCGCTCGGCGACCCGCTCCTTGGCGGGCGTGTGGATCTCCTGGCGCTCGGCCATCCGCGGCGGGGTGGTGGCCTGCGCGGGCAGCGCGCCGCCGCGCACGCGGCGCACGCGCCCGCCGGCGGCCAGCTCGTCGAGGTCTCGGCGCACGGTGTCGTCGCTGCACCCCAGCGCCGCGGCGAGCTGCGTCGCGACGACCCGCCCGTCGCGGGCGAGCGTCGCCAGGATCGCCTCCCGGCGCTGATCGGGCAAGACCGCAGAATCACGCATCTGCACGCACGTTACCGCAGCGGTGGGCGGGCGGGGAGCCGGTCGTCAGAAGCGCGACGGGGCGGCCTCTCGGCCGCCCCGTCGAAGGGTGCTCCGCTGTCGGGAAGCCCGTGGCTCAGACGCGGCCGGAGGCCGCGCGACCCATGCGCGCCGCGGAGTCCAGGACGACCGCGCCCAGCAGGACGGCGCCCGTGACCATGAACTTCGTCGCCGAGGTGTAGGCCAACAGGTCCATGCCGTTGGAGATCGACCCGATGACCAGGGCACCGAGGAGCGCGCTCCAGACGTTGCCGCGGCCGCCGAACAGCGACGTGCCCGCGATGACCGGGCCCGCGATCGAGTTCAGCAGCAGGTCCGACCCGCCGGAGGACTGGTTGACGGCCAGCAGGCGGGACGCGGCCATGATGCCGCCGACCGCCGCCATCGTCGACGCCAGCGCGAACACCAGGACGCGCACGCGGAAGACCGCGATGCCCGCGCGGCGCGCGGCCTCCATGTTGCCGCCGACCGCGTAGATGTGGCGGCCGAACTTCGTCCGTCGCGTCATGAAGTCGAACGCGGCGACGAAGCCGACGAGGATCAGCACGGCGACCGGGACGCCACGGTCCTGGTTGACGACGTACACGAACAGCAGCGCGGCGATCGCGACCGCGGCGATGCGGATGACGACCAGCGGGAACGCCGGCGCGGCCAGGCCCGAGGCCACGCGCTTCTGGTAGCCGCGCATCGTCGCCAGCGCGAACAGCACCACGCAGACGATCGCGACGATCCAGCCGGCGCCGTCGGACAGGAACTTGCCGGCCAGGTCGGTCAGCAGGCCCGGGTTCAGGTTGACCGTGCCGGTCTCGCCGAGCACCTTGAGCTGGAGGCCCTGCCATCCGAGCAGGCCCGCCAACGTCACGACGAACGTCGGGATCCCGAAGCGGGTCGAGATGAAGCCCTGGAACGTGCCGATCGCGGCGCCGACGGCCAGGCCGGCGAGGATCGCCGGGACCGGTCCCCAGCCGTGCTTGACGCTGAGCACCGCGACGATCGCGGACGTCACGCCGGACACGGCGCCGACCGACAGGTCGATCTCGCCGAGCAGCAGGACGAGCACCACGCCGACGGAGATCAGCGCGACCGCGGTGATCTGCAGCGACAGGTTGACGATGTTGGTGGCGCTGAGGAACCGCGACTCCTGCGACTGGAAGATGATCCAGACGATCGCCAGCAGGATCAGGACGCGCAGCGACCCGAGGTCGCCGGTCCGGACGCGGTTGAGCAGGTCCTTGGCGCCGGTCGGCATCGACTCCTTGGTCGCCGCGGCCGCGGTCGGGTCCGGCTCGGTCGGCGGCGGGGTCGGGGTGGCCTCCTCGGTGGTGCTCACTGGGTCACCGTTCCTTCCGTCTTGCTCGTGCGGTTTCCGTTGCCGGTGAGGCCCGTGATCGCGGCCACGACCTCCTGCTCGTTGGTGTTGTCGACGTCGAACTCGCCGCCGTTGGACCCCAGGCGCATGACCCAGATCCGGTCGACGACCTCGAAGACGTCGCGAAGGTTGTGGGAGATGACGATCACGCCGAGCCCGCGCTGCTTGAGGCGCTTGATCAGCGCGAGGACCTGCGCGGTCTGCGCGACGCCGAGCGCGGCGGTCGGCTCGTCGAGGATCACCATCTTCGGATCGCCGAGCAGGGACCGGGCGATCGCGACCGACTGGCGCTGGCCGCCGGACATGGCCCCGACCTCGCCGCGGACCGACTGGATCGTCGTGACCGACAGCTCGGCGAGCAGGTCGTTGGCCTTCTTCTCCATGCTGACCTCGGACAGGAGGCCACCGACGGTGGCCTCCTGTCCGAGGAAGAGGTTCTCGACGACGTCCAGGTTGTCGCACAACGCGAGGTCCTGGTACACCGTCGCGATCCCCAGGGCGGTGGCGTCCGGCGGGCTGTTCACGGACCGCTTCTGGCCCTCCCACAGGTACTGGCCCTCGTCCCCGGGGTGGATGCCCGAGATGACCTTGACGAGCGTGGACTTCCCGGCGCCGTTGTCGCCGACGAGGCCAACGACCTCGCCGGGCATGACGCGGAAGTCCACGCCGTTCAGCGCACGGACCGCGCCGAACCTCTTGGTGATCCCCCGCAACTCGAGCAGGGGCGTGGTCTCTGCCATCTCGGGCAACTCCCTCTGGCTGATCTCAGGCGGTTACTGGATTCCGGCGGACTTGCACGCGGCAGCGTACTGCGAGGTGCAGATCTGATCGGCGGTCCAGAACCCGTCCTTGACGATCGTGTCGTTGATGTTGTCCTTGGTCACGGCGACCGGCTTGAGCAGGACCGACGGGATGTCGGCCTGGCCGTTGTTGGTCTTGTCGTTGACCAGGCCGGCCTCGGGCTGCTTGCCGTTGAGCAGGTCGTTGGCGAGCGTCGCGGCGGCCTCGGCCTCCGGCTTGATGGCCTTGTAGACCGTCATGTACTGCGTGCCGGCGACGATGCGCTGGATGCCGGCCAGCTCGGCGTCCTGACCCGTGATCGGGATCTTCTTGGGGTCGACGCCGTTGGACTTCATCGCGGCGACGATGCCGCCCGCGTTGCCGTCGTTGGCCGAGTAGACGCCCACGAAGCCGTTCTTGCCCAGCGCCGTGATGGCCTGCTCCATCTCCGACTGCGCCTTGTCCGGCGACCAGTCGGGCGTGTCGTACTCCTTGGCGACCTTCAGGCCGGAGCCGTCGATGACCGAGTGCGCGCCCTGCTTGAACAGCTTGGCGTTGTTGTCGGTCGGGGCGCCGTTGATCATCACGATCTTGCCGTCGCTGCTGCCGTCGGACTTGAGCTTGTCGACCAGCGACTGCGCCTGCAGCTTGCCGACCTGCACGTTGTCGAACGAGATGTAGTAGTCGGGCTTGGAGTTGAGGATCAGGCGGTCATACGAGATCACCGGGACCTTCGACTGCTGCGCGCGCGTGACGATGGCGGCCGCCGAGGCGGAGTCCACCGGGTCGAGCACGAGCACCTTGGCGCCCTGCGTCAGCGCGGCCTCGGCCTGCTGCTGCTGCTTGGAGGCGTCCTGGTCGGCGTTCGAGTAGATGACCTGGCAGCTCGGGCAGAGCTCCTTCATCTTGGCCTCGAAGCTCGGGCGGTCCTGGGACTCGTAGCGAGCCGTCTTGGACTCGGGCAGCAGGAGCGCGATCTTGCCGCTCTTGCCACCGCTGTCGCCGCCGGCGGCCGTGCTCGAGCCGCTGCCCGAGCTGCCGCTGTTGTTGTTGTCGTCGCTGCCGCACGCGGCAACGCCGAACGTGAGGGCACCGGCCGCGATGACCGACACCCACTTCGTACTACGCATGGAAAGCACGCTCCTCCTCGAGGTGCAGGGGACAGGGAATGGGGGAAGCCTTGGTGGCGCTCACGCCTGGACCTCGGCGAGGGCGTCGACGGGGGTCGAGAACGTCTCCGCGTCCTGGAGGACGAGGGCCAGGGCGCCCAGGACCTGGGCGCGGTCGCCCAGCGGGCCGTGGTGGATCTCGACGTCGTCGCCCGCGCTGGAGATCGCGTGGCGCTGACACTCGGCCCGCAGCGGGTCGAGGAGCACGTCGCCGCAGGCGGCCATCTCGCCACCGACGACGACGCGACTGGGGTTGAGCAGGTTGACGAGGTTGGCGACCGCGCGGCCGATGTGGCGGCCGGCGTCGGCCACGACCCGCGTCGCGGCGGGGTGGCCCTCGATCGTCAGCTCGACGACGCGCCCGAGCGTGAGGTCGTCGCCGAGCGTCGGGCGCAGCAGGTCGACGGTGGCGGCGCCGGAGGCCAGGGTCTCCAGGCAGCCGCGGTTGGCGCAGCGGCAGACGGGGCCGTGCTCGTCGATGATCGTGTGGCCGATCTCGCCCGCGGTGCCGCCGACGCCGACGTAGAGGCGGCCGCCGAGCACGAGGCCCGCGCCGATGCCGGTCGCGAGCTTGAGGTAGATCATGTCGTCGACGCCGTCGCCGGCGCCCCAGACGTGCTCGGCCAGCGCGCCGAGGTTCGCGTCGTTGTCGACGCGGACCGGCAGGTTCAGGCGGTCGCTCATCGCGCGCGCGGCCGTGATCCCGACCCAGCCGGGGAGGATCGACGTCGACCCGACCGTTCCGGTGTCGGCGTGGACCGGGCCCGGCAGGCCCATCCCGACGCCCAGGACGCAGGAGCGGTCGACGCCCGCCTGGTCCAGGGCGGCGACCACGAGCTGGGCGGCAGCGTCCAGGCCCTGCTCGGCGCGGTGGTCGCTGGGCAGCGCCTGGCGCATCTCGGCCAGGACGGTATGACCGAGGTCCGCCACAGCCACCGTCACGTGCGACTTGCCGAAGTCGACGCCGACGGCGGCGCCGGCGCGGCGGTCCAGCGACACCAGGACGGGCGGCCGGCCACCCTGCGCGCCGGGCGCGGCGGTGTGGTCGACGCGCTCGGCGACGAGGCCGTCGCGGACGAGGTCGCCGATCAAGGAAGACACCGTGGTGCGGGACAGACCCGTACGCCGAGCGAGCTCGGCGCGGCTGGTGATCCCCGCGACCCGAAGGGCGCTCAGCACCCTCCGGCGGTTTCGCTCTCGCAGGGACTCGAGCGATCCGGACCCTTCGTGACCCATCTCACGGTGGACCCTCTCACGCACCGCCGAGGTTTGTCAAGACAAAGAACGAACTCCGCGTTGAGCATCGGCCGCTTTGCCCACTCTGCGGATGAACCACCCGGATTGCCGTAGTCCTACCCGCCGCGCCTGTCAAAGGGCTCTGGACAGAGGTTCGAGTCCGGTACCGGACCACTGGACGTTCGTCCGTCCCATCTACACCGCCAGGGCAGTCGTGCCGACCTGGTGGGAGTGATGCGCCTCAGGTCACGTCCGGCCGGCCCGGCGTCCTCTCGGCCACGAGCCGACGAGGACGGCTTCGCGCTGATCGAGGTGATGGTCAGCGCCGTCCTGCTGATCACCATCGCGCTGGCGACGATGAAGCTGATCGACTCCTCGCAGCAGGGGTCCGCGCGCCTGCGTTCCAAGGGCGTGGCGACGGCGTTGGCCGCCGCCGACCTCAACCGCCTGCGTCAGACGAAGTTCAGCACGTCGACGACCTTCCCGACGCAGACGCGGACCACGTTGGTCGACGGCGTCCAGTACACGATCGTCTCCAAGGGCACCTGGACCTCCTCGGCGGGCATCCTGAACACCTGCACGACCTCCTCGGGCACCCCCGGCCAGTACCTGCGCTTCGACTCGACGGTCACCTGGCCCAACATGGGCAACGTCCGGCCGGTCACCGCCGAGACGCTCATGGTCCCGCGGCCCGGCGAGGTCGCCATCACCACGGGCGGGTTCACGATGCAGGTGGTCAACATGGCCGGCAACCCGGTCTCCGGCGTCGCGGTCACGATCGCCGGCCAGACGCTCGTCACCAGCGCCGCGGGCTGCGTCAACTTCACGACGATCTCGCCGGGGACGTACACCGCCACCTACAGCAAGGGCAGCTACGTCGACGCGACGGGCGCGGCGACCGGCACGTACGCCAACGCCGTGATCACCAAGGGCAACACCGCTTCCAAGACCGTCCTCTACGACGTGCCGGCCACGATCACGCCCGTCAAGTACTACCTGCAGAACACGTCCGGCAGCGACTCGACGACCAGCACGACCTGGAGCGGGAGCTACGGCCTCTCGCCCGCGCAGGCGTCGGCGATCATGGGCGCGACGTCGACCACCAAGCTGTTCCCGTGGTCCGGCGGCTATCAGGTCTTCGCCGGCGGCTGCGTCGGCAACAACCCGGTGACCTATACCGCGGAGTTCGCGAACGCCTTCCCGGCCTCGGCGGTCGCGCCCGGCCCGGGCGGCCAGCTCGGGGCGTCGGCCTACCTGCGCACGGCGACGCTCAAGGTGACGAGCGTGCCCGCCAAGCAGGCGGTCAACGTCCGGATGCTGCCCAACGTCGCCTTCTCGGCGGGCATGGCCACCGGCTGTGACGCGTCGACGCGCACCTCGCAGACCGCGCCCAGCACGCCGACGACCTCCGACCTGACCTACACGTGGAACCTGCCCTACGGCGTCTACTCCTACTGCGTGGACAACGGCACCAACCGCTACGTGGGACGGACCGACACGCACTTCAACAACACGCCGCCCCTCGGCGTCCCGACCCCGACGGCCACGCTCAGCGTGCCCTGGAGCACCGTCAAGGGCTTCTCGGAGGCCGGCAAGTGCGACGCGACGGGGATCACCGGATGACCGCCTGGCGCACCCGGCTGAGCGACGACGACGGCTTCTCGTTGGTCGAGCTGCTGGTCGCGATGGTCCTCGGCTCGATCGTCCTGACCGCGACGATGACGCTCTTCACGACCGGCCTGGTCGGGGCGGGGCGGGTGATGGATCGCGTCGACGCCGAGCAGCGCGGCCGCGTGGCCATGGATCGCATCACCTCGCTGCTCAACGGGCAGGAGTGCCTGCTGAACAACGACTCGTCGACGACGCCCGCGATCGTCTCCGGGACCGCGACCTCGCTGACCTTCTACGCCGACCTCAACGGCGCCAGCGACACGCCGAGCCAGTACACGATCGCCTACGACGCCACGGCCAAGGCCCTGACGCTGACGACCGTGGCCGGCAGCGGCGTGATGGGCAGCAGCCAGACCCCGCTGAAGTTCAACGCGACCCCCAAGAAGCAGCGGCTCGCCGACCAGGTCCAGCAGCCCAAGAACAGCCAGACCGGCGCGGCCCTGCCGATCTTCAGCTACTACGCCTTCACGAGCACCGGAACGGTGGACGAGTCGTCCCCGATCTCCACGGTCGACACCACCAACAACCGCTCGATCGTGCGGGTCGGCGTCCAGTTCCAGATCAACTCGTCGCGCACCCAGACCGACGACGCCCGCCGCGAAGTGATCCAGGGCCAGGGCGTCCTGTCCAGCGCCGATCCCACCGACCAGACCTCTTGCTGATGAACAGGTTCCTGCGCAGAGCGCTCACCGAAGACCACGGCTTCACGATGGTGGCCGTCACCCTCTCCATGATGGTGCTCGGCCTCTTCGCGGTCGGCGCCTGGGCGGCCGCCAACGGCGACCAGCGTCCGGCGGGCACCGACGTCGACCGCAAGCGCGCCTACGAGGCGGCCGAGGCCGGCCTGCAGTGGTACGCCTACCAGCTGTCGGTCGACACCAACTACTGGAACAAGTGCGGTCACGACCAGGACCCGACCGACATCCCCGACTTCGTGCAGAACGCGGGCAAGCGCACGGCCTGGCGCCTGGTCGGCGGCAGCGACAGCGACATCAGCCAGACCACGAGCACGGCCCAGGAGCAGTTCGCCATCGAGCTCGTGCCGGTCAACGCGTCCAAGCCCTGCACGGCCTCCGGTCAAGGGGGCAGCACGCTCCTGAGCGACGGCGTCCTGACCGTCCGCTCGACCGGCAGCTACCGCGGCAAGCTCCGGCAGGTCGTCGGCAAGTTCCGACGTGCGGGCTTTTTGGACTACATCTGGTACACCGGCCTGGAGACCGCTCCGCCGGCGTCCTACACCGCGTCGCAGACTCTCACCAGCGACTGGGCCAAGAGCTACTGCAACAAGGTCCGGCACCTCCGTGACAAGAACTGCACGGAGATCCAGTTCATCGCCGGCGACAAGATCAACGGCCCTCTCCACACCGAGGACGACTCGCTGTTGGTCTGCGGCTCGCCGACGTTCGGGCGCAACAACGGCGACAAGCTCGAGGTGCTCGGGTCGACGAGCGCCTCCAACGCCTACAAGCAGAACGGCACCGGTTGCAGCGGCACGCCCAACTGGCTGGGGACGCTCCAGTACCCGCCCAAGCAGGTGGACCTCCCGGACACCAACTCGACGATCGCCACCGTGGCCAACCAGAAGTACACGGGCGAGACGTGCCTGCAGTTCAACAGCAACGACACGGTCAACGTCTATCCGAACCTGTTGTGCACGGGCACCACCTCACAGAGCGTGTCGCTCACCGGCGACACGACGATCTGGGTCGGCACGAAGACCGGCGGGACCTGCACGGACTACGCCTACTACCAGAAGTACGCCGCCAACTCGGACTGCGGCAACGTGGGCGTCAAGGGCACGTACAGCAAGTCGATCACGGTCGCGGCGGCCAACGACATCGTCGTCGTGGGCAACCTCCAGCACACGGGCGACGGGATCATGGGCCTGGTGGCCAACCAGTTCGTCCGCGTCTACCACCCGCAGACCTGGACGAACAACACCAACGACTGCACGGGCAACACCCTGACCACGGCCGTCACGAAGATCGACGCGGCGATCCTGGCCACGACCGGCTCGTTCATGGCCGACAACTACTACTGCGGCAACGACCTGGGCAAGCTGTCGGTGCTCGGGGCCATCGCCCAGAAGTGGCGCGGCGCGGTCGGCCAGGCCTACAGCCAGTGCGACAGCAAGGGTCGCAACTGCGTCGCGTCCAACCACGGCTACACCAAGGACTACAACTACGACGACCGGCTGCGCTACCGCGAGCCGCCGAACTTCCTCGACCCGGTCACGGTGAACTGGAACCTGCTGCGGTCGTCGGAGCAGTCGCCGGTGAAGTAGGTCGCCCGCGCCCCGCCGCCCTCGCGGGGCGGCGCCGCGGCCGCTACGCCACCGGCGCGGTCTGCAGGACCGCGTCCAGCAGCCCCGGGAAGCGCGCGTCGAGGTCGGCGCGGCGCAGCGAGATGTGGCGGTGGGTGCCCTCGATGCGGGTGTCGGTGATGCCGGCCTCGCGGAGGGTCTTGAAGTGGTGGGAGCGGGTGGACTTCGAGATGCCGAGGTCCATCGCGCCGCAGATCTGCTCGCCGGCGGCGGCCAGCTCGCGCACGATCTTCAGGCGGACGGGGTCGCCGAGCGCCTGGAGGATGGTGGTGAGGTCGAGCTGCTCGACCGTAGGCTGATGCAGGTCCACAGCGCGGAGGATAGCGGCTGTTTCGACACGCGTCGAACAAGCTCCGCTAGCGCGAGGGCAGGGCGTCCTCGTTGCCCCGCACGCGCGAGTGGAAGCGCCCGTAGAGGGTGTAGATGACCAGGCCGATCACCAGCCAGATCCCGAAGCGCCACCAGGTCGCGCCCTGCAGCTTGGTCATCAGGTAGATGCACAGGCCCGCGCCGATCAGCGGGAAGAGCGGCACGAGCGGGACGCGGAACGGCCGCTCCATGTCGGGCTCGGTGCGGCGCAGCACGATCACGCCGATGTTGACCAGCAGGAACGCGAACAGCGTGCCGATGTTGACCAGCTCGGCCAGCTCGTGCAGCGGGATCAGCGCGGCCATGATCGCGATCAGCACGCCGAACATCAGGATGATCCGGCTCGGCACCTTGCGCGGCGACAGCTTCGAGAGCTTCTCGCCGAAGGGCATCAGGCCGTCGCGGCACATCGAGAAGAAGATGCGCGTCTGGCCGTAGAAGATCGTCAGCACGACGCTCGTGATCGCCACCAGCGCGCCGATCGACATGATGTCCCCGGCCCAGGGGCCCAGGCCCGCGCCGCTGCGGATCGCCTCGGTCAGCGGCGCGTCGGCGCCCGCCAGCGTGCTCGCCGGCACGAGGCCGATCGCGGCCACCGCGACCAGGATGTAGACGACGGTGACGACGGCCAGCGAGCCGATGATCCCGATCGGCAGGTCGCGCTGCGGCCGTTCGGCCTCCTCGCCGGTCGTCGAGACCGCGTCGAAGCCGATGTAGGCGAAGAAGATCAGCGCCGCGGCGTCGACCGTGCCGCCCGTGCCGTGCGGGGCGAACGGGGTGAAGTGGTGGCCGGTGAAGTGCGTGATGCCGATGACGATGAAGAACGCCAGGATCGTCAGCTTCGTGACGACGAGGACCGTGTTGGTCCGGGCGCTCTCGCGCACGCCGGCCAGCAGCAGGAACATCGCCGCGATCACCAACCCGGCGGCGAACAGGTTGACGACGCCGCCCTGGCCGGGCGGGGCGGTGATCGACGTCGGGAGCGAGAGCCCGAAGACCGAGTCGAGCAGGTCCTTGAGGTAGCCGCCCCAGCCGACCGCGATCGTCGAGACCGAGAACCCGTATTCGATGATGAGGTCCCAGCCGATGACCCAGGCCACGAGCTCGCCGAGCGTCGCGTAGCTGTAGGTGTAGGCCGAGCCCGACACCGGGATCGCCGCGGCCAGCTCGGAGTAGGAGAGGGCGGAGAAGACGCAGGTGATGCCCGCCAGCGCGAAGCTGAGGATGATCGCCGGGCCGGAGAGGTTGATCGCCTCGCCGATGATCACGAAGATGCCGGTGCCGATCGTGCCGCCGATGCCCAGCGCCATCAGGTCCGTCGCGCCGACCGCGCGGCGCAGGCCGGACTGGCCCTCGGCGTCGCCCTTCAGCAGCTTGCCGCGCTTGCGCGCGAAGAGGCCGCCCCGACCGCCGCTCGAGCCGCCCGCGTAGCCGCCACCTCGCCCCGCCGCTGTAGCCATGCCCCGGGTGTCTCCGGGGGAGATGCGGGCCAAACCAGACCGCATGCGCCCCTATCCTGGGTCGCTATGCCGCCCTTCCGCCTTGATGCCGCCTTCTCGCCGATGGCCGACCAGCCGAAGGCGATCGACGGGATCGCCGAGGCGCTGACCAACGGCGTCCCGATGACGACGCTGCTCGGCGCGACCGGCACCGGCAAGACGATGACGATGGCCTCGGTGATCGAGCGCGTGCAGCGCCCGACGCTCGTCATGGCCCACAACAAGACGCTGGCCGCGCAGCTCTGCAACGAGTTCCGCAGCTTCTTCCCCGACAACGCCGTCGAGTACTTCGTCTCCTACTACGACTACTACCAGCCCGAGGCGTACGTCCCGAGCAAGGACCTCTACATCGAGAAGGACTCGGCGATCAACGAGGAGATCGACCGCCTGCGCCACGCCGCGACCGCCGCGCTGTTCGGCCGCCGCGACGTGATCATCGTCGCGTCGGTGAGCGCCATCTTCGGCCTCGGCTCGCCGGACACCTACAACGACAACCTGGTCATCCTCAAGAAGGGCGAGGAGACCGACCGCGACCTGCTGCTGCGCAAGCTGGTGACGATCCAGTACAACCGCAACGACCAGGCGCTGGCGCGCGGCACGTTCCGGGTCCGCGGCGAGGCGCTGGAGATCTTCCCGGCCTACCACGAGTCGACCGCGTACCGCGCGACGTTCTTCGGCGACGAGGTCGAGTCGCTGCAGGAGTTCGACCCGCTCACCGGCGAGCTGGTCAACGCCGACCTGGAGCACATCGGGGTCTGGCCGGCGTCGCACTACAACGTGCGGGAGGGGACGATGGAGCGCACGGTCGAGGAGATCGGGCGCGAGCTGAACGCGCGCTGCGCCGAGATGGAGGCCGAGGGCAAGCTGCTGGAGTCGCATCGCCTCCGGCAGCGCACGCAGTACGACATGGAGATGCTGCGGGAGATGGGCTTCTGCAACGGCATCGAGAACTACTCGCGGATCCTCGACGGCCGCATGCCGGGGGAGCGGCCCTACTGCCTGCTGGACTACTACCCCGACGACTACATCCTGATGATCGACGAGTCCCACCAGACCGTGCCGCAGATCGGTGGCATGTACGAGGGGGACCGGTCGCGCAAGCAGACGCTGGTCGACTACGGGTTCCGGCTGCCCAGCGCGCTGGACAACCGGCCGCAGACGTTCGAGGAGTTCCTGACGATCGCGCCGCAGATGGTGTTCGTGTCGGCGACGCCGGGCGCCTACGAGCGCGAGCACAGCGGCTCGGTCGTCGAGCAGATCGTGCGGCCGACGGGCATCGTCGACCCGCAGGTCGACGTCCGCCCGACGCGCAACCAGATCGACGACCTCATGAACGAGGTCCGCGAGGTGGTGGACCGCAACGAGCGCGTGCTGGTCACGACGTTGACGAAGAAGATGTCGGAGGACCTCACCGACTACCTGCTCGAGATGGGGTTCAAGGTCCGGTACCTGCACTCCGAGGTCGACACGCTGGAGCGCATCCAGATCATCCGCGACCTGCGGCTGGGCGAGTACGACGTCCTGGTCGGCGTCAACCTGCTGCGCGAGGGCCTGGACCTCCCGGAGGTGTCGCTCGTCGCGATCCTCGACGCCGACAAGGAAGGCTTCCTGCGCGGCGAGACGTCGCTGATCCAGACGATCGGCCGCGCCGCGCGCAACGTCGACGGCCGGGTCATCATGTACGCCGACAAGGAGACCGCCGCGATGAAGGCGGCGCTGTCGGAGACCGACCGCCGTCGCGCGATCCAGTTGAAGTACAACGAGGAGCACGGGATCACGGCGGCCTCGATCGTCAAGGGCATCAGCGACATCGCCGAGTTCCTGCAGGGCGACTCCAAGACCCCCAAGAAGGGCCGCCGCAGCGAGCGCAAGAAGGTCAAGTCCGACACCATGACCTCGTCGGAGCTGGAGAAGACGATCATCGAGCTGGAGAAGGACATGCTCGAGGCCGCCGAGGACCTGCGCTTCGAGTACGCGGCGCGCCTGCGCGACGAGATCCGCGAGCTGCGGCGCGACCTACGGCAGCTGACCGACATGGAGGCGCCGGCCTAGCGGGCGTGTAGCGTGCGGCGGCGCTGATGCCGACGTTCGCCGACACGTTGTTGGAGTGGTACGCCCGCGAGGCGCGGGATCTGCCGTGGCGGCGCACGCGCGACCCGTACGCGATCCTCGTCAGCGAGGTCATGCTCCAGCAGACGCAGGTCGCGCGGGTCGTTCCGCGGTGGGAGGCGTGGCTGGAGCGGTGGCCGACGGCGGCGGCGCTGGCGGCCGCGCCCGTGCCGGAGGTCCTGGCCGCGTGGGTCGGCCTGGGGTACAACCGGCGGGCGCTGCGGCTGCGCGAGGCGTGCGCGGTGGTGGCGCGCGACGGGTGGCCGGAGGACCTGCGCGAGCTGCCGGGGATCGGGCCGTACACCGCGGCGGCGGTGGGCGCGTTCGCCTTCGGACGGCCCGAGCTGCCGGTCGACACCAACGTGCGGCGCGTGCTGGAGCGGACGGGGTTCGACCCGGGCGACGCGCCGTCGCCGGACGTCGGCCAGGCGCTGATGGAGCTCGGCGCGGTCGTGTGCCGCGCGCGCGACGCGGCGTGCGAGGCGTGTCCGGTCGCGGGCGCGTGCGCCTCGGCGGGACGGGTCGTGATCGCGCCCCGCGGCGCCGCCGGAACCAAACGCGAGCGTTTCGAGGACTCCAATCGCTGGGTGCGCGGCCGGATCGTCGAAGCGCTGGCGACCGGCGCGCCGCTGCCCGACGGGATCGAGTTGGGGCGGTTGGAACGGGCGATCGAGTCGCTGGTCGCCGACGGCCTGGTCCGTCGTGACGCCAAGGGACTCAGTCTTCCGGTCTGATCGTTACTGTTCGGCCCATGGCCCTGGACCGTCAGAGCATCGAGAAGCGCGACTTCCCCATCGGCCGTCGCGGCTATGAGCCCGAGGCGGTCGACGCGCACCTCGCGCGCATCGCCGACGAGGTCGACGAGCTGCGCCGGCGCTCCGGCTCCGGCGGCGGGAGCACGGCGGCCACGTCGTCGAGCCCCGCCTCGATCGCGCAGGCCGCGTCCGAGCAGGTGCGGGCGATCGTCGAGGCGGCGGAGTCCTCCGCGGCCGCGATCGAGCGCTCGGCCCAGGACGAGGCGGTTCGGATCCGCGACGCGGCCGAGGCCGACGCGCGCGACACGCGCGACGACGCGGTCCACAAGTCCCAGGAGCACGTCGGCAAGGTCAGCTCGGCGACCAACCAGATGCTGCAGCGCGTCGACGCGATGCAGTCGGAGCTGACCGGGCTGGTCGAGGCGCTGCGCACCGGCGCCAACCGGATCACCGCGGACCTCTCGCTGCTCGAGGGCGGCATGGGCGACCTCTACGACGCGGCCGGGAGCGAGGGCGGCGCGCCGCCGAAGCGGCGCGTGGTCGAGTCGGTGCCCGCGGTCGTCCCGGCGGCCGAGCCGGCGCGTGAGCCCGAGCCCGCGCGCGAGCCGGAGGCCGTCGAGGAGCCCGACGCCGCCGCGGACGACGACGTCGCCGACGAGCCCGCGTCGGAGCCCGCCGCCGCCGGCGGCTCCGGCGGGGACGACGACGCCGAGGGCGCCCGCCTGGTTGCGCTCAACATGGCGTTGAACGGGACGTCGCGCGAGGAGACCGACCGCTACCTGGCCGAGAACTTCGACCTCGCCGACCGCGCCGCGCTCCTGGACGAGGTCTACGCGACGGTCGAGCCCTGATCGAGGGTGGCGCCTTCCCTGGACACCGTCGTGGCCGCGTCGGTCGAGCCCTGATCGACGTCCGCAACTCCTTCGTCCCGGCGGAGTTCGGAGCCTTGATGCTCCGTCTCTGCCTGGCCCTGATCGTCGCGGGCGCGCTGCTGCTCGTGCCCGCCGCCGCGCCGACGCCCGCGTCGGCCGCCGTGCCGAAGGACTTCTTCGGCGTGATGGTCAACGGGCCGCTGGACGATCCGGCGGTCGACCTCGACGCGCAGGCCGCCTCGATGCGGTCGGCGGGCGTGCGGACGTGGCGCGTCGAGATGGCGTGGGATCTGATCGAGCCGTCGCCGGGCCAGTTCGACTGGGCGCCGACCGACCGCAAGGTGCTCGCCGCCGCCAAGCGGGGGATCGACGTCCTCGGCCTCGCGCTGCGCGCGCCCGCCTGGGCCAACGGCGGCGACGGCGACCCGTTCACGCCGCCGTCCAAGCCGTCGGACTACGCCGCCTACCTGACCGCGCTGATCACACGCTATGGGCCCCACGGGTCGCTGTGGCTGGAGCACCCGGAGGTGCCCAAGCGCCCGGTGCGCTCCTGGGAGATCTGGAACGAGCCCAACCTGAAGGACTACTTCACCGAGCAGCCGTTCGCCAAGCCCTACGCGGCTCTGCTGCGGGCCGCCTACCCGGCGGTCAAGAAGGCCGACAGGAACGCGACCGTGTTGATGGCCTCGATGGCCAACTACTCGTGGCGCGACCTGGCCAAGCTGCTCGACGTCTCCGGGCCGAAGCTGCGGTTCGACGCCGCGGGCGCCCACCCGTTCTCGGGTCGGCCGTCCAACGCGCTGAAGATCGTCCAGCTCAACCGCGATGCCTTGAACAAGCGCGGGTACTCGAAGGTCCCGCTGTGGCTGACCGAGCTGACGTGGTCCTCGGCCAAGGGCAAGAAGACGCCGCTGACCCAGAACTGGGAGACGACCGAGGCCGGGCAGGCGTCGCGGCTGCGGTCGGTCTACAAGCTGCTGCTGCGCGACCGCAAGAAGCTGCGCCTGGCGCGCGTCTACTGGTACACGTGGGCGACGCTCGACAACGGCTCCAAGAACTCCTTCGACTACTCGGGCCTGAACCAGTACCGCGGCGACGGGACGTTCCGCGCCAAGCCGGCGTTGGCGGCGTTCAAGGCCGTGGTCAAGGCGGCTCGGGGGTAGCCGATGCCCGCGGACCTCGGCGACGGAATCCCGGGGACCGCGCTGTGGACGTTGTGGCACCGCGCGCTGGAGGCGCGACGGCCCGGCGGCGTGCTGGACGATCCGCGCGCGATCGAGCTGGTCGAGGCCATCGACTACCCGTTCGCCGAGCGCTTCGGGGAGGTCGGCGCGTTCGGGCAGTGGCAGGCGCTGCGGGTCCTGCGCTTCGACGAGGAGGTGCGGCGCTTCGCGGCGGCGCGCCCGGGCGGGACCGTCGTCGCGCTCGGGGAGGGGCTGGAGACGTCGTTCTGGCGGGTGGATGACGGGACGCTGCGATGGGTCGGCGTGGACGTCGAGGAGATGGTCGCGGCGCGGGCGGCGCTGCTGCCGGACGAGGGCGGCGTGGCCGTGGGCGCCGGCGCCGGCGGCGTCGGCGACGCGCGTCGTCGTCGCTCGGTGGCCGCCTCGGCGTTCGACGTCGACGCGTGGGCGCCGTCGGTCGATCCGTCGCGCGGGGTCCTGGTCACCGCGCAGGGGCTGTTGATGTACTTCTCGCGCTCCGAGGCGCACGGGCTGCTCGGCGCGCTCGCCGCCCGCTTCCCGGGGGCCGCGCTGGTCTTCGACGTCATGCCCGCGGCGGCGGTCGCGCGCAGCGGGCGCCCGTCCGGCACCGGCTGGCAGCCGCCGCCGTGGCGCTGGGGCTGGGACGCGGGGGAGGAGCGCGCGCTGCGGGCGCTGCCCGGGATCGCGGGGCTGGACCACCTGCCGCTGCGACCGGGGCGGGGGTTCTTCGGCGGGCTCGCGCTGCCGCTGGCGACGCGCGTTCCCGGCCTCTGGCGCGGGCTTCCGGCCGTGCTGCGCGCGCGCTTCGTGTGACGAGAAGCGCGCACTTTGCGGCGGCTCTGGTCCGCGGGCCGTCCCGCCGCGTCCGAACGTCTGTTCCCCTGGCTACACTCGATCGACAGTGCCGCCGAAGAACGCCATCGTCGTCTCAGGAGCCCGCGAGCACAACCTCAAGGGCGTCGACCTCACGATCCCGCGGGATGCGCTGACGGTCATCACCGGGCTCTCGGGCTCCGGCAAGTCCTCGCTCGCCTTCGACACGATCTACGCCGAGGGCCAGCGCCGCTACGTCGAGTCGCTGTCGGCCTACGCGCGCCAGTTCCTCGGGCAGATGGACAAGCCCGACGTGGACTCGATCGAGGGCCTGTCGCCCGCGATCTCGATCGACCAGAAGACGACCTCGCGCAACCCGCGGTCGACGGTCGGCACGGTCACCGAGATCTACGACTACCTGCGCCTGCTGTGGGCGCGCATCGGGCATCCGCACTGCCACATCTGCGGCAAGCCCGTGCAGGGGCAGTCGGCCGAGCAGATCATCGACCAGGTGCTGGAGCTGCCGGAGGGCGAGCGCTTCATGGTGCTCGCGCCGGTCGTGCGCGGCCGCAAGGGCGAGTACGGCAAGGCCCTGAAGAACCTGCTGGCCGAGGGCTTCCAGCGGGCGAAGATCGACGGCGAGCTGCGGTCGCTGGACGAGGAGATCGTCCTCGACAAGAAGTTCAAGCACGACATCTCGGTCGTGGTCGACCGGCTCGTGATGCGCGAGGGCGTGCGCAAGCGGCTGGCGGACTCGATCGAGACGGCCGTCGCGCTCGCCGACGGCATGGTCGAGATCGAGACGGTGCCGCGCGAAGGCAAAGGCACGCTGACCCTGTACTCCGAGAAGTTCGCGTGCGTCGACCACGGGCCGGTCATCCCGGAGCTGGAGCCGCGGATCTTCTCGTTCAACGCGCCGCACGGCGCGTGCGAGCGCTGCACGGGCCTGGGGTCGCAGATGGAGATCGACCCGATGATGGTCGTGCCGGACCCCTCGATGTCGCTCGGCGAGGGCGCGATCGCGCCGTGGGCCAACAGCGCCTCCAACTACTACGAGCAGATCACCGAGGCGATCGCCGACAAGTACGGCGTCGACCTGGAGACGCCTTGGGGCGAGCTGCCGTCCGACCAGCAGGACCTGTTCCTGTACGGGACCAACGGCGATCGCGTCGAGGTGTCGTATCGCAATCGCTACGGGCGCCGGCGGTCGTACTCGACGCGCTTCGAGGGGATCGTCGCGAACCTGGAGCGGCGCTATCGCGAGACCGACAGCGAGGGCGTCCGCGAGAAGATCGAGGAGTACATGTCGCTCGTGCCGTGCCCGGTGTGCAAGGGCGCGCGGCTGCGACCGGAGTCGCGGGCGGTGCTCGTCGGCGGCCTGGCGATCCACGAGTTCTGCCAGTACTCGGTCCGGCGCGCGCTGGCGTGGCTGGACGAGGTCGAGCTGACCGAGACCGAGCAGCACATCTCGCGCCTGATCTTCCGCGAGATCAAGGAGCGCCTCCAGTTCCTGGAGAACGTCGGCATCGGCTACCTGTCGATGGAGCGCGCGGCGGCGACGCTGAGCGGCGGCGAGGCGCAGCGCATCCGGCTGGCGACCCAGATCGGGTCGGCGCTGGTGGGCGTCCTGTACGTCCTGGACGAGCCGTCGATCGGCCTGCACCAGCGCGACAACACCAAGCTGATCTCGACGCTGGAGCGCCTGCGCGACCTCGGCAACACCGTGTTGGTCGTCGAGCACGACGAGCAGACGATGCACGCGGCCGACCACGTCGTGGACATCGGCCCGGGCGCGGGCGAGCACGGCGGGCGCGTCATCGCGCAGGGCACGGCCAAGCAGGTCATGAAGGTGAAGTCCTCGCTGACCGGGCAGTTCCTGGCCGGGACCCGGAAGATCGACGTGCCGGCCAAGCGGCGCACGCCGTCGGGCTACATCGAGATCCGCGGGGCCAAGCAGCACAACCTCAAGAAGGTCGACGTCAAGGTGCCGCTGGGCGTCATGACGGTCGTCACCGGCGTGTCGGGCTCGGGCAAGTCGACGCTGGTCAACGAGGTCCTGTTCAAGGCGGTGGCCAACAAGCTGCACCGCGCGCGGACGCGGCCGGGCGCGCACACCGCCGTGCTGGGGCTGGACCAGGTCGACAAGATCATCCAGATCGACCAGTCGCCGATCGGCCGCACGCCGCGGTCCAACCCAGCGACCTACACGGGCCTGTTCGACGTCATCCGCGACCTGTTCTCCAAGACGCCGGAGGCGAAGGTCCGCGGCTACAAGCCGGGCCGGTTCTCCTTCAACGTCAAGGGCGGGCGCTGCGAGGTCTGCCGCGGCGACGGGCAGATCAAGATCGAGATGCACTTCCTGCCGGACGTGTACGTCCCGTGCGAGCAGTGCCACGGCAAGCGCTACAACCGCGAGACGCTCGAGGTGCGCTTCAAGGGCAAGACGATCGCCGACGTGCTCGACATGCCCGTCGACGAGGCCGTCGAGTTCTTCCAGCACATCCCGAAGGTCCACCGCCGCCTGGAGACGCTGCGCGACGTCGGCCTCGGCTACATCCGCCTCGGTCAGCCGGCGACGACGCTGTCGGGCGGCGAGGCCCAGCGCGTGAAGCTGGCGACCGAGCTGTCGAAGATCGCGACCGGCCGCACGTTGTACATCCTGGACGAGCCGACGACCGGCCTGCACTTCGCCGACGTCCAGCGCCTGCTGGAGGTCCTGCAGCGGCTGGTCGACGCGGGCAACTCGATCGTCGTCATCGAGCACAACCTCGACGTCATCAAGACGGCGGACCGCCTGATCGACATGGGGCCCGAGGGCGGCGAGGAGGGCGGCACGCTCGTCGCCTCCGGCACGCCCGAGGAGGTCGCGGGCACGCCCGGCTCCCACACCGGCGAGTTCCTCGCGGAGCTGGTGACGCCCAAGCCGACCAAGGCGCCGGCCAAGAAGGAGCGGTCGACGCGGGCCAAGAAGGTCCCGGCGGCGGCGTAGCGGCGGGCCGCCGGCAGGCGCGGCCTGACGGCGGCGCGTATCGGCAGGCCGCGGCGCGGTGCGGTGCGGCGCGGTGCGTCGGCGGGCGCGGCGCCGCGCCCGCTCGCTCAGCCGCCGAAGCGCGAGCGCAGGGCGAGCACGTTGGCGACGTAGCGGCGCGTCTCGGGGAGCATGCCGATGCGCCGGACCGAGCCGAGGCCCTGGTAGTAGGCGGCGACGGCGGTCGTGGCGTCGCCGCCGGTGTCGCGCAGGAGGCGCGAGAGCAGCAGCGAGCCGGCGCGGACGTTGTCGGCGGGCGACGACGGGTCCAGCGGCCCGGAGCCGAGCTGGTTCTGCACGTACTGCCACGTGCTTGGCATCACCTGCATGATCCCGCGGGCGTTGGCGACGCTGACCATGGCGTTGTTGAACCCGCTCTCCTGCCAGGCGATCGCCGAGGCCAGCGAGGCGGGCGCGCCGTTGGCGGCGGCGATCGAGCCGATCTGCGACGCGGTCAGGTGTCCGGGGGCGCCGGTCGCCGCGCCGGTCGCGGGCACGTTGGCGGCCGCGGTCGCCGGGACGCTCGCCGCGGGCGCCGCCGCGGGGATCCTCAGCTTGGTGCCCGCGATCACGAAGGAGTTGGGGGAGAGGCCGTTGGCGGCGGCCAGCGCGGCGGGCGTGATGCCGTTGGCGGCGGCGATCCCGGTCAGGGTCTCGCCGGAGACGACGTCGTGCCCGCCGGAGGACGAGCTGCCGGTCGCGGTCGAGACCGACTGGACGGGCGCGGCGGTCGTCGAGGCGTTCCCGCTCGGGAGCCGCAGCGACGTGCCTGCCACGATCGTGCCCTCGGTGCTGAGGCCGTTGGTCGCCGCCAGCTGCTGGAGGCTGACGCCGTGCTCGGCGGCGATCGCGCTCAGCGTGTCGCCGAGGCGAACGCGGTAGCCGCCGAACGGCGCCGGGGAGGCCGCGACGCCCGCGGCGGCCGTCGGTCCCGCCACCGGCACGGTGATCGTCGTGCCCTGGATGACGAACGCGTCCGGCGACATCCCGTTCGCCGTCGCCAGCGTCGCCGTCGACAACCCGTTGGCCGCGGCGATCCCCGACAACGTGTCGCCGGCGACCACCAGATGCGACGCCGCCGACGCCGTCGCGGACATCGCCAGTGCGGACAGCAGACCAACAACAACCGAAACGCGAAAGACCATGGCAACCACCTTGCCTCGGTCCGTCCCACGACGAACGAAGCGGGCGGGATTAGGTTGCCTTGCAAGGCCCGCTGCACGTGTTCGCCTGCGGACAGTCGCCGGAAGTGGGACCTGACCTTGGCGATCGACGCGCGCGCTGTCGCGGGCGCCGGCAAGCGATGCGACCGCTCCGGAGGAGCGCGCGCTGGGCGTCGCGCCGGGCTGGGCCGTGCTTGAACGGGGGAGTATTCTTTACCCAATGGCACGTGCCGTAAAGAAGCTCGGGGCCAGCGGCAAAGCGCCCGGAACGCCGGCGCCGGCGCCGCCGGTGCCGCGAACCCGGATCTCCTCGAAGCATCAGATCACCATCGGCAAGCAGCCCTTCGCCGAAGCGGGCTTCAAGGAAGGCGACGTGGTCGCGGTCCGCGCTCTCGGCCCCGGTCGCGTCGAGCTGACCCGCCTGGACGAGCTGTTCGCCAAGCACCGCGGCCGGATCGACACCGGCGGTGCCGCTCGCACGGCCATCGATGACCTGCGGGACGAATGGCGGTAGCGCTGCTCGACAGCTCCGCGGTGATCGCCTACATCGACCGAGGCGATTCGCTGCACGACGACGCGGCGTCGGCCATCGAGTCGGCGGTCAGAGCCGGGAGCCTGCTCGCGATCTCGGTGATCGCCTGGAGCGAGCTTCTTCACGGAGCCGTCCTCGGGCACCATCCCGAAGAGGCGATCCGCGAGTTCGCGCACGACTTCGGCGTCGACATCGTCGACGTCGATCGCGACACGGCGGAGCACGCCATAGCCCTCCAGGCGGCCTACAACGCCACAGGCAGGAAGCGCGAGCAGCGCAAACTGCGCACCCCTGACGCGCTGATCCTCGCCACCCACCAGCAGCACGCCGAGATCGACCAGGTCATCTGCGGGGACGTCCAGTGGACGAAGGTCCCCGGCATCGAGCCGGGGGCGATCACGCTGCTGACCGACCGCCTAGTGTCGTGATTCATTCATTCGGTCGCAGCTTTCCGGGATGCTCGGCCCCGTCAGGCGGTCGTCGATGACCGCAGGCGACCCTTTGGGTCGTTGAGGATCAGCGGCGGGCGCATGGCGGCGGCGAGCGCCCGGAGG
>NZ_DASRZV010000028.1:0-326329 GCF_035685985.1 Baekduia sp.
GCACACGACCCGCGCCGACGCGACGCCTCGGGCGCCTCGGGCGACGCTAGGCGGCCCGGCGGCCGGTGCGTGCCAGGTAGGCGGCCGGCATCGCCAGCTCGCCGCTGGAGGGCGCGAGGTCCTCGGCCGACCACACGTCGCGCAGGCCCTCCACGCCCCGCGCCGCCACGACGGCGTCGCAGAACACGCGGCCCTGCTGGTACTGCTTGAGCTTGAGGTCGAAGCCGAGCAGCCGGTCGAGGATGCGCAGCAGCGGCGCGCGGTCCTCGCGGCGGCGGTCCATCGCGGCGCGCAGCGCGTCGACGTCCTCGAGCACCTCGCCGCCGGCCTGGTCCATCGCCCACTCCGCGTGGCCCTCGACGAGCCCCATCGTGCCCTGCACGCGATCGAGGATCGCCTTGCGCTCGGCGCCCATCACCGCGCCGAGCAGGCCGCCCTCGCGGACCGAGTCGGCCAGCGCCTTGACGTCGTCCATGCGGAGGTCCAGCAGCTTGCGGGGATCCATCTTGACGTCCAAGGCCCCCAGCAACTGCCGCAGCGCGCCGCCCAGCCGCGGCCGCAGCCACTCCACCGAGCCGAACTGCACCGCGTGCGTGACCTCGTGCAGCGTCACCCACGTCACCAGCTCCTCGCGGTCGGCGCCCAGCTCGCCCGCCGCGCGGTCGAGGTTCGGGCCGACCAGCAGCAGCCGCGGCGGCGCGTCGGGGTCGACCAGCGACAGCTCGTACTGGCCCAGCACGCGCCGCGCGAACAGCCCCAGCAGCGCGCCGACCTCCGCCGCGACGACCGCGCCGCCGGCGTTCTGCAGCGAGCCCAGCGGGCCGGTGGACGGCACGCTCGTCGTCGCGTCCTCGAGCACCGGCCCGAGCGTCGCGCGCATCGTCGCGAGGTTCGCGTCGATCCACGCGCCGCGCGAGACCCACTCGGCGGCGGGCAGCGTGTCGCGCGGCGTCAGCAGCGTCGCGGCGACCACCTGCTCGCGCGCGGCGGCCGCGGTCTCGTCCAGCCCGTCGGGCCGCGCGCTCGGCGGATCCTCCTTCGCCGCGCTGCGCGCGATCCGCCCCGCCAGCTCCCAGTCGACCTGCATGGCTCAGCAGACCGCCGGCAGCTGCTGGAGGTCGGCCAGCGACTCGGGCGTGCGCGCCGCGACGACCGGATGGTGGGGCTGCAGGTCCAGCGGCGCGCTCAGCGGCCCGTCCGGCGCGCCGAGGAACGCGACCTCCCCGCCGGACTCGCGGACGATCAGCTGCGCGGCCGCGGCGTCCACCGCGCGCGTGCGCGCCAGCGAGGCCATCGCGTCCACGCGCGTGGCCGCGACCTGGCACATCGACACCGCGATCGATCCCATCGCGCGGATCCGGCGCGTCGCCGCGACGAGGTCGTCGGACGCCTTGGCCAGCCAGCGCGGGTCGGCGGACTCGACGGCGATCAGCTCCAGGCGGCCGTCGGGCGTGCGGCGCTCGGGCGGCGGGGCGTCGATGCGGCGGTCGTTCAGATAGGCGCCCTCGCCGATCGCCGCGCGCCACTCCTCGCCCGGGCCGAGGTCGTAGACGAAGCCGAAGACGACGTCGGCCATCGTCGCGCCGGTGGCGACGGCGACGCTCAGCGCGTGGTGCGGCAGCCCGCGCTTGGCGTTCAGCGAGCCGTCGATCGGGTCGACGACGACGAGGATCTCCGGCGAGCCGAGGTCGACGATCCCGCGCTCCTCGGAGATGACCGTGAAGCGCGCGCCGGCGTCGTGCAGCCGCTGCAGCTCGTCGAAGACGCGGTCCTCGGCCTCGGCGTCGATGACGAGCGTCTTGTCGCCCCCACCGCCGGTCTCGCCGGTCTCGACCACGCGCTCGATGCTCGTCGGATGCGCGCGCAGGACGGCCTGCAGCCCCTCGGCCGCCGCCCGACATGCGCCGAGCCAGTCGTGGTCGAGGGCGGGATGCGCGGTCATCAGGGCCATATCCTAGGGTCGTGCCCGCTTCCCCCGGCGCCATCACACGCGCTTCGCCTTCGCCGGAGGCAGCGGTCGCCGCCCATCGCGGCGGGCCGCTGCTCGTCCTGGGCGGCGCGGGCAGCGGGCGGACGCGGACGCTGGTCGCGCGGTTCGCCGCGCTGGTGGCCGCGGGCGCCGCGCCCGAGGAGATCCTGCTGCTGACCCGCGGAGCCGCCGCCGCGGAGGCCCTGCGCGCGCGGGTCGAGGACGCGCTGGGCGACCGGCCGTTCGAGGAGCTGGCGGTCCTGCCGATCCACGCCATGTGCGCGCGGCTGCTGCGCGACGAGGCGCTGGAGGCGGGCGTCGACCCGTTCGCGGTGACCGCCACGCCGGCCGACCGGCTGGCGCTGCTGCTCGACCGCGTCGACGAGCTGACGCTGCGCCACCACGACCTGCGGGGCCGCCCCGCCGCCGTGCTCGGCGCGGTGATCGCGCGGATCGACCGGCTCAAGGACGCGGGCATCCGGCCGGCGCGCTTCAGCGAGTGGGCGGGCGCGCTGCCGGCCGAGGACGTCAGCGACCGCGCCGAGCGCGAGCGCGAGTTCGCGCGGCTGTTCGAGGCCCACGACCGGCTGCTGCTGGAGCAGGGGCTGCTGGACTTCGGCGAGCTGGTGCTGCGCGTCTGCGAGCTGCTGGAGCAGCGCCCGCACGTGCGGGCGCGGGTCGGCGGGCGCTGGCGCCACGTGCTTGTCGATGACGTCGAGGATCTGACGCCGGCGCAGCTGCGGGTGGTCGACCTGCTGGCCGCCGAGCACGGCAGCGTCGTCTGCGCCGCCGACGACGACCAGGCCGTCGAGGAGCCGCGCGGCGCCGCGGCGCGGCTGGAGGCGCTGCTGGCCGACGGCCTCGGCGGGCGCCCGGTCGACGTCGTCCGCCTCGAACGCTCCTGGCGCTGCCCGGATCGCGTGGTGACGGCGGCCGAGGCGGTCGTCGCGCCGATCGCCGAGCGGCTGGCCGAGGCGCCGGAGCGGGTCGGGTCGGGCGTTGTTGGCGATGTTCGCTTCTGGCGCTGCGCGGGCGAGCGCGCGCAGGCCCAGGGCGTCGCGACGGCGATCGAGCGGCTGGTGCGCGAGGGCGTCGCGCCCGGGCGGATCGGCGTGCTCGTGCGGTCGGTGCGCTCCGAGGGCCAGGAGCTGGCGGTCGCCATGGAGGAGCGCGCGCTGCCGTATCGCCTGGCGGGCGCGGCGGCGTTCTTCGGCCAGGCCGAGGTGCGCGACGTGCTCGCGTGGCTGCGGCTGCTGGTCAACCCCAACGACGCGGGCGCCGTCGTGCGGGCGCTGGCCCGGCCGCCGATCGAGCTGCACTCGGTGGACTTGGCGCGCTGCATCCAGATCGCCAAGCGCCGCAAGCTGGACATGGTGAGCGGGCTCGTCGCGGCGACCGAGTCGCCGCAGCTGCCTCCGGAGGCCCGCGAGCGCGTGCTGGCGTTCCTGAAGCTGCACCGGCAGGCGGCGTCGGCGCTGGACACCACGCGCCCGGACCTGTTCGTCCATCGGTTGATCGAGCGCCTCGGGCTGCGGCGCTCGCAGGTCTTCGCGGCGCAGGCCGACGTCGTCGAGCGGTTGGTGTCCCTGGCCCATGTAGGGGAACTTGCCGCGTCCTACGTCCGGCGCGCGCCGCAGGCCACGCCGCGCGAGTTCGCGCGCTGGCTGGCGGCGGTGGCCGAGGCGGGCGGCGGCGTCGGCGACCCGGAGGACTCCGCCGACGACGACGGCGCGCCCCCGCGCGGCGACGCGGTCGCGGTGCTGCCGATGCACGCGGCCAAGGGCCTGGAGTTCGACCACGTGTTCGTCTGCGGGCTGCAGTCGTCGCGGATGCCGGGCGCGCGCCGCGTGCTGGTCGAGCCGATCCCGAGCGAGCTGTCGGTGGTGGCGCCGGACACGCGCGCGTCGCACGTCGCCGAGATGCGGCGCGTGCTGCACGTCGCGATGACGCGGGCGCGCGAGGGACTCGTGCTGGCCTACGCGGGCTCGTCGGAGCGCGGCGCGCCGCAGCATCCGTCGCCGTTCGCCGAGGAGGCGCGCGAGGCGCTGGGCGAGGAGTGGGAGGACGTCGACGAGCAGCTCTTCGGGCCCGACGAGGCGCTGCACGCGGCGATCGGGCAGCTGCGCGACGAGCTGCTGAGCGACGTCCAGCAGATCGGCGCGCGGATCGGCGAGCTGCGGCTGGACACCGACCTCGACGTCGCCCACGGCGTGACGCGCTACCTGGAGCTGCTGAAGCTCGCGGCGCTGCACGCGCGACCGGCCGGGCAGGAGGTGGCCGACGCGCTGCCGGGGATCAACGCCGCGATCCTGCACGCGGCGACCGCGCAGCAGCGGGAGATCCTCCAGACCTCGACGCTGGACGACGTGCTGCTGGAGGGCGAGCGCGACGCGCGCGTGCGGGCCAAGGCGACCGCGGCGCGCCACGAGCCGTCGCTGCTGCCGTTCCTGCCGCGGCGCGGCGAGGGGCTGGCGCTGAGCGCGTCCGACATCGAGACCTACCGGACGTGCCCGTTGAAGTACAAGTTCGCGCGCGTGTTCCGCGTGCCGCAGGAGCCGACGATCAACCAACGCTTCGGCATCGTCGTCCACCAGGTGCTGGAGCGCTACCACCAGAGCGGCGGGTCGAGCGTCGACGAGCTGTTGGGGTTGTTGGAGGCGGGCTGGCGGCGGTCGGGCTTCGGGCCGACCGACGAGGAGCGCCAGCTGCACGCCAAGGCCGAGAACGCGCTGCGCAAGTACCACGAGCGCTTCCAGGCCGACGACGCCGAGCCGATGTGGTTCGAGAAGTCCTTCAACTTCAAGATCGGCGAGCACACGCTGCGCGGTCGCGTCGACCGCGTCGACCGCTTGGCCGACGGCCGCTACGAGCTGATCGACTACAAGACCGGCCGCCCGAAGGCGGCGGCGCAGCTGCGCGACGACGTGCAGCTGGCGCTGTACGCGGTCGCCGCCGGGCGCGCGTGGTCGCTGGAGTCCTCGGTGCAGTCCTACCTGTACGTGTTGGACGACCAGAAGGTCCCGCTGCCCGACGACGCCAACGACGCGGAGTGGATCGAGGAGACCGTCCGCGAGGTCGCCGACGGGATCCTCGGGCAGGGCTTCGAGCCGACGCCGTCCTACGCGGCGTGCTCGATCTGCGACTACCGGATCGCCTGCCCGGCGGCCGAGCGGTAGGGCTCCGGCCGGCGGCGCCGGTCAGCTCAGGAAGCCGAGCAGCAGGCCCAGCAGGACGACGATGAAGAGCGCGAGCGCGACGACCGCGAGGTAGGCGCCGGGGCTGCGGTGGGCCGGCGGGCGGGGCAGCGCGCCGCGTTCCAGCGGCCGCAGCGGCTCGCCGGAGGCGTCGTGCTCGTCGCGGGTGGTGAAGGGCTGGGTGTCGTCGGCCCCGGCGTGGCCGTCGCCGTCGGCCGGCACCGGGGTCAGCACGCGCGTCTCGTCCTCGCCGGCGATCGGGGTGACGACCCGCGTCTCGTCGGCCTCGGGGTCGTGCGCGTGCGTGGACCACAGGGCCCCGCGCGCCCCGGGCTCCCGGCGCTCATGGGCGCCGGCGTCGGCCTCCGCGGCGCGCCGCAGGGCCCCGACGCGCGCCTGGGCGGCCTCGAGCTGCTGCTCGAGATCGGCGACCCGGGCGGCCGCGGCCTTGTCGGGATCGTCGGCCTCGGCGGCGTGGCGCAGCGCGTCGAGCCGGTTGGCCGTGCTCGCCAGCTCCTGCTCGAGGTCGGCGATCCGCGCCTGCGACCGCTCGCGCTCCTCGGCCAGCTCGGCGCGCAGGACCGCGATGCCCTCCTCGGCGGCCAGCGCCCGCGCCTGGGCATCCGCCGCGCGTCGGCGCTCGGCGACGAGACCGGGACCAGCGCCCGCGACAGGATGCTCGGCGGTGTCGGCGGGACGATCGGTCGCGTCGGCGATCCGCGCGCGCCCGGGGATCGACGCTTCCGCCTCGCCCGCGCGCTTCTCGGCGGCCTCGGCGCGCACCTCCGCTTCCTCGATCCGCGCCAGCAACCGCTCCTCGACCGCCGCCTCCGCGCGCGCATTGGCCTCCGCCAACTCGGAGGCATGACGCTCCTCCGCCGCATCCGCGCGCACGTTGGCCTCCGCCAACTCGACGGCATGACGCTCCTCCACGGCGTCCGCGCGCGCGTTGGCCTCGGCCAGCTCGGAGGCATGACGCTCCTGCGCCGCGTCCACACGCGCGTTGGCCTCGGCCAGCTCGGCTGCGTGGCGCTCCGCGGCCTCGGCCGCCACGTGGTCGCGCTCGTCCCGCTGGTCGGCGAGCGCGGCCTCGTGAGCCGTGCGAGCCGCGGCAGCGTCGGAGGCCGCGAGGCGGTGGGCCTCCACGACCTCGCGCTCGAGGTCGGCGATGCGCTCGGCGGTCTCGGCCAGCGCCTCGTCGCGGGCGGCCGAGACGGCGGCGCCGAGCTCGCCGGCGGCGGCGCTCGCCTCGGCGCGGGCGGTCGCGACGTCAGCCTCGGCGGCCTCCAGCTCGCGACGCAGCGCGTTGGCCTCGCGGGCCAGCAGCGTGAGGCGCTCGGCGTCGGCGGGCTCGTCGGGCGCGGGCAGGTCGAGCAGCGTCCCGCGCAGCCCCAGCGCGAAGCGCGCCGCGTCGTAGGCCTCGGCGGGGATCGCGTAGGCCGCGCGCCACCGGTCGCCGTCGAGCGCCGCGCGCGACGGCGCCAGCTCCAAGCGCGGCCGGTCGACGGCGGCGTCGGCCTCCACGACGAGCACGGGCCGACGCGCGAAGCGCCCGGACGCGGCGGCGACGCGGCCCTCGATCTCCACGACGACCAACGCGCCGGGCACCGGCGTCGCGGTGAAGCGCAGCAGCTCGAAGGGCGAGCGGCCGCGGCGGGCGCCGCGCGCGGGCGTTGCGTCCGCGTCCGCCGTCACGTGCGCTCCGAGCCGTCCTCGTCGTCCGGCAGCCCGGACAACGGCTGGGTGCGTTCCAGGTCGGCCGCCTCGGGACGCCCCGGCGCGGGCGTGCCGGACGCCGGCGCGGCGGGCGTGCGGGACGCAGGCGTGCCGGAGGCCGGCGTGGCCGACGCCGGCGCGGCGGCGGGCCGAGCGGCGGTGGCCGCCGTCTCCTCCTCGGTGCCGCGCGGCCGGAAGCGCCCGGTGCGGCGCGGCGGCTCGTCGGCGGCGCCGGTCGCCCCCATCCCGACGTCGGCGTCGGTGGCCGCGCCGCTCAGGTCGGTCGCGAACAGCGAGCCCGACGGCGCGTCAGCGTCGAGGTCCTCGGCAGCCTCGGCGTCGACGTCCTCGTTGCGCCGGTCGACGGCCGCGACACGACGGCGGACGTCCCGCTCGCGGACGTGCACGGTCACCGAGATCGCCGACAGCGACAGCGCCGACCCCGCGCCCATCAGGAGCGACCCGGCCAGCGCGAGCCACGCGCCGCCGGCCGGGCTCGTGTTCGCCGCCGCCGGCGGGTCGTTGAGCAGCTGCACGACGACGATGAGCAACGCCGCCCCCGGCAGCGCGATGCCCGACCACGGCGGCAGCAGGTCCGGACGCATCGACGCGACCATCCCACCGACGGCCAGCGCGGCGAGCACCAGGTCCAAGGTCTCGAAGACCTCCCAGCCGGTCAGGCCGTTGTCGTACCACCGGAGGAACAGGGAGATCAGCAGCAGCGCGGAGCCGGCGAAGAGCACGGCGCGACCAAGGTCCATCGGACGAGGCATGGACGTGCTTTTCCCCGCGGTCCGCCGGATGACACCTGATTTCCCGTCAGAGCATCGCCCGCGCCAGTCCCCCGGCGCGGCCGATCGCGCGACGGCGCCGCCTCCCACGACGGGCCCGACGCCCATGACCAGCACGACCGGCCCCGACCCCGGCGGTTGCGTCGCCGCGCCACAACGCCCGGGCCGACGCCACGCCCAAGCCTCCGGCACTCCCACACCCCGCCACGCCAGCGCCCGCACCCGGCACCCGGCACCCGGCACCCGCCCAGCAGGTCGCATACGGGGCCATCGAGCCATCAGAACGCCACCTTATTAACTTAGTGATACTGATCATTAACGGTGCCATAGGGCAGTGCCGGCGGTGACTGGATCCGGCGGGACGACCCTTCTGACGTGCACGGGTACGAGCGGGGACTGGCACGGTCCCCTCCGGCGCGTTCAACATCGTGTCGGGCACGATGACCTACAGCCCCTGCTCGCTCTCGGGCACGGGGTATGAGATCGGTTGCACGTACTCGATGGTTCCGGCGACGACCCCGGCGATCATCTCGGGCTCGGCGAGCATGGCTTGCACGTACAGGCTCGCCACGACCGGGACGCGCTCTGCCACATTGCCGGCTCACTCTGACTGCGCCGGGAACGCTGGTCATGTCGCCCGAGACGGGCACCGGTGGAGGCTCCTGCTCGTTGTACCTCGGCACCTCCGCCTCCGCCTTCGCCCACATGTCGGAGCAGTCGCTCAACCTGAGCAGCGGCGGCCCCATCTTCTCGCGTGACGCGTGAGTTGACCGACCGCTAGAGCGAGGCGCCCGTCGCCCGGGCGCGAGCCGCACGCTTTCGGCCCGCCCGACCAGGCGGGCCGAAACGCGTTCGGAGACCGTGCCTAGGCGCCCGCGCCGATCGCTCGGCGCAGGTCCGCCACGAGATCCTCGGGCGCCTCGACGCCGCAGGACAGGCGGACGAGGTCGGCGGGCACGGCCGCGTCGGAGCCCTCGACGGATTGGTGGGTCATCGCCTGCGGGACCTCGATCAGCGATTCGACGCCGCCCAGCGACTCGGCCAGCGTGAAGAGCCGCGTGCGCTGCGCGATGCCGATCGCGTCGGGGTGGCGGAAGGAGACCATGCCCGAGAAGCCCGGCCAGCGGACGTCCTCGACGGCCGGCGCGGACTTCAGGAAGCCGACGACCGCCTCGGCCGAGGCGGCGTGCGCGGCCATCCGCAGGTGCAGGGTCCGCAGCCCGCGGTGGACGAGGAAGCAGTCGAACGGGCCGGGCACCGCGCCGACCGAGTTCTGGATGAACCGGACCTGCTCGTGGACGGCCGGGTCCTTGACGATCACCGCGCCGCCAACCGTGTCGGAGTGCCCGCCCAGGTACTTGGTCACCGAGTGCACGACGGCGTCGGCCCCCAACTCCAGCGGCCGCTGGTTGACCGGCGTGGCGAACGTGTTGTCGACCGCCACGAACGCGCGACCGCCGACGGTCGCGATCTCCTCGCGCAGGTCGACGACGTTCAACAAGGGGTTGGTCGGCGACTCGATCCACACCAGCCGCGTCTTCTCGGTCAGGGCCGCGACGATCGCGCCCGGATCCGCCTGGTCGACCAACGTGTAGGTCAAGCCGAACCGCGTCAGCACCTTGTCGACCAGCCGGTAGGTCCCGCCGTAGAGGTCGTTGGGCAACACGAGGTGGTCGCCCGCCGCGCAGACCGCGCTCAGCAGCGCGTGCGTGGCCGCCATGCCCGACGAGAACGACGACGCCAACCCACCCTCCAGCTCGCCCAGCGCAGACTCGAGCGCCGCGCGCGTCGGGTTGGCGCTGCGCGCGTAGTCGAAGTCCTCCACGAACTCGCCGACCGCGGGCTGCGCGAACGTCGACGTCTGGTGGATGGCGGGGATGACCGAGCGGAAGGTCGGATCGGGCTCCAACCCCGCGTGCACCGCACGTGTCGCGAAGTTCATCGTGCCGCACCATGAGCCGCGAGCACGTCGCGGCGGAAGCTCTCTCTCATCGTGCCAGCGATTCCAGCAGGTCCGCCCGCGACACGATGCCCACGGGACGTCCGTTCTCCATCACCAGCAGCGCCTGCCGGTCGCCGACAAGCAGCTCGACGGCCTCGCGCACCGGGTCGTCGGCCGACACCGCGTACAGCGGCGGCTCCATCACCGCGACGATCTCGGCGCCCAGCAGCGCCGGCTCGTCGATCGCGCGCGCGAGCAGCCCGCGCTCGCCGACCGACCCGACGACCACGCCGGGGTCCGTCGCGCTCACGACCGGCAGCTGCGAAACGCCGTGCTCGTGCAGCAGCGCGACGGCGTCGCGGACCTTCTGGTGCGTCTGCACCGTCACCAGCGACGGCATCCCCGCCGCGCCGTCGGCCTTGCGCCGCAGCACGTCACCGACCGCCAGGTCACCGGCGCGCTCCAGGAACCCGTACTGGGTCATCCACGCGTCGTTGAAGATCTTGGACAGGTAGGACCGTCCGCCGTCCGGCAGCACGACGACCATCAGCGCGTTGGGGTCGTCGATCGTCTTGGCCGCCTCCAGCGCCGCCCACATCGCCGTGCCGCACGAGCCGCCCGCCAGGATGCCCTCCTCCATCGCCAGCCGGCGCGTGGTGAGAAACGAGTCGCGGTCGCTCACGCGGATCCACCGATCGACGATCGTCTTGTCGAACGTCTCGGGCCAGAAGTCCTCGCCGACGCCCTCCACCAGGTAGCCCTTGACCTCGTCGTCGGTCGCCGCGCTGTAGATCGACCCCACCGGGTCGGCGCCGATGATCTGGATGTCCGGGTTGCGCTCCTTGAGGTAGCGCCCGATCCCGCTGATCGTCCCGCCCGTGCCGACGCCCGCGACCAGGTGCGTGATCTTGCCGCCGGTCTGCTCCCAGATCTCCGGGCCCGTGGACGCGTAGTGCGCCGCGGGGTTGTTCGGGTTGAAGTACTGGTTGGGCTTGAACGCCCCCGGGATCTCGGCCGCCAGCCGGTCGGAGACCGAGTAGTAGGACTCGGGCGATTCGGGCTCGACGTTGGTCGGGCAGACCACGACCTCGGCGCCGTAGGCGCGCAGGAGGTCGATCTTCTCCTTGGACATCTTGTCGGGCATGACCGCGATGACGTGGTAGCCCTTCAGCCGCGCGGCCATCGCCAGGCCGGTGCCGGTGTTGCCCGAGGTCGGCTCGACGAGCGTCCCGCCCGGGCGCAGCAGCCCGTCGCGCTCGGCGGCCTCGATCATCGCCAGCGCCGCTCGGTCCTTGATCGACCCGCCCGGGTTCAGCGCCTCGACCTTGGCCACAATCTGGGGCGTCAGCCCCGCGCCCAGACGCGAGAGCCGCACCAGCGGCGTGTCGCCGACGGTGTCGAGGATCGAGTCGCGGATGTCGACGCGCATGTCCACGGAAGCGGGTTCCATGCCGTCCAGTGAAGCACTCGTGCGACTTAACCGCTAGGACTCCGCAGGATCGTTGCAATTTTGATGCAGAATCGAAGATCCTTCGGCAACTTCTGTCACCATCGTGGCCATGCCGAACGACCTGCGCCTCGACGACACCGACCGCGCGATCCTCGAAGCGCTGTCGGCCGACGCGCGCATCTCCAACGCGCGTCTGGCCGAGCGGGTCGGGGTCGCGCCGTCGACCGCGCTGCAGCGCGTCCGCCAGCTCCGGGCCTCCGGCGTGCTGCGCGGCTTCCACGCCGAGATCGACCTGGCCGCGCTCGGCCGCCCGCTGCAGGCGATGGTCGCCGTGCGGCTGACCGTGCACAACCGCGAGCAGATCGACACGTTCACGAGCAATGTCCGGCGGCTGCCCGGCGTGCTGACGGTCTTCCACCTCGCGGGCGCCACCGACTACCTCGTCTGGCTCGCCACCGCCGACGCCCAGGACCTGCGCGAGTTCGTCGTCGAGCACCTGGCCTCCGACCCCGCGGTCGCCCACGCCGAGACGTCGCTGATCTACGAGCACCGGCGTGGGCCGGGCATCTGGGGGACGGCGGACCCCAGCTAGGCGCGCAGCGCGGCGAGCGACGCGCGCTGCGCACCCGACGCGTCGAAGTTCGCCGGGTCCAGCCACGCCTCGAATCCCGCGCGCACGCGCGACCACTCGCCGTCGACGATCGAGAACCACGCTGTGTCCCGGTTGCGCCCCTTGACGATCAGGTGTTGACGGAACGTGCCCTCGTAGGTGAAGCCGAAGCGCTCCGCCGCGGCGCGCGACCGCACGTTGGCCGCGTCGCACTTCCATTCCAGGCGCCGCACGCCCAGGACGTCGAACGCGTGACGCGCGAGCAGGTACACCGTCTCGGTCGCCGCCGGCGTGCGCTGCAGCGCGGCGCCGAACCAGATGTGGCCGATCTCGATGACGCCGTTGGCCGCGTCCCCGCGCAGGAACGAGACGACGCCGGCGGCGGCGCCATCCACGACGACGGCGTAGAACCACGGGTCCTCCGCAACGGCTTGCGCGCGAAGGTGCGCGGAAAGCGCGGAGACGTCCGCGAACGGCCCATACGGCAGGTAGGACCACAGGCGTGGATCACCAGCGGACTGAGCAGCGAAGAGGTCGTCGGCGTGCGCGACCGGGTCAAGACGACGAAGCTCGACGAGACGCCCGAGGAGCGGTGCGTCGTCGGGCAGACGAGCGCCGGCGTACGACGACAGGTCGGTCACCGCTTCGTGGCCTCGATCCCGCGCACGTCGCCGTCCTCGTCGCGCAGCACCTGCACGTCCTCGTAGCCCGCGTACTCCAGGTCGTCGGCGATCAGCGCGGCCTCGTCGCCGCCCAGCTCCAACAGCAGGGCGCCGCCCGACCGCAGCACGCGCGCCGCGCCGCTGAGCGCCCGCCGCAGGATCGCGCAGCCGTCCGGGCCGCCGTCGTAGGACAGCGGGGTCTCGAAGGTGAAGGTGTCGCGCTGCAACAACGACAACTCGCCGGTCGGGACGTAGGGGACGACGCCGACGACGACGTCCGCGACGATGCCGTCGGGCAGCGGGGCGAAGAGGTCGCCCGCGTAGGCGTCGACGCCGTTGGCCCGCGCACACGCGACCGCCTCGGGCGAGACGTCGGTCGCGTACACCCGCCCGGCGCGCTCGGCGAGCGCCATCGCCAGCGCGCCGCTGCCGGTGCAGACGTCGATCGCGACGCCGCCCTCCGGCAGCCGCTCCAGCGCACGCCGCGCCAGCAGCTCGGTCTGCCAACGCGGGACGTAGACGCCCGGGGTGACCGCGACGCGACGGCTGAGGAACGGTGCCCAGCCCGTGATCCAGGCCAGCGGCTCGCCGGTCAAGCGGCGCTCGACCAGCGCCTCCAACGCCGCGCCGTCTCCGTGTGCGGCCTCCAGCAGCTCCTCGGCCTCCTCGTCGGCGGCCACGAACCCGCCCGCGGCCAGGCGGGCGGTCAGCGCCTCAGCGTCCACCGGCGATGTCGGGGCCCTCCGGCCCGCGCTGACGGAGGAAGCGCTGGAACTCGCGCGCGATGACGTCGCCCGACGGCAGCTCGGTCGGGTCGGTCTCCTCTTCCTCCTCGGCGGCCGTGCGCTCCAGGCGCTCGACGAACGCCTGGACGTCCGGGTCGCTCTGGACCGCCAGCGACACCTGGCGCTCGTAGTCGGCCGAGGCGACCTCCAGCTCCTCGGCGTCGACGCTCACGCCGACCAAGGACTCCAACTTCCGTACCAATGCCAACGCCGCCTTCGGGTTGGGCGCAGCCGCGACGTAGTGCGGGACCGAAGCCCACAGCGACGCCGACGGGATGCCGGCGTCCGAGCAGGCCGCCTGCAGGATGCCGACGATGCCCGTCGGCCCCTCGTAGGTCGTCGGCGCCAGCTCGTGGCCCTCGATCAGCGTCGGGTCGCTCGACAGGCCGGTGATCCCGACGGGGCGCGAGTGCGGGACGTCGGCCAGCAGCGCGCCGAGCGAGACGACCATCTGGGTGCCGAGCGCCTCGGCGAGATCGACGATCAGCCGCGTGAACGTGCGCCAGCGAAACGACGGCTCCGGCCCCGAGAGCAGGACGAGGTCGCGGGGTGCGCGCGGGATGCGGGCCTCGTAGATCTCCACCGATGGCCACTGGATCTCGCGGGTCTCGCCGTCGACCATCTCGACGCGGGGCCGCGTGGCCTGGAAGTCGAAGAACTCCTCGGGGTCGATCTGCGCGAAGCGGGTGGCGCCGAGCGACGCGCCGAAGAAGCGCAGCGCCGCCGAGGCCGCGTCCCCGGCGTCGTTCCAGCCGGTGAACGCGCACACGAGCGCCGGAGCCCGGAGGCCGTCGGGCCTGCTCTCCCAGATGAGCGGCTGCATCAGCAGGACGGTAGCGTCCTCGGCGCCGCCACCGTGATGGACTCCGTCTCCGACACCCCAACCACGATCGCGACGCTGCGCGCGGGCGACGAGGTCGACGCCGTTTTCGCCTGCACCCGCAAGGAACGGCTGATGTCGCGCGCCGGCACGCCCTACCTGGCGGTGGAGCTGCGCGACCGCACCGGCGCGATCCCGGCGCGGGTGTTCCGGGACGCCGACGTCGCGACGGCGCGCTTCGAGCGCGGCGACCTGGTCAAGGTCGCGGGCCGCGTCGAGCGCTTCCGCGAGGAGCTGCAGCTGGACCTGCGCTCGATCGCCAAGGCCCCCGAGGGCGAGGCCGACCCGGCGACGTTCCTACCGGTCGCCTACCGCGACCTCGACGAGCTGGACGGCTTCCTGGAGCACCTGGCGGGCGAGGTCCATGACGCCGACTACGCGAGGCTGCTCGGCGCGTTCCTGGGCGACACGACGTTCCGCGCCGCCTTCCGCCGCGCCCCCTGCACGCGAGCCGGCCATCACGCCTATCTCGGCGGTCTGCTGGAGCACACGGTCGCGGTCGGCACGCTCGCGCTGGAGGCCTGCCAGCTGCACCCGCGGCTGAACTCCGACCTGCTGCTGACCGCCGCGATCCTGCACGACGTCGGCAAGATCCAGGAGTTCACCTACGGCGCGGAGATCGGGCTGTCGGAGCCCGGCCGACTGCTCGGCCACGTCGAGCTGGGGCTGCGGCTGATCGACGCGCGCTCCGGTGCGCTGGACGTCGAGCACCGGCTGGCGCTGAGCCACTGCGTGCTCACCCACCACGGGCCGGACGCCGCGCCGCAACGGCGCTTCGGGTCGGCGGAGGCACTCGCGCTCTACCGCCTCAACGCGCTCGACGCCACCGTCAAGGGCGCGCTCGAGCACGGCCTGGACTGACCGCACCGCACCCCGCCGTCGCGCACGCCGCGGGGACGCACGCGAGCACGGACTGGCCTGACCGCACCGCACCCCGCCGTCGCGCACGCCGAGGGAACGCGCGGGGGCGCGGGGGCGCACACAGCCCCAACCGACACGCCGCGCCGGCGCCTGCCGCTCAGAACGACGCCTCCGCCAGCGCCGCGCGCGAGCTGATCCCGAGTTTGCGGTAGACGCGGCCCAGGTGCCACTCGACGGTCTTGCGCGTCAAGAACAGCTCGGCGGCGATCTCGGGGTTGGAGCGGCCGGCGGCGGCCAGCGCCGCGACGCGGCGCTCGCCGGCGGTGAGCGTGTCGGCGTCGGGACGGGCGCGGGGGCCGCGCCGGCCGCCGGCGGCCCGCAGCTCGCCGTGGGCACGCCGGGCGAGCGGGTCCGCCCCGCGCGCCTCGGCCACCGCCAGCGCCTCGCGCAGCGGCGCCCGCGCGTCGCGCGGGCGACCCGCGCGCCGCAGCGCCGCGCCGAGGTCGGCCAGCGCGTAGGCGCGCTCCAGCTCCAGCCCGCTGCCGTCCAGCAGCGCGACCGCCTCCTCCAGCGGCGCGATCGCCTGCGTGACCGCCGCCCGCGCGCGCAGCCCGAGCGCCCAGGCCCGGCGCGCGCCTGCGGCCCGCGCGATCGCCACCGCCGCCTCGGCCAGCGCGGCCGCGCGCTCGCGGTCGCCGGCGCGCACGAGCGCCAGCGCCGCCTTGGCCTGCCACGGCACCGCGCCCGGCGCGCCGATCGCCAGCGCCTCCAGCTCGGCGCCCGCCTCCAGGTAGCGCGCCGCCGCCGCGGCCGGGTCGGACTCGGCCATCGCGAGGTCGCCGCGCGCCTCCAGGAGGAACGGGCGGTCGAGGCCGGGGTCGTCGTCGGCCAGCTCCAACGCCGCCCGCGCGCCGGCCAGGTCGCCGCGCTCGACGTGCGCGCGCCCCAGCCGCGCGGCCGACCACTGCAGCGTCATCTCCCACCCGCGCGCGCTCAGCTCCAGCGCGGGCTGCATCTCGTCGATCGCCTCCTGCGGCCGGCCCTGGCGCAGCAGCAGGTGCGCGCGCAGGTACGACGCCGCCCCCGCGGCGGTGAGCGACCCGACCCGCTGCGCGACCGGCTGGACCGCGTCGAGCATCGCCTCGGCCGCGTCCAGCTCGTCGACCCACAGCAGGGCGACGACCGCGAAGGACAACACGATCGTCGCCGACAGCAGGTCGTCGGGCAGCGTTGTCAACGCGATTGGGTCGATGAGCGAGCGGACGTCGGCGGGCGTGCGGCCGAGCACCGCCGCCTCGCAGGCCAGGATCCCGCGCTGGACGGCGCTGAACGGCGGACCGGCCTCGGCCAGCTCGCGGACGTCCGCGCGGCCCTCGGGGAAGTGCACGCGCGCCGCGAGCCGGAGGTCCTCCAGCCGCGCGCGGACGTGGGGCGCCGCGTCGGGCTCGGCCAGGCCCGCACCGATCGCGCGCAGCGCGCCGTCGATGTCGGTCCGCAGATACGCGCGGTAGGCCAGCGCCAGCTGCGCCTCGGCGCGCTGCGCGCCGCCGACCGCCGCCAGCAGCCGCTCCAGCGCCGGGTCGTCGGGCACGGTCCCGCTGGCGGTCGCCGCGAAGGCCAGCGCGATCTGCGCCGCGTCGCGGTCGGCGTCGGCCAGCGGCTCGTCCAGCGCGCGGGCCAGCAGCCGCGTCGCCGTGCCGGGGTCGCCGTGGGCGATCGCCGCGTCCGAGGCCTTCAACAACGTCCGACCCGCGCCCGGCGCGGCGCCCGGCGGCGCCTCGACCAGCTGCGCCGCCACCGCCTGGTCCGGCGCGCCGTCGGCGGCCAGCAGCGCGGCGGCGCGCGCGTGCATCCGGGCGCGCGTGTGCGCGCCGATCGTCTCCCGCAGCGCGGCGCCGACGAGCGGGTGGACCAACGCCACCGGCTCGCCGTCGGCCAGCAGGTGCGCGGCGGCCAGCGCGTCGGCGGCCGCCGCGGCGCGCGGCGCGTCCAGCGACGCCAGGCCCGCGACCGTCGTCAGCGGCGCGTCGTGGCCGATGATCGCCGCGGCGCGCGCGAGCGCCAGCTGGTCGTCCGGGAGCGACCGCACCCGCGCCGCCAGCGCGCGCAGCACGGTCGCGGGCACCAGCCCGCCGATCCGCGCCGCGGTCGCCGCGCTGGGCGCCGCGCCGTCGACGGCCAGCTCGGCCAACAGCTCGGCGAGCAGGAACGGGTTGCCGCCCGTCGCCTCCGCGCACGCGGCCACGAACGCGGCGTCGGGCTCGCCGCCGAGGCGCTCGGCCGCCAGCGCGCGGACCGCGCCACCGCCCAACGGCGCGGGCACGACCACCCGCGCGCCCGCCACCGCGCGCACGCGGTCCAGCAGCTCCTCGGGCGCGTCCGGCTCCCCGGCGCGCGCCGCGGCGATCAGCAGCGCCGGCCGCTCGATCCCCTCGGCCAGCGTCGCCAGCCAGGCCAGCGACGGCGTGTCGGCCCAGTGCAGGTCGTCGACCACCAGCACCAGCGGCGCGCCCGCCTCGGCGGCCGCCTCGGCCAGCAGCGCGCGCAGCGCGTGGGCGATCGCCAGCCGGCGGTCGTCGCCCAGCGCGACGCCGCCCGCCCAGCGCCGGTCGTCCCAACGCCGCGCCAGCGGCGCCACGAGCTGCCGCGCCACCCCGAACGTGAACGCGCGCTCCAGCTCCAGCGCCCGCGCGCGCAGCACCACGCGCCCGGCCCCGGCGTCAGCCCCCGCGTCGGCCCCGGCGGCGGCCCGCGCCGCGTGGTCCAGCAGCCGCGACTTCCCGCAGCCCGCAGGACCCTCGATCAGGACGACGCCCGGCTCGCCCGCCCCGATCGCGTCGTCCAGCAACGACGTCTCCCGCTCCCGCTCCAGCAGCGTGCCCGCACGCACGCGGGCCAGTATGGCGTCACTGCACCACGCACTGCCCCTTGCCCGGCCAGTTGATCGTCGTGCCGCCCGGGCCGAACTCGACGGTCTGGTGGGCGATCCGCGTGGTCTTCAGCGACCCCAGGATGTCGAGCGCGAACCCCAGCGGCTGCATCAGCGGCCGGCCGATCTCGGTGTCGACGCTGTTGAACATGTCGTCGGTCAGGCTCTGCCCCGGGAACGTCGGCGCCGGGCGGTCGTCGCCCAGCGGCCGCAGGATCCGGTTGGTGCCGTCGTCGGCGTTCTGCGGATAGGCCTTGGCGAAGACCCAGTTCTCGCTGACCGGCCCGGCGGTCGTGGTCACGCCGAAGCCCCCGCCGTTGGCCATTCCCGAGAACAGCGAGAACGCGGTCGACCCCTGGTTGCACGGGTACTGGCGCGGGTCGGTCGGCAGGTCCGCGCCGAGCGTCCCGGTCTGGCGGATGAGCCCGTCGAACTGGAGGGGGAAGAGCGCCTCGTAGGCCCGGATCGACACCGCCCGGTCGCTGATCGCCTGGATCGTCGCGACGGTGTCCTGGTCGCCGACGTCCCAGGCCCAGCTCAGCTGCGCCCGTCCGGCGACCGCGTCGAGCTTGCCCCAGTCGTCGAGCAGGATGTCCTCCATCGTGCCCAGGCCCTGCGCCTCGGCGCCGAGCTGGGTCTTGATCTGGTTGCCGAGCTGGTCGGCGGTGGAGGTGACCGACGCCTCGGTCTGCTTCTCGCCGTCCTCGTCGGTGAGCGTGTCGGACGCCAGCCCGATCATCGACGCGAGCAGGTCCATGCCCTTGAGCGCGCCGGCGATCGCCGCCTCCTCGGGCAGCACCTCGGGCATCGCGCCGAGCGTCAGGAACGTGTCCTCGGCGTAGTCGAGGATGTGGTCGTCGGGGACGTCGTAGCGCGGGGCGTTGACGTCGCTCTCGATGGCGTCGGTGATCGACGAGATCCGGTCGAAGACGTTCTGGCGCTCGGAGGAGATCGGGTACTCGAGGCGGTCGAACAGCGCCAGGACGAGCGGCACGTCGGTCCACTCCTTGTGCAGCTGGACCTTGGCGGCGTGGAGGTCGTCGGCGGTGAACCTCGACGGGTCGCACGCGTCGTAGGACGACACCGGGTAGTCCTGCGCGAGCGAGTCATAGTCCATGTCGGCCATCGTGGCCGAGAAGCTGCCCCACGCCAGCTTGTCGGCGCCCGAGGCGTAGTTGGCCTCGACCGGCAGCCGCTTCAGGCCGACCGCCTCGCCGACGCAGTCGATCGCCGCCGCCGGGCCGGGCTGGTTGCGCAGCGGCCACGGCGTCGCCTGCTGGTAGACGATCGCGGGCAGCTCGTCGCTGGTGACGGTGGAGGCGCCGGCGTACTTGGCGTAGTACTGCGACGCGCTGTTGCGCGCCAGCGTGCCGCGCAGCAGGCCCGGGCTGTCGCTCGCCGCGCGGCTGGCCACGCGCGCCCACGGCGCCAGCGGGCGCCCCTCCTGGTCGCCATAGCCCTCGGGCGCGACGAGCGCGTAGTTGGGCAGCAGGTCGTCGTTGACGTCCTTGGCCAGCGGGTCGTCGCCGAGCGCGTCGAACAGCAGCGCGTGCCCGCCGAGCTGCTGCTGGTCGTTGGCCGCGATGTTCCACCAGTACGGCAGGTCGCCGCGGCCCTCGTAGGCGTCCCAGCGGTTGATCTGGCCGATCGACTGCACGATGACCAGCGCGGACGGGTCGTTGGCGTAGGTCGACAGGAGCTGGTGCATCCGCACCAGGTCGGTGACGATCGTGTCGACCGAACCGCCGCGCGTGGTGAACGTGTCCTGGGCGCGCGGGTAGAGCGAGCCGGCGTCGAGGACGAGGACGAACACGCCCGCCCGCGGCGCCACCAGCGCGTTCGACGTGTAGGTCTGGCCGCCGACCGTGACGACCGCCTGGGTCGGCGTCGTGCCGGGCGCGTCGGTGTCGAAGGGCACCGCGTCGTCGTCGGCGTAGGCGTAGTTGTCGTGGACGTCCTGGCGCAGGTAGCCGTGGATCGACCCGGCGGGCAGGCCGTTGCCGGGCGCCAGCCCGGGGTTGACCGTGCCCTGGCCGACCGGCAGGCCCGGGATGCCGATCGCCGAGAAGCCCGAGCAGGCGCCCGCGAGCGTGATGTCGCAGGCGACGGTCGCCAGCGGGTCGTTCGCGAGCGGCGAGGCGCCGATCGACGCCAGCGCCGCGTCGATGTGCGACACCGCGGTCGCGTCGGCCGCGGGCGCGGTCCGGCCCAGGCCGGGCGTGGCGACGATCACGAGGTCGGCGCTGGTCAGCGCCGCGAGGTCGACCTGCAGCTGCTGGGTGGCCGCGTCGCTCGACCCGTAGCCCTTGTTGGAGCGCGGCTCGAGCGTCGCGCGATCGAGGACGACCACTTGGATCGCCGCGCCCGCCGGCGCCGGGTACACCGTGGTGCCGACGGTGACGCCCGGCGCGCTGCGCGTCGCCGCGATCGTCGTGACCGGCAGGCCGATCGCCGGCGTCGAGGGCGCGACGCGCAAGGTCATGGTGTCGGCGTCGGCGTCGGCGTCGGCGTCGGCGATCGCGTCGGCCGCGTGCGCCGCGGCGCCGCGACGCGTCTCGGTCACGCGCAGCCGGACGCGGTAGGTGCCGGGACGGTCGGGCTTGAGCCGCGGGCGCATCGCGGTGGCGGTCGCCAGCTTCGCCTTCGATCCGCGCGGCGCGCGCACGACCTCCCAGCGGTAGCGCAGCGCCGAGCCGCGGTGCGCGGCCCGAGCGCGGGCGGCGCTCAGCACTGCGGTGCCGCCGAGCGTCGCGCGGCGGTCCCGACCCGCCGCCGCGATCGGCGCCGTGCGGGCGATCGCGATCGCGCGCGTCTCGACGTCGTACTCGCCGTGGTCGGCGTCGACGGTCTCCAACCGCAGGTGGTTGACGCCGTGGCGCAGCCCGTCGTCGGCCGACAGCGTCAGCGTGCGCTCGCGGGACCCGGTCCGCACCGCGTCGACCGCGTGCCCGTTCAGGCGCGCGGTGACCGCGACCTCCGGCCGGCGCACGCGCAGGCGCACGGTCGTGGTCCCGGCGTCGCGGCGCTGGGCGGTCGCGGTCAGCAGCGAGGCGCTGCGGCGCACGACCGCGATCACGCGCGTGTCGACGTCGCGCACGCCCTTCGCCGTGCGGGTGTGGACCTTCACGCTCACGTCTCCGGGCACCAGCCCGGAGACCGGGAGCACCGCCGTCCGGGTGCGGCCGGCGGCGGTGAAGCGCTGGGTGACGTCCCGGCCGCCGAGCGTGGCCTCGAAGTGGCCGGCGTCGGCCCGCAGGCGCACGACGACGCGGACGCTGGTGCCGCGCACGACCGCGTGGTCGGCCGGCGCGACGAAGCGCGCGAGCCCGGGGTCGGGCGTCGTGGCGGCGCCGGCGGCGGCGGCCGCCGGCGCGAGGAGGAGGACGGCGAGGGCGGGGGCGGCGAGCGCCCGCGCGCGGCGCGATGACATCGGGTGGGTCTCCATCGGGGCGACGAGCCGCGGGCGTGCGTGCCCGCGGCGACGCTCCATCTTGGGGTCTTTCGACCCGTTTCTCGCCGGAGAGCACCCCGGACTTCAACGCCCGCCTCCCCGGACATCAACGCGCCGCGCCCGCCGGCCGCTTCAATGCGTCGCCGCATGCTCGGACGCCTGATCGCCGCCGTCCCGTTCGTGGGCGTCGCGGGCACCGCGGTCGCCACGCTGGTCGACGCGCTGCTGCCCGGCGGCGACCTCGGGCGCGACCTGTTGGCCAACGCGCTCCTGTGGATGGTCGGCGTCCAGGGCTGGATGACCGGCAGCGGCCATCTCTTCTTCGGCGCGCCGATCGCCGCCTCGATCGGCTGGCCGGCCGACACGCCGTGGCAGTGGGAGGTCGGGCTGGCGAGCCTGGCGACCGGCGTCCTCGGCGTGCTCGCGTCGTCGTTCGACCGCGACTTCGCCGTGGCGACGATCATCGCGTTCTCGGTGTTCTACCTCGGCGCCGCCGTCGGCCACGTCCGCGAGCTGGTCGTCGCCGGCAACCGCTCGCCGGGCAACTGGGGGCCGATGCTCGTCTTCGACGTCGCCGCGCCGCTGTTCTTGATCGCCTTGCTCGTGACGGTCGGCTGACCCGCGTCGCTCAGTCGATCGCGCGCTTCTCGAAGCCGCGCACGCCGATGAACCCGAAGACGATCGTCCACCCGACGAGGCCGAGCGCGATCCACCCGGTGCCGAGGTGCGGGGACGCCGTCAACGCCGCGCGCAGGCCCTCCGACACGTAGGTCAACGGGTTGATGAGCGTGATGATCTGAAACCAGCGCAGCGAGTCCAGCTCGGCCCACGGGTAGAACGTCGCGCCGGTGAACAGCAGCGGGGTCAGGACGACCGCGAAGACCACGTTGATCTGCCGCGCCTCGACCGCGGTGCCGAGGACCAGCCCGACCGCCGCGCCGGCCAGCGGGCCGATGAGCAGCACGGCGACGAAGCCCAGCCACGAGATGTCGGAGAACTGGACGCCGCCGGGCAGGATGATCGCCGCGAAGGGCAGGATGATGATCGCGCCGACGATCCCGCGGACGGCGGCGACGACGAGCTTCTGGACGCCGACCGCCCACGCCGGCAGCGGCGCGAGCAGGCGGTCCTCGATCTCCTTGGTGAAGGAGAACTCGATCACCAGCGGCAGCGCGGTGTTCTGCAAGGCGGTGAAGAACAGCGTGAGCGCGATGACGCCCGGCAGCAGCTGGGTGCCGTAGGACCGACCCGCGGCGCCGATCTCCGGCAGCACGCGGCCGAAGATGAACAGGTAGAAGACCGGCTGCAGCAGCGTCTGGGCCAGGAAGCCGCCGAGCTGGCGGCGGAAGGCCACCCAGAAGTCGCGCTCGCACAGCGCGAGGAACGCGCGCATCGGGGTCGCGGTCGGCGCGTTCATCGCAGGTCCCTTCCGGTCAGGTGGACGAAGACGTCCTCCAACGTGCCCTCGATGCGCGTGAAGTCGACCAGGCGGGCGCCGGCCTGCTCGGCGGCGGCGATCGCCGTGCTGGGCGCGACGTCGGAGCCGTAGATGCGCACCTTCCACTCGCCGTCGTCGCCGGCGGGCTCCGAGGTGTGCGACGTGCCCAGCCCGGACAGCGCCTCGCCCGGGTCGACGGCGGCCGCCAGCCGCAGCTCCAGGCCCTCGGCCTCGGGCAGCACGTGGCGCAGCCCGCGCGGCGTGTCGGAGGCAATCACCTTGCCATGGTCGACGATCGCGATCCGGTCGCAGAGGCGGTCGGCCTCGGCCATGTCGTGCGTGGTCAGCAGCAGCGTGACGCCGCGAGCCTTCAGGGCCTCCATCTGGTCCCAGAGGAACAGGCGCGACTGCGGGTCCAGGCCGGTCGTCGGCTCGTCGAGGAACAGCACGCGCGGGTCGTGCATCAGCGCGCGGGCGATGATGAGCCGCTGCGCCATGCCGCCGGAGTAGTTGTCCACGCGGTCGCCGCCGCGGCCCTCCAGCCCGAACTGGGCGAGCATCTCCTCCGCGCGCCGCTTGCGCTCGCGCCGCGAGTACCCGAAGTACGCGCCGTGGAAGGTGAGGTTCTCCAGCGCGCTGAGCGAGCGGTCGAGGTTCGGGCGCTGCGGGACGACCGCGATCACGCGCTTGGCGGCGACCGGGTCGGCGACGACGTCCACGCCGTCGACGACCACGCGGCCGCTGGTCGGCTTCACGCGCGTGGTCATCGACCCGATGGTGGTGGTCTTGCCGGCGCCGTTGGGGCCCAGCAGCCCGAAGACCTCGCCCTCCTCCACGGAGAAGCTGACGCCGGCGACCGCCTCGCTCTTGGCCCCGGGGTACCGCTTGCGCAGGTCGACGACGTCGATGATCGGGGGCACGACGGCCCAGCTTAATCCGCGGGCGCGCGCAACGCGTCGCGCGCCATGCGCGACGCGACGTAGAGCATCAACAACGCGAAGAGCACTTGGACGACCCGCTCGGGGATCGCGTTGACGATCGCCACGCCGCCGATCGCGCCCGGGATCGCCAGCGCGCCGAGCAGGATCGCGTCGCGCGGGCGGAAGTTGCCGTAGCGGTTCTGGTTCCAGGCGCCGACCAAGGCCACCGGGATGATCGCCAGCAGCGACGTCGCCTCCGCGTCGACCTGCGCGAGGTTCAGGAACAGCACGAGTCCGGGCACGAACAGGATGCCGCCGCCGACGCCGAGCATCCCGGCGACGATGCCCGCGGCGAAGCCCACGGCGATGGCCCCCGCGCTCATGCCGGCCACCCCCGGTCGGGGGTGCGCGCGAAGGTTGGGCGGCCGAGCGCCGAGCTCATGGGATCAGCAGCGTGATCGCGACCACCACCATCAACGCCGCGAACAGCAGCGAGACCCAGCGCGGGTCGACGCGCTGCTGCAGCCACGTCCCGGCCAGCACGCCGCCGACCGCGGGGATCCCGACCAGCAGCCCGTCGTCGACGTGCAGGTTCCCGTAGGCGCCCTGGGTCAGCATCGCGGCGGCCGCGATCAGGACGATCGCGCCCAGCGACGTGCCGGTCGCCTCGCGGGTCCCGTAGCCCAGCCACAGGACCAGCAGCGGCACGATCACCGTCCCGCCCCCGACCCCGAAGAGGCCGCTGAACAGGCCGGCTCCGGTGCCGATCACGGCGAGGCGCAAGGTCCGTTGCGCCCCGCCGGCCAGCTGGGCGTCAGGGCGCGGCATGCTGCGATCATAGGTGTCGTGCCCCCCGCCGCGACCCTCGACGACGTCCTCGCGCCGCTGCTCGCCGACCCCGCACGCGCCGCCGTCCTGCTCGACATCGACGGCACGCTCGCGCCGATCGTCCGCCACGCCGACGACGCCCACGTGCCGGAGCCCACGCGCGCGCCGCTGATCCAGATCGCCAAGCGCTACGGGTTGGTCGCCTGCGTCAGCGGACGCCAGGCGACGACCGCGCGACGGATCGTGTCGTTGGGGTCGATCACCTACGTCGGCAACCACGGCGCGGAGATCCTGCGCGGCGGCTCCACGACGCCGGAGATCGCGCCCGAGATCGCCGACTGGGCGCGCAAGGTCCGGGGCTTCGCCGACGGCGAGCTGCGCGGCGAGGAGCTGCACCGCCTGCGCGTGCGCGGCGAGGACAAGGACGTGATCTTCGGCTTCCACTGGCGCGGCGCGCCCGACGAGGAGGCGGCCGAGGAGGCCGTGCGGGCGCTGGCGCAGCGCGCCGAGGCCGCGGGCTTCGTCACGCACTGGGGCCGCAAGATCCTGGAGGTCCGCCCGCCGCTGGAGCTGAACAAGGGCATCGGGATCAAGACGCTGCTGGACGAGACGCCGTCGATCGAGGTCGCGATGTACGTCGGCGACGACCGCACGGACCTCGACGCGTTCGCCGCGCTGCGCGACGCGGTCGCCGAGGGCACGCTGCGCGAGGCGGTCTGCCTCGGCGTGTCGTCCGGCGACGAGACGCCGCGCGAGCTGGAGGAGGCCGCCGACCTGCTCGTCGACGGGCCGCTCGGCGTCCGGTCGGTCCTCGAGGTGCTCGCGAGCGGCGCGTAGGGCAGCGGGGGTGCGGTTCGTCGACTTCCTGCGCGCCACGGTCCTGCTCAGCGGGGGCGCGGCGACGACGCTGGCGGTGCTCACGCTGATCGCGGCGACGCGCGACCAGGACGACACGGTCGCGATGGCCGCCACGGTCTGGTGGGTCGTGGCGACGCTGGTCGGCGCCTGGGTCGGGCGGCGCAACGAGGTCAACCCGCCGATCGCGCGGCTGCTGGCCGACGCCCGGGCGGGCACGATGATGCCCGACATCCGGCCCGGATCGACGATGGTCAACCGGCTGTGGCCGCTGCTGGTGGCGGCGATCGCCGCCGCGGCGATGACCTGGGTCGGCCCGCAGATCCCGGGCATCGCGGCCGGGTTCACGATCATCTGGGCGCTGGCCTGGCGGCGCCAGGAGCACGCCGTGCAGGCGATCGAGGAGCGCGACGGCGTCACGTTCTTCGTCGAGCGGACGTCGCCCGTGCGCCCGATGCGGCTGCTGCGGCTGCCCGGGTTCCGGCGCGAGCGGCCGACGATGAACGGCTCCGTGTAGTTGTCCTAGAAGATCCCGATCGGGATCGCGCCGGCGCCCGACGAGCGTTCCGATCGCGGACGTGCGGGAGAATGCCGGGCCCATGACCACCCTCGACGTCCTCATCGTGGGCCTCGGCGCGACGCACGGCCTGCGCGCCGCCGAGGACGAGCTGGCCGGATCGCTGCTGCGGGCGGGCGCCGAGGCGATGCTGGTCCGCGCCGAGCGACCGCGCGAGGTCCGCACGCTCGCGCTCACCGACCTGGTGTGGGCGCGCGCGGCGCGCCGGGCCGCGGTCGAGGCCCTGAGCGAGTCCGATCCGCGCGCGATCGTCTACGCGACGACGACCGCCGCACTGATGTGGCCGCAGCCGGGCGCGATCCGCTTCGACGCCCCGGCGGCCGGCAACCGGCCGGGGCGCCACGGGGTCTGGCAGCGGCCGGTCGAGGCCCGGCGGCTGCGCCAGGCGCCGCTGCTCGTGCCCCAGGACCCGGGGGCGCTGGCCGAGGCCGGATCACCGGACACGCCGTCGGTGATCGTGCCGATCCCGGTCGAGCCGTCGGAGGCGCGGCCCGGCGAGACGCGCGACATCGCGGCCATGACCTACGCGACCAACCCCTACAAGAAGGGGCTGGACCGCGTGCTGGCCGCGTGGGAGGTCGCGCGCAACGCCGGCGAGGAGCTGGTCGTCGCGGGCCTCCGCGGGCCCGACCGCGACGGCGTGCGCTACGCCGGGACGCTGTCGACCGACGCGTACCGCGCGCTGCTGCGGCGCACGCGGGTCTACGTCACCGCGCCGCGCCGGGAGGACTACGGGCTCGCGCAGCTGGAGGCGCTGGCCGACGGGGCGCGCGTGGTCACGACGGCGGCGCCCGGGCCCTACGCCGCGCTGCCGCTCCTGCGCGAGGGCGGCCTGGGCTGGGTCGTCGAGCCGGACGCCGCGGCGCTGGGCCGGGCGATCCGGGCGGCGCTGGAGGACGAGCGCGACGACGCCGTCTACGCGGAGCACGCGCTGGTGGCGATCGCGCCGTTCCGGCGGGCGTCGGTCGACGCGGTGGTCCGCGAGCAGCTGCTGCCCCGGTTGGTGCACGGCGCTGAGCGGGAGTAGGGTCGCGCCATGAGCGCACCCGTCGTCGTGATCACCGGGGCCACGCGCGGCATCGGCGCCGCGGCCGCCGTCGAGCTGGCTCGGCGCGGGGCGGAGGTGGCGATCGTCGGCCGCGAGGCCGAGCGCGTGCGCGCGGTCGCCGAGGAGGCACGGGCCGCCGGGAGCGCGCCGGTCCACGAGCACGTGGCGGACCTGCTGCGCGTGAGCGAGGTCCGGCGCTTGGCGGCCGAGCTGCTGGAGACGCATCCGCGGATCGACGTGCTGGCCAACAACGCGGGCGCGATGTTCACCTCGCGCCAGGTGACCGAGGACGGCTTCGAGCGCACGTTCGCGCTCAACCACATGGCGCCGTTCCTGCTCACCGACCTGCTGCGGGAGCGGCTGGCCGGCGGCCGCGTGGTGACGACCGCCTCCGACGCCCACGCCTCGGGGCAGCTGGACCTCGACGACCTCCAGTTCGAGCGCCGCCCGTTCCGGGCGATGCGCGTGTACGGCACGTCGAAGTTGATGAACATCCTCTTCACGCGGGAGCTGGCCCAGCGCGCGCCGGAGCTGTCGGCGTCCTGCTTCCACCCCGGCGTCGTGCGCACCGGCTTCGGCAAGAACGACGGGTTGATGTACAAGATCGGCCTGACCGTCGCCGGCCCCTTCCTGCGCACGCCGGCCAAGGGCGCTCGTTCGCTGGTCTGGCTCGCGCTGGACGCCGACCCCGCGCAGGTCGACGGCGCCTACGTCGAGGACGAGAAGGTCGCCACGCCGTCGGCCGCCGCCCGCGACGACGTCCTCGCCGCCGGGCTGTGGGAGCGCACCACGGAGCGGCTGGGCGCCCGCGACAGCGGGCGCTAGCAGCGCGCGCTCAGCGCGCGCGGCCGTGCTTGCGCAGCTCGGAGAACTCCGCCCAGGGCAGCGTGTTGGCGACGTCGGCCTTGGTGAAGCCCGCGCGGCGCGCGGTCGCGATGCCCCAGATCGAGTTGCCCTGGGTGTTCACGCCGTGGGCGTCGGTGTTGATGACGATCGTGACGCCGAGCGCGCGGGCGGCGCGGGCGTGGACGTCGTTGAGGTCGCGGCGGTCGGGCGCGGAGTTGATCTCCAGCATCGTGCCGGTGCGCGCGGCGGCCGCGAAGACCGCGTCGACGTCCAGGTCGTAGGGCTTGCGCTTCTCGATCTTGCGCCCGGTCAGGTGGCCGATGCAGTCGACCCACGGATGCTCGATCGCGGCGATCACCCGCTTGGTCATGTCGGCGCCCGACATCCCGAAGGAGGTGTGGACGGAGCCGACCACCCAGTCCAGCTCCTCCAACAGCTCGTCGTCGTAGTCGGGTGAGCCGTCGGGCAGGATGTTGGTCTCGGTCCCGACGAGCACCTCGATGCCGTCGAGCTGCTCGTCGATGCCGCGCACCAGCTCGATCTGGCGCTTGAGCGCGTCCGGCGAGACGTCGTTGCCGAAGCCGTGCGTCGCGCTGTGGTCGGTGATCGCCACGTAGGCCAGCCCGCGCTCCAGCGCGCCGCGCGCCATCTCCAGCGCGGTGTTGCGTCCGTCGGACGCCACGGTGTGGCAGTGCAGGTCGCCCTTGAGGTCGGCCTGCTCGATCAGGTCCGGCACGACGAAGCCGGGGTCCAGCTCGCCGCGGTCCTCGCGCAGCTCCGGCGGGATCCACGGCAGCCCGAGCTTCTTGTACACCTCGGTCTCGTCCGCGCAGGCCAGCGTGTCGCCGGTCGCGTCGTCGAGGATCCCGTACTCGCTGACGTGCAGCCCCTTGCGGACCGCGCGCTCGCGGATCCTCACGTTGTGGGCCTTGGACCCCGTGAAGTGTTGCAGCAGGTTGCCGAACTGCTCGGGCCGCACCACGCGCAGGTCCAGCGACACGCCGTTGTGGGTCCGGGCGCGCGCGGCGTTCTCGCCCGACGAGGCCGCCGACTCCACGAGGTCCAGCTCCGCCAGCGCCGCCGCCAGCGCCGGCGGGTCGTCGGAGGCCGCGACGATGTCGAGGTCCTTGACGCTGTCGGCCAGCCGGCGCACGCCGCCCGCGACCTCGACGCGGACCGCGGCCGGATGGCGGCGCAGCTCGTCGACGATCGCCTCGGCCAGCTCGATCGCGCGATGCAGCAGCAGCCGCGGCGCCGCCTTCTCGGCCACGCCGGAGGCGAACGCGGCCAGGACCGACTCCTCGAACTTGGGCCCGAAGCCCTTCACGCCGCGCAGCTTCTGCTGCTCGGCCGCGGACTTCAGCGCGTCCAGCGAGTCGATGCCCAGCTCGTCGAAGAGCTTGCGCGCCCGCTTGGGCCCCAGCCCGGGCAGGCGCGTGAGGTCGATCAGCCCGGGCGGGAACTTCGCGCGCAGCTTCTCGGCGGCCGGGATCGTCCCGGTCTCCAGCAGCGCCTTGAGCTTCTCCTCCAGCGTCTTGCCGATGCCGGGCAGCCGCGTGACCGTGCCCTCGCGCGTCAGCGCGCTCACCGACGTCGACGCGTCGCGGACCGCCTTGGCGGCGTTGCGGTACGCCAGCACGCGGTGCACCACCGCGCCGTCCAGCTCGTAGAGGTCGCCGAGCTCTTCGAAGGCCTCGGCGATCGTGGCGTTGGAGGGGTCGGACATCGTGGGGAGGAGCCTATGGCCCGGGGCCACCATCTAGGCTACGCGGCCTCAGTGCGCGGTCTTCCCTGGCTCATCCTGCCCACCTTCAACGAGGCGGAGAACATCGCGCTGATCGTCGCGGCGGCGCGCGACGTGCTGGGCGAGGCCTCGCCCGACGGCTTCCGGATCCTCGTCGTCGACGACGACTCGCCCGACGGCACGGGCCGCATCGCCGACCGGCTCGCCGCCGAGCACCCCGGCGAGGTCGAGGTCCTGCACCGGTCGGTGCGCGAGGGCCTGGGCCCGGCCTACATCGCGGGCTTCCAGCACGCGCTGGCCGGCGGCGCGGGCTACGTGTTCGAGATGGACTCCGACTTCTCCCACGACCCCAAGGACCTCGCGCGGCTGCTGCACGCGGTGCGCGACGGCGACGCGGACCTCGCGCTCGGCTCGCGCTACGTCGCGGGCGGCGCGGTGCTCGACTGGGGGCTGCTGCGCCGGATCGTCTCGCGCGGCGGCTCGATGTACGCCGCGGTGATCCTCGGGCTGACCGTCCGCGACCTCACCGGCGGCTTCAAGTGCTTCCGCGCCGAGGTGCTGGAGTCGATCGACCTCCCGACGGTCCGCGCGCAGGGCTACGCGTTCCAGGTCGAGCTGACCAACCGCACGATCCGGCGCGGCTTCCGCGTGGTCGAGGTCCCGATCACGTTCCGCGACCGGCTGCGGGGCACGTCGAAGATGAGCACGAAGATCGCGATCGAGGCGATGTTCCTCGTGCCGCGCCTGCGGCGGTTCAAGAGCACGCGCTAGACGGCCGATCTTCCGGGGTGATGGCTCCGGAGCTCGTCGTCGTCCAAGGGCTGCGCGACACGCGCGGCACGCTCGCGCGCTGGAACGCGCGCCCGCTGGCGACCGTCGGCCCGTGGTTCGTCTCGGCGGCCGGGATCTGCGCGGCGCTGCTGGCCGCGGTGCTCGTCGTCGGCCACTTCTCGACGCCGGATCCCACCGGCTACGTCCAGCCGGGCGTCACGCGCGACCCGCGGCTGAGCGACGTCGGCGACATCCTGTTCCGCAACTCGCTGGTGCTGACGCTGCACGCGATGGCGTGCGTGGCGGGCTTCATCGCGGGCTCGTCGCTGCCGCTGGAGGCCGAGCGCTACGGCGGGCTCTGGCGCTGGGTCCACGACAAGGCCGGGCCGCTGGCGATCGCGTTCGTGATCGCGGCGACCGGCTTCTCGCTGCTGACCCAGGCCTACATCCTGGGCGGTGAGGCCCGGACGCTGTCGGTCCAGTACGACATGCCGCTGGGCGTGTTCGTCCTCGGCCTGCTCCCCCACGCCGTGCCGGAGCTGATCGGGCTCTTCCTGCCGCTGGCCGCGTGGACGAGCGCGAGCCGCCGCGGCGCCTGGAGCGAGCTGCTCGCCGCGACGTTCGTGACGGTCGCCTTCGCGGTCCCGATGGTCGTCGCCGCGGCGTTCGTCGAGGTGTACGTCTCGCCGCACCTGATCCTCGCGCTGCGCGGGTAGGGTTGACGGCAGACGTAACGACGCGGCCGCCCCGCGAGACTGCACTTCACTTTGTATAGTGCAGGTCCTACCCCTCTGAAGGAGCCCGAAATGGCCGGATCCCTCTCCGACGTCACCGACAGCAGCTTCCAGTCCGAGGTCCTCGAGGCCGACGGCCCCGTCCTCGTCGACTTCTGGGCGCCGTGGTGCGGCCCGTGCCGCGTCGTCGCGCCGGTGCTCGAGGAGATCGCCGCCGAGCGCTCGGACCTCAAGATCGTCAAGCTCAACGTGGACGAGAACCAGCAGACCGCCGCGCAGTTCGAGGTGCTCAGCATCCCGACGCTGATCCTCTTCAAGCACGGCCAGGTCGCCAAGAAGGTCATCGGCGCCTACCCCAAGCGCAAGCTCGAGGCCGAGCTGGAGCCGGCGCTGGCCTAGGGGCCGCCCGACCCACGCAGCAGCTTCACGAAGGCCCGGCGCATCCGCCGGGCCTTCGTCGCGAGAGGGGTGGTGACAGGGCCACCCGGACCGGACCTCCCGGGTCCTACGGTGGGAGAGGCGGCCGCGCACCACGTGCCCGACCCGTCCTCGCTTCCCGACCCCTAGGAGAGATCGATCCTCATGGAGCACCGCACCCTGGGCCGCACCGGCGTCTCGGTCAGCAAGCTCTGCCTCGGCGCGATGATGTTCGGCGCGTGGGGCAACCCCGACCACGACGACTCGATCCGCATCGTCCACGCCGCGCTGGACGCGGGCATCAACTTCATCGACACCGCCGACGTCTACTCGGCCGGCGAGTCGGAGGAGATCGTCGGCAAGGCGCTCAAGGACCGCCGCGACCAGGTCGTCCTGGCGACCAAGGCCTACATGCCGGTCGGCGAGGACGACGACCCCAACCACCGCGGGACGTCGCGCCGCTGGCTGGTCGAGGAGGTCGAGAACTCGCTGCGCCGCCTGGGCACCGACTACATCGACCTCTACCAGGTCCACCGGCCCTCGCCGGAGACCGCGATCGAGGAGACGCTGGGCGCGCTGACCGACCTCGTCCGCGCGGGCAAGATCCGCTACTTCGGCCACTCGACCTACCCGGCGTCGCTGATCGTCGAGGCGCAGTGGATCGCGCGCGACCGCCACCTCATGCGCCCGCACAGCGAGCAGCCGCCGTACAGCATGCTCACGCGCGGGATCGAGAACGAGGTGCTGCCGGTCTGCCGGCAGTACGGCCTCGGCGTGCTGTCGTGGAGCCCCTTGCAGGGCGGCTGGCTGTCGGGCCGCTACCGCAAGGACGCCGAGATCGTCGACCCGCGGTCGTCGGCCCGCCGCCGCCTGAAGGCGCGCTACGACCTGTCGCTGCCCGCCAACCAGCGCAAGCTCGACGCCGCCGACGCGCTGGCCCAGCTCGCCGACGAGGCCGGCGTGTCGCTGATCGAGCTGGCCATCGCGTTCGTCGTCAACCACCCGGGCGTGACCTCGGCGATCATCGGCCCGCGGACGATGGAGCAGCTGGAGTCCCAGCTGCCCGCCGCCGACCGCGTGCTGACCGCCGACATCCTGGACCGCGTCGACGAGATCGTCCCGCCCGGCGTCAACCTCAACCCCGCCGACGGGGGCTGGGCGAGCCCGGCGCTGGAGCCGGCGGCGCGGCGGCGGTAGCCGGGCGGCCGACGACGCCCTGGGCCGCGACCGGCGCGGCCTCGAAGGACATCCACTTGAAGACGATCGGCGGCGCGACGCTCACGCGACCGGGGCCAGGTCGGCGGGCCTGAGGCGCGCGTCGGCGTCGGCGCGATCGCCCGCGAAGGCGACGCCCTCGTCCTCCAGCAGACGGCGGATCGCCGAGGGCGGAGCCGGAGATCGTGCCGTCGGCCTTGAGGACGCGATGGGCGCCGGGGCAGGCCAGGCGCACGAGGCGCGCGTTGACGCCGAGGACCTGGCGGGGGCCGCCGTCGCCCGCGGCGACCACGTCGCCGTAGCTCATCCAGTGGCCCGGCGGGATGGCCGCGACGATCGCGGCGAGCTTCTCGCTGGTCAGGGTGATGGGGTCGTGGCTCATGCCGCCCAGGGGCGGCGGCGCCGACATTCGCCCCCGGGTGGGCGACGCTCGGTCCGATGACGGACGTGGACCAGCGGCGCGGCGCGGACGAGCTACGCCCGCGCCACCCCGACCCGCAGCTCGTGCCCGTCCACCTGCGCGGTGAAGGGCGCGTCCTCGGCGCCGTTGAACGTCACGCTCGTCGCGAGGACCTCGTCGGCCACCAGGGACTGGAACTCCTGCGCGACCGAGACCAGCTCGGGCGCGCCGCCGAGCGTCAGCGCGATGCGGTCGGAGACGTCCAGGCCGGCGTCCTTGCGGGCGTTCTGGACCGTGCGGATGACCTCGCGGGCCCAGCCCTCGCGACGCAGGTCGTCGGACAGCGTCAGGTCCAGCGCCACGGCGTGGCCGCCCTCGCGCTCGACCTGGAAGCCCTCCAGCGGCTGCAGGCCGACGAGCAGGTCCTCCTCGGCGAGCGTGTGGTCCTTGCCCTCGACGTTGATGCCGATCGTCCCGCCGTCGCGCAGCGTCCGGGCGACGTGGTCGCCGTCCAGCGCGGCCACGGCCGCGGCGACCTGCGGCATCGCCTTGCCGAAGCGCGGGCCGAGCGAGCGGTAGTTGGGCTTGAGGTCGTAGGACCCCAACTCGTCGGCCTCGTCGACGAAGCGCAGGCGCTTGACGTTCAGCTCGTCGCGGACGACGTCGGCCATCGCCTCCAGCGCCTCGCGCTCGCGGCCGGCGGCGACGACCACGGCCTCGCCCAGCGGGCGGCGCAGGCCGACCTTCGCGCCGGCGCGGGCGCGCAGGCCCAGCGCGACGGCCTCGCGCGCGGTCGCCATCGCCTCCTCCAGCGCGACGTCGCGCGGGCCGGCCTCCGGCCAGTCGGTGAGGTGCACCGAGCCCAGCGACCCGTCCAGGTTGTCGTAGATCTCGTCGGCGACGAACGGCGTGAACGGCGCCAGCAGCTGGGCGACCGTCACCAGGCACTCGCGCAGCGTCGCGAACGCGCGCGCGTCGCCGTCCCAGAAGCGGCGGCGGTTGCGGCGGACGTACCAGTTGGAGAGGTCGTCGACGAACGTGATGATCTCGCGCGCGCCGCCGGTGGCGTCGAAGGCGTCGAGGCGCTCGGTGACCGTGGACACCGTGGCGCTCAGCCGCGACAGCACCCAGCGGTCGAGGTCGGTGGGCTCGCTCAGCGGCGCGTCGTCGTCCAGCCCCGCCGCGTTCTCGTACAACACCAAGAAGCCGTAGGTGTTCCACAACGTGTTGAGGAACAGCCGGACGCCCTCGGCGATCGTCTCCTCCGAGAAGCGGTAGCCGTCCCACGGCTGCTTGGACGAGAAGAAGTACCAGCGCAGCGCGTCGGCGCCGAACCGGTCCAGGACGCTGAACGGATCGACGACGTTGCCCTTGGACTTGGACATCTTCTGCCCGTCCTCGTCGAGGATCAGCCCGAGGCAGACGACCGACTTGTAGGGCGACTCGTCGTAGAGCAGGACGCTGATCGCCAGCAGCGAGTAGAACCACCCGCGGGTCTGGTCCAGCGCCTCGCAGACGAAGTCCGCGGGCCACGACTGCTCGAAGCGCTCCTCGTTCTCGAACGGCGCGTGCCACTGGGCGAACTGCATCGCGCCCGAGTCGAACCACACGTCGATGACCTCGGGCACGCGCCGCAGCACGTTGCCGGTCTTGGGCGAGACGAAGGTGATGTCGTCGACGTAGGGGCGGTGCGGGTCGTCGACCTTGACGCCGCTCAGCTCCTCCAGCTCGGCGAACGAGCCGATGACGTGGAACTCGGTCTTGTCCTCCGAGCGCCACACCGGCAGCGGCGTGCCCCAGTAGCGCTCGCGCGAGAGCGCCCAGTCGACGTTGTTCTCCAGCCAGCGCCCGAAGCGCCCGTCCTTGACGTGCTCGGGATGCCAGTCGACGGTCGCGTTGGCGGCCAGCAGGCGCTCGCGCAGCCGCGACGTGGCGATGTACCAGGACGGCTTGGCGTAGTAGAGCAGCGCCGTGCCGCAGCGCCAGCAGTGCGGGTAGGAGTGCTCGTAGTCCTCGGCGCGGAACAGGCGGCCGCTCTTGCGGAGGTCCTCGACGAGGTCGGGGTTGGCGTCGCGGACCGACCGCCCCTCGTAGCCCTTGATGCGCTCGTCGTACTTGCCCTCGAGCGTGACCGGGTTGACCACCGTCAGCCCGTACTGGGCGCCGAGGCGGAAGTCGTCCTCGCCGAAGGCGATCGCGGTGTGCACCAGGCCGGTGCCGTCCTCGGCCGTGACGAAGTCCCCCAACAACACGGTGTGGCCGCGCTCGCCGTACTCCGAGCCCTTGATGTAGGGGAACGGCGGCTCGTAGCGCACGCCGTCCAGCGCGGCGCCGGGGAACTTGGCGAGGACCTGCGCGCCTTCGCCGAGCACGCGCTCGACCAAGGCCTCCGCCAACACCACCGGCGCCTCCAGCGCGCCGGTCTTCGCCCGCACGTAGGTCAGCTCCGGGTCGACCGCGACCGCCGCGTTGGACACCAGCGTCCAGGGCGTCGTCGTCCACACCAGCAGCTCGTCGCCGGCCTGCAGCGGGCCGCCGTCCTCGGCGACCGGGAAGCGCACGTAGACGGAGGGGTCGACGACGTCCTTGTAGCCCAGCGCCAGCTCGTGCGAGGACAGCGCGGTCCCGCAGCGCGGGCAGTAGGGCACCACCTTGTGGCCCTCGTAGAGCAGGTCCTTGTCGGCGATCTGCTTCAGCGCCCACCAGACCGACTCGACGTAGCCCGGGTCGAGCGTCCGGTAGGCATTCTCCAGGTCCACCCAGAACCCGATGCGCTCGGTCAGGCGGTCCCAGTCCTGCAGGTACTCGAAGACCGACTCGCGGCAGCGCTTGTTGAACTCCGCGATGCCGTAGGCCTCGATCTCGTGCTTGTTGTGCAGGCCGAGCTGCTGCTCGACGGCGATCTCGACCGGCAGGCCGTGCGTGTCCCAACCGCCCTTGCGCTGCACCAGGTGGCCGCGCATGGTCTTGAAGCGCGGGTAGATGTCCTTGAACGCGCGCGAGAGGACGTGGTGGACGCCCGGCTTGCCGTTGGCCGTCGGCGGGCCCTCCCAGAACACCCACCGCTCGGCGCCCTCGCGCCGGCGCAGGGACTCGGCGAAGACATCGCGCTCGCGCCACCGCGCGAGCACCTGCTCCTCGAGCTGGGGGAAGGACTGGTTGGAGTCGACGGGACGGCGGGCCATGTGAGCGGCCCAGGATAGTGGCGGCGACTATTGCAGTGACCGCGCCCGTAGCGCGGACGACCGTAGTGACCGCTTACGCCGCGGCCAGCTTGCGGCAGATGTCAGCCAGCGCCTGCTTCTCGGCCTCGTCGAGCACCGAGAACGCGTCGGTGACCCGTCGCGTGTGCTCCGGCACGAGCCGGTCGATCAGCTCGCGGCCCTGCGTCGTCAGCCGCACCGACGCCGCGCGCCGGTCGTGCGCCAGCCGGAAGCGCTGGACCATGCCGCGCGTCTCGAGCGTCGTGACGACCTCGGTCGCGTTGGCCTTGGAGGTGTTGAGCTTGGCGCGCAGCGCGCGCAGCTCCAGCTCGCCGCCGTGCGACGACAGCACCATCAGCACCGAGAACCCCGAGGACGACAGCCCCTCGCGCTCGAGGTCGGCCGCCAGCCGTCGCCGGACGCTCGACTCAGCGGCGATCAGGGACTCGAGCGCGTCGTGCGCGAGCGCTTCGGCAGGATCGATGGCGGTCATCGGGCGGCATCATGCCGTCCCGGTCGGACGGCACCGAACAAGCGGCACGCTCGTCCAGAGGGCGAGGTGCCGGGCGGCAGCTCGCCTGGCGGCTCGCTCCCGCGGCGGACGCCTGCCGCTAGTAGCCGATGGCCGTGCTCGGCCCGCGGGCGAAGCGCCCGGACGACCCGCGCGTGTCCAACCGGCCCAGCAGCGCCTCGCGGGCGGCCAGCGGCGAGTCCGGCAGCGCCTCGACGGTCGAGGACCCCGTGTTGGGGATCGCGCCGCGGTAGTCGAGGATCGCGACGTCCTCGCCGGCCACGCGGCGGGCGGTGAAGACCAGACGGCCCAGCGCGTCCAGCGACGCGCCATGGCCGGTCAGGACGACCGCGCGCGGCTCCAGCGCCGTGATCGCCGAGCCCAGCCGCGACGGGTCGGAGTCCGCGGTCAGCGTCAGCGTGCGCAGGCCCGCGCGCCGCAGCACGAGCTCCAGCGCCTGCGCCTGCAGCGCCTCGGCTTCCGGCGGCCGCGACGCGTCGAAGACCAGGACGCCCTCGGGCCGCGAGGCCGGCGGCGCGATCCGCTGCGTGGCGGCCAGCCAGCCGGTGGCGAAGCGCCACGCGAAGCCGTACTCGGGGGTCTGCGGGGCGTTGTGGGCGGCCGCCATCGCCTCGACCGACGGCAGGAGCACCTCCTCGACCGTGCGCTCGACCGAGCGCACCGTCAGCGACTCCTCCATCAACCGGTTGGCGCCGTCCTCGTCGAAGCGGCTGAACGCGGACTGCAGCCGCGCCGGGGACGCCGGGCCGGCGCCGCGCTCGCGCGCCACGCTGACCGCGGAGGAGATGTTCTGCGTCTCCTCGAAGGCGGCGCGCAGCGCCTCGATCTCCGCGAGGTCGAACTGCCGATGGCCGCCGGCGGTGCGCTTGGGCTCGGGGAACCCGAACCGGCGCTCCCAGGAGCGCAGCGTGTTCGGGCTGACGCCCAGCATCGCCGCCGCGGCATTGGTGCGAATGGATCCGCCCATGATGTCCCGATTCTTCGCCCTTTGGTGAGGTTGGGGCAACTTGCGCAAGGCCCGGTGCACGGTGGGACGTGCATTGCACCGGGAGGAGCGAGTGCGCCGATGGCGACGCCTAGACGCTCCCCAGCACGATCAAGGCGCCTTCCGGCGGCCCGCAGGCCCCGACGCGCGCCGCGTAGCGCACGCCGTACTCGCCGGTCGGCCGGACCACGATCGAGGTCGGCGCGCCGAACCCCGAGGTGGACGTCGCGACGATGTTCTGCAGCAGCTCGTCGCCGCGGCCCGCCTCCGCGTCGGCGGGCTCCAGGAAGTCCCCGACGTGGCGGTGGATCGCGTCGGGCTCGTCGGTGCCCAGCAGGCGCTCGGCCCCGCGCGACAGCGCGCAGAGCTTCATCTGCCGGTCGACGATCACGAAGGCCTCGTTCTGCTTGGGGGCCAGGTCGGCGGACGCCGAGATCACGACGCCCAGGCCGCACAGCGCGCAGACGCGCGAGCGGGCCGCCATCGGCGTCGGCGGCGCCTGGCCGCAGTGCCCGCAGAAGCTGACGACGGGAACCGGCTCCGACGGCGGATCCGGGACGAGGCGGAGAAGCGGACGGACGGAGCTCAAGCGGGACTCTCCTCAGGCCTTAGGCGGACATCCGGCGCGGTGCCGGTGCCTGGTGGGCGTGGTCGTCGTACTCCGCGGCGTCCTCTCCGCCGGAGACCTCCCGGCTGCTGCCCTCGACAAGGTCCAGCAGCTGGCTCGCGGCGAGCGTGGGCGCGGCCGCGAGATGACGAGCGCCGGTCGTGCGCGTGCGATCGCCGCGACCGGAGCGGTGGAACAGCAGCACGGGCAGCGCGCCGGCGGCGGCCCGCACGCGGTAGGCCCAGCGCGCGACGTGGTCGTCGTTCTCCTCGCCGCCCGCGATCACGACGACCCGCGGCGCGTAGGCGCCGAGGACGTCGCCGAGCCCGGCCAGGCCGGTGACCGGCAGCGTGACCGTGCGCAGCCCGACGCGCGTCGTGCACAGCTCCAGCGCGCGCAGCGCCAGGGCGTCGGGATCGAGCTGGTCGCGCGTGGCGTCGCCGAGCAGCACCGAGGGCCGTGACGACGCGGGCGGCGACAGGCGCTGGGCGCGCAGCAGCCACTCGCCCGCCCAACGGGCGGCCAGGGCCCACGGCGCGGACTCCGTGCCGTGCCGGTCGCCGATCTCCTCCAGCGACGGCAGCAGGACCTCCTCGACCGAGCGCTCCACGGAGCGCAGCGCCAGCGCGCCCTCCATGGCCGCGTCGGCCCGCTCCAGCTCGTAGGCCGCGAGCGCCCCGACGAGCACGTGCGTGTCCGCCGCGACCGACTCGCGCGCCCGCGAGATGGCCGACGAGATCGACAGCCCCTCCTGGAGCGCGTCGCGCAGCGCGGCGATCTCGCCGTGCGTGTAGAGGCGGTGCTTCCCCGGCGAGCGCTGGGGCTTGGGGTAGCCGAAACGACGCTCCCACGCGCGGAGCGTGTTGGGGCTGACGTTGAGCACGGCAGCCGCTTCGGAGGTCTTCAGCGTGCGCACGGGCGTTCAACGGGATCACGGCGTACAGCTTTAGTCCCGCCTGATGGCCAAAGTGCATCGATTTTGCGCAACTTCCCGTGCAGAGCCACAAAGTCAGCTTACGCTCGCCGCCCGTCATTCGTCCACAAACTTCATCGGGAGGCATTGCCATGAACAACCTGAAGCTCCGCGTCCTGCCCTACGCCGGCGTCCTCACCGTCATCGCGTCGCTCGCCGGGTACTACGGCGGCCGCTAGAGCCCCGGCTCCGCTCCCGCGTTCGTCCCGCGCGGGAGCGTTCTGTAGCGTCTGGCCCGTGACCGAGTCGCAAGCGGCTGGTCGTCCACAGCTGGCCGCCGCCATCGCATGGGTCGGGATCGCCGTGAGCCTCGGCTTCGCGGTGGCCGACCCGGGGAAGCTGGACGATCCGCTGTGGATCGCCCTGCTCGCCTGCGCCATCGGTTCTCGATTGGTCGCGGTCGACCTCCGGTCGACGATCTTCATCTCGGGCGCGTTTCTCTGCGGCATCCTCGCCGCAGGCTTCCTCGGCCCGGCCGGCGCGTTCGTGTTGCCGGTGGCCGCGGAACTCGTCGGATGGTCGGTCGAGCGCTACCGGCCGCTGCCGCTGCTGATCAACGTCGCGGGCACGACGCTGCCGACCGTGCTCGCCGCGGTGGCGTTCCGCGCGCTGGACCTCGACCACGAGTCGGCGGGCTTCGCGATCGCGCTGGCGGTCGCCTCGTGCGCGGTCCTGCTGGTCAACATCGTCTCGGTCGACCTCGATCGCGCGATCGCCTACGCCACGCCGCTGAGCGAGGCCTTCAAGCCGCCCGTGCACCTCTTCCCGGCCTTCGCCCTGAACATCGCGCTGGTGACCGGCATCGGCTCGCTGTACGCCCAGACCGGCTTCGCCGTGATCGCGCTCGTCCTGGTCGCGCTGGTCGCCTTCACCTACATGACGCGGCTGGTGATGGCCGCGCGGGAGCGCACGCGCGAGTACGCGAACCTGTCGTGGGGCGTGCTGAGCGGGCTGATCCGGACGCTCGACGCCCGCGACCACCGCGCGGCGCGCCACTGCGCCGCCGTCGCCCGCTTCGCGCGGGACATCGCCGCGCACGTCGGGATGTCGGAGCGCGACCAGGAGCTGGCGCACACGGCCGGGCTGCTGCACGACATCGGGCGGTTCGCGCTGAGCGACCGCGTGATGGAGCGCGGCGTGGTGCTGACCGAGGACGACTGGACGGCGATCCGCCGCCACCCCGAGCTGGGCGCGGACATGCTGCGCGACATCGGCGTCTACGGGCCGATCAGCGAGATCATCGTCGCCCACCACGAGCGGCCCGACGGCAAGGGCTATCCGCACCGCCTCACGGCGGACGAGATCCCGGAGATCGCGAAGATCATCGCGGTCGCCGAGGTGTACGACACGCTCACGGCGCCCGACACCTACCGGACGCGGCTGTCCTCGTTCGAGGCGCTGACCGAGCTGCGCCGGGTCGCGGGCAAGCAGCTGGACGCCGGCTACGTCGAGGCGCTCGCGGAGCTGCTGGCCGGCCAGGGCACGGACTACCGCCATGCCGACGCGGCGGACTACGACGAAGAGCTCGCGATCGAGCGCCGTATGAACGAGGCCGCCGGCGGGTAGGCCGCGGCCCCGGTTTTCCCCCTTGTAACTGGTGCCCTACTCGTCGGCGGTGAGCGGCAGCTCGTCCTCCGCCGGGACGTCGCGCGCGAAGCGGCCCGTGCCGCTCGTGCGCTCCTCCAGCGACGACACGAACTCGTCCAGCTCCTGGACCGGGAAGCGGCGCTGGCCGCCCGGGGTCCGATAGCCGCGCAGGTAGCCCATGTCGGACCACCGGCGGACGGTCGAGAGAGAGACACCTAGGTGTCGCGCCGCCTCGGAGGTCGTGAGACCAAGGCGACTCGTATGCGTGGACCGCGTCATGAACAGCAGTGTTGTGCCGCGAAAGGCCAACTGAACGCGGTCGCACGGCTTTGCGCAGGTTTCGGCCGTTCACGCGGTAGATACCGCACCGTCTGAGAGCATGATGGCGCGATGGGCAGGCTCGACGACCTCGATCTCACCAAGAAGCTCAAGCGCCACGAGCAGGACGAGCGGCTGATGCTCGGCGGTCGTCGCCTGGCCCAGCTGCGGCTCGCGCTGGGTGGCAGGCTCCACGAGGGCGACGCGCTCGGGCCGCCGCTGATCCTCGTCTTCGAGGGCTGGGACGCGTCGGGCAAGGGCGGCGCGATCAACCGTCTGGTCGGGCCCTTGGACGCGCGCCACGTGCGGGTCGCGGCCTACTCCGCGCCGACGCCCGACGAGAAGCGCCACCACTACCTCCGGCGCTTCTGGCCCGCGCTGCCCGGACGCGGAGGCATGACGATCTTCGACCGCTCCTGGTACGGCCGCGTGCTGGTCGAGCGCGTCGAGGGCTTCGCGCACGAGGAGGAGTGGCGGCGCGCCTACGGCGAGATCGCGGAGTTCGAGCGCCAGCTGGTCGCCGACGGCGCGATCGTCGTGAAGTTCTGGCTGCACGTCTCGCCCGACGAGCAGCTGCACCGCTTCAAGCGCCGTCAGGAGGACCCGCTGAAGCGCTGGAAGATCACCGCGGAGGACTGGCGCAACCGCGAGAAGCGCCCGCAGTACGTCGACGCGGTCGAGGAGATGCTCGACCGCACCGACCTGCCCGAGGCGCCGTGGATCCTCGTCGAGGGCGAGTCCAAGCGCTTCGCGCGCGTGAAGGTGATGGAGTCTGTGATCGAGCAGATCGAGCGCGGGTGCGCCGCGCGCGGATTCGAGCTGCCGGAACCCCTCGGACCGGAGAACTAGAGCCGTATGAGCTTCACCCACATCGAGAAGGTCCGCTTCGGCGACCTCGACGCCATGCGCCACCTCAACAACGTGGTGTTCCTGCGGTACTTCGAGACCGCGCGCATCGCGTACCTGCGCGAGCTGGTGCCGTCGCACGACCCGGCCCGCCCGGAGGGCGACGCGTTCGGGCTGATCTTCGCCGAGTGCCACATCAACTACCGCTCGCCGGTGCACTTCGACGAGGAGGTCGCGGTGAAGTGCTCGATCGGCAACGTCAAGCGCTCCTCGTTCCGGGTCGAGTTCGAGATGCGCGTCGGCACGCGCCTGGCCGCCGAGGGCTACGGCGTCCTGGTCGGCTTCGACTACGAGTCCCAGCAGGCCGCGCAGCTGCCGGACTCGCTGCGCGAGACGCTCGAGGCCGAGGCGGAGGCCAGCGTCGCCGCCGCGAGCGACCGCGGGTAGGCCCTCAGCGCGCCGCGAGCGCGGTCGCGCCGGTGACGACCCAGCGGCGGTTGCGGTAGCGCGCGCCGATCGTCGCCAGGCGCGCGACCATCAGCGCGTCGATGCCGGCCCAGACGCCGGTGACGCCCCAGTCGAAGCGCGCGGTCAGCAGCGCGATCGGGAGGAAGACGCCGATCGCGCTGAAGGCCATCGCGTAGGCGAGGTAGCGGGTGTCGCCGGCGCCGAGCAGGATGCCGTCCAGCGCGAAGACCAGCGCGCCGACGGGCAGCATGAGCGCGAACAGCGGCCAGAGGGTGGCGGCCTCGTGGAGGACCTGGTCGTCGTCGGTGAAGGCGTTGGGCAGGACGTGCGTGGTGGCCAGCAGCGCGGCGGCCATGACGAGGCCGCCCACCACCGACCACCGGCACATGCGGTTGGCGGCGTGGATCGCGCGCGGCGCGTCGCCCGCGCCGAGCAGGCGGCCGACGAGGACCTGGCCCGCGATCGCGATCGCGTCGAGGACCAGGGCCAGGAAGATGAAGACCTGGAAGGCGATCTGGTGGGCGCCGAGGGCGTCGTCGCTCTCGCGGGCCAGGACCGCCCCGGCGACCAGGAACGCGAGCAGCAGCGAGCCGGTCCGGACCACGATGTGGCCGCCCATGTGCGCCAGCGAGCGCAGCTGGGCGGCGTGGGGGCGGCGGCTCGTGGCGGGCGCTTTGAGCAACATGATGGTGAACGCCGCGCCCATCGCCGCCTGCGCGACGACGGTGCCCAGCGCGCTGCCGTCCAGGCCCCAGCGCAAGGCGTACACGAACAGCAGCTCGAGGACGATGTTGAGGGCGTTGGCCGCCACGACGACGACCAGCGGCGACCGGAGGTCCCCGACGCCGCGCAGGTAGCCCTGGCCGGCCAGCGCGATCAGCGCGGCGGGCAGCCCGAGCGCGGAGAGCCGGAGGTAGCGCGCGGCGAGGTCGGCGGTCGCGCCCGAGCCGCCGACCAGCGCCATCAGCGGGTCGGCCAGCGCGACGACCAGCGCGGTCGCCGCCACGCCGATGCCGACCGCCAGCCACAGCGACTGCGCGGCGATCTCGCCGGCGCGGCGGTCCTGCCCGGCGCCGTGCAGGCGCGCGACCTGGGCGGTCGTGCCGTAGGTGAGGAAGTTGCACAGCGTGACGACGGCGCTGAGGATCGACGCCGCGAGCGCGAGCGCCGCGAGCCGGCGCGTGCCGAGGTGGCCGACGATCGCGGTGTCGGCGAGCAGGTACAGCGGCTCGGCGGCCAGCGCGCCCAGCGCGGGGACGGCGAGCCGGAGGATCTCGCGGTCGACGCCGCGGCCTCGCGACGGTTCGCTCCCGGACGGCACCCTCGCCACTCTACGATGGGCCGATGAGGCGCACCGCCGCCCTCGCCGCCGTGAGCCTCGCGCTCTGCTCCTGGGCCTGCGGGTCGCCCGAGCCCCCGATGCCGCGCGCCTGCGTCGACACCTCCCGCGCCGACTACGAGCGCGCGCTGACGGCGGCGCCCGGCACGGTGCGGCTGCCCGGCGACGTGCCGATCTCGGCGTGCACGCGCCACGTGAAGACCGACGCGGACCTGCAGAACCTCGGCGTCCTCGTCCACACGGTCGCCGAGCGCCTGGCGACGCGGGCGCGGGCGGGCGACGCGCGCGCGGCGCTGCAGCTCGGGTACCTGTCGGGCGCGATCGGCGCGGGCGCGGATCGCTCCAACGGCGTCGCGGCCGAGCTGGCGCGGCGCGTGGAGACCACGAGCGCCGTGCTGGTGGACGGGCCGGCGACGGTGACCGCCGCGCTGGCGCGCGGCGCGGCGGCGGGACGGGCGGGCGGGTGAGGCTCCGGCTCTGGCACGCGGCCGACGGCGCGCGCATCGCCTACCGCGAGATCGGCACCGGGCCGCCGCTGGTGCTCGTGCACTCGGTCGCGCTCAGCCACCGCGAGTTCGAGCCGGCGGTCGCCGACCTCGAGCACCGCTTCCGGCTGATCCTCCCCGACCTGCCCGCGCACGGCGACTCCGAGGACCGCCCGCGCCACCCCTACACCTTCGACTGGCTGGCGGCGGTGCTGGCCGACTTCTGCACCGACGTCGCGGGACGGCGGCCGCTGGTCGGCGGCCACGGGCTGGGCGCCGACCTGCTCGTGCGCGCGATCGAGCTCGGCCGCCTGCGCCCGGGGCGCCTGGTCCTGATGCCGTGCCGACTGCACCGCCCGCCGGAGCGCGAGAAGGCGCAGGCCGCGTGGCGCGGCGCGGCGCGGGTGGCCGGGCTGCCGGGGCTCGATCGCGTGGCGGGCCACGCGGCGCGGCTGGCCTTCCGCCCCGAGCGCGGGACCGCGCTGACCGCGCGCGGCGTCCCCGAGGCCGCCGACCTCGTGCGCCACGCGATGGCCGACGTCGGCGGCAACGCGAACCTCGCGCGGTCGTGGGCGCGGCTGGCCCGCGCGCTGCCGCGCGGGGCGCGGCGCGAGGTGCTGGACCTCCTGCCGCGCCTGGACTTCCCGGTGCTGCTGCTGTGGGCCGACGACGACCACCACCATCCGCTGCGCGGCGCCGAGGAGGCGCTGGACCTGCTGCCCGACGCGATGCTGCGCGTGCTGCCGGGGACCGGGTACCTGATCGCCTACGACGATCCTGTAGGGGTCGCCCGCGAGCTCTTGGCGTTCCTGGCCTAGCCGATCGGGGATGATGGACAGCGATGCGGAAGCTGTTGTTGTTGATGGTGTTGGCGCTCGTGGCGGGGCCGGCGGCGGGCGCGCGGGCCTCCGGGCTCGAGCTCGTCTCCTCGACCGCGCTGGACGACCGGCTGACCGAGCTGACGTTCACGTCGCCGTCGCTGGCCGACCCGGTGAAGGTGCGCGTGCTGCTCCCGCGCGCGGCCGCGGCCGATCCGAGCGCGCGCTACCCCAGCCTCTACCTGCTGCACGGCAGCGACGCCGACGCCTCCAACTGGACCGACCAGCTCGACGCCGAGGAGCTGACCGAGGGCATGGGGTTGGTCGTCGTCATGCCCGACGGCGGCAGCGAGGGCTGGTACACGAACTGGCCCAAGGGCGCCAAGCCGCGTTGGGAGGACTTCCACGTCAAGGAGCTGATCCCGTGGATCGACGCCCACGAGCCGGTGCTCGCGGCGCGGTCCCAGCGCGCGATCGCGGGGCTGTCGATGGGCGGCTTCGGCGCGATGAGCTACGCGGCGCGCCACCCCGACCTGTTCGCGGCCGCGGCGTCCTTCAGCGGCGCCGACGACCTCGGCGTGCCCAAGGGCGCCGCGCCGTCGCTGGTCGGCGCCGAGCCGTGGGGCTCCTGGGACGGCCCGCAGATCGCCTGGCGCGGACACAATCCCTATGACTTGGCCGCGAACCTGCGCGGCGTCGCGCTGTCGATCTACACCGGCGAGGGCGAGGGCGGCGGTGGCGAGGACATCGAGCCGGTGATCTTCCAGGAGAGCGCGTCGCTGGCCGCGCGGCTGCGGGCGCTCGGGATCCCGCGCACCTACGTCGACTACGGCCGCGGCGGCCATGACCCCGAGCTGTGGTCGCGCGACCTCAAGCAGACGCTGCCGTGGCTGTCCGCGACGTTCGCCCATCCGGCCACCGCCCTGGCGAAGTGGTCGTTCCGGGCGACCGAGCGGACGTGGACGGTGCGCGGGTACACGGTGCGCGCCGCGCGCGACCGGCTGTCGTGGCGATCGCTGACCGACGTGACCGCGCGGTCGCTGCGGGTGAGCACCGACAGCGCGACGACGATCCGCACGTCCACGCGCTACGCGCACCGCACGCGCTACCGCGTGACGCTGCGCCTGAAGTCCGGCGCGACCCGGCGCTCGACGGTCCGCAGCGCCGGCGACGGCAGCCTGACGATCGCGGTGCCGGGCTCGGCGCGGATCGGGATCACGCGCGCGGCGCCCGCGTCAGGCAAGTCGTAGGCTGCAAGGCCATGCCTCCTGTGAAGAAGAAGACGCTGTACGGCGGCGAGACCAAGAAGGCCGTCGACAACTTCCCGATCTCCGGCGAGACCGTCCCGCTGTCGGTCATCCACTGGCTCGGGCGGATCAAGGGCACCGCCGCCCTGGTCAACGCCGACCTCGGCAACCTCGACAAGAAGCTCGCGGCCGAGATCGCCGCCGCCGGCGAGGCCATCGCCAACGGCGAGCACGACACGCAGTTCCCGATCGACGTGTTCCAGACCGGCTCCGGCACGTCGTCGAACATGAACACCAACGAGGTCATCAGCGCGCTGACCGAGGGTCGCGCGCATCCCAATGACCATGTGAACTTCGGCCAGTCCTCCAACGACGTGTTCCCGAGCGCCGTGCACCTCGCCGCGCTCGACCAGGCCACCAACACGCTGCTGCCGGCGCTGAAGCAGCTCGAGCGCTCGTTCGACCGCAAGGCCAAGAAGTTCAAGGACGTGGTGAAGTCCGGCCGCACGCACCTGATGGACGCCGTGCCGGTGACGCTCGGCGCGGAGTTCGCCGGCTACGCGGCGCAGATCCGGCTGGGGCAGGAGCGGATCGCGAGCGCGCTGGTGCACGTCGGCCAGATCCCGCTCGGCGGCACCGCCACGGGCACGGGCCTCAACACGCACCCGAAGTTCGCCGCCGAGGTCCGCAAGCGCCTGGCGCGCGAGTCGAAGTTGAAGTTGATCGCGCCGCCGGCCGATCCGTTCGAGGCGCAGGCCAACCGCGATGCCTTGGTCGAGCTGTCGGGCGCGCTGAAGGTCGTCGCCGTGTCGCTGACCAAGATCGCGCAGGACATCGCGCTGATGGGCTCGGGCCCGCGCGCGGGCATCGGCGAGATCTTCCTGCCCGAGCTGCAGAAGGGCTCGTCGATCATGCCGGGCAAGGTCAACCCGGTGCTGCCGGAGGTCGTCCTGCAGGTGTCCGCGCAGGTCATCGGCAACGACACCGCGATCACCATCGGCGGCATGCAGGGCCAGTTCGAGCTGAACGTGCGCATCCCGCTGATCGCGCGCAACCTGCTGCAGTCGATCCACCTGCTGTCGACGACGTCGGTCGCCTTCGCCGAGAAGTGCGTCGACGGGATCACGGTCAACAAGAACGGCACGAAGGCCTCCGCCGAGGCGACGCTGGCCGCCGCGACGGCGCTCAACGGCGCCATCGGCTACGACGCCGCCGCGGCCATCGTCAAGACCGCCGCCGACTCCGGCCGCCCCCTCCGCGAGGTCGCCCTGGAGGCCGGCGTCGACGCCAAGCTCTACGACGAGACCATCAACCTGCGCAAGATCGCCGCGGGCAACCAGGCGGTCTAGGGCGCGCGCCCGCCCGCCTCGCGGTCCGGGTCACTCCCGACGTCACATCGACGTTGGCAGTGACCCGGATCCGTGGATGAGGGCCCGGAGGCGCCGCGCGACCTCCGCGGGCGCCCGCATGACCTGCTGGTAGGTCACGCGGACCACGCGGTAGCCGGCGATCACGAGGCGTTGGTCGCGCTCGCGGTCGCGCTCGAAGGCGGACCGCGTGGCGTGGAAGGCGTAGCCGTCGGTCTCGACCACGAGGGCCGCGTCCGGCCAGAAGAAGTCCACCAACAAGCCTGCGACGCGGCCGTTGACCAGCGGGACGGGCAGGCCGTGGTCGTCGCAGAGCTGGAGGAAGCGCGCCTCGAGCACGCTGCGGAGGTCGGCTGCGCCGACGCCGTGGAGGTCGTCGAGGAGGCGACGGAGCTTCGGCGCTCCGGGCGTGCGCCGATGGTCGTCCAGGCAGCCGCGGACCGCGACGAGGTCGAAGTGGCCGAGGCGATCCATACGCCCGATGAGGTCTTCGAGCGCGCGCGATCGCAGGTGAGGGGCCAGGTCGAGCAGGGTTCGTGCGGTGGTCGTCACCGGGATCCCGTCCGTCACGGTGATCTCCCAGGGGCGAAGCGTGCCGACGCGGTGCAGGACCACACGCTCGGCGTTCGGGATGCGACCCGATCGCGAGGGCGTCGTCACGTGGATGCGCGAGCCGCGTGACGGCAGGAGATCCCACAGCGCCGCGGCCTGCCAGTGGCTCAGCGCGGCGCGGCGACCGCTGCCCCACACCGCCGCAAGCCATTCGGCTTCTCGCCTGAGCCGGCGGTGGCCCACGCTGTAGACCCCTCGATACAGCACGCGCAGCCTGCCCCGCCCGACGCGATCGGCGATGGCGGTGCGCGAGAGGCCGCACGCGAGCAGGTCGTGACGGGTCACGACGCCGAGTTGCCGGTCGGCGAGCACGGCAAGCCGACGGTCCGGGTCACTTTCGACGTTCATGTGACGTCGTAGGTGACCCGGATCGGAGGTGGGCCTGGACGGAGGGCTAGGGCTAGGGCCGGCGCTGGGGCTGGAGGCCGGTGCCGAGCTTGGCGAAGGCGTGGGCGACGGCGCGGGCGGCGGGCTTGGGGTGGCCGGCGTAGTCGTAGAGGCCCTTGGTGTTGAGGCCGCGGGTGATCGAGATGGTGGGGATGAGCTTCTTGATCGAGCCGCCGGCGAAGGTGGGCGCGACGCCGAAGTCGCGGAGGTTCCACACCAACATGCCGGAGAGCTGGGGGAGCGCGCGGTAGGTGGCGATGTGGCGGCGCAGCAGCCAGGACTGGTAGCCGTAGCCGCCGGGCGCGGCGGTGGGGTTCGCGGCGTTGGCCTCGGCGCCGAACTCCGAGACGAGCGTGACCTTGCGCGGGAACAGCCGGGTGAAGCCGAGAACGGTGTCGTGCAGGCGCGAGGCGATCTGCGAGCGCGTCTCGTCGGCGCCCTGGTACCACCCGATGTAGTTGGTCAACGAGACCGCGTCGACGTTCTTGTAGATCTCGCCCGGGTCCTTGGGCGGGTGCGAGCCCCAGACGTCGACGGCGACCAGGCGGCCGGGATCCTCGCGGTGCAGCTCCCGGGCCATGTCGCTGACGAACGCGACCTGCGAGGGGTCGTGGCCGTTGCCGGCGATCTCGTTGGCCAGGTTCCAGGCGATGATCGACGGGTGCAGCTGCAGCTGGTGGACCGACGCGCGCACGCGCTGGCGGGCGGCGTGGGCCAGCTCCGGCGTCGAGGACGTCCAGGCGCCGGGCGCGTCGACCGGGCCGATCTCCTGCCAGACGAGGATCCCGGCGCGGTCCAGGCGCTCCAGCAGCGCCGGGTCGAGCGCGTGCTGGGCCCGCGTCGCGTTGGCGCCGATCGCCTTCAGCTCGCCGACGATGCGGTCCATCTCGCCCGGCGTGAGGCCGTCGCCGTCGCCCTCGGCGTCCTCGTGGATCGACGCGCCGTGCAGGCGCAGGCGCTCGCCGTTGAGCAGCAGCGTGCGCCCCTCTCGCCGGATCTCCCGTAGGCCTACGTCTTGGGTCCAGCCGCCGCCGTCGGGCGTCGCGAGACGCAAGGTGTACAACGACGGCGACCCGGGCTGCCAGAGCGCGGGCGAGCCCACGACCACGCGGGTCGACACGCGGCGGGTCTCCCCCGGCCCCAGGTGCACGGGCGGGAACCGGAAGCGGATGACGCGACCGGCGCGGGTGAGGCTGCCGCGGGCCTGGAGGTCGCGTGACCCACCGCTGTCGCGGTTGCGGACGCTCGCGGAGACGTCGACGATCGCGGCCCCGCGCGAGAGGCGCGTCCGCAGGGCCGGCGTCTCGATCGCGACGGGCGCCAGCGGCCGCAGCGTCACCTCGCGGTTGAGGCCGCCGTAGTTGAACCACGTGCGGTGCCATCCGGTGCGCTTCTGGCGCGTCGGGTAGCGGTAGTCGGCGCGCACGACCAGGCGGTGCTCGATCCCGGCGCGCAGGCGCAGCGACACCTCGAAGGGCAGGTAGGCGCCGGTGTGCGTGGCGATCTGGCGCCCGTCCAGCCACACGGTCGCGATGTGGTGCACGGACTCGAAGCGCAGCGCGTAGGAGCCGGTGCGCGGCGCGGTCAGCGTCGTGCGGTACCAGGTGATCCCGCCGCGCCAGTTGGCGAAGCCCGTCGCGCCGGTGACCGTCGCGGCGTTGGCCACGCGCGGCACGGTCGTCAGCTGCCCGGGGAACCCGCCCTGCGGCCACCCGTCGCGCTCGCCGACGTCGGACGGGTCGTCGGCCATCACCCACGGCCCGGCGACCGCCAGGCGCCCGTCCGGACCGCCCTCGATCGCCGGCGGCACCAGCGCCTCGCCGGTCGGACGTTGCGCCCCGGCGCCGAGCACGACCGCCGCGCCGACCCCGCCGAGGAGCGCCGCCGCGACCGCGGCGAGCGCCACGACGAGCCTGGACTTCGTTCCCATCTAGGAGGGGATGATGCCAACCGCGCGCGCCGGGGCCGCCGATCCGCCGACGAGGCGCAGCGGGAACACCGACACGAGGAAGCCGGTCGGCGGCAGCTCGCGCAGGTTGGCCAGGCGCTCGATCTGGCAGTACTCCAGATCCGCCTGGTGCGCCGCCCAGAAGATCCCGGCCTCGCCCCGCTCCTTGGCCTCGGCGGCCTGGAGGTGCAGCGGCGCGTCCCAGCCCCAGGCGTCGATGCCCATCACGCGCACCCCCTGCTCGTGCAGCCACCGGGTCGCCTCCACGGTCACTCCCGGTCCACGCGCCATGTAGTCGAGGGCGTCGAGGAACTGGTCGCGGTCGGTGCGCACCAACACGATGTCGCCGGCCCGGAGGTCGTGGCCGGCGGCATCGATCGCGCGCTGCGCCTCCGCCACCGTCATCGCGTCGCCGTCGGCCTTGTGCGACATGTCAAGCACCACGCCCGGCGCGTAGAACCACTCCAAGGGCAGCTGGTCGATCGTCTTGGCGGGCTCGCCGCTGATCGTCGAGTTGTAGTGGTAGGGCGCGTCCACGTGCGTGGAGTTGTGCGTGCCCAGCCGCGTGAACGTCTCCACCGCCCAGCCCTCGCCGTCGCGCAGCAGCTCGGGCCCGACGCCCAGCATCGCCTCGATCGTCCTCGCGCCCTCCGCGTGGTCGCTGAACTCCACGTCGGTGCGCAGGATGTCCGGCAGCTCGGCCGGCGATGGCGTGATCGGAGCGGTGAGATCCACGAAGCGGGGCATCGGCGCCGCCCTTCGGCGCCGATGCCCACAGTCCTTCGACTACAGCTTGGTGGCGCCCACGCCGGTGTTCATGGCGACGTACTTGGTCTCCAGGTACTCGTCCAGGCCCTCGGGGCCGCCCTCGCGGCCGAAGCCGGACTGCTTGACGCCGCCGAACGGCGCGCCCGCGTTGGAGACCATGCCCTGGTTGAAGCCGATCATGCCGGTCTCCAGCCGCTCGATCACGCGGAAGGCGCGGTCGACGTCCTGGGTGAAGACGTAGGACACCAGGCCGTACTCGGTGGTGTTGGCCTTGGCGATCGCCTCGTCGTCGGACGCGAACGTCGTGATCGGCGCGACCGGGCCGAAGATCTCCTCGGCCAGCAGCTGCGCGTCGTCGGTCACGTCGGCCAGGACCGTCGGCTCGAAGAAGTAGCCCGCGCCGTCGACCCGCGCGCCGCCGGTGAGCACCCGCGCGCCCTTGCCGACCGCGTCGTCGACCAGCTCGGCGACCTTGGAGCGCTGCGCCTCGTCGATCAGCGGCCCGACCTGGACGCCGTCCTCGGTGCCGCGTCCGACCTTCAGCGCGCCGATCTTCGCGGCCAGCTTCTCGGAGAACGCGGCGGCCACGCTCTCGTGGACGTGGAAGCGGTTGGCGCTGGTGCACGCCTCGCCGCCGTTGCGCATCTTGGCCAGCAGCGCGCCCTCGACCGCGGCGTCGAGATCGGCGTCCTCGAAGACCAGGAACGGCGCGTTGCCGCCCAGCTCCATGGACACCTTCAGCACCTGCTCGGCGGACTGCCGGATGAGCGTCTTGCCGACCTCGGTCGAGCCCGTGAACGACATCTTGCGCACGCGCGGGTCCTCGATCAGCGGCTGCATGATCGACCCGCTCGACGACGCCGTCAGGACGTTCACCACGCCGCCGGGCAGCCCGGCCTCCTCGAGGATCTGCGCGAGCGCCAGCATCGACAGCGGCGTCTGCTTGGCGGGCTTGACCACGCACGTGCAGCCCGTCGCCAGCGCGGGGCCGATCTTGCGCGTGCCCATCGCCAGCGGGAAGTTCCACGGCGTGATGAACAGGCACGGGCCGATCGGCTGGCGCATCGTCAGCACGCGCCCGTTGCCGGCCTCGTTGGTCGTGAAGCGGCCGTTGATGCGCACGGCCTCCTCGGAGTACCAGCGCAGGAAGTTGTTGGCGTAGGCGATCTCGCCCTTGGACTCGGCGATCGGCTTGCCCATCTCCAGGGTCATCAACAAGGCGAGCTCGTCGGTGCGCTCGTCGATGAGGTCGTAGGCGCGCCGCAGGATGTCGGCGCGCTCGCGCGGCGCGACCCAGCGCCAGGTCTCGAACGCCTCGGTCGCCGCGGCCAGCGCCGCGTCGGCGTCGTCGTTGGTGGCGTCGGCGACCGTCGCGATCGTCTCGCCCGTCGCGGGATCCTCGACGTCGAGCGTGCCGCCGCCCGACGCGTCGCGCCACTGCCCCCCGATGTACAGCTGCGTCTTGACCCACTCGATGACGCGGGTCTCGTCCGCCGTCGCGGCCATGCTCACGATCCTTCCTGCAGTCGTCTCTGGTCCCGCCGAGGATACGACTGCCCGGGCCGCCGCAGCGGCCAAACGGGACCGCTACTCCGCGCCGCGCAGCACTGCCCCGACCGTGCGGCCGAGGATGCGCATGTCGAGGCCCAGCGACCACGAGTCGATGTACTCGTTGTCGAGCTGGGCGCGGGTCGCCATGCACGAGCCGGCGCCGCGGGCGCCCGCGACCTGGGCCAGGCCGGTGAGGCCGACGCGGACGCGGTGGCGGGCCGCGTAACCGGGGATCTCGCCGGAGAAGCGGTCGACGTGCTCGGGGCGCTCGGGGCGCGGGCCGACCAGGCACATGTCGCCGCGCACGACGTTCCACAGCTGCGGCAGCTCGTCCAGCGACGTGCGGCGGATGAAGCGGCCGACGGCCGTGCGGCGGTCGACGCCCTCGACGCCGCCCGGCGCGGCGCCGGCGACCGGCACGAAGGCGGCCGCGGCGTCGTCGACGCGCATCGAGCGGAACTTCAGCATCGCGAACGTCTCGCCGCCCTCGCCGACGCGCATCTGGCGGAACAGGACCGGGCCGCGGGAGGTGATGACGACGGCGAGCGCGATCGACATCAGCAGCGGGGTGGCGATCATCAGCGCGCTCAGCGCGACGAGGCGCCCGATCACGTACTTGGCCTCGAGGGCCAGCGTGTGGGCCGGGGCGACGGCCGCCAGCAGCGCGGCGGACATCGGGACCGCGAGGGCGAGGAAGAGGAGGAGCGAGACGATCGGGGACACGCTGTCCCGGATCGGAGATCGGTCCAGCGCGCCTCATCCCCACTTCCCGGTAGATGTCAGGCGGGAGACCGCATATCTGGCGCGACGGCGCTCGATCGGACCGCGTTTCGGGCCGCTTCGCGCCGAACACCCGTCCAGGCACGGGGATGCCACCTCAAGCGCTCGGGCACCAGCGGCCAGCCGTGGCGCAGCGGCGCGAGCAGCCCGCGCAGCGCGACCTCGTCGGCCTTCGACCACGACAGCCCGAGCTTCTCGCGCGCCGCCGCGGGCAGCGTGCCGCGCCCCACGAACGTCGGCACGCGCGCGAAGAGCGGCCGCAGCGTCATCCACGGCAGCCCCTCCAGCAGCGGGTAGGGCGCGGGCAGCCGCATCTCGCCCGTGAACGTCCCAAGCGCGACCTCGGTGGCCTCCAGGCCGTCGGCCAGCATGTCGGCCCAGTAGCGCTCGAAGGCCGCGTAGTCGGGCGGCACCGGGCGCATCGTCAACCCGTACATCTCGTACCAGCCGATCGACTCGTCGTAGAGCCGCTCCTGGTCCAGGCGCGAGAGCGGGTTGCCCAGGTGGGCCTGGACCGAGATGATGGACTCGAAGAACGTCGCGTGCGCCCAGTAGTAGGCCTCGGGGCTGAGCGCGTGGTACGGACGGCCCGACGCGTCCTTGCCCTTGATCGACCGGTGCTGGTCGCGCACCCAGCCGGCGGTCTGCTCGGCCGTGGCGGGCCCGTCGTAGACGACGCCGAGGATCGGTCCCGACGAGCGCAGCAGCCGGTTCCAGGGGTTCTCGAAGAAGTCGGAGTGCTGGCGCAGCGCCGCGTCGATCGCCGGGTGCATCGCCTGCAGGACCCCGGGGCGGATGACGAACAGCAGCCCGCGGGCGTCGCCGAAGTGGCGCCAGGTCAGCGTGTCGGGGCCGAGCATGGCGGGCATGCTGGCAGTGACAACGTGCGTTGTCAATCAGGATGCCGCGTGCCCGGACCGGATCTCGGCCGCGGCGAGGACCAGCGCGGTGGCGTGCGCGTTCAGCCGCGCCGCCGGGATCGACGGGTCGTCCTGGAGCCACGTGAGGTAGAGCGTGCGCAGCGCGCCGAGCAGCGCGACCGCGGTCAGCTGGGCGTCGACGTCGTCGGGCGGGTCGGGCAGCGCGCGGATCTGGGTCACCAGCAGCGCCGCGAACGCCGGGATCAGCTCGAGGTCGTGCTGGGCGAGGACGCTGTCGGTGAACGACTCGCTGAGCAGCACGCGGCCGCGGCGCGGGTCGGCCTCCAGGAAGGCCGTGAAGGCCGCCACCGCGGCCTGGGCGACGCGCTCCGGCGTGTGCGGCGCCGCCGACGCGACGGCCGCGACGATCGTCTCGCGGGCGGCCTCGGCCACCTGCGCGTGGACCGCGCGCAGCAGCGCGTCGCGCGAGTCGAAGGACTCGTAGAAGTAGCGCTCGGTCAGCTTCGCGCCGCGGCAGACGGCGCGCACCGTCACCCCGGCGGCGCCGACGGTCCCCAGCAGCTCGACGCCGGCCTCGATCAGCGCGGCGCGCCGGGCGGCGGCGCGGTCCTGGAGCGTCGAGGCCATGGCCTACGTGTTGGCGACCGTCTCGTCGCCCAGGGCCTGGGCGAAGGCGACGTCGTAGGAGTAGTCGATGGGCAGCACGATCAGCGACGGCAGGTCCAGCGTCAGCGCGCGCTGGAGGTGGCGGCCGAAGTCCTCGGGCGCCTCGCAGCGCCAGGCGGGCATCCCGAAGGCCTCGGCGAGCTTGACGAAGTCCGGGTTGGTGAAGTCGACGCCGAAGTGCTCGCCGAACTTCTTGTCCTGCTTCCAGACGATCGAGCCGAACTGGCGGTTCTCCCAGACCACGTTGACGAACGGCGTCTTCAGCCGCATCGCGGTCTCCAGCTCCTGGAAGTTCATCAGGATGCCGCCGTCGCCGTTGACGGTGACCACGCGCTTGTCGGGATGCACGAGCTTGGCGGCGACCGCGCAGGGCACCGCGAAGCCCATGCCTGCAAGACCGTTTGCGATCATCACCGTGTTGGGCTCATGGGCGGGGAACATCCGGCCGATCCACAGCTTGTGGAGTCCCACGTCCGAGATGAGGATGTCGTCGCGACGCAGCGCCTGGCGGATCTCGTGGAGCGCCCGCGGCGGCTGCATCGGGAAGCTCTGGTCGTCGGCGGCGCGCTCCAGCGCGCCCTCGACGAGCGTCCGCAGCCGCGGCGAGCCGCCGGAGTGCGGGACGTCCCGGCACTCCTCCGCCAGCCGGGTGAGCACGTGGTAGATGTCGCCGACCAGCTCGACCTCGGGCGTGAAGAACTCGTCGATCTCGGCGGGCTCGGAGTCCACGACGACGATCTTCTTGTCGCGCCGCGGGTTCCAGTGCTTGGGTGCGTGCTCGACGAGGTCGTAGCCGATCGCGATGACCACGTCGGCGTCCTCGAAGCCCGCCAGCGCGTAGTCGCGCGCCTGCAGCCCGACGGTGCCCAGCGCCTTGGGGTCCTCGTAGTCGAGCAGGCCCTTGCCCATGAACGTCTCGGCGACCGCGATGCCGGTCGCGCGGCAGAACTCGCGCAGCGCGGGCGCCGCGCCCGCGCGGACCGCGCCGTTGCCGGCGATCGCGACCGGGTTGATCGCGTTGCGGATCAGGTCGGCGGCCTTGAGCAGCTCGCGCGCGGCGGGCTCGGGCCGGACCGGGCGGCGACGCGGCAGCGGACGGCCCTCGACCTGGGCGGCCATGACGTCCTCGGGCAGCTCCAGGTGCGTGGCGCCGGGCTTCTCGGACTCGGCGACCTTGAAGGCCTTGCGGACGACCTCGGGGACGATGTCCGGGCTCGTGACCCGCGCGTTCCACTTGGTGATGGGCTTGAAGAGCTCGACCAGGTCGATGAACTGGTGGCTCTCCTTGTGCATCCGCTCCAGGTCGGCCTGACCGGTGAGCGCGACCAGCGGCGCGCGGTCCAGGAACGCGTCGCCGATGGCGGTGACGAGGTTCATCGCGCCCGGGCCCAGCGTGCCCAGGCAGACGCCCGCGCGTCCGGTGAGCCGCCCGTACATGTCGGCCATGTAGGCCCCGCCCTGCTCGTGTCGAACGGGGATGAAGGAGACCGACGATCGCGACAGCGACTGGTTGAGGTCCAGCGTCTCCTCGCCCGGGATGCCGAACACGTACTTGACGCCTTCGGCCTCCAGGCACTCGACGAAGAGGTCGGACGCGCGCCGCTTGGACATTCCGTTTCCCTACCCTGCCTCGATTGAACGCTTCAGACCGATGCCAGCCGAACCTAGCACCGCAACTCCCTCTGCCTGCCCGCGTTCCGTGAACGGCATGCGCCGGATCGCCACCGTCTCGCTCACCGCGCTGACCGCCGCCCTCGCCGTGGCGCCGGGCGCGCACGCCGCCGCGCGGCTGGTGGTCAAGGGCCACGGCTTCGGCCACGGCATCGGGATGAGCCAGTACGGCGCGATGGGCTACGCCCAGCACGGCGCCGGCTACCGCGACATCCTCGGCCACTACTACGAGGACACCGCCGTGGTGAAGCTGGCCGACCCGCCGGACGCGGTGCGCGTGCTGCTGCAGAGCGGGCGCAGCGTGGGGGTGACCGGCGTCGTCGCGGCGGGCCCCAAGAAGCTGAGCGCGCGGTCGTCCTACAGCGCGCGGGTCAGCGGCGGGCGCGTCGCGCTCTACGGCGCGACCGGGCGCCGGATCGGCACCTACGCCTCGCCGCTGCGGCTGGCGGCGCCCGCCGGCGGCGCGTTCACGCTGAAGGGCGGCGCCGCCAACGGGCTGGCCAATGGCCGCTACCGCGGCGCGCTGGAGGTCCGGGCCAACGGGTCCTCGGTGCAGGCGATCAACGCGGTCGGCCTGGAGGACTACGTGCGCGGCGTCGTCAGCGCCGAGTCGCCGCCGTCCTGGCCGGCCGAGGCGCTGAAGGCGCAGGCCGTCGCGGCGCGCTCCTACGCGGTGACCACCGACGCGGGCAGCGCGACCGACGGCTTCACGCAGTACGCCGACACGCGCTCGCAGATGTACAAGGGCGTGGCGGCGGAGCTCCCGTCGACCGACGCGGCGGTCGCGGCCACCGACGACGAGGTCGTCGCGCAGAACGGCAAGGCCGTCACCACCTACTTCTTCTCGACCTCCGGCGGCCACACCGAGAACGTCGAGGACTCGTTCATCGGCGCGCTGCCGCGGACGTGGCTGCGCGGCGTCGACGACCCCTACGACTCGGTCTCGCCGCGCCACGACTGGGGCCCGTTCACGTACTCGCAGTCCAAGGTGCAGGCCAAGCTGAAGGGGTTGGTCCGCGGGTCGTTCCGCGGGATCACGGTGCTGCAGCGCGGCGCGTCGCCGCGGATCGTGCGCGCCGAGGTCAACGGCACGGGCGGGGTCACGCAGGTCACCGGACCGCAGCTGCGCCAGCGCTTCGGCCTCTACGACACGTGGGCGACGTTCACCTACATCTCGTCCAACAGCAAGGTCACGTCGTCGGACGACGACGGCAGCGGCGGCAGCGGGACGAAGACCAAGAGCACGACGACCGCGCCGGCCTCCACGACCGTGCCGGCGTCCACCGGCAACGGCGGCGCGACGGCCGGCACCGGGATCGACGCCACCGGCGGCCAGGCCGCGGCGATCGCCCGCGTGCCCGCGCCGCGGCTGACCGGCACGTTCACGGTCGAGCGCGGCAAGCGGCTGAGCGTGCAGCGCCGCGACGGCCGCGGCTGGCGCACGGTCGGCCACGCCCGCGTGGGACGCGCCGGGCGCTACGCCGCGACGCTGCCGGGCCCCGGGACCTACCGCGTGACGCTCGGCGACCTCGTCGGTCCTTCGGTCAACGTCCGCTGAGCTTGCGCGTTCGGGGCTCAAGCCCCGCCGCGAGCCGTCGATGGCCGTCCTATGACCGGCCTGACCGTGGTGCTCGTCCTGCTCGTGCTCGCCGCGCTGTGGCTGACGACCGCGTGGCGCGGCCTGGCCGCCGCCCGCGGCGCCGCCGACGCGACGTGGGTCGCCATCGACCTCCATCTCCGCGAGCGCCAGGGGCTCGTGGCCCTGCTGATCGCCACCGTGCAGGCGGAGGCCGCGGCCGACGACGCGGCGCTCGCGCGCCTGGTGGCCGCCCGCGAGCACGTGCTCGCGGTGACGACGCCGTGGGAGCGCGCGGCCGCCGAGCGCCAGCTCGTCGCCGCCATCGCGCCCGTCGCCGACGCGGCCGCCCGTCACCCGCGCCTCGGCCGCTCGTCCGTCCTGGCCGACGTCGAGGCGCGCCTGACCGCCATCGAGGGCGCGCTGCAGTCCTGCCGGCGCATCTACAACGCCGACGTCCGGCTCTACCGCACGCGCCGTGGCCACCTCCCGGGCTCGCTGCTGCGCCGGTTCGGGGACTTCGCCGACCGTCCGTACTTCGAGCTGGACCACACGCAGCGCGAGCGGACCGTGCCCACGCTCGCGCCGCCGCTGGCGCGCGCCGCGTAGCCGGGCGGCGCGCCCCCGCGCCCCGCGCGTCCGTCGCTCAGCGCGGCCGCGGGTCGGCGGTCAGGAACGCCACCGTCAGCGCGACCAGCTCGTCGGACACCGGGCCGATGCCGTCGATGCCGTCGCGCAGCAGCGTGATCGAGACGATCTCGTTGACCGCGGAGATCGCCGCGGTGGCCTGCAGCGTGGTCAGCGACGGCAGGCCGAGGTCCGGCCGCGCCTGACGCGACTCCTCGCGCCACTGGACCAGCACGTTGGCCAGCGACTCGACCCAGGCCGTCCAGCGCTGGGCCAGCTGCGGGCCGCCGGCGCGCATGTGCGTCAGGAACAGGCGCGTGAACTCGGGGTGGGCGACGAGCGCCTCGAGGTAGGCGCGGGCGCCGCGGGCGATCCGCAGCACCGGGTCGGGCTCGGCCGCGACGGTGTCCACCACCGTGCCGACCATCAGCTCGGAGGCGACCTCGAAGGCCTGCAGGAAGCAGTCGTCCTTGTCGCGGAAGTGCTCGTAGAACGTGCGCTTGGCGGTGCCCGCCTCGCGGACGATGTCGCTGATCGTCACGGCCGCGACGCCGCGGTCGGCCGCGAGCTTGACGAACGCGCTCAGCAGGCGCCCGCGCTGCGAGGCCAGCACGACGTCGCGCGCCAGGCCGTGCGGCCCGCGCGGGAGGACCAGCGGCGCGCCGTCGGGCGCGAACGGTGAGGTCGGCTCCGCGCTCACCCGCCGTACACCCGGGAGACCGACTCGGCCACGCAGACCGGCTTGTCGCCGCCCTCGCGCTCGAACGTCTGGGTGACGGTCAGCTGCACGCCGCCGGGGATGTCGTCCACGGCGGTCAGCGTCGCGCGCATGCGGACCTTCGACCCGACCGGCAGCGGCGCCGGGTAGCGGACCTTGTTGTAGCCGTAGTTGAGGCCGAAGGCGACGCCGGTGACCTCGAACAGGCTGTAGGAGAACTGGGGGCCGAGGCTCAGCGTGTAGAGCCCGTGCGCGATCGTGCCGCCGAACGGCGTCTCCTTCGCGCGCTCCGGGTCGACGTGGATCCACTGGTGGTCGCCGGTCGCGTCGGCGAACGCGTCGATCGCCTCCTGCGTGACCTCCAGCCAGTCGCTGACGCCCAGCTCCTGGCCGGCCCGGCGCTTGAGGTCGTCCAGCCCGTTGATGACCGTAGCTCCCATGCGACGGATTCTATGGACGTCGCGTGCTCGCGAGCCAGTCGGCCTCGGCGCGACCCAGCTCGGTCGACGGCGGCTCGTCGGCGATGTACTCCAACGCGAGCGTCCCCCAGTCGGCGCCCGCGCGCAGCTCGCCCAGGACGCTGAACAGCAGGCCCTCCATGCGGCGCAGCAGCAGCGCCTGGGGCGGGATCGTCTGGCGGCGCATCTCCTCGAAGTACTCCGAGGCCGGCGAGCCGCCCTTCTCCATCGACTCGCGCACGTACTCGGGGTCCAGGCGCCGGAAGCCGCGGTTGAAGTACCACTCGCCAGCCGCCGCCAGCTGGCCCAGCACGCGCCGCGGATCGAACGCCGCCGGGTCGGGCAGGTAGCCCAGCTCGGAGAGGTGGCGGTGGACCGCGTCGGCGTCGCCGTCGATCACCGCCTGGGCCAGCTCGCGCTCCTGCTCGAGGTAGTCGGCGTCCATGCGGCGGACGAGGCCGAAGTCCAGGAAGCAGACGCGGCCGTCGTCGGCCAGCAGGTAGTTGCCGGGATGCGGGTCGCCGGCGGCGATCCGCTCGCGGCGCAGCAACCCGTAGAAGAACCGGAAGCAGATCTCGGCGAAGCGGTCGCGCTCGGGCTCGGGGAGCCGCTTGACCGCCTCGAAGCCGCGGCCGGAGACGAACTCGGTGATCAGCACGCGCCGCGTCGACATCGACGTCACGACGCCGGGGACGAGGATGAACGGGTGGTCCTTGAAGGCCCGGGCCACGCGCCGGTGGTGCTGGGCCTCCAGCTCGTAGTCCAGCTCCTCGCCGATGCGGTCGCGCAGCTCGTTGAGGATCGCCTTGGCGTCGAGGCCGGGCGCGAGGCGCTTGACCAGCGGGAGCAGCACCGCGGCGTTGCGCAGGTCGGTCTCGACCGCCTCGGCCACGCCCGGGTACTGGACCTTGACCGCGACGTCGCGCCCGTCGTGCAGCTGGGCGCGGTAGACCTGGCCGATCGACGCGGCGGCGATCGGCGTGGCGTCGAAGCGCGCGAAGTGCTCGTCCAGCGAGCCGCCGAGGTCGTCGACGACGACCTTGCGCATCCGCTCGAAGGGCACCTGCGGCGCGTCGTCGCGCAGCGCGGCGAGCTTGGCCTTGAAGGTCTCGCGCTCGCCCTCGGGCACCAGCTCCCAGTCGACGGTCGAGAGGACCTGGCCGAGCTTCATCGCCGCGCCCTTCATCTGGCCGAGCTGGGTGACCAGCTCGTCGGCCAGCGCGAGCGCGCGCTTGGCCTCGGCCTGCTCGGCCTCCTCGTCGGTGCGCAGGCGGTTGGCCACCCGCGTCCCGGCCCAGCGCGCGGACTGGCCGGCGACGAGGCCGCCGAACTTCGCGGTGCGGGCGAGGCGTGAGGTCGGGATCTTCGGCATCGGGGGCTCGTGTCAGAGTAGGCGGCCGCATGCCGCCGCTTCTCGTCGTCGACGCGCCGTCGCTCCTGTATCGGGCGTTCTACGGCCTGCCCAAGTCGATCACCGGCGCCGACGGACGACCGGTCAACGCGCTGCTCGGGTTCGCCAACCAGGTCCTGTGGGCCGTCGAGCGCCACGCGCCGCGCGCGGTGATCCTCTGCACGGGCGCCGAGGCCGCGTCCTACCGCGTCGCCGCGCTGCCCCGCTACCACGCCGACCGCCCGCCGGTGCCCGACGAGCTGGCGCCGCAGTGGGCCGACGCGCCGGCGTTCTTCGGCGCGTTCGGGTGGTCCTGGGAGGACGCGGGCGACCTGGAGGCCGACGACCTGCTCGGCGCCTACGCCCGCCGCGAGGTCGACGCCGGCGGCACCGTGCTGATCTTCAGCGGCGACCGCGACATGTTCCAGTGCGTGGGCGAGCGGGTCGCCGTGCTGTTCCCGCGCGGCGGCAAGGACGGGCCGGAGCTGGTGGACGTCCAGGGCGTCAAGGCGAAGTACGGGATCCGGCCCGACCAGGTCCCGGACTTCATCGCGCTGCGCGGCGACCCGTCCGACGGCATCCCGGGCGCCAAGGGCATCGGCGAGAAGACCGCCGGCGAGATCCTGCGCGTGCACGGCGACCTGGAGACCGCGATCGCCCACGCGGACGCCGAGCGCCCGAAGGTGGCCCAGACGCTCCGGAATCAGGCCGACGAGCTGCGCGAGTTCCGCAAGATCGCGACGCTCCAGCCGATCGAAGTGGCATGTCCTCCCGACGCGCCGACGGACTTCGGGACGGCCGCGCAGGCCGCGACCGCGCGCGGGATGAACCGGCTTTCGGCGCGTTTGGAAGCCTTGGCGAGGAAGGGCTAAGCGGTGCGCGGGCGAACCCCGCGCTGTTGACCACCGTCGCTCCTGCCGATGCACCAGCGATGATCCCGCGCCTGGTGCGACGTCTCGCCGCCTTCGTGGCCGTTGCCGCGCTGCTTGTCGGTGCGACGACGGCGACGCCCGTGGCGAGCGCCGCGAGCGCGCCGCCGCGCGCCGTCGACCTCGACAGCGCGGGCTGGCAGTACGCGCCCGACCACCGCACGTGGTCGGCGGTCGACCTGCCGCACGTCTTCGACGCCAAGCCCACGGCCCAGGACTTCTCCGGGCAGACCGGCTGGTACCGGATCGCGCTCCGGCAGCCCGACGGCACGCCGCCGGGCTACACGTGGGGCATCCACTTCGAGCAGGTGCGGCGCGTGGCCGACGTCCTGCTCGACGGCCGCCCGCTGGTCCGCCACACCGACCCGTACGCGCCGTTCACGGTCGCGCTCCCGCAGCTGGCCGACGGCGCGCCCCACGAGCTGACCGTCCGCGTGGACAACCACAAGGGCAAGGAGCCGCGCGAGGGCTGGTGGAACTGGGGCGGGATCACGCGCCCGGCGCGGCTCGTCCCGCTCGGGCAGGTCGTCACGCGCGACGCGGGCTTCCTGCCGCGCCGGGCCGCCGACGGCTCCTGGAGCGTGCTGGTCGACGCGACGGTCGAGAACCGCGGGAGCGCGACGGTCGCGCCGCGCCTCAGCGCGCGGCTGACGAACCCCGACGGCGACGCCGCGGGCAGCGGGAGCGCGATGTCGCGCCCGCTGGCGCCCGGCGAGCGCGCGCGGGTGCGCTTCAGCGTGCCGGTGAGCGGCCGCGCCCAGCTCTGGGGCCCGGGCCACCCGGCGCTCTACGGCGCGGCGCTGGACACGTCCGCCGACGGGACCACGTGGCAGCACGACGGCGCCCGGATCGGGCTGCGCACGGTGACCGTCGAGGACGGCCTGCTGCGGCTCAACGGCAAGCCGATCGAGCTGCGCGGCGCGTCGATCCAGGAGGACGTCGACGGCCACGGCCCGGCGCTCACCGACGCCGACGTGCACAACATCGTCGCCCAGCTCAAGGCCATCGGCGCCAACGTCACCCGCGCCCACTACGCGCTGGACCAGCGCCTGCAGGACAAGCTCGACGAGGCCGGGATCATGGTCTGGACCCAGGCCCCGATCTACCACCGCGACAAGCTGCTGCGCACCGAGGCCCAGCGCGACGCCGCGCTGGCCACCGTCCGCGCCGCGGTCCTGCAGACGCGCAACCACCCGTCCGCGCTGACCCACAGCGTCGCCAACGAGCTGTCGGTCGTCCCCGACCAGGTGCCCGGCACGGCCGCGTTCCTGCGCGATGCCCGCGCGCTGACGCTCGACCTGGACCCGACGCTGCCGACCGCGGTCGACACGCTCAGCTACCCCGGCTACCCGCGCCAGAACGCCTACGCGGCCTTCCAGCTGCTGGGCGTCAACTCCTACTTCGGCTGGTACCCGGGCAAGCCCGGCCACGCGACCGGCGACCTCCGCGCGCTCGGCCCGTACCTCGACCGCATGCGGGCCATGTACCCCAACTCGGGCCTCGTGCTGACCGAGTTCGGCGCCGAGGCCACGCTGACCGGCCCGGCGACCGACAAGCAGACCTACGCCTTCCAGGAGGTCTACACGCGCGACGTGCTCGGCGCCGTCCGCGCGGCGCCGACGCTCAGCGGCGCGATCTACTGGACGCTGCAGGAGTTCGCGGTCAAGCCCGCCTGGGACGGCGGCGCCGACATCCCGGGCGCCGACCGCGACGCGATCCACCACAAGGGCCTGATCACCTACGACGGGCGCCGCAAGCCCGCCTACGACGTGCTCAAGCGCGACATCGCCGACACGCCGCTGGTGCGCTCGGACGCCGACGTCGCCTACGCGCTGGACACGCGCGTGCCCGACGGCCACCGCGGCCGCGTCGGGCTGGCCGTCGCCGCGGCGATCCTGCTCGCCACGCTGGCGCTGCTGGCCGTCGACCTCTGGGCGTTCCTCGGCTGGCGCTCCGCGATCCTGGCCGACGACCGCGACACCCGCGCCCGCCGCCGCGCCGGGTTCCGCGCCGCGGCGATCGCGCTCAGAAGCGCGTCTGCCGCGGATCGCGACGGGTCGACCACAGCGTCTGACCTCGCGACCGTCGGATCAGGTACACGATGAGCGTCGCGACCAGGACGCTTCCGACGAAGCCGCCGGCGTCCGGGTTGCCGAGCAGCGCGTAGGCCAGCAGGCCGGCGATCAGCGACGACAGGATGCCGATGCCGACCGTCGCCCAGATCGACATCGGATCGGGACCGGGCAGCGCCAGGCGGCCCAGGCCGCCGACGATCAGGCCCGAGCAGAACAGCAGGATCAGGTAGAGGAGCAGGCCCACGGGTTCACGGTACCCCCGCGGGCCGCCGCGCGCCAGGGCTAATGCGCGGTCGTGCCCTGGCGCCCGTAGTGGTCGGACAGGCGCACGACGTCGTCCAGCTCGGGCGTGGAGACCTCGAGCACGTCGGCCGTCTCGATCGCCTCGATCGTGTGGATCTCGCCGGGACGGTTGCGCCAGGTGTGCCCCGGCTCGATGACGATCTCGGTGAGGTCGTCCTCGCCGGTGCCCTTGGTGAGCTTCAGCCGGCCCGACAGCAGGTAGTTGGTCTCGTCCTTGACCTCGTGGTACTGCAGCGACAGCCGATGGCCCGCCTCCACGTGGAGGACCTTGCCGGCGTAGCGATCCGTGAGCGCGTACCAGAGCTCATGACCCCAGGGCTTGTCGACCTGTCGCGGAAGTTCCATCGCCCTTCAGCCTAGTCAATCATCTAGGGCGTGAACTTGACGTTGATGACGTCGCCGTCGCGCATCACGTAGTCGCGGCCCTCCAGCCGCAGCGTCCCGCGCTCGCGCGCGCCCGCGAAGCCGCCGGCGTCCAGCAGCGCGTCCCAGCCGATGACCTCGGCGCGCACGAAGCCCTTCTGGATGTCGGTGTGGATCGCGCCCGCGGCGTGCCAGGCGCTCAGCCCGTCCTTCATGTGCCAGGTCTGGGCGATCGTGCCCTCGCCGGCGGTGAAGAACGTGATCTGGTCCAGCAGCTCGAACGCGCCGCGCGAGACGCGGTCCAGGCCGGACTCGCTGACGCCGAGGTCGGCGCGCATCTCGGCGGCCTCCTCCTCGTCCATCTCCGACAGCTCGGCCTCCAGCCGCGAGGAGACGGCGACGGCCTTGGCGCCGATCGCGTCGGCGTGGGCCTGGATCTCCGGCGGGACCTCGTCCGAGCCCTCGTCGACGTTGGCGACGAACAGCACGGGCTTGATCGTCAGCGGCGCGAGGTCGCGCAGCGCGTTGGGCGCGAGGTCGGGCACCGGATGCTCGACGACCGCGGCGCGGACGGACTTGCCCGCCTGCAGCTCGGCGATGATCGCCTCCAGCCACCGCTGCTCGGCGGTCAGCTCCTTGTCGCCGCCGCGCGCGCCCTTCAGGACGCGCTCGTGGCGGCGCTCGGCCTGCTCGAGGTCGGCGTAGATCAGCTCGGTCTCGATCGTCTCGACGTCGCGCGCCGGGTCGACCGAGCCCTCGGAGTGCAGGATGCCCTCGTCGTGGTGGGCGCGGACGACGTGGACGATCGCGTCGGTCTCGCGGATGTTGGCCAGGAACTTGTTGCCCAGGCCCTCGCCCTCCGACGCGCCGCGGACGAGGCCCGCGATGTCGTGGAAGGCGATCGTGTCCCAGACGACCTCCTTGGACTGGAGCAGCTCGGAGAGCTTGACCATGCGGTCGTCGTGGACGGGCACGATCGCCACGTTGGGCTCGATCGTGGTGAACGGGTAGTTCGCCGCCTCCGCCCCGGCCTTGGTCAGGGCGTTGAACAGCGAGGACTTGCCGGCGTTGGGCATGCCGACGATGCCGACCTTCATCGCGCGCGGTCTCCTACGAACGTGCCGAGGAGCGCCCCGGCGAGGATGTCAGAGGGGTAGTGGACGCCGAGATACACGCGCGAGCCCGCCATCGCCAGAGCCAGCGGGTACAGGACCCTGCCGCCGTGGCCTCCGGCCAGCAGCGGCGCGTAGGCCCGGGCGCCCGCGAACGACGACGACGCGTGCGCCGACGGGAAGCTCAGCTGCGTCGGCGTCGCCATCAGCGGCGGGAGGTCGTCGAGCGCCGGGCGGCGCCGCCGCACGACCTGCTTGATCGCCGTGTTGAGCACGTAGGCCCCGGCCACCGCGCGCACGCCGCGCTTCCAGCGGTCGCGCCGCGGGCGGTCGACGGCGATGCCGAGCCCGCCGATCGCCAGCCACAGGGCGGCGTGCTCACCGGTCCGGGAGAAGGCCCGGACGGCCCGCTCGGCCGACGGGCCGTGGCCGCGCGTGCGCGCGGCGCGGAACAGCGCGAGGTCGGCAGACAGGAGCGATCCGGCGTCCATTGGACGGGCAACGGTAGTCGTCGCCCGCCCGCGGCGCGGTCAGGCCGACCGGCGCAGCGTCTCCCCGAGCTCGACGGCGCGCAGCAGCTCGCACTCGTCGGACTCGGCGTCCGCGGCGGCGATGCCGCGGTCGTGGGTCGCGATGACCTCGAAGTTGTCGTCGAGCAGGGTCACGCGCCGCATTCGTCCTTGGACGCGCTCGACGAACACCCAGTCGGGTTCGGCCATCCCGTGGCCCTTTCCTCGTCGTGGAAGTCCCCGCACGGACCTCCTGATGTGGGACACGCTAGCTCAGCTTCATTTGCCCGCTCGGGGGATTTGGCTGCCCCAGCGGGTGAGACGTCCGAACCCTGACCGATGGACTAGACCACCCACGCGGTCCCTGAGCGTGGGTGGCTTCTCGCTCGCGCGCACGACCGGGACCTCGTCGCCGTCGAGCACGAGCGCCAGCTGGTCGGCCGTCGTGTCGGCGGTCACCGTCCAGCGCGCGATCGCGTAGGGGTCGTCGCCGGCGTGCGAGAGCGCGCCCTTGGCGGCCGCCGCGTGCTCGAAGCCGGCGGCGACGACCGCGGCGCGGCTGCGCGCGTCGTGGGCGCCGTAGGGGTAGGCGAAGCCCTCGACGGCGTGGCCGAGCAGCTCCTCGAGGTAGGCCTTGGAGCCCGCGACCTCGCGCTCCAGCGGGATGCCCGTCAATCCGTCCAGGCGCGCGTGGTCGACGCTGTGCGCGCCGACCTCGGCCGCCTCGCCGAGCGCGTCCAGCGCGCGGACGCCGGCGCGGTCCAGCCGGTCGTCCTCGCCCAGGCGCCCGGTCTGGACGTAGGTCGTCGACGCGATCCCGCGCGCGGCCAGCCGCTCGACCGCGGGGCGCGTGTCGGCCCAGCCGTCGTCGAAGGTGATCGCCATCGGCGCCTCGGGCAGCGGCGCGGCGCCCTTCAGCGCGGCGGCCAGCGCCGACATCGTCAGCGGCGTGCGGCCGGAGGCGGCGATCGCCGCGACGTGCGCGCCGAACGCCGCGGGCGTCACGGTCCACCGCTCCAGGCCGGGTACCGGCCGGTCGCGCACGCCGTGGTAGAGCAGCACCGGCACGTGCGCCAAGGACATCAACATGCGCGCGCCGCCCGGGGGCCGGCGCGCGCCTGGCGCGCGCGCCTCGCTCAGGAGCCGATGCCGAAGCCGACGCGCTGCTCGTCCTTCTCGACCCGGAGCCACAGGACGTGCTCCAGGTTGAGCCGGATCGAGCCGTCCTCGGCCTCGACGTCGTGCCAGCCCTCGCCGCCCAGCGCGTTCTGGAGCTTCGCCAGCTCGTCGTCCGAGACGCGGGTCGCCAGCGGGGGGCTGGCCTGGAAGCCGATGGAGATGCGCTGAGCCATGGGCCCGATCCTACTGGCCGTCAGTGGGCGGCCGGCTCGACGATCTCGGTCAGCACGCCGCCGCTGGCCGCGGGGTGCAGGAACGCCACGCGCGAGTTGCGGATGCCGATCCGCGGCGTCGCGTCGATCAGCCGCAGGCCCTGCTCCTTGAGCGTCGCCAGCGTCGCGTCGATGTCGGTCACCTGGTAGGCGACGTGGTGCAGGCCCGGGCCCTTCTTGGCCAGGAACTTGCCCACCGGCGTGTCGGGGCCCAACGGCGCCAGCAGCTCGACGTGGTTCTCGCCGACGTCCAGCAGGACGGCCTCGACGCCCTGCTCGGTGACGGTCTCGCGGTGGACGAGCTCCATCGCGTAGGTCTTCTCGTACAGGGCGATGGCGGCGTCGAGGTCCTCGACCGCGACGCCGACGTGGTCGATGCGCGCGAACATGGCGCGCGACCTTAGTGACTCGACGCGCTACGCGGCGCTGTCGTCGCCGGGCCCGGCGGTCCCGGGCTGGGGCAGCGGCGTGACCGCGGCGATGCGCGGGCGCTCGGGCGATTCGGCCCCGGCCGGCCCCGTCGCCGGGAGCGGGCCCGGGGCGTCGGGCCCCTGGGGGGCGTCCGGCACCGCGTAGGGCGGGCGCCGGCGGACCACCGGCGGCGTGCCGGCCATGATCGTGTCGATCTCGGCGCGCTCCAGCGTCTCCTTGGCCAGGAGCGCCTGGGCGATCTCCTCGAGCTTGTCGCGGTACCGCGTGATCAGGTCGTAGGCCGCCTTCTGGGCCTCGAAGGCCAGCTCCTGCTGCTCCTCGTCGCGGATGCGGCGGGTGAGGTCGGAGACGATGTCGGCGTCGGTCACCGCGCGCACCGAGGCGGTCGCGGTCCCCATGCCGTACTCGTGGACCATCGCGTGCGTGATCTCCGCGACGCGGTGCAGGTCGTTGGCGGCGCCGGTGGTCACCGCGCCGAAGACGATCGCCTCGGCGACGCGGCCGCCGAGCAGGACCGTCATCTGGTCGACGAGCTCCTCGCGCGTCTTCAGGTAGGAGTCCTCGTCGGGCAGGTTCATGACGAACCCGAGCGCGGAGCCGCGCGGGACGATCGAGATCTTGTGCGTGCGCTCGGTCGAGGCCAGCAGCTCGCGCGTGAGCGCGTGGCCGGCCTCGTGGTAGGCGACGACGCGGCGCTCGTGCTCGTTGAGCGTGGTGTTGGTCTGGACGCCCGCGACGACGCGCTCGAGCGCGTCGTCGAAGTCCTCGCGGCCGACGGTCTGGCCGCCGCGGCGCGCGGCGAAGATCGCGGCCTCGTTGCAGATGTTGGCCAGCTCGGCGCCGCTGAGGCCGCTGGTCTGCTGCGCGACGACGTGCAGGTCGACGTCCTGGCGCAGCGGCTTGTTCTTGGTGTGGACGCCGAGGATGCGCTTGCGGCCCTCGACGTCGGGCGGCGAGACGAACACCTGGCGGTCGAAGCGGCCGGGGCGCAGCAGGGCCGGGTCGAGCTTCTCCAACAGGTTGGACGCGGCCATGACGACGATCCGGCCCGAGGACGAGAAGCCGTCCATCTCGACCAGCAGCTGGTTGAGCGTCTGCTCGCGCTCGGAGTTGTTGTCCGAGCCGCGCTTGGCGCCGACGGCGTCCAGCTCGTCGATGAAGATGATCGCCGGCTCGTTCTTGGCCGCCTCGCGGAACAGGCGGCGGATGCGCGCGGCGCCGAGGCCGGCGAACATCTCGACGAACGACGACGCCGACTGCGCGTAGAACGTCGCGCCGGACTCCTTGGCCACGGCCTTGGCCAGCAGCGTCTTGCCGGTGCCGGGCGGTCCGTGCAGCAGCACGCCCGCGGGCACGCGCGCGCCGAGCCGCTTGAAGCGTTTGGGGTCCTTGAGGAAGTCGACGACCTCCTGCAGCTCCTTCTTGGCCTCGTCGACGCCCGCGATGTCGTCCCAGCCGACCTCGACGTTGGCGTCGGGCTTGATCTCCTGCGGCTTGGTCTTGGGCATCGTCTTGAGCATCCGCCACATGACGACGGCGAACAGGACGATGAACAGCAGCGAGGCGACGCCCTGCCAGTCGGTGCCGAACTGCTGGACCTTCTCGGCGAACGACTGCTTGGGCACGGCGATCTTCGTGGTGACGCCCTGGTTGGTGTCGCCCTCGATCTTGGTCGTGGACGTCTTGGACGCCTTGACCCCGGAGGCCGTGGTCTTCGTCGAGGTGGACGCAGGGGACGTCGAAGAGCCGGACACCCTCTCTCCATCGGCCGAAACCGTCAGCTCCTTGACGGTTGCGCGCGCGCCGTGGAAAAGCGGACCACGGTCCGCTATAGTCTCTCCACGTAAGCGGACTGCGGTCCACCTCTCACTCCCAGGAGACCACGCACACCATGAGCGCCACCACCTCCCTCCCCGCGGGCACCTACGCCCTCGACACCGTCCACTCCACGATCGGCTTCGCGGTCAAGTACAACGGGATCGCCAAGTACCGCTCGACGTTCGAGAAGTACGACGCGGCTCTTGCCGACGGCGTCCTGACCGGCTCCGCCGACGTCTCCTCGATCGCCGTGGACGAGCCCAACTTCAAGGGCCACCTCCTCACCGCCGACTTCTTCGACGCCGAGAACGCCCCGACGATCACGTTCAAGTCGACCTCCGTCACGGTCGGCGAGGACGGCGCGGGCGAGGTCACCGGCGACCTGACGATCCGCGGCGTCACCAAGACGGTCACCGCCACGGGCGACGTCGGCGTCGGCGCCGACGCGTTCGGCAACGACCGCGCCGCGTTCCAGGTCTCGACGACGGTCGACCGCCGCGAGTTCGGCATCAACTGGCAGAACCAGCTGCCCAACGGCAACGACGCGCTGGACTGGAACGTGACCATCTCGGTCGACCTCCAGTTCGTCAAGCAGGCGTAAGGCGAGCCCGATGGCTGCGATCCGCATCCTCGGCCTCTCCGGAAGCCTGCGAAGCGGGTCCCACAACACGGCCCTGCTCCGGGCGGCGGCGATGTCGCTGCCGTCCGGGGTCGAGCTGGAGGTCTACGACGGCCTCCGGGACCTGCCGGCCTACGACGCCGACCTCGACACGCCCGAGACCGAGCCCGACAGCGTCGCGCGCCTGCGCGAGGCGCTCGAGCAGGCCGACGGCGTCCTGATCTCGACCCCGGAGTTCAACGGGTCGATCCCGGGCGCGCTGAAGAACGCGCTCGACTGGGCCTCGCGCCCGTTCCCCGAGAACGCGCTGCGGGGCAAGCCGGTCGCCGTGGTCGGCGCCTCGACGGGCCTGTTCGGCGCCGTGTGGGCGCAGGCCGAGACCCGCAAGGTGCTGGGCATCATCGGCGCCGACGTGCTGGAGGGCGAGCTGCCCGTCGGCCAGGCGTCGGGAGCCTTCGGCGACGACGGCCACCTGTCCGACCCGGATCTGCGCTCCGCGCTCGACGAGCTGCTGGGCGTCCTGTCCGCGCGGGTGGGGGCCAGGGACTCCCAGGCGGTTTAACGTGCTCCATGTGGTTCCCCAGTTCGAGCTTCCGATGTCGGCCCCGGACGGCCACGCGCCGGCCGAGCGCGAGCGCGCCGACGCCCGCCGCAACCGCGAGCGGATCCTGTGCGCGGCCGCGCGGCTGATCGACGAGAAGGGCATCGACTGCATGTCGATGGACGACGTCGCCCACGCGGCGGGCGTCGGCAAGGGCACGCTGTACCGCCGCTTCGGCGACCGCGCCGCGCTGCTGCGCGCGCTGATCTCCGAGCCCGAGCAGGAGTTCCAGGACAACCTGATCCGCGGCCTGCCGCCGCTGGGCCCCGGCGCGCCCGCCGGCGAGCGCCTGCACGCCTTCGGCGAGCACCTGCTGCGCTTCCTCGACGGCCACGCGATCTACGTCAAGGCCGGCGAGCTGCTGGGCGGCGGCAAGCGCTACGCCCACCCGGTCTACGCCTTCTACCAGACCCACGTCTCGCTGCTGCTGCGCGAGGCCTGCGGCACGGACGCGATCAACCCCTACATGGTGGACGCGCTGCTGGCCCCGCTCGCGGCCGAGCCGTTCCTCTACCAGCGCGACGTGCGCGGGATGGCCCTCGACGAGATCGTCGCGGGCTGGCACTCGCTCTGCGACTGCGTGCTCAGCGGGCTGGGCGCGTCCGCGGCGGACGCGCCCGACGCGAGCGCCGCCTGACTAGCGGCAGGACTTCCGCGGCTTGGTCTCGCCCAGCGGGACGCAGAGGCGGGTGGAGCGGCCGTTGGCGACGCGCAGCGCGACGCCGTCGTAGGTGGGCGCGGTCGCGGTGATCGTGAAGGTGCGCGCGGTCGTGCGCAGCCGGATGGTCTTGGCGGACGTCGTCGAGGACTTCAGCAGCGTGCGCGAGCCGAGCGCGATCGTCGAGCCCTTCGGCAGGCCGCGCGCGTGCAGGACGCCGGCGCGGACGGTCAACGTGGTGGGGTTGGCCCTGCCCAGCTCGTGCAGGCCCCACGGCGGGTTGGCGTTGACGATGCGGCCGGGGGCGCAGGTGGCGACGAAGGACGCGAAGCGGGTCGAGGCGTGGTGGGCGGTGATCGTGTAGGTGCCGGTCGGCACGACCGGCCAGATCACGCCGCCGTCCTTGGAGGACCTGGGCTGCGAGCGGTCGGGGATGACGTCCTTGTTGAAGTACACCGGCGCGGGCAGCGCGGGCGAGGCCGTCGCGGTGGCGCCGGCGACGCCGTGCGCGCCGTAGGCGGTGAAGTCGTCGAAGGCCAGCGTGCGCACGTTGCGGGTGCTGAACGTCGAGACGATCGCGCACTGCGCCGGGTTGCCCGACGCGTCGACCGGCACCTGCAGCAGGGCGGCCAGCGCGCCGTAGATGGCGTCCGACGGCACCTGGAAGTTCACGTGGGCGAGGTCCTGCCCGTCGGTCGTGAACGTCTGCAGGTAGATCGTGTGGTGGCCGGCGGCGATGATGTAGGGGGTGATCTTGCGGCGGTCGGGCACCTTCAGGTCGTAGGACCCGTCCTGGCGCGCGGTCGCGCCGAGCGTCGGGTCCTCGGCGACGCGCACCTGCGCGCCCGCCAGGCGGACCGAGGTGTTGTTGAACTCGTAGGCGGTGCCGGTGAGGTGGACGCTCTTGGCGCCGGCGGAGGCGGGCACGGCGGCGGCGGCGATCGCGCAGGCGAGCAGGACGGACGACGGGACGGTTCGTACGCGCATGAGGCGGCGCATCATGACGGCGCGCCGCACCGCCCGTCGCGCCGCGTCAGCGGTCAAACGTCCCCGGACCCCAGCAGCTCCAGCGCGATCGACCGGTAGGCGCGTGCCGCGAAGCCGACGTCGGCCGCCGCGATCCGCTCGTCCTTGCCGTGGACCAGCGGCCACATCTCGCCCAGCGTCATCTCGCGCTGCGGGAAGAAGCCGTAGGCCACGCACTCGGGGAACGCGTCGCGGAACGCGCGCGAGTCGGTGTAGGCGGGCAGCATCATCGGGACCACGCGCGCGCCCGGATCCTCGGCCTCGACGAACCTCGCGATCGCGTCCATCAGCGGCGAGGCGGCCGGCGACCCGTTGCCCACGACCTCCTCCAGCCACGCCACGTCGTAGGCCTGGCCGCGGCCGGCGTCGCCCAACACCTCCAACAACCGCTGCTCCGCGGTCTCGCGGCCGTGGCCGGGCGGGACGCGGCAGTCGACCTTCAGCTCGGCGCGCGACGGGATCACGTTGATCTTCTCCCCCGCGCTGATGATCGTCGGCGCGAACGTCACCGACGCCATCGGCTCGAAGAACGCGGCCAGCGCCGGGTTGGCGGCGCGCAGGGCCTCGACGTCCTCGAAGCCCAAGGCGGACAACAACGTCCGCGGCGCCTCGGTGAGGTCCGGCGACGGGCGGCGCGTGGCCAAGGCCTCCAACAACGGCGCCAGCTTGGGCAGCGCGTTGTCGGCGACGTTGGGCATCGACGCGTGGCCGGCCGCGCCGTGCGTGGTCAGCGCGAGGCGGAAGACGCCCTTCTCGGCGATGCACACGCCGTAGAGCCGCTCGCTGCCGTGCGGGATGACCGTGCCCGCGCCCTCGTTGAGCAGGTAGTCGCAGCGCACGAGCGCGGGGTGGTTCTCGGTCAGCCAGATCGCTCCGTCCGCGCCGCCGGTCTCCTCGTCGACGACGACGATCACCAGCAGGTCCCCGCGCTCCGGGCGCCAGCCGGACGCCGCGAGATCGAGCGCGGCCGCGCACTCGGCCGCGGTCTGCGACTTCATGTCCTGCGCGCCGCGGCCCCAGACCTCGCCGTCGACCAGGTCGCCGCTCCACGGGTCGCGCTGCCACTCCGACGGGTCGGCGAGCACGGTGTCGACGTGCGACAGCAGGCCGAGCACCGGCCCGTCCTGGACGCCGCGCAGGCGCGCGACGAGGTTCGGGCGCTCGGGCGTGCGGCCCAGGAGCGACACCTCGAACCCGGCGGTCGTGAACGCCGCGGCCAGCTCCTCCTGCAGCGCGCGCTCGTCGCCGGGCGGGTTGACGGTCCGGTGGCGGATCAGCTGCTGCAGCAGCCCGACGGCGCGATCCTCGAGGGCCATGGAGCACAACCTAACGCTCGGCGGGCTCATCCTCGGCGCGCCGGCCGCGGTTCCGGCCGAGAGGATGGCGCCGCCGGCGTAGTCTGGCGGTCGGTGACGGACCAGCTGTTCTCGTTCGGCGGAGAAGAACCCAAGCCTCAGCCAGGCGGGGCGTCCGGGTCCGACGCGGGCCCGGGCGCCCCGTTGCCCGCGCGCATGCGGCCGCGCACGCTCGACGAGCTGGTCGGCCAGGAGCACGTGCTCGGCGAGGGTTCGTCGCTGCGCGTGGCGATCGAGCGCGGGCGCCCGTTCTCGATGATCCTGCACGGCCCGCCCGGGACCGGGAAGACGACGCTGGCGCGGATCGTCGCCACCAGCGCCGAGGCGGCGTTCGAGGAGCTGAGCGCGGTCCAGGTCGGCAAGGCCGAGGTCACGCAGGTGATCGCGCGCGCCCGCGAGCGCCGGCGCGGCGGGCGGCCGACCGTCCTGTTCCTGGACGAGATCCACCGCTTCAACAAGGCCCAGCAGGACGCGCTGCTGCCCGCGGTCGAGGACGGGACGCTGACGCTGATCGGCGCGACGACCGAGAACCCGTACTTCTCGGTCAACTCCGCGTTGCTGTCGCGGTCGCAGGTGCTGGAGCTGCGCGCGCTGACCGCCGAGCACGTCGAGACGCTGCTGCGCCGCGCGATCGACCGCGGCGAGCTGGGCGACGTCACGATCGACGACGAGGCTGTCGCGTTCCTGGGGACGCGGTCCGGGGGCGACGCGCGGTCCGCGCTCGGCGCGCTGGAGCTGGCGGCCGAGACCGCGGGGGTGGGTGGGACGGGTCACGTCGCGTTGGCCGGCGCCGAGAGCGCGCTGCAGCAGAAGGCCGTCCGCTACGACCGCGCCGGCGACCAGCACTACGACCTCATCAGCTCGTGGATCAAGTCCACGCGCGCGTCCGACGTCGACGCGTCGCTGTACTACCTGGCGGTGATGCTCGAGGGCGGCGAGGACCCGCGCTTCATCGTCCGGCGCATGGTGATCCTGGCCTCCGAGGACATCGGCAACGCCGACCCGCGCGCGCTGCAGGTCGCGACGGCGACCGCGGCGGCGATCGAGTTGGTGGGGTTGCCCGAGGGCGCCCACGCGCTGGCGCAGTGCGCGGTGTACCTGGCGCTGGCGCCGAAGTCCAACGCCGCCTACAAGGCGCTCGGCGCGGCGCGGGCCTACGTGCGCGAGCACGGCGCGGCCGCGCCGCCCGGCTACCTGCGCTCGGGTCCGCTGGCCGACGAGGGCTACGACTACCCGCACGACCGGCCCAACCACGTGTCCTCGCAGAGCGTGATGCCGCCGGGCCTGGAGGGCGTGCGCTTCTACGCGCCCGACGGCCAGGAGGCGCCGTTCGCCGAGCGCTGGGCGGCGCTGCGCAAGCTGCGCGGGCTGGACTGACGGCGACCCACGCCCGCCCGGCCGCGCCGCCGGGCGTGGGAAGATCGCGGGCGTGGCCGAGGACGAACCGCACCCGACGCTGAGCTGCGTCGCCCCGGCGACCGGCGCCCTGCTGGGCACGGTCCCCGTCGCCGGGCCGGACGAGGTGCGCGCGGCGGTCGACGAGGCCGCGGCCGTCCAGGGCCTGTGGGCGCAGCTGCGGCTGACCGACCGCGCGCGCTACATGGCGCGCGCCGCCCAGGCGGTGATCGACGAGGCCGACGAGCTGGCCGCGCTGATCGGCGCCGAGCAGGGCCGCCCGCGCGTCGAGGTCGAGCTGGGCGAGCTGCTGCCCGCCGTCGAGACGCTCCAGTGGCTGGCCGAGCACGGCCCGCGGATCCTGTCCGGCGAGCGCGTCGCGGTGCAGCGCGCGCTGCGGCCGCTGACCCGGGCGCGCTGGAGCTACGAGCCGCTCGGCGTCGTCGCCGTCCTGGGCCCGGCCGCCGAGCCGTTCGCCACGCCGCTGGGCGACGTCGCGGTCGCGCTGATGGCCGGCAACGGCGTCGTGCTCAAGCCCTCGCCGCACGCCGCGCTCAGCGGCGCGCGGATCGCCCGGGTCTTCGCGCGCGCCGGCCTGGCGCCCGGGCTGCTGCAGGTCGTCCAGGGCCATGGGGCCACCGGCGCGGCGCTGGTCGAGGCGCCGGTCGCGCAGGTGCGCTTCACCGGCTCGACGCTCGCCGGGACGAAGGTCCTGGAGGCCTGCGCGCGCGGCGTCAAGCGCGTGGTCGCCGACCTCGGCGGCGCGGACGCCGCGATCGTCTGCGCCGACGCCGACGTGCCGCGCGCCGCGGCGGGGATCGCGTGGGGCGCGTTCGCCAACGCGGGCCAGTCCGGCGGGTCGATCGAGCGCGTGTTCGTCGTCTCCGCGGTGGCCGACGAGCTGTTGGAGGCCGTGGTCGCGCGGGCCCGCGCGCTGCGCGTCGGCGACCCGTCGGACCCGGCGACCGAGGTCGGCCCGCTGGTCGGCGGCGAGCGCCTGGGGCGCGTCGTCGAGCTGCTGGAGGACGCGACCGCGCGGGGCGCGACGCGCCACTGCGGCGGGCCGGTCGAGGTCGCCGGCCTGGCGGGCGCGTTCTGCGCGCCGACCGTGCTGACCGGCGTGCCCGCCGACGCGCGGATCGCCCGCGAGGAGGTCCCCGGCCCGGTCGTCGCGGTCACGGTCGTGCCCGACGAGGCCGCCGCGATCGCCGGCGCCAACGCCTCGCCGCTCGGGCTCGGCGCGTCGGTCTGGACGGCCGATCGCTACAAGGGCGCGCGCATCGCCCGCGAGCTGCGCGTCGGCATGGTGTGGATGAACGACCACCACGTGGCGCGCTCGGCGCCGCAGCTGCCGTGGGGCGGCGTGCGCGGGTCGGGCATCGGCCGGGCCCGCGGCGCGGTCGCGCTGCGCACCTGCGCCGAGCCGAAGGTCGTCACCTGGGACCCGCGCGTCGGCGAGGCGTTCTGGTGGTTCCCCTACGACCGCGCGCTGGCGCGCACGGGCCGGGCGATCGCGCGGCTGCGCTCGACCCGCGACGCGGACCGGGAGCGCGGGCTGAGGGACGGTGCCCGGCCCGCGCTCACGGTCGCGGCACGCACGCTTCGCTCGCTGCGACGCTGACACCACCGCGCCGGAGCCGAAGGTCCGGGAATCTCGGCGCCTCCCGCCGCTCGCTCCGTGGACGAGGCGCAACCTAGGGCTGTACGGCGCACAGGGCGAGCGTTAGGTCACAAAGTGCATCGCTTTGGGCCGCGAAAGCGCAGCGCGAGCGGTCAGGTCAGGGCGCGCAGGAGCGCCGCGGTGCCGGCCGCGACGACGATCACCACGAGCACGGGCGCGCGCAGCAGGATCGCGACCAGCGCCGCGCCGAGGCCGGCGGCGCGGGGATCGAGCACGACGTGGCGGCCGGTCGCGAACGTGTTGGTGACGATCAGCGCCGCCAGCACCGCCGGGGCCAGCAGCGCCATCGCGCCCGCCACGCGCGCCGGCAGCGCGCGGCCGCCGAGCAGCGCGGGCGCCAGGCCCTTGATGACCAGCGTCCCGGCCGAGGCGCCGAGCACGACGACCCAGGTCGTCGTCATCGCGTGCGCAGCCCCGCCAGGCAGACGGCCGAGGCCGCGACGATCGGGACGCCCGGGGGCACGAGCGGGACCATCGCCAGCGCGATCGCGCCACCGGCGATCGCGGCCACCAGCAGCCGCCGGTCCCGGATCTGGCCGGCCAGGAGCGCGAGGAACAGCGCCGGGAACGCGGCGTCCAGCCCGAACGTCTCGGGGTCGCCGAGCGCCGATCCGGCCGCGACGCCCGCGACCGAGCAGACCACCCACGCCGCGTAGATCGTCAGGCCCGCGCCGACCAGCAGCCGCGGGTCGTAGCGCCCGCCGCCGCGGTGGCTGACCGCCCACGCCTCGTCGACCGCGACCTGCCCCTGCGCGGCGCGGGCGGCGGCGCGGCCCGGCAGGTAGGGCGCGACCGACAGGCCGATCGGCAGGTAGCGCGCGTTGAGCAGCAGCGCGGCGGCGATCGCGGCCACCGCGGTCCCGCCGTCGGCGACGATCGAGACCGCCGCGAGCTGCGCCGACCCGGCGAAGGTCAGGATCGAGAAGACGACGACCGAGGCCGACGAGAACCCGGCCTGGCGCGCGAGCACGCCGTAGGTCAGCCCGAAGCCGCCGACGGCCACCGCCAGCGGCCAGGCGCGCCGGGCGCCCTCCGCGTACGTCGTTCGCTCCATTAGCATGCATGTTCGCTATGCCGAACGAAATCGTCAAGGTCGTGGGCGACAACCTCAAGCGCCTGCGCGCCGAGCGCACCCTGTCCCTGTCGGATCTGGCGCGCGCGTCCGGGGTCGCCAAGGCCACGCTCAGCGCGCTGGAGGGCGGGCGCGGGAACCCGACGCTGGAGACGCTCAGCGCGCTGGCCGCCGCGCTCCAGGTCCCGATGGGCGACCTCATCACCTCCGCCGACCCCGAGCCGGTCACCGTGGTGCGCGCCGACGAGGGCACCGACATCCCGGGGACGGCGAACGACCTGCGCCTGGTCGCGCGCTTCACGCCGGGCGGGACGGTCGAGGTCTACGAGGCGGTCTGGCCGAAGCGCTCGACGCGCAACGCCGGCGGCCACGGGCCGGGCACGCGCGAGCACGTCTTCGTCACGCGCGGCGGGCTGAAGGTCGGGCCGGTCGGGCGCGAGGTCGGCCTGGCCGGCGGCGACTACGCGACGTTCGCCGCCGACGACCCGCACCTCTACGAGGCCCGCGCCGGGACGCGCGCGCTGCTGCTGATGCAATGGGCGCCGGGCGCTCAGGCCGCGGCGACGCCGGGCACGTAGCGCAACGACCCGGGCAGCAGCGGGACGAGCACGCGCTTGGCGTACTCCGCGCCGCCGCGGACGGCCAGCGCGCGGGCCGGGTCCCACGAGAAGCCGTAGCCGCGACGGATCCCGCGCGGGAGCAGGCCCACCGTGATGAAGTTCGCCAGCTCGACCAGCGGGCGGGCCCTCAGCGGCACCGGCGGGCGCAGGACGACGTCGATGCCGACCGCCCGCGCGGTCGGCGTGACGTGCAGGTCGCCGGAGCGCAGCATGTCCTTCATGTAGGTCTGGAACTCCGCGTGCGACGCGGGCATGTCGGCGTCGCGCAGGCCGAACAGGCGGCCGACCACGCGGTAGTCGGCCCAGTAGGCGTCGCGCTCACGCGCGCTCAGCGACGTGACGTAGCGCTCGTAGACCAGCAGCGCGCTGTCGACCAGGCAGGCGACGATCCACAGCAGCAGCTCCGGGTCGTCGGCCGCCCATGGCGTCCCGGCGGCGAAGCGCCCGGCGTCGCGGGGCAGGACGCCGCGGGCGCGGGCGTGCATCGTGCGCACGCGCCGGGTGGCGCGGTCGGCCTCGTCCTTGGTCCGCCAGGCGATCGCGTCCATCACCTCCGCGGTCCGGCGCAGGCGCGTGTAGGGGTCGTCCAGCGCGCCGGTGGCCATGAAGAAGCCCTCGAACGCCACCGGGTGCGCGGCCATCATCAACAGCGCGCGCGGGCCGCTCAGCGCGACCACCTTCTCGCGGTGGACGCGCCGCAGCAGCGCGTCGTCGGTGAAGTACATCGCTTGCGGCATGTGCCCTACGACACGGTACGGGCGTCTACGCTGTGTGGGATGCCTGCTGCCGCTTATGAAGGGAAGGAGTGCGTCTGCCAGTTCAAGCGCGGGGTCTGCGACCAGACCTGCGTGCGGGACATGCTGGACACGCCCTTCTACATCGCCTGCCTGAAGCTGCGCGGGCGCAGGTGCCTGGTGATCGGGGGCGGCGAGCTGGGGCTGGAGAAGACCGAGGGCCTGCTGGCCTGCGACGGCGACGTCACGGTCATCTCGCCCGACGTCGGGCCCGAGCTGGAGGAGCTGGCGCGCGAGGGCTCGATCCGCTGGGAGCGGCGCGAGTACGCCGGCGCCGAGGACCTCGAGGGCGTCTTCATGGTGATCGCGTGCACCGACAGCACCGACACCAACATCCGGATCTACGACGACGCCGAGCGCCGCGCGATGTTGGTGAACATCGTCGACGTGCCGCCGCTGTGCAACTTCATCCTCCCGGCGATCGTCCGCACCGGCCCGCTGGCCATCGCGATCTCCACCGCCGGCGCCTCGCCCGCGCTGGCCAAGCGCATGAAGCGCGAGATCTCCGCGCAGTTCGGCGAGGACTACGCCCGCCTGGCGATCATGCTCAACGACGTCCGCGGCTGGGCCAAGGGCACGCTGCCCACCTACCAGGACCGCAAGGAGTTCTTCGAGTCGATCGTCAACGGCTCGCCGGACCCGATCCAGCTGATCCGCGACGGCGACGAGGCGCAGCTGCTCGACATCATCGCCCGCGCCAAGGACCAGTTCGCGCCGGCGACGGCGTAGCGCCCTCCACGCGCCACGACATTTCCGCGGCGCTCGGAACGCCGCCGCTCGACGTGGTCACGCTCCTGGCGCGGATCGAGCACGGGCGGGGTCGTGAGGGCCTCTACCGGACGCAATCGCCGCAGGTGCTCGCGCGCCTGGCCGCGAAGACGCGGGTCGACTCGATCACGGCCTCCAGCGCGATCGAGAACGTCTTCGTCGACGACGAGCGCGCGCTGAAGATCCTGCGCGATCCGGACGGTTCCGGGGCGTATCGCGAGACGAGCAGACGGGGCAGCCGTGCGTCGGTCAGCGCCTGCTCGTAGCGCGCCGCCAGTGGCCACCCTCGTGCTCGACTTCCTCGCGATCCACCCGTTCCGGGACGGCAACGGCCGGATCGCGCGGCTCCTGACGACCAACGAGCTGCTGCGCGGCGGTTGGGGCGTCGCCCGCCACGTGAGCCTGGAGCAGCGGATCTTCGAGACCAAGAACACCTACTACCTGGCGCTCCGCACCAGCCGGCGCGCGTGGCACGACGGCACGCACGACGTGTGGCCGTGGATCCGGTACCTGCTCACGGTGATCGCCGACGCCTACGACGACTTCGAGCGGAAGGTCGCGGCCGGCACGGAGCTGATCGGCACGACGAAGCACGAGCAGGCGCGCGACCACATCCTGTCCCAGGCGCCGCACGCGTTCCGGCTGGCGCAGATCTTCGATGCCCTGCCCGACATCTCCGACGCGACGATCCGCGACGCCGCGGACGCGCTGAGGGACGAGGGCGTGCTGACCGTCGGCCGGGGCCGCGGTGCGACCTGGCGCCGCGTGGACGGCGCGAAGGGCGTCTAGTGTCCACGGTGATGACCGACCGCCTCACGCACCTCGACGAGCAGGGCGATGCGCGGATGGTCGACGTCGGCGGCAAGCCGGTCACCGAGCGGCGGGCGGTCGCGCGGGCGGTCGTGCGGATGAGCCCGGAGACGGCGAAGGTCGTGCGGGCCGGCGACGCGCCGAAGGGCGACGTGCTGGGCACGGCGCGGCTGGCGGGCGTGATGGCGGCCAAGAAGACCGGCGACCTGATCCCGCTGTGCCATCCGATCGGCCTCGATCACGTCGACGTCGAGGCGGCCATCGACGAAGACCGCGGGATCGTCACGCTGACCGCCACCGCGAGCGTCACCGCGCGCACGGGCGTCGAGATGGAGGCGATGACCGCGGCGTCGGTCGCGGCGCTCACGGTCTACGACATGGTCAAGGGCGTCGAGCGCGGCGTCGCCATCGAGGAGGTCGTCCTGCTCGAGAAGACCGGCGGCCGCGGCGGCGCCTGGCGGCGCTGACCCCTAAGCTCGAACGCGCATGCGCACCTGCGTATTGACCGTCTCGACCTCCGTCTCACGCCGTCTCAGCGAGGACGAGTCGGGCCCGCTGCTCGCCCATCTCGCCGAGGAGGCGGGCGCGGACGTCGAGGCGATGGAGGTCGTCCCCGACGACTACGGCCTCGTCGAGGACCGGCTGCACCACTACGTCGACGACGACTTCGCGCTGATCCTGACCACCGGCGGCACGGGCTTCACGCCCGACGACATCACGCCCGAGGCCACGCGCGCGGTGGTCGAGCGCGACGCGCCCGGGATCGCCGAGGCGATGCGCGCCGAGTCGCTGAAGCACACGCCGCACGGCATGCTCTCGCGCGCGGTCAGCGGCATCGCGCACCGCACGATCATCATCAACTTCCCGGGCAGTCCGAAGGCCGTCGCGCAGCTCTTCCCGGTCGTGGCACCGGTGCTCGCGCACGCCGTGCGTACGTTGCAGCGCCAGCAGGGTGACGGACCCAGCCATTGAGCTCGACGGCCTGACGCGGCGCCACGGCGAGCGCGAGGCGCTCTCCGGCGTCTCGTTCGCGCTCGACCCCGGCGCGTCGCTCGTCGTCTTCGGCCCCAACGGCGCCGGCAAGACCACGCTGCTGCGCGTCCTGGCCACGCTGCTGCGCCCCCACGGCGGCCGCGCGAAGGTCCTCGGCAAGGCGCTGCCCGACGAGGGCTGGGCGGTGCGCGGCCGCGTCGGCTTCCTCGGGCACGCCTCGCTGCTCTACCGCGACCTCACCGCGCGCGAGAACCTGCGCTTCCACGCGCGCCTGCACGGCGTCGAGCGCGACCGCGTCGAGGACGTCCTGGACCAGGTCGGCCTCAGGAGCCGCGCCGACGACCCCGTGCACACCTACTCGCGCGGGATGGTCCAGCGCGCCGCGGTCGCGCGCGCGGTCCTGCACGACCCCGAGCTGCTGCTGCTCGACGAGCCGACCGCGAACCTCGACCCGCACGCCGTCGAGGTCGTCGAGCCGCTGATCGGCGCCGCCTCCGGGCGCACGCGCGTGATCACCAGCCACGATCCGGTCGGCGGGCTGAAGGACGCCGACCTCGCGCTCGGCCTGCGCGGCGGGAAGGCCGAGCTGCTGGCGCCGACCACCGCGGTCACGGCGGCCATGATCGGGGAGCTGTACCGCTGATGTGGCCCGCCGTCTCGGCCCTGCTGCGCAAGGAGCTGCGCCTGGAGCTGCGCACGTTCCAGGTCATCCCCGCGATGGCGCTGTTCTCGATCTCGACGCTGATCGTCTTCCACTTCAGCCTCCAGCAGAACACCGTCGAGGGCCCGCTGGCCGCGGGCGTGCTGACCGTGACGCTGCTGTTCAGCGCGATCCTCGGGATCAACCGCCTGTTCGTCGCCGACCACGAGGAGGACGGCTTCGACGGCTTCCTGCTGGCGCCCGTGGACCGCACCGCGCTGCTGGTCGCCAAGGCGATCGCGCTGTTCGGCTTCCTGGTGGTGCTGGAGGTCGTCGCGGTCCCCGCGTTCGACCTGATGCTGCTGGACCCGAACCTCGCCAACGGCCCGGCGCTCGGCCAGACGGCCCTGACGCTGCTGCTCGCCGACCTCGCGCTGGCGATCGTCGGCACGCTGGTCGGCGCGCTGGCGATCCAGACCCGCGCGCGCGACCTGATCGTCCCGCTGATCGCGCTCCCGCTGCTGCTGCCGGTCGTCATCGGGACCGCCAAGCTCCTCGCGCCGACCTTCGCCGTGGCGGGCGCGCAGGCGTTACCCGGACGCTGGCTGGCGATCCTCGCGCTCTATGATCTGATCTTCGGGCTTCTCTCCTACGCCGTCTTCGACTTCCTGATCGAAGACTGAGGCCCGCCGAAAGAGATGTCCGGTACCCGCCTTCGCACGCTGTCCGTCCTCACGGTGATCACCCTGATCGGCGGGTTCGCGCTGGCGGCGTTCTACGCCCCGATGGACGCCGACCAGGGCTTCATCCAGAAGATCTTCTACCTGCACGTGCCGATGGCGATCGTCGCGCTCGTCGGGTTCGTCCTGGGCGGGATCTTCGCCATCGCGCAGCTGCGCACCGGCGACTCCAAGTGGGACCTGCGCTCCTACGTCGCGATCCACATCTCGGTCATCCTCGGCGTCGGCGTGCTGCTGACCGGGGCGATCTGGGCCAAGGCGTCGTGGGGCCACTGGTGGGTCTGGGACGAGCCGACGCTCGTCTCGTTCCTGATCGTCTTCCTGCTCTACGCGACCTACACGCCGCTGCGCTTCAGCATCGAGGACCGCGAGAAGCAGGCGCGCTACGCCTCGGTCTTCGCGATCACCGCCGGCGCGTTCGTGCCCCTGAACTTCGCCGCCGTGCGTGCCGCCACGGCGACCGTCCACCCGCGCACCTTCGACCGCGCCGGCAACCTGCCGGGCCACATGGCCACCGCGTTCCTGGTGTGCATCGTCGGCATGGCGTTCCTCTACTGGTTCCTGTTCGAGTACGAGATCGCCCACAAGACCACCGTCGCCCGCCTCCGCTCGCTCAAGCGCAAGCTGGCCGACGACGACGGCGCCCGTGCCCGCCGCTCCGCGGCCCCTGAACTGCAGGTTCCCTAGATGCTCGCCTCGACCACCCTCCCCGACAACGCCGGCTACGTCGCGGCCGCCTACCTCGTGTTCCTGGCGATCGTGCTGATCTACGTCGGGATCATGGCCTACAAGCTGATCAACATCCAGCGCGAGGTCGTCGAGATCGACGAGCTGGCCGACCGCGCGGCGGCGGCGGCGCCGGCGGCGGCGGGCCAACGGGATCGCGAGGAGACGCCGGCGTGAGCGGCAGCGGCGAGCTTCTCTGCCTCGGCATCTCGCACAAGACCGCGCCGGTCGCCGTCCGCGAGCGCCTCGCCCTGACCGTCAAGGAGCAGCAGCAGCTCTGCCGGGACCTCGTCGCCACCGAGGCGGTCCGCGAGGCCGTCGCGATCTCGACCTGCAACCGCACCGAGATCTACCTGGTCGGCGACCCGGTCGCCGCCGAGACCGAGCTGCTCGGCCGCCTGGCCCAGCGCGCCGGAACGCGCCCGACCGAGCTGGCCGACGCGCTCTACGCGCCGCGCAACTGCGACGCCGCGCGCCAGCTCTACCGCGTCGTCTCCGGCCTGGAGTCGATGATCGTCGGCGAGGCCGAGATCCAGGGCCAGGCCAAGCGCGCCTACGAGGCCGCGCTGGAGGCCGGGACGACCGGCCCGCTGACCAACCGCCTCTTCACCGCCGCGCTGCAGACCGGCAAGCGCGTGCGCAGCGAGACCGCGATCGGCGAGGGCCGCGCGAGCGTCTCGTCCGTCGCCGTCAAGCTCGCGACCGACATCATGGGCCCCGACCTGGCCCGGCGCGACGTCGTGATCATCGGCGCCGGCGAGACCTCCGAGCTGACCGCCCAGGCGCTGGCCGACGAGGGCGTGCGCACGATCTTCGTCGCCAACCGCCACGCCGACCGCGCCCGCTCGATCGCCGAGCGCTTCGGCGGCTCGGTCTCCTCGCTGCACGACCTGCCCCAGCGCCTGGTGGAGGCCGACATCGTCGTCTCCTCCACCGCCTCGCCGCACCCGATCATCGGCGTCGACGAGCTGGCGGTCGTGATGCGCGAGCGCGACGGCGCGCCGCTGCTGCTGGTCGACATCGCCGTGCCGCGCGACGTCGACCCGGCCTGCGCGGAGCTCGACGGCGTCACGCTGTACGACATCGACGACCTGCAGAACGTCGTCGACCGCACGCGCGAGGTCCGCGAGGCCGAGCGCGTCCAGGCCGAGGGCGTCGTGGAGGACGAGATCCAGCGCTTCGCCCGCTGGATGGGCCAGCTCGACGTCATGCCGACGATCGCCGCCCTGCGCGAGCACGGCGACGGGATCGTCGAGCAGGTGCTGGCCGAGAACGCCGGCCGCTGGGAGTCCGCCTCCCCGCGCGACCGCGCCCGCATCGAGGCGCTCGCCAAGTCGGTCATGCAGCGGCTGCTGCACGAGCCGACGATCCGGTTGAAGTCCGTCGAGCGCGACGGCGGCCACGGCCGCGTCCAGTTCGCGCGCGAGCTGTTCGGGCTGGCCGAGGGCGTGCCGGAGGTGCCGCGGGCCGCCGACGATGCGTCCGCGGCAGATGTGCGTCCCCTGCGCCGTCGCGGCGCGTCCTCTCGGTGAGGCTCGGGACCCGCGGCAGCGCGCTGGCGCTCGTGCAGGCGCGCGCGGTCCGCGACGCGCTGGGCGGCGAGGCCGCGGCCGAGATCGTCGAGATCACCACGTCGGGAGACCGCGGAATTCGGACCCACCCACCCGACAAGGCGCGCTGGATCGACACGATCGAGGACGCGCTGGAGCGTGGCGAGATCGACCTGGCGGTGCACTCGGCCAAGGACGTCCCGGCCGCGTCGCTGCTGCGCGACGGCATGAAGCTGGCCGCCGTGCTGGGCCGCGAGGACGCGCGCGACGCGCTGATCGGCGCGGGCTCGCTGGACGAGCTGCCCGAGGGCGCGCGCGTCGGCACGGCGTCGCTGCGCCGCCGCGCGCAGCTGCTGGCCGTCCGCGGCGATCTCGAGGTGGTGGTCTTGCGCGGCAACGTCGACACGCGCCTGCGCAAGCTGCGCGAGGGCGCGTGCGACGCCTTGATCCTGGCCGCCGCCGGGCTGCGACGCCTCGGCCGCGAGGAGGAGATCGGCGCGCTGCTGGACGCGAGCGTCTTCGTCCCCGCGCCCGGGCAGGGCGCGCTGGCCGTCGAGGGGCGCGCGATCCCGTCGGGGATCGTGGACGCCGACACCGACGCCGCGCTGCGCGCCGAGCGGTTCGTGGTCGAGGCGTTGGAGGCGACGTGCGACACGCCGGTCGGCGTCCATCACGACGGCCTCGCCCTGCACGCGTTCGTCGGGATGCCGGACGGCTCGGCCTGGCTGCGCGACAGCGTGACCGTCAGCGGACCGGGCGACGAGGCCGCGCGGCTGATCGTCGAGCGGCTGGTCTCGATGGGCGCGCGCGACCTGCTCGCCCGCGCGGCCGAGCAGGCCGGGGAGCCCTCTTCATGAGCGTGAACGCCACCACCGGCCGGGTGATCCTCGTGGGCGCGGGCCCGGGCGACCCGGGCCTGATGACCGTCCGCGCGCTGGAGGCCATCGCGGCCGCCGACGTCATCCTGTACGACAAGCTCATCCCGGCCACCGCGCTGGACGGCGCGCGCGCGGACGCGCTCAAGCTCGACGTCGGCAAGGTCGGCGGCGGCGAGCAGGTGCCCCAGGAGGAGACGCAGCGCCTGCTGACCCGCCACGCGCAGGAGGGCAAGCTGGTCGTCCGCGTCAAGGGCGGCGACCCGTTCGTCTTCGGGCGCGGCGGCGAGGAGGCCCAGGTCTGCCGCGAGCACGGCATCCCCTTCGAGGTCGTCCCCGGCGTCACCGCGGGCATCGCCGGCCCCGCCTACGCGGGCATCCCGGTCACGCAGCGCGGGATGTCGGCGGCGGTCGCGTTCGTCACCGGGCACGAGGACCCGAGCAAGCCGGACACGCAGATCGACTGGCCCGCGCTCGCGGCCTTCCCGGGCACGTTGGTGTTCTACATGGGCGTCCGCGCGCTGCCGCGGATCGCGGAGCAGCTCGTCGCCGGCGACCGCTCGCCCGACGAGCCGGTCGCGATCGTCGAGCGCGGCACGCTGCCCGACCAGCGCTCGGTCTCCGGCACGCTGGCCACGATCGCCGAGCTGGCGGCGGCCGCCGAGGTCAAGCCGCCGTCGGTGACGATCGTCGGCCCGGTCGCCGCGCTGGGCGAGGACCTCGCCTGGCTGGGCCGCGGCCCGCTGGGGAACGTCAGCGTCACCGTCACGCGCCCGCGCGCGCAGGCCTCCGGGCTGGCGCGTTCGCTGCGCGACCTCGGCGCGCGCGTCGTCGAGGCCGCCGTGATCGTCCCGCAGGCGCTGGCCTTCGCGGTCCCGGACCTCGGCGAGGTCGACCTCCTGGTCTTCTCGTCGCCCAACGGCGCGCACCGCTTCTTCGCCGAGCTGAAGGCCACCCACCGCGACGCCCGCGCGCTGCACGGGATCGCGGTCGCGGTGATCGGGCCGGGCACCGCCGACGCGGTCCGCGCCCACGGCGTCGAGCCGGACTTCATCCCCAAGAAGGCGGTCGGCGAGTCGCTGGCCGAGCTGGTCGCGGGCTTCGAGGTCGAGCACGCGCTGGTCGTCCGCGCCCGCGGCGGCCGCGACGTGATCCGCGCCACGCTGACCGACCGCGGCACCGACGTGACGGTGATCGAGCCCTACGTGACGGTCGCCGAGCAGCTCGACCCGCGCACGCGCGACCGCGCGCTGAGCGCCGACTGGGCGACGTTCACCAGCGCGTCCTCGGCCCGCTTCTTCTGCGCCGCGGCGGGCGGCGCGGCGGCCGTTCGCGAGAGCGGCATCAAGCTCGCCTCGATCGGCCCGATCACGACCGAGGCCCTGCGCGAGCAGGGCCTCGAGCCGGACGTCGAGGCCACCGAGCACACGCCCGCCGGCCTCGTGGACGCCCTCGTGGCGGCCGCGGCGGCTACGCCTCCGGCAGCGTGAACTCGCCGACCAGGCGGGTCAGCTCGCTCGCCGTGTCGGCCAGCGTGCCCGCCGAGCCCACGATCGCCTGAGCGGCGTGGGAGGTCTCGGTCGTCGAGGCCGACACCTGCTGCGTGGCGGCGGAGGTCTGCTCGGAGACCGCGGCGACCTCGCCGATCTCGGCGTCCATCCGCGCCGAGGTCTCCGACAGCTGCTCGACGGCGGTCGCGATCTCGTTGACGCGCGCGCCCATCTCCTCGACCTGGCCGTTGATGCGCTCGAACGCGTCGCGCGCCTGCTGGACCGTCCGGGTGCCCTCGTCGGTGCGGGCGCCGCCCGCCTCGACGACCTCGACGGCGCGGCCGGTCTCGGACTGGATCTGGCCGATCAGCTCGGCGATCGACGCGGCGGCCGACTGCGACTCCTCGGCCAGCTTGCGGACCTCTTCGGCCACGACGGCGAAGCCGCGACCCTGCTCGCCGGCGCGGGCCGCCTCGATGGCGGCGTTCAAGGCCAACAGGTTGGTCTGCTCGGCGATGCCGGTGATCGCGACGACGATCCCGCCGATCCGCTCGGACTTGGCGCCCAGCTCGCGGATCGCGCCCGTGGCCTGCGCGGAGGCCTCGCGGACGGCGACCATGGCGTCGGTGGCCTGGGCCACGGCGGCGGCGCCCTCGGAGGCGACCGCGCGGGCGGCGTCGGCGGCCTGCGTCGTCTGGCCGGCCGTGATCGCCGACGAGCGGGCGACCTCGACCATCTCGCCGGTCATGCGCCGGGCGCCGTCGACGGCCTGGACCTGGCGCTCGGCGCCGGAGGCGACGTCGTCGACCGCCGAGGCGATCTCCGAGACGGCGCGGCCGGCGTCCTTGGACGAGCCCGCGAGGTGCTCGGAGGCGTCGCTCAGCGTCCGGGCCGACGCCGAGACGCGGCCGATCATCCCGGTCAGCGCGGCGCGCGAGTCGTTGTAGGAGTTGACCGAGGCGACCGTGTTCTCGCGCAGGGCCTCGGCGACGCGGGCGAGGTCGCCGATCTCGTCGGTGCCGAGGTCGTGCAGCGCCGGCGTCGACGGCTGGACGTCCTGGGTCAGGTCGCCCTGGGCGAAGCGGTTGAGGCCCTCGCGCAGCTCGGTGGCGCAGCGGTCGCGCAGCATCGCGAGGCGCTCGACGACGATCCCGATGCGCTTGGCCATGCGGTTGGCGACCAGGAACGAGATCAGGACGCCGGCCAGGACCGCGATCAACAGCGTGACGAGGATGGCGGCGCGACCCGACGCGTAGGTGTCGTCGATGTGGTTCTCGGAGTCCTGGGCGAACTTGTCGGAGGCCTGCGTGAACCGCCCGGCGACCAGCTCGAGCCGGTGCGCGGCGAGCGGGATCTTGGCGATGACCTTGGCCTGCTCGGCCGGCGGCAGCTTCGTGGTCTCCTTGGACCCGGCGGCCGCCAGCGCGGCGTTGTAGTCCTTGACCGCGGCCTTGACCTGGGCGACCGTCTTGCGCTCGGAGGCGGGCGCGCCGTCGAGCAGCTTGACCGCGCCGGCCAGCGCCTTCTGGTCGGCGGCGGTGGCGGCCAGGAGCGTCTTGAACTCCTTGGTCTTGGCGGCCTCCACGGGACCGACCTCGGCGACCACGCGCCGATAGGTCATGTGCTGGAGCTGGAGGTCCTTGGCCAGCGCCATGACGTAGATCGAGTTGACCGTCGGCGTGTAGGCCTCGTCGTGCAGCGCCTTGCCCGACGTCTTGACGTCGCCGAGGTGCCCGATCGCGACGAGCGAGCCGATCGCGCACAGCGCGATGACGGTCAGCGAGCTGAGGATCAGCTTGCCGCGGATGGAGAGCTTCATGGCCCGAGAGGTCGGCCGCGCGTCCGGCGGCGCCCATCCCCCGGGCGGGGGAGTTCCGCGCGATCGGTCCGCGCGCGTCCGGGCGCACGCCGACGCGCGCATGCCGGATAGCCTCAGGGGCGCATGGCGCGACCGATCACGTTCCTGTCCGACTACGGCCTCGAAGACGACTTCGTCGGCGTCTGCCACGCGGTGATGGCGCGGATCGCGCCCGGCGCGCGCATCGTCGACCTCACCCACGGGCTGGACCGCCACGACGTGCGCACCGCCGCGATGGTGCTGCGCCGCGCGCTCCCGTTCAGCGCGCCGGGCGTGCACCTGGCGGTCGTCGACCCGGGCGTCGGGACCGCGCGGCGCGGGATCGCGCTGAAGACCACCGAGGAGGACCGGATCCTCGTCGGGCCCGACAACGGCCTGCTGTCGCTGGCCGCGCAGCGCTTCGGCGGGATCGCCGAGGTCGTCGACGTGGCGCGGTCGCCGCACCGGCTGGAGCCGGTCAGCGCGACGTTCCACGGGCGCGACATCTTCGCGCCGGTCGCCGCGCACCTGGCGGCGGGCGCCGAGCTGGCCGACGCGGGCGACCCGATCGACGCCGACGAGATCGTCCGGCTCGACATGCCGCTGGCGTTCCTGGACGAGGACGGCGAGCTGTACGCGCACGCGGTCGGCTTCGACCGCTTCGGCAACATCATGTTGGACGTCGAGCACGCGGAGCTGACCGGCTCGGGCTTCCGGCTCGGGCACGGCGTCGAGGTCAACGGGCGGCCGGGCGTCTACGCGACGACGTTCGCCGACGTGCCCGCCGGCGAGCTGATCCTCTACGAGGACGCCTACCGGACGCTGGCGCTGGCGGTCAACCGCGGGTCCGCGCGGGAGCTGCTGGGCGTCGCGCGCGACGACGAGCTGCGGATCCGGCCGCGATGATCGGCGTGCCGCGCCTGCACCTGGCGTCGGCCGGGTCGACGAGCGACGTCGCGCGCGAGCGGGCGCTGGCGGGCGCGCCGCACGGGGCGCTGGTGACCGCCGCCGAGCAGACCGCGGGGCGCGGCCGGCAGGGCCGCGTGTGGACCACGCAGCCGGGCACGGCGCTGGCCATGTCGATGGTCGTGCGCGAGGGCCTGTCGTCCGGCCTGGTGACGCTGGCCGCCGCGGTGGCCGTCGCCCGCGCGTGCGGGAGCGAGGCCATGATCAAGTGGCCCAACGACGTGGTGTTGGACGGGCGCAAGGTCGCGGGGATCCTGGCCGAGGGCCGGCCGCACGAGGGCTGGGCCGTGCTCGGCATCGGCGTCAACGTGGCCGTGGCGGTCGAGGACCTGCCGGAGGAGCTGCGCGACCGGGCCGGGACGCTGGGGCGCGGGGTGGGCGACGTCGAGCCGTTCTTGATGGCCTTGCTCGCGCACCTGGACGTCGCGCTAGGGGCGCCGGACGCGGAGGTCCTGACCGCGTGGCGGGCGCGCGACGCGCTGCTCGGCGAGCCGGTGGCGTGGGGCGAGGGCCGAGGCGCGGGCTCCGGCGTGGCGCGCGGCGTGGACGACGCGGGCCACCTCGTGGTCGAGCGGCCCGACGGGACGACGACCGCGCTGCACGCGGGCGAGGTCCACCTGGCGCGGAGGCCGTAACGCGAAGGCCCGCGGGCTCGTTCGGTGTTCATCATGGCCCGTCTCCCGCTTCTCGCCGCCACCGCCGCCGCCGCGCTCGTCCTCCCCGCCGCGGCCGCCGCCACGAGCGCTCCGCCGCCCGCCGACTGCCCGCTGTGGGCGCCGCACGCGCGCGTCGAGCACCCGATCCCGGGTACGAAGCTCGTCGCGCGCGATCCCTACGGCGGGCTGCTGGCGCGCAACCGCTTGTTCTTCTCGTTCAGCGTCCGCGGGCCGCGCGCCGACCTGGCCAACGTCGCGTCGGTCACCTGGGCGTTGGACGGCGTCGTGAAGCGCACCGACGACCGCGCGCCGTTTCAGTGGTCGGCGCAGTCGGGCTCGTCGAAGCGGATGCCGGCCGGCGACCACACGATCACCGTGAGCGTCACGCCGCGGGGCGGCGGCGCGCCGGCGACCACGAGCTTCGCGCTGACCGCCACCGACTGCCAGCCGGCGGGCTTCTTCCCCGACGTGCCGAAGGCCCGCGGGGCGTCGCTCTTCAACTTCCAGTCGGCGATCGAGCGCGGCGGCGGCCCCGACCTCACGAAGGTCGCGGTGACGAGCAGCAGCAACGTGAAGGCCTCGCTCCCACGCGCGCTGCGTGGACGGCGGATCGGCGCGTTGGTGCTGTTGGGCGACAACGGCCGGCGGATCAAGACCTACACCCTGAAGGGCTACGCCGCCGCGCTGGCCCGGGATGGCATCCGCGTCCAGCTGACGCCCGGCGCCCGCGCCTTCCTGCGCGTCACCGGCCTGCCGACCGGCGTCAAGCAGGTGCAGGTCCGCCTCGTCTCCGGCATCGCCGCGCTGCGCACGCCGCGCAAGGCCTTCCGCGTCACCGGCACCGTCTACGCGGGCCACGCCCACGCGAGCGTGACCGGCGGCGGGTCGTACGCCTGACCTCCGGCGCCGGCGCCGGGGCGTGCGCGAGGAGCGAAGGCCGAGGTCGGGTTTCCTGGAGGCTGCCCCGGTGGGAAGGCGGAGGGCCGTCCTGGGGCGTGCCCCGTAGTTGATGGGGTCGATCGTTGCGACCGTTCCGGCCATGCCGATCCTCCCCCTCGTCGACGCCACGCCCGTCGCCCACCTGACCCGTCCCGCGACCGCCGAGCTGCTGCGCAAGGCCGACTTCCCGACGCCGCGCCCGCGCCGCGGCGTGCTCGCCTACCGCCTGCGGTACGCGACCGTCACGGCGGCCGGGACGCCGACGACGGCGTCCGCGCTGCTCGTCCTCCCGCGCGACCACCGCCGCCGGCTGCGCACCCTCGCCTACGAGCACGGCACGCTCGTCCGCCGGTCCGACGCGCCGTCGAGCGGGTTGGACAACTACGCCGCCCAGGCCGCGATGCTGTTCGCCGGCGCGGGCTACGCGGTGGTCGCGCCGGACTACCTCGGGCTCGGCTCGGGCGCGGGGTCGACGACCTACCTGCACGCGGCGACCGAGGCCAGCGCGTCGCTGGACGCCGTGCGCGCCGCCCGGGTGTTCGCACGCTCCCGGGGCCGCACGCTGGACGGGCGCCTGGACGTCGTCGGGTTCTCCCAGGGCGGCCACGCGGCGCTCGCGCTGGACCGCGCGATCGAGCAGGGCGCCGACCCCGCGCTCGGCGTCCGGGCCGTCGCCTCGATCTCCGGTCCGCTGGCGCTCGAGCAGGTCGAGCTGCCGGCGATCCTCGACGGCCGTCTCGACGGGCGCATCTCCGGGCTGAACGTCGCCAACCTGCTGTTCGCGTGGGGGCGCGTGTACCCGGGCCTCCAGCCGGCGCCCGCCACCGCGTTCGCGCCGCCCTACGCGGCCCGGCTGGCGCGACTCTTCGACGGCCGCCACGCCGACGGGGCGATCCTCGGCGCGATGCCGTCGCGCGTCACCCGGCTGCTGACGCCGACGGCGCTCGCGCGGCTGCGCGCCCCGAGCGGCCCGCTGCTGACCGCGCTGCGCGACGCCGACGCGGTCTGCGATTGGGCGCCGCGCGCCCGGATGGCGCTCTTCGCGGCCCGCGCCGACTCGGCCGTCGCCTACAACGACTCGACCGCCTGCGCCGACGCCCTCGCCGCGCACGGGGCGCGCCCGCGCGTCGTCGACCTCGGCCACCTCGACCACTTCCCCTCCATGTTCGCCGGCGTGCCGCGCGCGCTGGCGTGGCTGCAGCGGACCTCGCGGTGATCGCGGCGGCCGACGGCGCCTGAGGGGATGACCCGGGGCGGGCGCGGCCGCGCCGCCAGCGCGAGACCTACAACTCGTCGAACGCCCGCCGCGCCGGCGGGCGTTCGAGGTGGCGCACGTGCACGCGGGTGCCGCGCGCCACCGTGACGGCCAGCGTCGCCAGGCCCGCGTGGCGTTGGAAGGGCGTGCGGCTGAGGGCGTGGGATTGGAGGCGGCGACGGCGGGCGATGAGGGTCACGCGGGAGCCGAGACGGCGGGTGCGCAGGACGACGCGGGGGCCGTCGACGCGGAGGCCAGCCAGGTTGTAGGCGTCGATCCCGAAGACGATGGCGATGGCGATCAGGGCCGGCGCGGCGGGCCAGGCGGAGGGGGCGAGGGCGACGAGGACGGCCGAGAGCGCGAGGGCGATCGCGACGCGGGCGGTGAGGAAGCGGCGCAGGGCGCGGCGGGGTGGGCGCTCGGTGGTCGTCAGTGGTCCGGCGAGCTCCGGCGCGACCCGCGCGAGGAACGGGCCGACCTCGTCCTGGCGCATCAGCGGGAAGAGCGTGCGGCCGACGGCCTCGCGCTCTCCCAGCGAGGTCGCCTCCAGGCGCAGGGCGACCAGGCCGAAGGGGCGACGCAGCGGGCTGGAGACGATCTGGACGCCGTCGATGCGCGCCAGCGGGACCGACACCGCGCGGCGCTCCCAGAAGCCGCGGCGGATGCGCAGGCGATCGTCGACCATGCGGACCTCGAAGCCCGAGAAGGCGATCAGCGCGCCGAGGAAGGACACCAGGAACGCGGCCGCGAGGAGGAGCGCGAGCGCGACGAGCACCTGGTGCCAGGTGTCGATGTCGCGCAGCAGGCGCACGCCCTCCGCCATGCTCGAGCTCTGCAGCAGCCCGAAGGCACCGCCGACGACCGGCAGCAGGACGCCGAGCTGCGGCGAGGTCAGCGCGGCGGCCACCAGGCGGCCGGCGGTCAGGCGGACGTGCAGGCCCGCCGTGCCCGTGTCGGGGTGCCCGAGCGCGGCGCGCAGGCGCGCGGCGGCGCGGCGCGACAGCGCGGGGAGGACGACGTCGCCGTCCTCTCCGCCGCCCGGCGTCTGCACGTGCAGGCCGCTGACGCCGAAGAGCCGCTGAACCGGGCCGGTGACCGTGTCGACGGCCTGGATGCGTTGGAGCGGGACGACGGTCTCGTCGGGCGAGAAGACCCCGGACTTGAAGTGCAGGGCACGGTCGGTGACCGCGTAGGACGTCGCCTGCCAGCGGATCGTGCCGATGACCGCGGCGCCGAGCGCGCCGGCGAGGCCGATCAGGATCGCGCTGGTGGAGCTGCCGGTGCCGCGGACGACGAGGCCGATCAGCAGCGGGACCGCGACGTCGCGCAGCGCGCCGAGCGCCTCGCCGACCGCGGCGGCGAAGTGCAGGCGCCGCGGGCCGATCGCGAGCGGCAGAGGCGACGGCGGTGGCGCGGCGTCACTCGTCATCGGGCGTGCGGATCAGCCCGGCGAGCCGGTCGCGGACCCGCGCCGCGTCGTGCTCGGTGAGCGCCGGAAGCTCGGTCTTGCCCGCCGCCGTGTGGACCACGACGGAGGCCACGCCGGCCATCTGCGCCCAGAGCGTGCGGCGGACGTCGACGTGCTGGATGCGGGCGACCGGCACGATCGTCCGGACGTCGGTGAGCAGGCCGTGGCGCAGGTCCAGCTCCTCGTCGTCCAGGCGCCAGCGCCAGCGTCGGGCCCACAGCGTGGGCACCGCGAGCGTGAGGACGACCGCGGCCGCGAGCGCCGCCCACGGGACGATCGCCCCGAGCGTGTGCCAGACGCCGTCCTGATCGCGCAGTGCCGCCCCGACGAGGAACGCGGCGACCGTGGCGGCCGCGCCCGACGCGCCGATCTCCAGGGTCCAGAACCACCGCGCCGCCGGAGCCAGGCGCTCCGCCGGCTCGGGCCTGGAGCCCTGCTCAGGCGGCGTCGTCGAGCTGATCGTCGTCGGCCTTCCGCCGCGACCGCCGCGCCTTGGGCGCTTCCGCCGCCGCCTCGTCGAGCGTCAACTGCTCCGGCGCGGCCGCCTTGACCGGCGCGCGCCGGGTCCGCTTGGGCTTCTCGGCGGCGTCGTCGGCGGCGGGAGCGTCGGCCTTCTTGGTGGTGCGGCGCCGCGTGGGCTTGGGAGCCTCGTCGGCGGCGTCCTCGGCCTTCTTGGCCGTCGTGCGACGGCGCGTCGGCTTGGGCGCCTCGTCCTCCGCAGTGGCGTCGGCGTCGGCGGCCTTCTTGGCCGTGCGGCGACGCGCGGGCTTGGGCGCCTCCTCCGCAACCGCCTCGGTGTCGGCGGCCTTCTTGGCCGTCCGGCGACGCACCGGCTTCGGCGCCTCCTCCGCAACCACCTCGGCCTCCGGCACGGCCGCCTCGGCATCAGCGGCCTTCTTGGCCGTGCGACGACGCGCCGGCTTCGGCGCCTCCTCCTCCGCGGCCGCCTCGGCATCAGCGGCCTTCTTGGCCGTCCGGCGACGCGCCGGCTTGGGCGCCTCCTCCGCAACCACCTCGGCCTCCGGCGCGACCGCCTCGGCATCGGCGGCCTTCTTGGTCGTCCGGCGACGCGCCGGCTTCGGCGCCTCCTCCGCAACCGCCTCGGCCTCCGGCGCGACCTCCTCAGCGTCGGTGGCCTTCTTGGTCGTCCGGCGACGCGCCGGCTTCGGCGCCTCCTCCGCGACAGCCTCGGCCTCCGGCGCGGCCTTCGCCGTGCGGCGACGCGCGGGCTTCTTCGGCGCCTCGTCCTCCGCGGCCGCCGGCTCCGGCGTGACGGCGGGCTCCTCGACGACCGGCGCCTTCGTCGGCGTGCGGCGACGCCGCGCGGGCTTGGGCGCCTCGTCGGCGACGGGCTCGGACGCGACGGCCTCCTCGGCGACGGCCTCGGCCTTCGCCGGCGTCCGGCGGCGGCGCGCGGGCTTGGGCGCCTCCTCCTCCGGACCGGCGTCGGCGGCCTCGCGCGGCGGCGCGACCGGCATGCCCCGCCCCGCCAGCAGCGCGGCGGCGGCTTCGATGCCGCGGGCCGCCTCCTCGTCGTCGACCGGCGGCCGACCCGCGGCCGCCGCGTCGGACGACCCGTCGCCCTCGGCGCTCGCGGCGGCCTCCACGCTCCCGGCAGCCTCGGCGTTCCCCGCGACCTCCGCGTTCCCCGCGGCCTCCGCCGCGCGCGCGGCAGCCGACTTGCGGCGCGACCGGCGGCGCTTCTTCCGCGGCTGCTGCTCGCCCGTCGACCCGTCGGCGGCCGCAGCACCGGCGGCGACGGCCGCGCCCTCCGCCTGCTCGACCGCGCCCTCGCCGTCCACCGTGGCGGCGGCGACGGCGGCCTCGACCCGCGGCGTCTCGACCTGCCCGTCGCCCTTCTTGCCGCGCCGGCGGCGCGAGCGGTTCTTGCGCTTCGGGAAGTTCCTCAACAACTCGCGCGACAGCGCGGACGGCTTGCGCGCCATCCGCGTCCGGGCGCCGCGCACCACTTCCATCGCCTCCGGCGTGTGCGCGACCGCGGCGGCCAGCAGCGCGGCGCTCAACCGCCGGTCCTGCTTGCGCGCCGCGTGGACGAGCCGCCGCGCGTTGCGCGCGTGGGCGCCGCCGGACGAGTTGACCAACAGCCCCAACAACCGCTTCGTCTCGGGCCAGCGCTGGACCGCGTACTCCTCGTGGACCTCGCGCGTCATGTCCGCGAGATCCCAGATCCAGTGCGAGGCCTGGTCGCGGCGGCCGATGCGGCGCTCGGCCAAGGCCTGCAACAACACCTTGACGCCCTCGCGGCGCTCGTCGCGCGACCACAGCCGCACGACGTCCACCGCGCGCTCGAACGCGTCGGCGTCGCGCGACTGCGCGATCTCCTGCAGCGCGCGCAGCCGCAGCTGCGAGTTCTTGTTGCGCTCGACGGCGGTGAGCAGGAACGAGCGCTTCAGCTCGCCGCTCTTGTCGAAGTGCAACATCGCCCGGGCCCGCCGCCAGCCCGACGGCGCGACCCGCGCGCCCGCCAGCGCCGCCCACTGCACCTGCTCGCCGTAGTCCAGGAACTCGACGGCGATGCGCCACAGCTCGCGCTCGAAGACCTCGATCCGCCGATCCGGATCCGCGGTGACCGGGATCACGCGCCGCTCCACGCGCACGCGGCGCCCGCGGCCGCGCCGCACCGGCCCGACGACGATCGCGCCGCCGCGGTAGACGTCACGATCGAGCAGCGAGTGCAGCGTCACGACCGGGTCGTCGTGGCGCGTCGCCGGGTGGACGAAGTCCACGACGATCCCGGACTCCTTGCCCGGGTGCCGACGCGTCACGCGGCCCACGCGCTGCTGGTAGATGCGCTTGGACGCGGTCGGCGCCAAGTGCATGCAGATGGTCGCGCGCGGCGAGTTCCAGCCCTCGGCCAGCAGCTGCGCGTTGACCAGCACGTCGATCTCGCCGCGCTCGTACTTGGCCAGGATCTCGGCCAGCTCGCGCTTCGGGGTCTCCCCCGACACGCCCATCGCCTTGATGCCGACCTCGCGGAACGCCTCCGCGACGTTCATCGCGTGGCGCACGCCCGCGGCGTAGACCACGCCCGGCACGCCGTTGAAGCGCGTCTTGTAGAGGTCGGCGATCGCCAGGTTGAACGGCAGCTGGTCCAGCAGCTCGGCCAGCATCTCCTGGTCGAACTCGACGTCGACCTCGCCCTTGCGCAACGGCACCTTGGCGATCGTGCGCACGCCCGGCCCCGGCGGGATCCGGATCGACCGCAGCGGCGCGATCACGCCGCGCCGCGCCGCCTGCGCCAGGTCGAAGCGCGAGGTCTGGGTCGGGAAGAGGTCCGTGACGTGCCGCGCGATCAGCGCGCCCGTCGCGGTCATGCCGACGAAGATCGGGCCCGTCCAGGCGCGGATCGCCGCCGACGTCTTGTCGCCCAGCGCCGTGTGCGCCTCGTCGCAGATGACGATCGTGTAGGCGTCGGAGATCCGGCCCGCGTTGCGGACGAACCACTGATAGGTCTCGACCGTCACCGGGCCGTCGGTGCGGCCCGTGCCCTCGCCGTCCAGCAGCGGCGGGCTCTCGCGCTTGCCGTAGCCGCGCGTGTGCAGCTCGCCGAGGAACTGGTCGACCAGGTTGCGCCGGTGGGTGAGGATCAGGACGCCGCCGGTGCGCGACGCCTCCACGAAGCCCATCGCGGCGACCGTCTTGCCAGCGCCGGTCGCGTGCTCGAACCAGAAGCGCTTGCCCGCGTTGGGGTCGTCGGCCGCGCCCTCCTCGATGTCCTCGTCGACGTCCTCTTCGGCCTCGTCGTCGTAGGACTCCTCCTCCGACGGCGGCTCCTCCTCGTCCTCGTCGTCGTCCTCGAGGCCCTCGATCTCGACGTCGACCGGCGTGCGGTCCTCGGGCTCGTCGTCCTCGTCGTCCTCGAGGTCCGGCTCGTCGTGGTCGGGCTCGGCCGACGCCTCGGCGGCGGGGTCGGGCTCCGGCGCGGGCGCCTCCTCGACGGCGAGCACCGGCGCGGCGGCCTCGGCCTCGGCGCCGCTCGCGTCCAGCGCGCGCTGCGTGCGGGCCAGCAGCGCGACCAGCGTGCCCGAGAGCGCGTCGACCTGGTGCGGGTTGAGGTGCGTCCCGTCGGCCAGGACCGGCTCGTCCTCCGACAGCACGCGCTCCAGGCCCAGCAGCAGCGCGTAGCGGCGCCGCCACTTCGTCGAGGGCACCTTCTCGCCCCGTTCGATCTCGGCCAGCGCCGCGTCGAACGCGCGTCGCCGCGCGCTGCCGGGGGCCAGCGCGGAGGCCGCGTCCTCGCCCTCGTGGACGAAGCGCTCACGGGTGAACGCCTCCGCCTTCGCGACGAGGGTGGGATCGGGAACGGGTGCGGCCTCGACGGCCGTCGTGGGCTCAGCCATAGATTGGCTACTCGCTCTACTGAGAAGCGTCCGCGATCAGACCAAAGCGGCGGACGTGCGCTAGGCGGTCCTCACCAGGGGACCGTGGGGAGGAAGCGAGGGAACCTCCCTGTCACCAGCAGCTGACCCTCGCCTCGTGAGGCAAGGATACCGGATCGGACGGCCGACACCCAGAAACCTGCCACCCTGTCGGGTATGGACCGACGCCGCCTCTCCTGGATCGTGGGCGCGCTGGCGGTGGTGGCGTTCGTGGCGATCGGCCTCACGCAGACGAAGGGCGACAACAAGGCGCCGAAGGCCAACCACTTCGACCTCGCGGCCGCCCAGCGCCGATTGGCCGGCGCGCCGGCGCCCCTGGCCGCCCTGCATGCCAAGGCGAGCACGCTGGTGCCCGACGCCCAGAAGACCTTCTCCGACCAGATCGACGCGCTGAAGGGCCATCCGATCGTGGTCAACAAGTGGGCGTCGTGGTGCGGCCCGTGTCGCGCGGAGTTCCCGGTGCTGCAGGAGACCTCGACCAAGCTCGGCAAGCAGGTCGCCTTCGTCGGCCTGGACGCCAGCGACGACGACGCCACCGCGCGCACGTTCCTGTCGCAGTTCCCGGTGCCCTATCCCAGCTACGTGGACCGCAACGCGCACGTGGCCCAGAAGCTGGGCATCGGCCAGAGCTTCCCGACGACGCTCTACTACGACGCCAAGGGCAAGGTCGCCTACGTCCACCAGGGGTCGTACGCGACGGCCGGCGCGTTCGAGCGCGACATCCGGCGCTACGCGATGCGCACCGCCTCGTGATCCTGCGCACCGCGACCGGCGACGAGGACCGCGCCGCGGCGATGGCGATCCGCCGCGCGGTGTTCGTGGAGGAGCAGGAGATCCCGCCGGTGGAGGAGTTCGACGCCCGCGACGCCGAGGCCGAGCACCTGCTGGTCCTCGAGGACGACGGCACGCCGGTGGCGACCTGTCGCGTGTTCGCCGACGACGGCGCGGGCGACGGGACCGCGCGCCTCGGGCGCCTCGCCGTGCTCCCGTCCGCCCGCCGCCGCGGCCTGGCGTCCCGGATGATCGCGGCCTGCGAGGAGCGCGCCCGCACGGACGGCGCGACGCGGATGGTCCTCGACGCGCAGGTCACCGCGATGCCGCTGTACGAGCGGTCCGGCTATGCCGCGGTCGGCGAGGACTTCGACGACGGCAGCGGGATCCTGCACCGCACGATGGTGAAGGCCCTTGTCTGAGGTCCGCGTCGACCCGCTCACCGGCCTGAAGACGATCATCGCCACGGGCCGCGCCGGGCGTCCCGGCGGATGGCCGATCGCGGCCGGCGACGCGGCGCCGATCGATCCCGAGAGCGACCCGTTCGCGCCGGGCCACGAGGACCGCACGCCGCCCGAGGTCTTCGCCCTGCGCGACGAGGGCGCCGGCACGAGCGCCTGGCGCGTGCGCGTCGTGCCCAACCTCTACCCCGCGCTGGACGACGCCTCGCCGGACCCCGAGCGCTCGCACGCGCCCGACCTCTTCACCGCGACCGCCGCGCGCGGCGTGCACGAGGTGGTGGTCAACGCGCCCGACGCGGTGACGTCGCTGGCCGACCTGACGCCCGCCCAGGTCGCCGAGGCGATGGAGGTCTGGCGGCAGCGCTCGCGGACCCACCACGACGACGGGGCCGCCTACGTCCACGTGATCGTCAACGAGCGCGCCGAGGGCGGCGCCTCGCTGCCCCACACCCACGCGCAGGTGTACGCCTTGGACTTCGTCCCGGCGCAGGTCGCCCGCGAGCGCGAGCGCTTCACCGCCCACGCGACGCGCACGATGGGCGGCAACCTGCTGCAGGACCTCGTCGGCGAGGAGGTGCGCCAGCGCGCGCGGATGGTCGCCATCGACGACGAGGCGATCCTCCTCAGCCCGTACGCGGCGCGCGTGCCCTACCAGCTCATGCTCGCGCCCCGGCGGCCGCGGGCGCGCTTCGACGACGACGGCCCGCTCGGCGCCGCGCTGCTGCACCGCGCGCTCAAGGCCTACAACGCGCTTCTGGGCTTCCAGCCGCCGCTGAACCTCTGGGTCCGCACCGCGCCCGCGGGCGCCGAGCGCTTCTGCTGGCGGATCGACGTCCTGCCCCGCCTGACGCACCTCGCCGGCCTGGAGCTGGGCGTCGGCGTGGGGCTGAACATCGTCTCGCCCGAGGACGCCGCCGCGCAGCTGCGCGAGCACCTGACGTGATCCTGGTCGCGCTGGCGATCCTGGCCTCCACCGTGGTCGGCGTGGCGGCCGAGCACCGCTGGCGGGCGGGCGCGGTCGCGTTCTCCAAGCGGCTGATCGAGGTGATGGTCTGGTGCCTGCTGCCGTTCATCACGCTCTTCGTCGTCGCGCGGCTGCACCTCGGCGGCGGCGTCGGGTTCGGCATCGTGCTCGGGTACGCCGAGCTGGCGATCGTCGGCGCCCTGGCCTACGTCCTGGGCACGAAGGTGCTGCGGCTGCCGCGCCCGTCGACCGGCGCGCTGATCCTCACGGTCATCCTCGCCAACACGGGGTACTTGGGGATCCCGCTGAACGCCGCGCTGCTCGGCCACGACGCGCTCGCGCCCGCGATCGCCTGGGACACGCTGGTCAGCCAGGTGATGCTCTACCTCGTGGGCTTCGCGGTCGGCGCCACGTTCGGGACCGAGGCGGGCGGGTCGCCGCGCGAGCGCTTGCGCACGTTCCTGACCCGCAACCCGGTGCTCTGGGCGTTGTTGGTGGGGTTGGCCCTGCCTGACCGCGCCGTCCCGGACGCGCTCTACGACACCGCCAAGTTCGCCGCCGCCTACGCGCTGCTGCCGCTCGGCTTCTTCATCCTCGGCGTCAACCTGATGGGCGAGCGCGAGCAGGGGACGCTGCGCTTCCCGCCGCCGCTCACGCCCGCCGTCGGGACCTCGCTCGTGCTGCGCATGGCCGCCGCGCCCGCGCTGATGGCGGGCCTCAGCGCCCTGACGACGTCCGTGCCCGACGCCTACCTCGTGCAGGCCGCGATGGCCTCCGGGATCAACTCGCTGGTCGTCGGCCACCTCTACGGCCTGGACCTCCGCCTCGCCGCCGCCGCGATCGCGTGGTCGACGACGCTCGTCGTGGTCGCGGCGCTGGCGCTGGCACCCTTCGTCTGATGCGAGCCCTCGTCCAGCGCGTGTCCCGCGCCTCGGTCACCGTCGAGAGCCGGACCATCGGCGCGATCGGCCCGGGCCTGCTCGTCCTGCTCGGCGTCACGCACGCCGACGACGAGGCGGTCGCCGACCGCCTGGCCGACAAGGTCGCCGCGCTGCGGATCTTCGAGGACGCCGAGGGCAAGATGAACGAGTCGCTGCGCGACCGCGAGATCCTGGTCGTCTCGCAGTTCACGCTCTACGGCGACGCCCGCAAGGGCAACCGCCCCGCCTTCGTCGCCGCCGCCCGCCCCGAGCGGGCCGAGCCGCTCTACGAGCGCTTCCGCGCGCGCCTGGGCGCGCAGGGCGGAGCGTTCGGGGCGCACATGGAGGTCGAGCTGGTCAACGACGGTCCGGTGACGCTGATGCTGGAGATCGAGGCGACCGCGTAACGGCATTCCGAGAGACCTTCTAAGGTCCCCGCCATGCCGCCCGAGGATCGGTTCGTCCCCCGCTTCGCCGCCGAGCCCCCGCAGGAGCTGCTGCCCTACGGCCGGTGGGCCGACCAGCTGCGCGAGGAGTTCCTGGCCGCGTGCCTGCGGATCGAGGACGAGGTCGGCGATCCCGGCGACATCGTGTGGTTCCCGGACCGGACCTGGGGCGGGCGGACGTACGTGCCCGCGACCTGCCGCACGTCCAGCGGGCTGGAGCTGTACGGCGTGGTCTCGTTCGCGCCCGCGGTCGAGGACGGCCAGGAGCCCGACCACTTCGCCGCCACCGCGGACTGGACCGAGGAGACCGCGGAGAACAACCCGGACTGGAAGATCGACGTCTGCGACGAGGTCGTCGGCGGCTGGCGCGGCGAGCAGGGCAACCTCGCGGCGATGACGCTGGTCTGGGGCACGCCGGTCGTCGACCGCGTCGCGATCGCCACCGCCGAGCTGGCGGGCCTGACCGTCGACCAGTGCGTGTTGATCGAGAACCGCTTCACCTTGCTGGCGCCCGACGACTACCGCGGCGACACGCTGGAGGTCGCGGTCTTCACCGGCGGCGGCAAGGAGCTGGCGCGCGAGTCGCTGTACGACGACGACGGCGAGGACGAGGACGACGGCGAGACGCCTGAGCCGTGATGGACGTCGAGACCGCGATCCGCACGCGTCGCACGCACAAGGCCTATGGGTCGGAGCCGGTCGACCGCGAGACGCTGGACGCGCTGCTGGACCTCGGGCGCTGGGCGCCCAACCACCACCTGACCAACCCCTGGCGCTTCTACGTCGTCGGTCCGGCCGCGCTCCAGCGCCTGAAGGACGCCGTCGGGCCGGAGGGCGCCGCCAAGCTCGACCGCGCGCCGACCCTCGTCGCGGTCGCCTACGTCGCCACGCCCGACGACCCGGTCGCCGACGAGGAGGACCTGCTGGCCGCCGGCGCGGCGGCCTACGCGATCCTGCTCGGCGCCCACGCGCGCGGCCTGGCCGCGTACTGGCGCACGCCCGCGATCCTGCGCGAGCCCGCCGGCCGGGCCGCGCTGCGGATCCCGGACGGCGAGCGCTGCATCGCGCTGCTGCACCTCGGCCCGCGGCGCCAGGAGCAGCGCGTCCCCGAGCGCGCACCGCTTTCCGATGTCCGCATCGTCCTCGACTGAGCACGCGCCCGGCGACGGGCACGACCACCGCCGCGAGGCCCTCCACGCCGGCGGCGCCGCCGCGCTGACGCTCGGCGCGCTGGGCGTCGTCTTCGGCGACATCGGCACGTCGCCGCTGTACGCGCTGCAGAGCGTCTTCTCCGCCGACCACCACGCCGTCCACCCGACCCACAACACGGTCTACGGCGTCATCAGCCTCGTCTTCTGGACGATCACGATCATCGTCTCGCTCAAGTACGTGATCTTGATCATGCGCGCCGACAACGAGGGCGAGGGCGGGATCATGGCGTTGATCGCCAAGATCCAGGCGGTCGCGATGGGCAAGGGCAAGCGCAAGCACGTGCTGATCCTGCTCGGCATCTTCGGGGCGGCGCTGTTCTACGGCGACGGCATGATCACGCCCGCGATCTCGGTCCTCTCGGCCGTCGAGGGCATGGAGATCGTCTCGCCGTCCTTCGAGGGCTGGGTCGTCCCGATCACGCTGGCGATCCTCACCGCGCTGTTCACGATCCAGCGCTTCGGCACCGGCGCGGTCGGCCGCGCGTTCGGGCCGGTGATGGCGCTGTGGTTCTCGGTGCTGGCGATCTCCGGGCTGGTCGAGACCGTCCAGCATCCCGGGATCGTCCGCGCGCTCTCGCCGACCTACGCCCTCGCGTTCCTGGGCGAGCACGGCGGCACCGCGTTCATCGCGCTGGGCAGCGTCGTGCTGACCGTCACGGGCGCCGAGGCGCTGTACGCCGACATGGGGCACTTCGGCCGCGCGCCGATCCGCCGCGCGTGGTTCGCGCTCGTCTTCCCCGCGCTGCTGCTGCAGTACATGGGCCAGGGCGCGCTGCTGCTGCGCGACCCGGGCGCGATCGAGAGCCCGTTCTTCCTGCTGATGCCCCACTGGGCGCGGATCCCGGTCGTGATCCTCGCGACGTTCGCGACGGTCATCGCCTCGCAGGCCGTGATCTCCGGCGCGTTCAGCGTCACGCGCCAGGCCGTCCGGCTCGGCTTCCTGCCGCGCGTGACGATCCGCCACACCTCTCGCGAGGAGGTCGGCCAGGTCTACGCGCCCGCGATCAACTGGGGGATCTTCGTCGCGGTCGTCGCGCTCGTGCTCGGCTTCCAGTCCTCCGAGCACCTCGCCTCCGCCTACGGGATCGCGGTGACCGGCACGCTGGCGATCGACACCGTGCTGTTCTTCGTCGTCGTCCACGTCGCGTTCGGCCGCTCGCTGCGCGTCGCGATCACGGGCGCGGTCCTGTTCCTGCTCGTCGACCTGACGTACTTCGCGGCCAACCTGCCCAAGGTCGTCCACGGCGGCTGGTTCCCGCTGCTGATCGCCGCCGGGTTCTTCATCGTGTTGAGCACCTGGCAGCGCGGGCGCCAGATCATCACCAAGAACCGCACCGAGCTGGAGGGCCCGCTGCGCGCGTTCGTCGAGGAGGTGCACGCGGCGCAGCCACCGGTCTACCGCGCGCCGCGCACCGGCGTCTTCCTGAACGCCAACCGCGAGACGACGCCGCTGGCGCTGCGCGCGAACCTCGAGCACAACCACGTCGTGCACGAGAGCGTGGTCATCGTCTCGGTCGTCGTCGAGCGCGTCCCGCACGTCCGCGAGGTCCAGCGCGCGTCGGTCGACGACCTCGGCTACGCCGACGACGGCATCGTCCACGTGACCGCGCACTACGGGTTCATGGACGACATCGACATCCCGCGGATGCTGCGCCGGACGGCCAAGGACATGGAGGGCGACGTCGACCTCCACGACGTCTCCTACTTCATCTCTCGGATCACGATCCTGCCGACCAAGGCGCCGGGCATGGCCCGCTGGCGCAAGCGCCTGTTCATGGTGCTGGCGCGCAACACGTCCAACCCGGTGGCCTACTTCGGGCTGCCCGACGACCGCACGGTCGTCATGGGCTCCCACGTCGAGGTGTAGGGCTACTCCGAGGCGCGGACCCGCACGCGCGCCGGCGTCCCGCCGGTGCGCCGCAGCAGCTCGATCGGCGACATCGGGAAGACCCGCTCCGGGCGGCCCGCGCCCGACCAGACCACGTCGTGGGTCATGAGGTCCTCGTCGACGAGCGTCTCCAGCGGCGCCGGATGGCCGTAGGGCGCGACGCCGCCGATCGGCTGCCCGGTCGCCTCGCGCACGACCTTCGCGCTCGCGCGCTCCAGGCCCAGCGCGTCGGCGTCCACCATGTTCGCGCCGCTGCAGAGCACCAGCACCGGCACGTCGCCGCGCAGGAACACCAGCGACTTGACGATCGCCCCCACCTCGACGCCGATCGCCGCCGCCGCCTCCTGCGCGGTGTGCGCGGAGTCCGGCAGCGTGACCGCGTCGGGGTAGTCGGACAACCGGTGGGCCTACGCCGCCGCGGTCGGGACGCGACGAGCGATCTCGTCGTCGGTCAGCGGGAAGTGGCAGGCCGCCAGGTTCCCGCCGTCCTTGAGCTCCAGCGGCGGGTCGTTCACGTCGCACGTGCCCTCGACGAACTTCGGGCAGCGGGTGTGGAAGCGGCACGCGCTCGGCGGGTTGGTCGGCGACGGCACGTCCCCGCCCAGCACCTGCCGGTGCTTGTCGCGCGACAGCCGCGGGTCCGGCACCGGGACCGCGCTCAGCAGCGCGCCCGTGTACGGGTGGCGCGGGTGCGCGTACAGCTCGTCGGACGTCGCCTGCTCGACGATCCGCCCGAGGTACATCACCGCGACGCGATCGCACGTGTGGCGGACCACGGAGAGGTCGTGCGCGATGAAGATGATGGTGAGCCCCAGCTCCTTCTGCAGGTCGCGCAGCAGGTTGAGGATCTGGGCCTGGATCGAGACGTCCAGCGCGGAGACCGGCTCGTCGGCGACGATCAGCTTCGGCTTGAGCGCGATCGCGCGCGCCACGCCGATGCGCTGGCGCTGGCCGCCGGAGAACTGGTGCGGCAGGCGGTTGTAGTGCTCGGGGTTGAGCCCGACCTGCTCCATCAGCTCCTGGACCATCCGCTTGCGCTTGCGCTCGTCGGTCTCGACGCCGTGGATGATGAACGGCTCGCCGATGATCGTGCCGACCGTCTTGCGCGGGTTCAGCGACGAGTACGGGTCCTGGAAGATCATCTGCATCTCGCGGCGCAGGGGCTTGAGCTCCTTGCGCGAGAGCGTCGCGATGTCCCGGCCCTCCCACGTGATCGACCCACCGGTCGGATCCAGCAGGCGGGTCACCAGGCGCGCGGTCGTCGACTTGCCGCAGCCCGACTCGCCGACCAGGCCGAGCGTCTCGCCGCGGTAGACGTCGAAGTCGACGCCGTCGACGGCCTTGACCGCCCCGACCTGGCGCTGGAGCAGCCCGGCGCGGATCGGGAAGTGCTTGTACAGGTCGCGGACCTGCAGCAGCGTGTCCTGCGAGGCGCTCACGCGCTCGTCACCTCCTCGCCCTCCTTCGGGGCGGACTCCGAGAGCGTCTCGGGGATGTTGACCGCCTCCTTGGCCTCCTCGGGCGACGCGCCGGCGCGCAGTCGGCTCCAGAGCGCGCGTCGGGTCTGCGAGGGCAGCAGGCAGGCGACGGTGTGGTCGGCGCCCTCGGCGGACGCGAGCACCGGGTCGACGCGCCGGTGCGCCTCGCGCACGTACGGGCAGCGCGGGGCGAACGAGCACCCGGGCGGGCGCGTGATCAGCGACGGCGGACGGCCCGGGATCGGCACGAGCTCCTGGTCGCGCGGCGTGTCCAGGCGCGGGATCGAGTTGAGCAGGCCCCACGTGTAGGGGTGCTCGGGCTCGGCGAAGATCGTGTCCGCGTGGCCCTTCTCGACGATCCGGCCCGCGTACATGACCGCGATCTCCTCGGCGACCTCGGCGACCACGCCGAGGTCGTGGGTGATCATGACCACCGCGGTGTCCAGCTCGTGCTGGAGCTTCTGGATCAGCTCGAGGATCTGGGCCTGGACGGTCACGTCCAGCGCCGTCGTCGGCTCGTCGGCGATCAGCAGCTTGGGGTCGTTGATGAGCGCCATGGCGGTCATCACGCGCTGGCGCATGCCGCCCGAGAACTCGTGCGGGTAGCTGTCGACGCGGCGGCGCGGGTCCGGGATGCCGACGAGGCTGAGCATCTCGATCGCGCGGTCGCGCGCCTGCGCCTTGGACTCGTCGTGGTGGACGCGACGCGCCTCGACCAGCTGGTCGCCGACCCGGTAGAAGGGATGCAGCGAGGACAGCGGGTCCTGGAAGATCATCGCGATCTGCCCGCCGCGGACCGCGCGCATCTCGTCGTCCGACGCGGCCAGGAGGTCCTTGCCGTCGAACAGGATGCGCCCGGTGATGTGGGCGTTGGACGCGCGGGTCAGGCCCATCACGGTCATGCTCGAGACGGACTTGCCCGAGCCGGACTCGCCCACGATCCCGAGCGCCTTGCCGGCGTCGACGGTGTAGGAGACGCCGTCGACGGCCTTGACGACGCCGTCCTCGGTCTCGAAGTGGACGCGAAGGTCCTCGACCTGCAGAAGCGGTTCGGCCATCTCAGCTCAGCCTAGTACCGCACACGCGGGTCGAGGAACGCGTACAGGACGTCGACCACGAGGCTCATGATCGCGACCGCCAGCGCCAGCACCAGCGTGGTGCCCTGGATGGTGGACACGTCGCCGCGCTGGATCGCGTCATAGGACAGACGGCCGATGCCGTCGATGTTGAACACGGTCTCGGTGAGGATCGCGCCGCCCATCAGGATGCCGATGTCGAGGCCGAGCACGGTGATGACCGGCGTGATCGCCGACCGCACGCCGTGGCGCAGGATCACCCGCTTCTCGCGCAGGCCCTTGGCCCGCGCGGTGCGGATGTAGTCCTCGCTCATCGTCTCCAGCAGGTTGGAGCGCAGCAGCCGCGCGTAGATCGCGGCGAACGCGGCCGACAGGACCAGCCACGGCATGACCAGCGTCCAGGCCTTGTGGAAGAACCCGTGCGCGTCCTGGTAGGCGCCGGCACCGGGGAAGACGTGCCACACGCCGATGTCGTTGGCGAACAGGTACAGCGCGACGAGGCCCAGCCAGTACACCGGCGCGGAGATCGCGACCAGCGCCCCGCCCATCAGGAAGCGGTCCCAGAAGGAGCCGCGGGCGACGGCGGAGACGATGCCGATGAAGACGCCGGCAACGAACCAGATGATGGCCGCGCCGAACACCAGGAACATGGTGTTGGGCAGGCGGTCGAACATCAGCGTCTTGACCGGCTGGTCGTTGACGTAGGAGTTGCCGAAGTCGAAGTGCAGGACCAGCTTCTTGATGTACTCCCAGTACTGGACCGGCAAGGACTTGTCCAACCCGAGCGAGTGACGGATCGCGGCGATCGTCTCAGGGCTCGGAGAGCGGCCCGCGCGCAGCTTGGCGGGGTCGCCCGAGGGCAGGACGTAGAAGATGACGAAGGTGACCGCCGTGATCACCAGCAGGAGCAGGACGGTCCAGAGAAGTCTGCGAAGGATGTACGCGGCCATGGCTCAGTGGAAGGTGACGCCCCCGGCCGCGCGTGCCGCGACCGGGGGCATCGATGGTGATGCGGTTGCTGAGACCTACTTCAGCGACGTCCAGGCGAAGTCCCAGGCCGTGTAGTAGCCGTTGGCGACGCCGTTGACGTTCTTGGAGCGGATCAGCGTGGTCTTGTCCCAGACGAACGGGATGGCGGGCGCGTCACCGGTGATCATCTTGTCGATCTCACCCCACGCCTTCAGGCGCTCGTCGCCGTCCAGCAGCGCGGCCTTCTTCATCGCGGCGTCGACCTTCGGGTCGCGCAGCTGAGCCATGTTGTTGTTCAACGCGTCCGGGTTCTTCGGGATCGTGTAGCCCGCGAAGACCGGCTCGAGCATCGACTGCGGATCGGCGAAGTCCTTGAACCAGCCGGCGCCGCCACAGACGGCCACCTTCTTGGAGCGGACCTGGCACCAGTCGTTGTAGACCGAGTCCTGCGGGACCAGGCGGAGGCGGATGTGGAAGCCGAGCTTCTCGAACTGCGCCTTGGCCACCTCGGCCTGCGCCTTGTTCGGGTCGACGTTGGCCGACACCATCAGGAACTCCTGGTTCCCGGTGAACTTGCCCGACGGGTAGCCCGCCTTCTTCATGTACTCGGCGGCCAGGGCCATGTCGCCGCTCTCGTTCTTGGTCGAGAGGAAGTCATAGCCGGGGCCGTCGTACCCGCCCGCCTCGTCGAAGCCGGGGAAGTCCGGCGGGAGGAAGTGGGTCGGGATGTCCGCCGTGAACTTGCCACCGCGCGCCAGGCGGGCCGCGTTGCGGTCGAAGGCGGCCAGGACCGCGCGACGGACGTTGATGTTGTCGAACGGCTTGATCGTGGTGTTGATCGGGAAGTAGCGGTAGCCGCCGGACGGGATCTGGACGTACTGGTCCTTGATCTGCGTCGCGACCTCCTTGATGATGTTCGCCGGCGGGTTGGCGTCGAACAGCATCGACTGGCCGTCGAGGACCTGCTTGGAGGCGACGTTCGCATCCGACGAGTTCGTGCGGATGTTGACGGCGTCCAGGTAGGCCGGGCGGTAGTCGGTCTTCGGATCCCAGTTCGGGTTGCGGACCAGGGCGATGGACTTGCCGGCCTTGTACCCGATGGCGTTGCCCTTGGCGTCGTTCTTGACCATGTACGGGCCGGTCGCGACGAGGTGGGTGTTGTACGTCGACGGGTTCTTGGCGTCGAACTTCTTGGCGTAGTCCTCGGGGACCGGCGCCGTGATCGGCATCACCAGGGCGGCGGCGACCGGAACGGCCGAGGCGTCCTTGAGGTGGAAGACGATCGTGTGGTCATCCGGCGTCTCGATGCCGGAGATCGGCTTGACGCCCTTCGTCGGCGAGGACGGCGCGCCCACGATCGACGAGAAGTACGCGCCGTACTGGCCGCCGACGTTCTCCGAGAAGAAGCGCTCGAAGGAGTACTTGACGTCCTTGGAGGTGACCTCGCGGTTGACCGGCGGCGAGAACTTCACGCCGCTGCGGAGCTTGACCGTGATCGTCTTCTTGTCGGCCGAGATCTCCGGATCGCTCTCGGCGAGGTCCGGGACCGGCTTGGCCGAGTCCTGCGGCTTGAACGAGTACAGCGTCCGCTGGGTCGGGTAGATCACCATGTAGCCCTGCGTGAAGTACGAGCGGCCCGGGTCGAGGAAGTCGACGTCGGAGCCGGCGAGCATGGTGATCGTGCCGCCCTTCTTGCCTTGGACGTTGGCGGCCTTCGTGTTGTCCGTCCCCGCGCTGCCGCCCGAGCTGGACTTCGACGACGAGGTCGACGAGCCGCCGGAGGACGAGGAGTCGTTGTCGCTGCCACCACAGGCGGCCACGACCAGGGCGAGCACACCCAGCATGCTCACCACCAAGAATCGGAGATGGCTCCGACGCATGTGCGGTCCTTTCTGATGTGTCGGCCGGTCGTCCTCAACGACCGGCTCTTGCGATGAACCGCGGCGCACGTGCACCTACTTGGACGTCCGCGGGTTGAGGGCATCCTGCAAGCCGTCGCCGACGATGTTGAAGGCGAGAACGGTGATCAGGAGGGCCAGTCCGGGGAACACCATGAACCACCACGCGTCCTGGAAGATCGACGTGGCGTCCGAGATCATCGCGCCCCAGCTGGGCTTGTCGGGATCGACCCCGACGCCCAGGAACGAGAGCGACGCCTCGTAGATGATGTTCTGCGGGATCAAGACGGTGGCGTAGACGATGATCGGCGCCACCAGGTTCGGGAGGATCTCCCGGAAGATGATGCGGCGGTCGGAGGCGCCCAGCGATCGGGCGGCCTCCACGAACTCGCGCTCGCGCAATGACAGGACCTGACCGCGCACGATGCGCGCCATGTAGGGCCATGTCGTCAGCACGATCACGAAGATCACGACCGGCAGGCCCGGCTGGATCGCGCCGCCGAGGCAGCCGTCGGCGCACGCGACGCCGAGGCCCACGGCCAGCACGAGCACCGGGAACGCGAGGAAGAGGTCCATCACGCGGCTGATGAAGGTGTCGACGCGGCCGCGGAAGTAGCCGGTGATCAGGCCGGCGGTCACGCCGATGATCACGATCAGCGCGCAGGACAGCAGCGCCGCCTCCAGCGAGACGCGGGTGCCGTAGAGCACGCGCGACAGCACGTCGCGTCCGCGCTCGTCCACGCCGAACGGGTGCGCCCACGACGGGCCCGTGGGCGAGCCGAAGTCGTCGAGCAGGTTGTCGTTCTGCGTGTTGGGGTTCGGCAGGCCGAGGACCTTCACGATCAGCGGCGCGAAGATCCCGATGAAGATCATGATGCCGACGATGGTCAGCGCCGTGAGCGCGACCTTGTCCCGCCGGAGCCGTCGCCAGAACAGCTCCAGGGGCGAGCGGGCAGCGATCTCCGCCGCCGACTCCTCGGTCAGGTCGACACCGCCGCCCTCGAGGAGCGTCTCCGAGGCACCGGTGCTCACGCTCCGGCCCCCGCCGTGATCTCGTGCTGCTTGATGGGTCCCTCTCCCAGAAAGCCGTTGAGTGCTCACCCATTCCCAGATGCGGGGTTCCTGCACCTCCTCAATGGGAGGAACCCCGGAGCGAGCCGCGCGCAGGCTACTCCTCTGAGGGGCGATATGTCAGGTGACTTGACCACACACAATCTCAGCTTCACGCAAGCTGTGGAGCCAAACGACTCCACTTTGGATAATTCGACGCCGAGACGGTGTGCCCTTCCGGCGGCGGCGTTTCGCGGTCCTATCGGCCTATACGAGTGGCCAGGTGTCCGGCGGGCGCCGCGAGGGGCGCGGAGGCCGATGTCAGCCTGCTGTCCACCGGCACATGCGCGGTTAACGTGCGACGGGCCGCCCCGGAGGGACGACCCGTCGCGTCGCGTGGTGCTGTCCCCGCGGGCTACCGGAGCGTGACCCGGTAGACCGTCGTGGCCCTGTGCTTGCCCGCGCCGCTGGTGACGCGCAGCGAGTAGCCGCCGCGGACGAGCTTGCGGGTGGTGGTCAGGTGACCGACCTTGCCCTTGGCGTAGGTGCGGCCGTTGCGGGTCAGGCTCGCCGTGCCCGCCTTGATCGCGCTGGTCGCCTTGGCCTTCGCCGAGCGGGACTTGGCCGAGGTGCCGACGTAGGTCACCGAGCAGGAGATGCCTTGGGTGGGCGAGCCCGACTTCCCGGCCGTGGTCTTGATCTTGCAGGTGATCTCGGCGTCGCGGCCGGGATCGCCCTTGGCCCCCTTGGCGCCGGTGGCCCCGACCGGGCCGACCGCGCCCGTGGCCCCGGTGGCTCCGGTGGCTCCGGTGGCCCCGGTGGCCCCGGTGGCCCCGGTGTCGCCCTTGACGCCCGCGACGCCCGCCGCGCCGTCGGCCCCGTTGGCGCCCGCGTCACCCTGCGGCCCCTGCGGGCCGACCGGGCCGATCTCGCCCTGCGGGCCGACGTCGCCCTGGTCGCCCTTCTCGCCGATCGCCGGCGAGGGGACGCTCGTGCCGGTGAGGTCGACGACGTGGGCCTTGTCGGCCGTGTCGTCGGAGATCACCAGGCGCTCGTGCGAGGTGGCCTTCTCACGCGCGGGGGCGAAGCGGACCAGGACCGCGCAGGACGCGCCCGGCGCGATCGCGCCGCTCGTGCAGGCCTCGTCGGCCAGCACGAAGTCCCCGGCCGAGGCGCCGTCGGCGTCCTCGATCTTCAGCGCCGAGACGTGCAGCGGCCGATCGCCGGTGTTCTTGACGACGATCCGCTGCGGCGCGCTGATCGTCCCCACGATCTGGTCGGGGAAGACCGGCGTGGCGACGTCGACGCGCGGGCCCGAGCCCGTGAAGGGCACGACCTGGATCGTCTTCTGCGTCGTGACCGGGGCCGTCGACGCGTCGTCGGTGTACTGGCGCATCGAGTCGTTGGTCACGACGACCGCGACCTTGCCGGCGCGCAGGCCGGTCAGCTGCTGGGTCCTCGGATCGAGGATCGCGACCTTGCCCGCCTGACGCGCGGCGTCGATCGCGGCCTGGCCGGAGCCGATCGCCAGCCCGTCGTCGCCGGACCAGTGGACCGACATCGGGTAGCGCAGCGGCACGACGCGCGTGCCGTTGGCCACGCCCTCGGGCTGGACGATCGAGCCGGAGAGCGACGCGCTCTGGCTGACCTCGACGGTGGCCGGGGCGTTCAGCGTGATCGACTGCGCGAAGGCGCGGACGTCCGCGGTCAGCCACTGGCCGTCGGCGTTCTTGGCGGGGTCGACCGCCCACCGCATCCAGCCGGTGAAGCCGCCGCGGTCCGGGGTGCCGTACGGGTCCTTGCCGCTGGAGGGCAGCACGACGTACGGGACGCCCTGGATGCGATGCACGTCGGCGATCTGCGCGTGGGAGCCGACCATCGCGGCGCCCTTGCCGCTCTTACCGCGGAAGTCCGACAGGAGCTTCTCGATCAGCGCGACCTCGTCACGCTCGCCGAGCTGCGAGGACTTCGTGTCGGCCGGGTCGTCCACCGGGTGGTGGGCGAAGACCATCACGTTGTCGATCGACGGGTCGCTCGCGGCGCCGTTCAGCGCCTCCTGCAGCATCGGCAGCTGGTTGTAGTCCGTGCCGCGCAGCGAGCCGAGCGCGCTGGCCAGCAGGACGAACCGGGTGCCCTTGTGGTCGAAGGTGCGGTAGGGCTTGCCGAACTCGTTGATGAAGTTCGTCAGGTCCGACTGCACGTTGTTGACGCCGTAGGACTCGTGGTTGCCCGGCACGTAGTAGCAGGGCAGCTTGCCGTCGGGGTCGGGCGTCGAGTCCGCCGCCGGCTCCTCGCCGGGCTTGACGACGTCGCAGCCGGCCTCCTCGAGGACCTGACGCGCGAGCGTCATGTCCTGCGGCAGGCCGCGGTCGGTCACGTCGCCGTTGAGCACCAGCAGGTCCGGGTGGGTCTTGCGGATGCGCTGGATCGCCGCGATGCCGGCCTGGGCCAGCGTCGGGTTGTCGGCGGTGAACTGGATGTCGGACAGCGTCGCGAAGTTCCAGTCCTTGCCCCCGCTGGGGAGGGTCCCGTCGGCGCTGACCAGGCGGTCGGCCTTCAGGTCGTCCTGCGCGGGCTGGTCGACCGGGCTCGGGATGTCCGCCGAGACCGACCCGACGACCATGCGGCCGTCCTTCTGCAGGGCCGCCGTGGTCTCGATCCCCTGGAACGTGTCGAACGAGATCGGGAACTTGGTCGAGGCCGGGATGTCGAAGTCGACGTCCTGCCAGCCGGTGGCCTTCAGCGGCGTGCTGTAGAGGCCGGTGTAGGTCCCACCGCCGTTGAGCACCGACAGGTAGGTCAACGACATCGCGACGTTGGAGTACACGTGGACGCGCACCTTCAGCGGCTGGCCGGGCAGCGGCACCTGGACCGTCGGGCCCGAGCCGTTGGCGGTGATGCCGACGTTGCGCGCCGCGCTGAAGTCGACCTGGAGGCCGTCGGCGGTGTCCGCGAGGACCGGGTTGGCGGTCGCGGTGCCGGTGAACTTCCAGCGCTTGTTGGCGTAGCCCGGCTCCGAGCCGAAGTCATAGGCGTCGACGGTCTGGACGCCCACGGAGATCGCGAGCCGCTCGGTCTGGCCGCCGGCCTCGAGCGTCAGCACCGTGCCGCCCGCCTTCAGCGGGACGACCTTCAGGGCCGAGCCGCTGGGCTGGATCTTGACGACGCTGTGGTCGTAGTCGAGGTCGAGGTCCTCGGACTCGATCGGGGCGGTGTAGCCCTGGTCGTCGCGGCCGGTGACCTTCAGGGTCTGGGCCAGGTCGTCGCCCGCCGCCGCGAACGACAGGCGCGCGGAGGACAGCTCGAGCCGGCTCAGCGGGCGCAGGACGCGGACCTTCGTGTCCTGCTGGGCGGTGTCGCTGGTGGCGCGGACCGTGATCGAGCCCGAGGCGTCCTTGGGCGCCGCGAGCAGGCCGTTGGCGACCGTGGCGTCGCCGGAGGCGTTCCAGCGGACGTCGCCGCGGGCGATCTTGACCGGCGTCTGGTGGTCGTCGACCGCGCTCGCGGTCAGCGTCCGGTGCAGGCCCGGGAAGACGCGCGGCCGGTCGAGGTCGGCGTCGGCGGCCTGGTCGGAGCCCTCGACGACGAGGTCGTGGACCTGGCCGTCGCCGGGGGCGACGAAGAGGCCGACGCCGTCGGGGTCGTTGCGCTCGTGGCCGTCGGACGGCGTGTTGCGGACCGTGGCGGCGAAGTCGCCGAGCGGACGCGCGACCATCGTGGTCGAGCCGCCGCCGTCGAGGTTCATCGCGGTCTCGGCGCCGAGGTCCTTGAGGATCCGCGCCCACTGGGTGAGCGTCGGGCCCGGGACCGTGCTCTGGCGGCCGTCGGCGGTGACCAACAACATGGTCTTGCCGCCGTCCTTGAAGCCGATCGCGGTCCGCGGCGCGTTGGACGCGTCGGCGTTGGTGAGCGCCTGGCCGTCCTTGACGAGCTGGACGTTGGAGCCCAGCGCGAACTTCATGTTCTTGGCGACGTCGTCCTTCAAGGCGTAGGACAAGGTGGCCTTGTCGTCGACCTGGAAGGCCTTGATGGCGTCGGCCTGGGTGCCGGTGCCCACGAGCACGAAGGCGCCCTCGGGGATCGCGCCGTCGCCGGCGCCGTTGGGGTTGACCGAGACGACCTTGCCGTCCTTGATCAGCGCCTCGGCGACCTTGGTGGCGCCGCCGGTGCCGATCTGGCGCGTGTAGGTGCCCCAGTTGGAGGTGAACGCGACCATCGAGTTGGCGGCCAGCGAGGAGTTGGCGGCGTTGATGGTGGCGACCTTGTAGGTGACGCCGTGGACCGTGGCGGTCGCGTCGAGCGTCGCGTCGATCAGGCGGCCGAGGCCGTCCTGGCCGACGCCGACCGCCGGCCAACCGGAGGCCTGCGGCGACTTGAGCAGGTTGCCGCCCTGGATCGCGACGCCCAGCGGCGCCTGCGAGTTGTCGATGTCGAAGAAGTCGCCGTTGACGGCGGCGACCGCGCCGGCCTTGTTGGCCGCCGTGCTGATCGGGCCGCCCTGGGCGACCGGGCCGGCGGTGAGGAGGTCGGACGAGACCGCCGGGTCGGAGAGGTCGGCGGTCAGCACCTGCTCGTCCAGCCAGCCGGAGGCCGACAGGGTCTTGAGGTGCTGCAGCGTGATGCCGGGGCCGATCGTCTCGGTCTTGTCGGTGAGCGAGAGCTGATCGGCCGCGTGCGCGGCGGTGGGGAGCGCCGCGAGGCCGGCCGTGGCGACCAGCGTCGCGGACAGCCGCGACCGGCGCCGCGCGCGCGGCGAGAGGGGACTGGACAACAGGGTCCTTCCGGTTCAGGGGACGGGGGACGCGACGGCGATACGTGCCGTCGCGATTCAGAGTTCTCTCAGCAGCGACCCTGTCGACCTGTTTCCGGGTGGTCACCCAAGTGTGACCAACTGGTATACGTTGGACGGGAAGATGATGTCCAACCGCGAACCGCTCGTCCTGCTGCACGGGTTCACGGACACGCCGCGGACGTGGGACTTGGTGACGGATTCGCTGCGACGCCGCTTCGACGTCGTCGCGCCCGCGCTGGCGGGGCACTTCGGCGGACCCCGGATCGACGGCCCGGTGTCGTCCGCCGCGCTGCCCGACGCGGTCGAGCGCGCGCTGGACGCGGCCGGGCTCGAGACGGCGCACCTGGTGGGTAACTCGCTCGGCGGCTACGTGGCGCTGCAGCTCGCCGCGCGCGGGCGCCGCAACGCCACGCTCCACACGATCATCGACGGCGCTGGATGAACTCGATGCCGGTGACCTTGTCGAGGTCGACGCGGCCGAGCACCATGGCCGTCGAGAAGCCCTCGGCGCCGATCTCGCCGCTGCGCGCGCCGGTGACGATCGCGCGGAGCGCCTCGAAGCGCTCCTCGTCGCCGACGGCCTTGCGGCCGGAGTCCAGGACGACCAGATGGGCGCCGGCGCGCCGGTCGGCGAGCGCGGCCAGGCCGGAGCGCAGCTCGGCGGAGAGCTCGCCGGTCTCGATCACCGTCGCCTGACCCTCGGCCTGACGCTCGGCGATGCGCTTGCCGACCAGGCGCAGGGTGACCTCGCCGACCTGCTCGGACGGCACCTTCTCGGCGACGGCGCGGGCGAGCACGTCGTAGGAGATCAGCGCGGGACGCGGGAGCAGGCGCGCGACCAGGCGGTGGATGGCCGGCGCGTCGGCGCCGGTGAAGACCACGACGCCGCCGGACGGGAAGGTCAACGTGTCCGACGCCGGGACCGGCAGGGCGCGTCCCGCCGGCCGCGGCGGGCGTCCGGACCCGGAGCTCGCGCGCCGCGGACGCTCAGAGGACCAGCCGGTCCGCTCGTCAGCGCCGATCTTGACCGATCGAACACCATCACTGGGAGCCATGCCCGCAAGGTAGTGGGCGCGGCGGCGGCCCGCGTTGCGGTCCGAGCGCCCCGAGCTGGATTCGAACCAGCGGCCTTCCCCTTAGGAGGGGGACGCTCTATCCGGCTGAGCTATCGGGGCGGGGAGGCGAAGCCTCGAAGGGGAAGTCTAAGAGGGGAGGCGAACGACGGAGACGAAGAAGTCGTCGATCTGCCTGACGATCGACACGAAACGCTCGAAGTCGACGGGCTTGGTGACGTAGGCGTTGGCGTGCAGCTGGTAGCTCTTGAGCACGTCCTCCTCGGCCTCGGAGGTCGTCAGGACGACGATCGGGATCGTGCGCAGGTCGGCGTCCTGCTTGACCTCGGCGAGGACCTCGCGGCCGTCCTTGCGGGGCAGGTTGAGGTCGAGCAGCACGAGGTCCGGGCGGGCGGCGTCGGCGTGCTCGCCCTGGCGGCGCAGGTAGTCCAGGGCCTGCTCGCCGTCGGTGACGACGTTGAGGTTGTTGTGGACCTTGTTGTACTCGAAGGCCTCGCGGATGAGCAGCACGTCGCCGGGGTCGTCCTCGACGAGGAGGACCTCGATCGGCTGGCCGGCGGGTCGGGGCGTCATGGGGTCGGGTCGCTTTCGTCGTCGTCGGGGATCGGGAGGGTGAAGCGGAAGGTGGAGCCGTGGCCGGTGGCGTCGTCGACCTCGGAGGCGGACTCGTCGCGATCCAGCCAGATCTGGCCGCCGTGGAACTCGACGATCTTCCGGCCCATGGCCAGGCCGATGCCGGTGCCGGTGAACTCCTCCTTGGGATGCAACCGCTGGAAGATCACGAAGATGCGCTCGGCGTGGCGCGGCGCGATGCCGATGCCGTTGTCGCTGACCGTGAAGACGTAGTCCTTCTCGCCGCGGACGGCGCGGACCCGGATCTCGGGCGTCATGCCGTCGGACCGGAACTTGATGGCGTTGCCGATCAGGTTCTGCAGCAGCGCGCCCAGCAGCGAGCGGTCGCCGCGCACGACCGGCAGGTCGGCGACGTCCACGTGCGCGCCGGACTCCTCGATCGCCGCCGCGAGGTTCTTCAGCGCGTCGGCGGCCGCGTCGTCCATCGACACCAGCGCGCGCTCGGCGCCGAGCCGCCCGACGCGCGAGAACGCCAGCAGGTCGTTGATCAGCACCTGCATGCGCTTGGCGCCGTCGACCGCGAACTCGATGTACTGGTCGGCGCGCTCGTCGAGCTGGCCCTGGTAGCGGTGCTGCAGCATCCCCGTGAAGCTCGCGACCTTGCGTAGCGGCTCCTGGAGGTCGTGCGAGGCGACGTAGGCGAACTGCTCCAGCTCGGCGTTGGAGCGCTGCAGGTCGCGCGTCTGCTCCTCGAGCTGCGCCCGGGCGTCGTTGACGACCTCCAGCTCGGCGAGGATCCGCCGCCGCATCGACTCCACGTCGGTGCTCAGCCCCTGGATGTCGCGCGGGCCGGTGATCGCGACCGGATGCTCGAACTCGCCGCGGGCCACGCGCCGCGCGTCGCGCGCCAGGCGCGACAGCGGGTTGGCGATCGTCCGACGCAGCACGAGCGCCGCGACGGCGGCGGCCGCCAGGATCAGCAGCGCGGTGAGGAGCCCCGACCACGTGGCCGCGGTCGCCGCGTGGCGCAGCTTGGTGCGCGCCGACGCGCGCTCGGCCACGAGGTCGGCCTGCAGCTGCCCGAACGCGCCGCGGACCTGGTCGAACAGCCCCTTGCCCTGGTCCAGGCTCGGCACGTTCTTGGAGTCCTTGCCCTCGCGCCCGACGATCAGGATCACCGGGTCGGCGTAGAGCAGGTGCCAGGTCGTGGACGCCAGCCCGACCGCCTGCAGGTTCTCGGCCAGGCGCGGGACCTTGCCGCTGGCGACGACCGCGTCCAGCCGGGCCCGCGCGGTCACCGCGTCCTTGCTTCCCTGCCGGTAGGGAGCGAGGAAGTCGTCGGTGCCGCCGCTGGCGTAGCCGCGCACGCCGGTCTCCTCGTTGACCAGCGCGGTGATGTAGACCTGCGCGGCCACGCGCGCCGGGTCGACGCGGTCGACGACCTGCACGCGCGCGTCCCCGAGCCGTTGCAGCATCAGCAGCGTGATCGCGATGCCGACCAGCGCGGCCAGCACCAGGCCGCCCGCCGTCAGCGCCAGCCACTGGCCGCTGCGCAGCCGACTCATGGCCGCGCGGTCACGGCCAGGACGGCCACGTCGTCGGTCAGGTCGCCGCCGTTGAGGCGCTCGGCCGTGCCGATCAGGCGGTCGATCAGCGCGCGCCCGGACTCCTCGTGGCCCGAGCCGGCGCCGACCAGCTCGACCAGCCGCCGGACGCCGAGGCGCTCCGGGCCCGCGCCCGTGCGGCCCTCGATCAGCCCGTCGGTGTAGAGGACCAGGCGCCAGGCGGCAGGCAGCGCGACGGCCACCGGCTCCCAGCCCAGCCCGGCGCCGATCCCCAGCGGCGGGCGCCGCGGTGGACCGGGCAGCTCGCGGGCGCCGGCCGCGTCGCCGTCGCCGTCGCCGTCGCCGGGCACCAGGATCGGCAGCGGGTGGCCCGCGACGCGCGCGATCGCGCGCTGCCGGTCGGGCGTGACGCTGACCATGCACGCGGTCGCGAAGATCTCCTCGGACACGCGCTCGTGGACGAGCACCTCCTCCAAGGTGGAGAACAACGTGTCGCCCGCCGGGCCGCCGAGCACGAGCGTCCGCCACGCGATCCGCAGGCAGACGCCGAGCGCGGCCGCGTCGGGGTCGTGGCCGCAGACGTCGCCGACGAGCATGTGCAGCGTGCCGTCGGAGGCCTCGACCACGTCGTAGAAGTCGCCGCCCAGCAGCGCGCGCTCGCGCCCCGGCCGGTAGCCGGTGGCGACCGAGACGCGCGCGTCGGAGACCAGCGGCCGCGGCAGCAGCCCGCGCTCCAGGCGCGCGTTCTCCTCCGCGGCCAGCGACGCGGCGGTCAGCTGTGCCTGGACGGACTCCGCGCGCTGGCGCTCGACCGCGTAGCGGATCGATCGCGCCAGCAGCTCGCCGTCGACGCGGCCCTTGACGAGGTAGTCCTGCGCGCCCGCGGCGACCGCCTCCAGCCCGCGCGCGGTGTCCGACAGGCCGGTGAGCACGAGCATCGGGACGCCGGGCGCGGCCTCGCGCAGGCGGTGCAGCGCCGCCAGGCCGTCGGCGTCGGGCAGGCCGAGGTCGAGCACCACGCAGGCGACGTCGCCCGGCAGCCGCGCCTCGGCCGCGGTGACCGTGCGCTCGCGCGCGACCGCGACGTCGAGGTCGGACATCGACAGCAACTCCTCGAAGAGGAACGCGTCGCCGTCGTCGTCCTCGACCAGCAGGACGCGCAGCGTCGCGGCGGAGATCACCTCCGTTCGGCCGGGTCCGGCGGGATGCACCGCGCCAACCTACACGCGTACGAACGCGCGTTCAGCTTCGATCCGGGCGATCGGGGTACACCTGGTCGATCGTGGCGCACGGGTAGAACGGCGCGCCGGCCTCCACCTCGATGCGCTCCGCGCCGCCCGCCAGCCGATCGAGCACCGCGACGACGCCGACGATCTCGTGCCCCGCCTCGCGGACGGCCTCGATCGCCTGGATCGTCGAGCCGCCCGTCGTGACGACGTCCTCGACGATCAGGCAGCGCTCGTCGGCGTCCAGCGTCGGACCTTCGATCCGCCGCTGGAGCCCGTGCTGCTTGGTCTCCTTGCGCACGAAGAACGCCTTGCCGTCGAAGCCGCCGGCCAGCGCGGCGCAGGCGACGGGGTCGGCGCCCATCGTCAGGCCGCCCGCGGCGGTGGCGCCCCACTCGGCGGCCTTGGCGGCGACGATCTCGCCGAGCGCGGCGAAGCCGGCCGGGCGCAGGATCGCGCGCTTGGCGTCGACGTAGTACTGCGCGGTCAGGCCGCTGGTCAGCACGACCTCGCCGAGGACGAGGGCGTGGGTCCGTAGTTCGTCCACCAGGCGTTGGGTCGCGTCCATGTGCCGCCGTACTCTATTGGGCGTGATCGAACGGGCTCTGCGCTTTGCCGCTGTCGCGTGCAGCCTGTTGGTCATCGCCGGATGGGGCTGGTTCGCCATCGACCAGACGAGCGCCGCGTCGGCCAACACGCAGGCCGAGATCGCCGGTCAGGCGGCGTCGCGGACCGTGAGCCCGGATCCCGACACCGAGCGGGAGCGCGAGAAGGTCAACTCCAAGCTCCACGAGACGATCGACGACGCCAACGACGTGCTGCTGCGCCCGTTCGCGTCGGTGACGGAGGACAGCGGCAGCAAGTGGATGCGGCGCTCGATCCCGGCGCTGCTCGCGCTCATCGTGTACGGCTTCGGCCTGGGGATCCTGGCGCGCGTGGCCGCCGGCCGCTGGTGAGCGGCGCCTTCGGGCGCGCCTTCGCCCTCGGGGTGGAGGAGGAGCTGCTGGTCGTCGACCCGGCGACGCGCGCGCTGCGCCACACGGCCGCCGACGTGCTCGCGGGGATGCGGGTTCCGGCGGGCGCGGGCTCCGCGCACCCGGACACGTTCGCGGCGCTGGTGGAGCTCGCCTCGCCGGTGGCCGCCACGCCCGAGGACGGCGTGCGCGCGATCGCGGCGCTGCGCGCGCGGGCGCTCGCCGTGCCCGGCACCGGCCTGATCGGCGCGGGCGTCCACCCCGACGGCGCGTTCGGCGACGTCGTCCACGTCGACGAGCCGCGCTACCACGAGATCCACGCCCAGCTGCGCGGGCTGCTGCGCCGGACGCCGACCAGCGCGCTGCACGTCCACGTCGGGATGCCGGACGCCGAGACCGCCGTCCACGTGGGCAACGGCCTGCGCGAGTGGCTGCCGCTGCTGCAGGCGCTGGCCGGCAACTCCCCGTTCTGGCACGGCGTCGACAGCGGCCTGGCGACCGCGCGCGCCCAGCTCTTCCGCGGCTATCCGCGCGGCGACATCCCGCCGGCGTTCTCGTCCTTCGACCACTTCGAGGAGACCGTCGCCGCCGTGGTCGCCGCCGGCGACGCGCCCGACTACACGTTCCTGTGGTGGGACATCCGCCCGCACCCGCGCCTGGGGACCGTCGAGGTCCGGGCGATGGACGCCCAGTCCTCGCTGCGCACGGTCCACGGGCTGGTCGCGCTCGTCGCGGGGCTGGCCCGCGCGGCGGCCGAGGCACCCGTGCCCGCCCGCGGCTGGTCCCCGCGCGAGGCACTGGAGGAGTCCTCGTTCCGCGCCGCCCGCGACGGCGTCCACGCCACGCTGCTGCACGACGGCGCCCTGCGGCCGGTCGCCGAGATCGCCGCCGACGCGCTCGCCCTCGCCGGCACCGACCCCGCCCTGGAGGAGATCACGCGCCTGCTCCACGACGGCGCGGGCGCCGACCGCCAGCGTACGGCGTTCGCGCGCGGCGGGATGAACGCGGTGCTGGAGCTGCTGGCCGCGGAGACGGCCGACCTCAACCCGTACGTGTAGGCACCGCCACGGCCGTAGGTCGCGGGCGATCCAGCGCCGGCCGGGGCGCGAGCACGGCCGCGCTCGCGCCGTGCCGGCCGCCCGCGACCTACTACAGATAGACGTCCACGGTGTCGCCGTAGGAGATCCAGTTGAAGATCGAGACGGCGTCCGGCACCGGCGTGCGTAGGCAGCCGTGGGACGCGGCGTAGACCGGGACCTCGACGTAGCCGTGGATGCCGTAGCCGCCGTGGAAGTACGACGTGAACACCATGCCCTTGGCGTTGGTGCCCGGGGTCTTGGAGTACACCTTGAACGTGCCCAGGACGGTCGGCGTCGAGGGCTTGCCCGAGGAGATCGGGTAGATGCGCTCGACCTTGGAGCCGCGGATCAAGGCCATCACCTGCAGCGACAGGTCGGCCTCGACGTGCTTGCCCTGGTTGGGGAAGCGCACCGGGTAGTGGCCGGCGCCCTTGGCCAGCTTGCGGAAGACGTCCTCGGAGGCGATCTGCGTGCGCGCCATGCCGGTGACCTTGCGGAAGGCCAGGACCGCGCGGGCGGTGCGCGCGTCATAGACGCCCTTCTGGCCGATCACGTAGCCCAAGGCCTTCAACTTGGTCTGCAGGACGCGGACGGCCAGGCCCTTGGAGCCCGGCGAGGCGCGCAGCGGCAGGACGTCGACGCCGCGGCCCTTGGCGACGAGCGTCGCGAGCTGGTCCGTCGCGCGGTGGCTGGCGCGGACCGTGATGTGCCCGGGCCGCTTGGCCGTGTAGCCCAGGACGAACGAGCCGCTGCCGCCCTTGGTCGACAGCACCGTCACCTGCTTGGAGGCGAGTTTCCTCTCGCCGCGGTAGAAGCGCACCACGACCTTCTGGCCGGGCACGTAGGGCTTGACCGTCCCGCGCACGCGGAAGCGGTCGCCGGCCAGGATCGACGCCGACCTGCCGTTGACCTTCTCCAGCGTGAGGCCGAGCGTCCCCTTCGCCGGCTGCGGCGCGGGCGGCGTCGTGGTCGGCGGGACCGTGGTGGTGGCGGGCGGCGCGGTCGTGCTCGCCGGCGCGGTCGTCGACTGCGCGACGGCGCTCCCCGCGGCGCCGAGCGCGGCCGCGGTCGTGATGGACAGGACGGCGGCGACGGCGATGCGGCGGTGCATAGGCGCGCCGAATCGTACCCGGCGCGGCTACGAGGGCACCGGATTGGCGCGCAAAGACTCGTCCCACGGCCAGGACCGCACGCCGAGCCACACCAATCCACCGATCAGCGCCAACGACGCGACGAGCGCGACCGGGATCTGCCAGCCCCAGTGCTGGTTGGAGCCGAGCGCGAACGTGTTGTTGACGCAGTGCAGCGCCATGCCCGGATACAGCGACCGCGTCTTCTCGCGGATGAAGCAGAGCCCGGCGCCGAGCACGGCCAGCGGCAGGATGAACGCGATCGGCGAGCCGAGCACGTGGACGAGCCCGAACATCAGGCCGGTCAGGATCGCCGCCGTCCAGAAGCCGTTGGAGCGCAGCGCGCCGAAGATGTAGCCGCGGAACAGGAACTCCTCGGCCAGCGGCGCGCAGACGCAGACGATGAACGTCACGCCGAGCAGCGCGAGCGTCGAGTCCGCCGCGCCGAGGTCCTCGACGATCGTGTCCTTGGTGCTGGTCTGGCCGATGATCGCCAGCCAGGCCGCGCTGACCGCGATGAACGCGACGTAGCCGCCGACCACGTACGCGAGCGCCACCTTGATCCGCGGCGGCAGCCGCAGGCCGAACTGCTCCTTGCGCGGCGGCGCGACCATGTTGGCGAACAACAGGGCGGCGGCGACGAAGCAGACGTCCTGCGCGATCGTCGAGAGGATCGAGACCGACGCGGGCGCGTCGTCCAGGCTCGCGCCGAACGGCGCGGCGACCAGCCCGATGACCAACGCGCACACCAGCGCGGCCGCGAACGCGGCCAGCAGCGCGGCGGGCGCGCTCCAAGAGGGCCACGGCGGGATGCGGTCGGTGTCCGGAACGCCGCTGGGGCGCTCCGGACGATCGGGCGGCGCGGGGTGGCCGAGGGGCGCCGGAACGGACGTCATCGCCACGAAGCGTAGGTCACCGCTCTCAAGACAGGATCAGCGCCGGCAGCCCGCGCAGATCGGGCAGGACCGGGACGCCGTCGCGCCGAGCCGGAGCGCGTTCGGCGCCGTCGCGGCCGACGAGCACGGGCGCGACGCCCGCCGCCCGCGCGCCCTCCACATCGACGGCCTCGTCGCCGACGTGGACGGCGTCGCCCGGCGTCACGCCGTCGCCCGCCAGCGCGAGCGCCCGCGCGAAGATCGCCGGGTCGGGCTTGGCGGCGCCGACCTCGGCCGAGGAGATCGCGCCGTCGACCAGGCGCGCCAGACCGGTCGCCGCCAACGCCTCGTGCAGCGACACGTCCCAGTTGGAGACGACGACCAGCCGCACGCCGCCGGCCCGCAGCGCGCGCAGCGCGTCCGGCACCTCGGGGTAGGGCGTGAAGCGCAGGCTCGCCAGCAGCGCGGCGCGCAGGTCGGGCACGGGCTCGGGGAGATGGCGCTGCAGGACGGCGGCGCAGCGGTCGCGCAGGTCGGCCAGCGCGGCCACGTCGCGCGCCTCGTGGTGATGGGCGCGGTAGTAGGCGATCTCCTCGCGCAGCGCGCCCGCCGCCACCTGCTCGGAGACCGTCACGCCCCGTCGCGCCAACGCGGCGACCAGCCGCGGCGCCGGCGGCTCGAGCGCCAGCAGCGTGCCGAGCGCGTCGAGGAAGACCGCGCGAGGCCGCCTCGTGTCGCCCGCCGCAGCGCGAGCGAGCCCCTGGGCGAGCTCGCGCCCGGACGCGAGCCCTCTGGGCGAGTCGTCGGCGCTCACGCCACCCAGTGCCACGTGGAGAACAGCGCCGCGCAGAAGGCCAGGCCCGCGCCGAAGACGCCGAGCACCAGCGCGCGCCGGACCGCGCCGCCGCGGGCCAGCCACCAGCCCAGCCAGATGAACAGCGGGTAGAGCACCGCCTCGAAGCGCGGCAGCGACATCAGCGGCTGGGGCGTCACCGGATAGGACAGCGGCAGCAGCAGCGCGCACAGCGCGTAGGCCCCGTGCGCGAGCGGCAGGCGCCGCAGCGCCCCGATCAGCGCCGGGACCGCGATCACCAGGCAGACGAACAACAGCAGGTTGTGGCGGCCGATCGCCATCGCGTCGCCGGCGGCCTTGTCGAAGTACAACGGCGGCGGCGGGCCGTGCACGAGCTGGCGCAGGCCGTCCCACGCGGCGGTCGCGCCGTCCCAGACGCCGGTCCACGGCCCCTTCAGCGCGCGGTGCCACGTGTCCTGCGCCGAGAACGGCGCGTCGGCGGGCTCGCCGGTCGCCGCCAGGTAGCCGACGTAGGCGGCCAACCCCAGCGGGACGACGCCGACCCACGCCAGCGACGGCCACCGCACCGCGGGCGTCGTGGGCGAGGGGTGGGATCGGCTCTCCCGGCGCGCGTCCCACCACAGCAGCGCCAGCGGCACCACCAGCAGCAGCCCGGCGCTGCGCGTCGCGGCGCCCAGCGCGCCGAGCACGCCGGCCAGCGCCCAATGGCGCGTGCGCGCCGCCAGCACCGCGCCGACCGACACCATCAGGAACAGCGACTCGCTGTAGGCCGCCGAGAACCACAGCGACCCCGGGAACAGCGCCAGCGCGTACACCGTCCAGCGCGCGGCGTCCGGCCCGACCTCGATGACCGCCAGCCGGTGCAGCGCGGCCATCCCCACCAGGAACGCCGCCATCGACAGCGCGATCGCGGCGATCAGCGCCGAGCCGCAGACCCATCCCAGGACCTTGACCAGCGCCGGGTAGAGCGGGAAGAACGCGGCGCGGTCCCCCGAGCCGCCGTAGCCGTCGCGCGCGATCTCCAGGAACCAGACGCTGTCCCAGCGCGCGGCGGGCGCGACGAGGTGGTCGCCCAGCGGGCCGAACGGCCGCGTCAGCCCCGCCGGGTCGAACGCGTGGGCGTGGGCCTCGTGGATCCCCCAGATCGCGATCGCGCCCAGGCCGGCGGCCCAGACCAGCAGCCGCGACGTCCAGAACGCGCGCCACGCGACCGCGAGGTCGTCCCGCCACGCGGCCCGCGACGGCGCTCGGCGCTCTTGTACGGTCACGCCCACGTGCCCCACATGCTCGCAGCCGCCGGCGATCAGTCGTTCTGGGATCGGTACAGCAACCTCTTCACCGCGATCGGCACGCTCCTCCTCGGGGCCGCGCTGATCCTGTTCGTCGACCGCTTCCTCGTCCACCGCGCGACCCGCCTGGCCAGCGCCGTCACCGGCGGCGAGGGCCTGTCCCGCGACACCGCGACGCGCCTGCGCTTCGCCCGCCGCGCGGTCGAGGCGGTGCTGGCGATCATCGTCATCGCCAGCGCGCTGTCGGAGTTCGGCTCGCTGGACCGGGTCGGCCGGACGATCCTCGCCTCGGGCGCGATCACCGCCGCGGTCGTCGGCTTCGCGGCCCGCCAGACGCTGGCCAACGCGATCGCGGGGATCATGATGGCGATCGTGCAGCCGGTCCGGATCGGCGACCTCGTGACCTTCGAGGACGAGACCGGCACCGTCGAGGACGTCGGCCTCACCTACACGTGGCTGCGCAACGGCGCCGACGCGCGGCTGGCGATCCCCAACGAGCGGCTGGCCGGCGGGATCATCCGCAACGACTCGATCCGCTCGGCGACGGTCGCGATCGAGATCTCGGTCTGGCTGGCGGCGGCCGCCGACGAGCGCCGCGCGCTGGAGGCGCTGCGGGCGCTGGACGGCGTCCGCGCCCGGATCGCCGACACCACGGCCGAGGGCCTGCGGCTGCTGGTGATGGGCGACCCCGGGCCGCCGTCCGAGCGGCTGGCGCGCGAGGCCGCGCTGCGCGAGCTGGCGCTGGGCACGTTGAGAGACGCGGGCGTCCGGTAGCGGGCGCCCGCCGGTTCGCCGGCGAAGGAAACGCGGGGCACGGCTAGAATGGTCTCCTCGCGAGGCGCGAGGGGCCCACCCCAGCCCCGGCCGGCGCCCGCTCCATGGACATGTCCCGCCGCGAACGACAGCGCCGACGGCGTCGCAACAAAGGTGGCCCCGCGCGGCCGCTGTTCCTTGCCTTCGGCGTGATCATCACGGTCGCCGCCGTCGGCGTGCTCGGCGCGGTCGGCTGGGTCGTCTCGGTCGCCAACTCCGCGCCCGACTTCGACACGATCAAGCCCCAGGACCAGGGCGCCGCGTCGGTGATCTTCGCCGCCAACGGCGACCGCCTCGGCTTCATCAGCTCCGACGTCCTGCGCACGCCGGTCACCGGCGGCCAGATCCCGCAGGTCGTCCGCAACGCGACCGTCGCGATCGAGGACCGCCGCTTCTTCGAGCACAAGGGCGTCGACTTCGAGGGCATCGTCCGCGCCGGCGTCAAGAACCTGGAGTCCAAGAAGGACATCCAGGGCGGCTCGACGCTGACGATGCAGCTGATCCGCAACCTGTACACCAAGGACACGGTGCGGACCGGCGTCGAGGGCTTCAAGCGCAAGATCCGCGAGGCCAAGCTGGCCGAGGAGCTGGAGAACAAGCACCCGGGCGTGCGCGGCAAGCGCTACATCCTGGACCAGTACCTCAACAACGTGCCCTACGGCACGGTCGGCGGCAAGACCGCGGTCGGCATCCAGGCCGCCGCGCGCATCTTCTTCGACAAGCCCGCCGACAAGCTGTCGCTCTCCCAGGCCGCGCTGCTGGCCGGCCTTCCCCAGGCGCCGTCGCTCTACAACCCGTTCCTGAGCGCCGCCCGGGCCAAGTCCCGCCGCAACGACGTCCTGCGCGCGATGGCCGACCAGGGCTACATCAGCCCCGCCCAGGCGAGCGCCGCGATCGCCAAGGGCCTCGGCGTCAAGCCCAACGGCTACTACTCCAAGCGGCGCGAGAGCTACTTCTACGACTACGTCAAGCAGCAGCTCGTCGACGAGTACGGGGCCAAGCGCGTGCAGGCCGGCGGCATGCACATCTACACGACGCTGGACCTGAAGATGCAGACCGCGGCGCGCAACGCGCTCGACAAGGCGGTCGCCGGGACCGACCGGTCCGGCGCGATCGTGTCGATCGACCCGCGCAACGGCGACATCAAGGCGATGGCGTCGACCGCGCAGTACGGCGAGCTGAACTTCAACCTGGCCACCCAGGGCGGCTACGCCGCGGGCTCGACGTTCAAGGTGATGGTGTTGATGGCCGCCCTGCGCAAGGGCGTCGACCCCAACAGCACCAGCTACACGTCGATGCCGCTGAAGTTCAACGACCCCAAGTACGGGCCGATCGACGTCCACACCTACTCCAACAGCTACATCGGGCGCGCGAACCTGGTCAAGGCGACGCTGACGTCCGACAACTCGATCTACGAGCAGCTCGACCTCGACGTCGGCCCCGACAACGTCACGCGCACCGCGCGCGACATGGGCATCAAGTCGCCGATGGAGAGCGTCCCGGCCGAGGGCCTGGGCGGCCTCAAGCACGGCGTCTCGCCGCTGGAGATGGCCAACGCCTACGCGACGATCGCCTCCAACGGCTGGCGCAACAAGGTCAGCGCCGTCACCAAGGTCTGCTTCCCCAAGAAGGCCGGCGGCTTCGACTGCAAGACCGAGAAGGCGCACCGCCACCGGGCCTTCGAGGACGGCGTCACCGCCGAGGCCACCAAGATCCTCAAGCAGAACGTCGAGGCGGGCACGGGCACCAAGGCCCAGTTCGGCTGCCCCGCCGCCGGCAAGACCGGCACGGTCGACGACTTCACCGACGCGTGGTTCGTCGGCTACACCCCGCGGCTGGCGTCGTCGGTCTGGATCGGCCACGCCAAGACGCGCACGACGCTGGGCAACGGCGCCGCGGGCGGCGAGGTCGCCGCGCCGATCTGGGGCGAGTACATGAAGACCGCCCACGGCAAGTTCTGCGGTGACTTCGCCAAGCCCAAGCACGCGTTCGTGTCCTCGCCGTTCTTCGGCAAGTACTCCAAGACCGGCGTCGAGGGCAACGACGTCGATCCGGGCAGCTACTCGACCGACCAGTCGGGCGCGACCGACCTGGAGACCGGCAAGAACAAGGGCAAGTCCACCAACGGCTCCACCTCGTACCCCAACGACCAGTACCAGGGCGCGCCGCAGACCAACCCGGCCGGCGGCACGGGGACGGGCACCGGCGGAACGGGGGCCGGGACCGGCGGCGGCACCGGCACGGGCGGCGGAACGGGCGCGGGCACCGGGACGGGCGGCGGCACCGGCGCCGGGACCGGAGCGGGCACCGGCGGGACGACCGGCGCCGGCGGCGGCACGGGCGCGCCCCCGCCGTAGCCACGGCCGCCCGGCCGGGTGGCCAGGCTTCACCAAAACCCTCCCATCGGCCCGCCCGGGTCCGGTACGGTCCGCGCGATGCCCAAGGAGGACAAGGTCGAGTTCGAGGGCGAGGTGGTGGAAGCGCTCCCGAACGCGATGTTCAAGGTGCAGCTCGACAACGGCCACGAAGTCCTCGGGCACGTCGCGGGCAAGATGCGCCGCTTCCGCATCCGGATCCTCCCCGGCGACCGCGTCCGGGTCGAGCTGAGCCCCTACGACCTCAACCGCGCGCGGATCATCTACCGCCACCGCTGAAGGGCGAAGACCCGCCGGCGGCTCCTTCCCGCCGCCTCCGGTACCGTCGCGACACGTGGGGGAACTGGACGTCATCGCCGCCTTCCAGCGGCTGCTCACCAACCGCTCTGAGCGCGTCGTGCGCTGGTCGGGCGACGACTGCGCGGTCGTGCGCGCGCGGCCGGCGCAGGCGGTGTCGATCGACGCGATGGTCGACGGCGTCCACTTCCGGCTCGACCTCGACGACGTCACCCCCGCCGACGTCGGCCGGCGGGCGCTGGCGGGCGCGCTGAGCGACCTGGCCGCGATGGGCGCCGATCCGGGCGAGGCCTACGTCGCGCTCGGGCTGCCCGACGGCTTCGGCGCCGACGCGACGCTCGCGCTGGCGACCGGGATGGAGGAGCTGGCCGCGGCGACCGGCACGACGATCGCCGGCGGCGACGTCACGCGCGCGCCCGCGCTGACGATCTCGATCACGGTCGTCGGCTGGGCCGACGACGCCGACGCGCTGGTCGGCCGCGACGGCGCGCGCCCGGGCGACGCGGTCGTCGTGACCGGTGCGCTGGGCGCCAGCGGCGCCGGGCTGGCGCTGCTGCTCGGCGACGCGCGGGTCACCGACCCCGCGACCCGCGCCGCGCTGCTGCGCGCGCACCTGCGCCCCGAGCCGCGCCTGGAGGCCGGGCGCGCGCTGGCGGCCGGCGGCGCGCACGCGCTGATCGACCTCTCCGACGGTGTGGCCACCGACGCGGCGCACGTGGCGCGGGCGAGCGGCGTCCGGCTCGACGTGGACCTCGACGCGCTGCCGGTGGCGCCCGGCGTCGCGGAGGTCGCGGCCCAGCTGGGCCGGCCGCCCGGCGTGCTGGCGGCGACGGCGGGCGAGGACTACGAGCTGCTGGCGTGCGTCGCGCCCGAGGCGGTCGACGCGCTGGCGGCGGCGCTCGCGCCGCTGCCGCTCACCGTGGTCGGCCGCGTCGTCGCGGCCGGGAGCGACGGGCCGGGCCTCAGCCTTGCGGGCGCCGGCTCGGCGCCGACGCTGCGCGGTCACGAGCACCGCGTCGGTTGACCGCCGGCGCGTCGGCGCGCCGGGCGGCCGCGTGGCGCAGCATCGCCTCCGCGACCAGGTGCGCGTCGATCACGTAGGTGTCGTGCTCGAGGCGCTCCTTGAGCTCTTTGACATACATCTTGCGTTCCGTCCCTTCGGCCCCTTGGAGGTTTTGCATCGGTTCGGGAGGGCCGCGTGGTGAAGTTCGGTGACGCCAACTCCGACGTTCGTCCTCACCGAGCGAGGCCGAGCGGGTCGACCTTGGTCAGACGACTGACAACGACGATCCGCTGGGCCGCGCTGAACAGCGGATGGCAGGCCGAGAGCACCAGCCGGTCGTAGCCGACGTCGCGCAGCACCTTGATCGCGTCGGGCGACACGATCCGCGTGCGCTGGACGCGGTAGGTGAACGTCGCGTAGGGCATCTTCACCGTGATCCGGTCGCCGGGCTTCAGGTCGTCGACGTGCCGGAACGGCGCCAGATAGGTCGTGCGGTGCCCGGCGATCGCCGACGTCCCGCCGACGCCGGGCAGCGGTGTGTCGTCGAACGTGCCCGGGCCCTTGCGCAGGTCCGCCGGGTCGGAGCCCTTGACCATCACGAAGTCGGCGCCGAGCTTGGGGATCACCAGGCGGCCGATCGCGTCGCCGGGCGCGGTGCGCCGCTGCAGCGAGCGGGCCAGGAACGCGATCCGGCGCCGCTGGTCGTCGATGCCCGACAGCACGCGCCGCTCGATCGGCGACGGGCCGGTCGCCTCCAGCTTCTTGAGGTCCTTGGCCAGGCCGTGCTGGCGGACCTTGGTCTGGAGCGCGGTCAGCGGCTCCTGCCACAGCAGCGTCGCCGCCGCGTCGGCGAGCACCAGCACGCCGACGGCGATCAACACGGTGGACAACCCGTGCAGGAGCCGACGGCGACGCTCGCCGCGGCCCGGCTTCGCCGTCACGACCGCCATCGCCTAGCGCCGGGGCGTCGTCGACGACGTCCCGCCCAGCGACCCGGGCCCGGCGTAGGTGACCGGCCCGCGGACCGTGATCCGGTCGGGGTCCTCGTCCCGCGGACGGCGCTTGCGGATCGCCACCAGCGCGGCGGCCACCACGCAGCCCCAGAACAGCGACCACAGCACCCACGCGCCGACCGGGACGTGGCCGCCGGCGACCAGCAGCGTCCAGAACCAGACCCCGTGGAGGGGGTCGAGGTCGAACGCGCGCGCGTCGACCCACCAGGTCAGCGCCAGCGGGAACAGCGCGAGGACCACCATCGCCAGCGCGGCCGGCCGCGGCCAGCGCAGGTCGGGCGTGAGCGACCACGGCCACAGGTGCACGGCGGGGACGACGAGCATCGCCGCGTAGGGGTTGTTGAACCAGATCGCCGCGGCGACGACCGTCGACAGCAGCGTGATCGCGACGGTCGCGCCCGGGCCGTCGGGCTCGCTCCGGCGCAGGCGCGCGGCGCCCGAGGCGTGCAGCAGCGCGGCGCGCGCGACCAGCCAGCCGAGCGCGAAGACCAGGACGATCGACAGCAGCGCCGCGATCGCGCCGACGCCGAGGTCGAGGTTGGCGCCGGGCACCGGCGCGCCGGGCGCGTGGATCAGCCCGGCCGTCGCCAGCACGCGCGCGAAGATGCACGCCAGCACGAACGGGATCCCGCCCGCCAGCGCCCAGACGCCCCACGGCCCCATCGGCTCGTGGCGGCGGCGCAGGCGCGCGAGCGCGTCGATGCCCATCAGCAGCGGCGGCAGCAGCAGCGTGCCGACGAGCAGGCGCACCGCCCAGCCGGGCAGGACCTTGCCGCGGATGACGAGGTCGTCGCGCGGCGGCTTGGCGTAGTCGCGGAAGTTGTCCAGCGCGTAGAGGACGCGCAGCGTCGTGCGGCCCAGGCGCGTCATCCGGCGCTCGTCCAGCGGCGCGTCGCGAGCGGCCGGCCGCTCGCCGGTCGGCGACAGCAGCACCGCGGGCTTGCCCGCGCGCAGGAACGGCCCCTGCTCGCCGATCGTCGCGGGGACCGCCATCCGCAGCCACTGCACCGCCGCGCGCGGCGCGCCGGGCTCGGCGCCGAGCTCGGTGTCCACCGCGCGCTGCACGGTCGCCTGGAGCTGCACCGGCGCCTGGCCGTGGCCGTTGGAGAACGGCACGACGAACGGGCGGCGCGTCGTGGCGGCCGCGACCGGGCCGAGCACGATGACCGCGTCGGCGGTCTCGGTCAGGCGCTTGGCCTCCTCGGAGGCGCCGGTCGCGCCGACACCGCCGCCGGAGGTCGAGATGAACGTGATCGTCCGGCGCAGGCGCCCGTCGGCGGCCACGCGCGCCAGCTCCAGCAGCGCGGCGGTGGCCGACAGCTCGGCGCGCGCCGGGTGCGCCTTGTCGCTCTGGGCCGCGTCGCGGTGCGCGACGACGACCACGCCCGGGCCCGGGACGCCGGGCCGCGTGGCGATCACGTCGACGAGGTCGCGCTTGCCGTCGACCGTCGTCGCGCGGTAGTGGTGCTCGGACACCTCGCCCGGCACGGACTGGCGCAGCTGCCGCGCGACGTAGGTCGCCAGCGCGTCGTCGCCCGGCGAGCCGGCCCGCCGCGCCGGGAACTGGTCGGCGAGCGTGTCGAGCGTCTGGCCGGCCCGGATGCCGTCGAACGCCTCGGTCGAGAGCGTCGTCCCGATCGCCCGAGGACGGTCCTGGAGGGAGAACGCGGCGACCAGCAGCGCGAGGATCACGGGCACGAACGCGACGCGATAGAGGCGCGGGTCGAGCATCCACCTACAGTGTGTCTCATCGCGATGGCCGAGCGTGCACCGAGAATCCTGCTGGCCGACGACGAGCAGTCGATCCAGACCCTGCTCTCGTTCCCACTGCGCAAGGACGGCTACGAGGTCACGACGGCCTCCGACGGCCGCGAGGCGCTGGCGCGCTTCAACGAGGGCAAGTTCGACCTCGTGGTGCTCGACGTGATGATGCCCCGCATGGACGGGCTGGAGGTCTGCCGCCGCATCCGCGCGCGCAACACGGTCCCCATCATCATGCTGACGGCCAAGGCCGAGGAGATCGACAAGGTCCTCGGGCTGGAGCTCGGCGCCGACGACTACATCACCAAGCCGTTCTCGCTGCGGGAGTTCCGCTCGCGCGTGCGCGCGGCCCTGCGCCGCGCGGGGATGCAGACGCAGGCCGAGCCCGACTCCGAGGACCAGCCGCTGGCCGTCCACGAGCTGGAGATCGACCCGGCCAAGCGCGCGGTGCGCGTGCGCGACGGGGGCGTCGACCTCACGTTCGTCGAGTTCGAGATCCTCAACGCGCTGGCGCGCAACCCGGGCCGGGTCTTCACGCGCGACATGCTGCTGACGCGGATCTGGGGCGACAGCGCCTACCGGGACCCGCGCACGATCGACGTCCACATCCGCCACCTGCGCGAGAAGCTCGAGAAGGACGCCAAGGACCCTGAGTACCTCTTCACGGTGCGCGGGGTCGGCTACCGCTTCCGTGACGAAGCCGCGCGATAGACCGCGATCGCGGGCGCGCAGCCCGCTCGCGCGGTTGTAGGAGACTTCGCCGTCGTTGAGATCGCTGCGCACCCGCCTCGCGCTGTCGCTGTTCGTGATCGTCCTCGGGGCGGTCGCGATCGTCGGGCTGACCGTGCTGCGCGGTCTGAGCGACGCGCTGCGCGACGAGGCGCTGCACAACCTCCAGAACCAGGCGATCCGCTACTCGCGCGGGATCGACGTCGCGATCGACCGCGGCGACACCGCGCGGCGGATCGACCTGCTCGTCCGCGACGCGGCCGACAACGCGACCGCGCGCGTGACGCTGCTCGGGCTCTACACCTCCCAGGGCGACCTGCGCACCTACCCCAAGTCGGACTCCACGCGGCAGGTGGAGATCCGCGACCTGTCGTTCGACGTCGCGATCGACTCGGCGCAGTCGCGCAAGCCGCGGACGGCGATCGAGGCCGGCGACGCGGGCCGCGTCGGCGAGGCCGCGATCCCGTTGATCTACAAGGACCCGCGCACGAAGAAGCGCACGGTCGGGTCGGTCGTCGTGTTCTCGCGGCCGCTGACCGACGTCGACGACGACGTGCGCGTCGTGCGCGAGCGCGTGCTGCTCGGCTCGCTCGTCGCGCTGGTCGTCGCCGCGCTGGGCGCCTGGATGATCGCGCGCGGCGTCGCGCTGCGCGTGCGGCGGCTGGAGGTCGTCGCCGACCGCGTCGCCGACGGCGACCTGACCGCGCGCTTCCCGGTCGAGTCCTCCGACGAGCTCGGGCAGCTGGCCCAGACGCTGGAGCAGATGCGCCGCCAGCTGGCCGAGCTGGACGACGCGCGCAAGCGCTTCATCGCGACCGCCTCGCACGAGCTGCGCACGCCGCTGTTCTCGCTCGGCGGGTTCCTGGAGCTGCTGGAGGAGGAGGACCTCGACGAGGAGGACCGGGCCCGGTTCGTGTCGCAGCTGCGAGGGCAGGTCCGGCGCATGCAGGACCTCGCGACCGGCCTGCTGGACCTGTCCAAGCTGGAGGCCGGGTCGCTGGAGCTGCGGCGCGAGCGCACCGACCTCGGCGAGGTCGCGCGGACGGTCGCCGACGAGTTCGCGCCGGCGCTCGTCGCCCACGAGTCGCACCTGGAGCTGCGGCTGCCGCCGGTGCCCGTGGTGGTCGGCGACGGCGACCCCGAGCGCATCGCGCAGGTGCTGCGCATCCTGATCGACAACGCGCTCACGCACACGCCTCCGGGGACCGATCTGGTGGTGTCCGCATCGCGGCGCGGGGAACGAGCGCGTCTGGGAGTGGGGGACTTCGGACCGGGTATCCACCGGACCATGCTCCCGCGGATCTTCGAGCCGTTCGTGACCTCCGACGACGCGCAGGGCTCGGGCCTCGGCCTGGCGATCGCGCGTGAGCTGGCCGAGCGCATGGACGGGCGCCTGGCGGTCGACTCCCAGCCGGGGCGCACGACGTTCACGCTGGAGCTGCGGGCATGACACGCCCGTGGCGGGGCGCGGTGACCGCGCTGGCGGCGTGCGCGGTGCTCGCGGCCGCGGGCTGCGGCGGCTCCTCGTCCAAGGACGACGGCGGCACCACGGCGACCGCGGCCCCCGGACGCACGCAGGTCGTCGCCGGCGACGGCGCCGCGGCCGCCTTCGACCCGCAGGCGGTGTACAAGAACGACTCCGAGGGCGTGGTCACGATCCTGGCGGCCGAGTCCGGCGGCCAGGGCGGCCTGGGCTCGGGCTTCGTGATCTCCGACACCGGCGAGATCGCCACCAACGCGCACGTCGTGACGACCGGCGAGGGCGCGTCGATCCACAAGGCCTCGGAGGTCTTCGTGCGCTTCGGCGACGGCAACCAGGTGTCGGGCACGATCGTCGGCTTCGACCCGTTCAGCGACGTCGCGCTGGTGCGCGTCGCCCCCCAGGGGCTGACGCTGAGGCCGCTGACGCTGGGGTCGATCGACGACGTCACGGTCGGCGAGCCGGTCGCGGCGATCGGGTCGCCGTTCGGCGAGGAGCAGTCGCTGTCGGTCGGGGTGATCAGCGCCACCGATCGGTCGATCGAGTCGCTGACCGGCTTCGCCACGGTCGGCGCGCTGCAGACCGACGCCGCGATCAACAGCGGCAACTCCGGCGGTCCGCTGCTGGACGGCCGCGGGCGCGTCCTCGGGATCAACTCGCAGATCCGCTCCTCCAGCGGCTCGGGCAGCGGCGTCGGGTTCGCGGTGCCGGTCGACGTCGTGAAGCGGTCGCTGGACCAGCTGCGCGAGACCGGGACCGTGGAGTACCCCTACCTCGGCGTCTCGACCTCCGAGGTCTATCCGCAGCTCAACGCCTACTACCACCTGGGGACCGACCACGGCGCCTGGATCCAGGTCGTCGTCCCGGGCGGTCCCGGCGACAAGGCGGGGCTGCGGGCGGGCACGACGCGCTCGACCTTCCAGGAGCAGCCCTGGCGCGAGGGCGGGGACATCATCACCAAGGTCGGCGACCAGGACGTCCGGACCGACACCGATCTGGCGCGAGCGCTGGAGGACAAGGCCCCGGGCGACGAGGTGCGGATGACGATCGTGCGCGGCGGCAAGACCGAGGTCGTGCCCGTGACGCTCGGCACACGACCGCTCCAGTCGCCGCGCGGCTGAGTAAGGTCGTCTCGTGCTCCAGCCGGTCACCCTGGGGTCCAAGACCCTCGCCGACTACACCCACATCTTCGGCCGAGATGAGATCGCGGAGATCCGCGAGCTGGCCGAGCCGCTGCGCGGCGCGCGCGTGGTCCACGTCAGCGCCACGGCGTTCGGCGGCGGCGTGGCGGAGATCCTCTACACGCTGGTGCCGCTGATGAAGGACGTCGGCATCGACGTCGAGTGGCAGATCATCTACGGGCGCGAGGAGTTCTTCAACGCGACCAAGCTGATGCACAACGCGCTGCAGGGCGCTCCGGAGGGCCTGACCGACGAGCAGTGGGACGTCTGGCGCCGGTACAACGAGATGAACGCGGCCGAGCTGCCCGGCGGCTGGGACGTCGCGATCGTCCACGACCCGCAGCCCGCCGCGCTGTTCCCGCTCGTCCCTGAGAAGGCGCGCGGCTGGGTATGGCGGTGTCACATCGACCTGTCGACGCCGCACGAGGACACGATCGCCCGGCTGCTGCCCTACATCCAGGACTACCCGCAGACGCTGTTCCACATGGAGCAGTACGTGCCCGCGGGCCTGAACGGGAAGGTGAACGTCGTCCCGCCGGCGATCGACCCGCTCGCGCCCAAGAACATGGCCTTGTCGCCCGACGACGCCGCCTACGTGTGCTCGCAGTTCGGCATCGACGTCGACCGGCCGCTGATGGTGCAGGTGTCGCGCTTCGACCCGTGGAAGGATCCGCTGGGCGTCATCGACGCCTACAGGTTGGTCAAGGAGACGGTGCCCGGCGTCCAGCTGGCGCTGGTCGGCTCGATGGCCTCGGACGACCCCGAGGGCTGGGACTTCTACAACGCGACCGTCGCGCACGCCGACGGGGATCCGGACATCTTCATTCTCAACAACTTCAACAACGTGGGCGCCATCGAGGTCAACGCCTTCCAGTCGCAGGCCGACGTCGTCGTGCAGAAGTCGATCCGCGAGGGCTTCGGGCTGACGGTGTCCGAGGCGCTGTGGAAGGGCCGCCCGTTCGTGGGCGGGGACGTCGGCGGCATCCCGCTCCAGGTCGAGCAGGGCGTCAGCGGCTACCTGGTGAGGTCGCCCGAGCAGTGCGCGGCGCGCTGCGAGGACATCCTGCTGGATCCCGCGCTGGGCAAGGCGCTGGGGCGGCGTGGCAAGGCGCACGTGCGCAAGCACTTCCTGACGCCGCGGTACCTGCGCGACTACCTGAAGATCTTCACGGAGCTGTTGGAGGCGGGCGACGGCGCCGCCGGAGCGGGCGCGGCATCGGTCTCCGACGAGGAGGACGCGGCATGAGCGGCAGCAGCGATCGCCCGCTGATCCTGGTCAGCAACCGCGGCCCGGTCACGTTCGACGAGGAGGGCGGCTTCAAGCGCGGGACCGGCGGCCTGGTGACCGCGCTGACCGGCCTGGCGTCGCACCGCGAGGTCGTCTGGATCGCCTCGGCGCTGACCGACGGCGACCAGAAGCGGGTCGAGGAGGCCGAGGGGCGGTCCTTCGAGGTCGACACGGCCGGCGAGGGGACCTTCCAGGTCCGCATGGTCGTCAGCGACGACGAGGCCTACGACCGCTTCTACAACATCTTCGCCAACCCGATGTTGTGGTTCATCCAGCACTACCTCTGGGACCTGAGCAACGCCCCGGACGTGCGCCGCCACGAGATCGAGGCCTTCGAGTTCGGCTACAACGTGGTCAACGAGGACCTGGCCAAGGCGGTCGTCGAGGAGATCGAGGGCGTCGAGGAGCCGGTCGTGATGGTCCACGACTACCACCTCTACACGCTGCCCGGGCTGATCCGGAAGGCGCGGCCCGACGCGTTCCTGCATCACTTCGTCCACATCCCGTGGACCCAGCCCGACGCCTGGCGCGTGCTGCCCCGCGGCGTGCGCCGCGAGATCTACGAGGGCCTGCTGGCCAACGACATCATCGGCTTCCACACGCGGTCCTACCGCTGGAACTTCCTGCAGTGCTGCCGCGACCTGATGGAGTTGGACGTCGACTTCGAGAACGGCGTCGTGCGCTTCGAGGACCGCGAGGTCTGGGTGCGCGCCTACCCGCTGCCGATCGACTCCCAGGCGATCCAGCGCAACGCGACCGGCAACGAGCGCGTCGCGGAGTTCGAGGCCGAGATCCTGCGCCGACGCCGCGAGCACCTGGTGCTGCGCGTCGACCGCGCCGACCTGTCCAAGAACGTCCTGCGCGGCTTCACCGCGTTCGACCTGTTCCTCGAGCAGCACCCCGAGTTCCGCGAGAACGTGACGTTCGTGGCCCAGCTGATGCCGTCGCGAACCGACGTGCCGGAGTACGCGGAGTACCTGGAGCGCATCGAGGCGATCGTCGCGGTGGTCAACCACCGCCACGGCACGCCGGACTGGATGCCGATCCAGCTCAAGCTCAAGGACGACCTCGACGACGCCATCGCCGCCTACAAGCACTACGACGTGCTGCTGGTCAACGCGATGTTCGACGGGATGAACCTCGTGGCGAAGGAGGGCCCGATGGTCAACGAGCGCCACGGGGTCTCGATCCTCAGCGAGAACACCGGCGCCCACGAGGAGCTGGGCGAGTTCGCGCTGAGCGTCAACCCCTTCGACATCCAGGAGCTGGCGGACTCCATCCACGCCGCGCTGACGATGGCCCCCGGCGAGCGCGAGCGCCGCGCCAAGGGCCTGCAGGCCATCATCACCTCGCGCGATCCGGGCGACTGGATCGACGAGCAGATCAAGGACATCCGCAAGAAGCGCGGCGTCGAGGCGTAGGGCGCCGTCCGGGCTCAGGGGCGGAACTCCGCGGCCGGCGAGGCGCGCGGGGTGGGCCGCCAGGTGGGGACGGCGCCGGCGCCGGGCGCTGCGCCGGCGGGGGCGCCGGTGGTGGTCGCGGCGGCCGTGGTCCTCGGCGCGGTGGCACGGCGCCGCCGCGCCGCGGTCCGGCGCCGCCGCTGCGCGCGCGTGGCGGTCGCGTGCCTGGCGGCGCGACGCAGCGCGGCCTTGCGCCGGGTGGTCTCGTGCCGGGCCTTGGCGGCCCTGCTCACCGTGCGCGCGGGAGCCGCGGCGGGCGCGTCGTCGTCGCCGCGCTGCCCCTCCGCCGCGCCCGGCGGGGACGGGTCCTCCTGCCGGCCGGCAGCGTCGTCCGCGTCGCCTCCGGCCACCGTCGCCGGCTCGGTCAGCGCGGGCGGCAGCGCGTCGTCGTGGGCCTTCAGGCGCGGCCAGGCCAGCGCGAGGACGGCAGCGAGCAGGAGCGCCGCGGCGCGCGCGACGTTGGCCCAGCGGATGCGGTGAACGAGGTCGGACATAGGGACGGTCAGGTCCGAGCGTCTGCAAGTTCGCCCCCCAGAGGTCCTTGGCCGAACGGTTGGCGCTATAGTCCTCCGTCGCCCCCGGGGCCTTTTTCTCATGCCTGCACAGAACCCCACCTACGACTTGATGCTGCTGCTCGACACCTCGGCCGACGAGGACCAGCGCAGCAAGGTGCTCGCCGAAGCCGAGCGCATCCTCGAGACCAACGACGCGTCCGTCGTCAGCAAGCACGACTGGGGCGTCCGTCGCACGGCGTTCGAGATCCGGCACAAGAACGACGCCGAGTACCACCTGCTCCAGTTCGAGGGTGGCCCGCAGGTCCCCGCCGCGCTGGACCGCTACCTCCGGATCGCCGACGGCGTCGTGCGCTTCCGCGTCATCAAGCTCCGCGGCGGCGCCGGCAACGTGCCGGACCTGACCGCGTCGGCCTCCGAGCCCGTCGCCTCCGAGGCGCCGGCCGAGGCCGCGCCCGCCGAGCGCCTCTAAGCGCGGACACCGCAACCTTCGTCTCGCTCTCGCAGCGTCGCCGTCCGGCGGCGCTGCTGTCGTTCTGGGGACCGGATCGCGGCACCGCCCGCGCGATCTCTCACGGTCCCGCGCACAAACGCCCCCAGCTTGCGGGAAGAACGACGTTGGCGTCGGGACCGGCCCCTAGACTCGCCGCCAGACTTCAAGTTCGCCCCCGAAAGGAGCCCGTCGTGGCCGCCTCCAACATCAACCGGGTCGTCCTGACCGGCAACCTGACCTTCGATCCCGAGCTGCGCTCGCTCCCCAGCGGCACCTCCGTCTGCCGTCTGCGCATCGCCGTCAACACGCGCCGCAAGAACGGCGCGACCGGCGAGTGGGAGGACAAGCCCAACTACTTCGACGTCACCGTCTGGGGCGCTCAGGGCGAGAACTGCGCGCGCTACCTCGCCAAGGGCCGCCCGGTCGCCATCGACGGCCGCCTGGAGTGGCGCGAGTGGCAGGACAAGGAGACCGGCAAGAACCGCTCGTCGGTCGACATCATCGCCGAGACCGTCCAGTTCCTCGGCGGCCGCGACGACAACGCGGGCGGCGGTGGCGGCGGCTTCACCCCGCGCTCCGACGTCCCCGTCGACACGTCCGACTTCGGCGCCCCCGCCGCCGCGCCGCAGCCGGTCTCGACGCCCGTCTCCGCGCCGGCCGACGACGACATCCCCTTCTAGGTCTCCTGCCGCGGGCCCGTCCCCGCACGCTTCCGCAGGATCTCCGAGCCCCCGGCACCTCGTGTGCCGGGGGCTCGTGTCGTCTCAGGGCGCCTCGGCCGCCGCGGGCTCGTCGGCCGGCGCGTAGAGCGCGATCAACACCGGCCCGGCGATGAGGACGAGCAGCCCGGGGATCGTGCTCGCGGCGAGCACCGTGGCCGCGACCTCGATCCACCGCACGTGGCTGGCGATCGCCAGCAGGGCGAAGACCTCGGCCAGCGCGGGGCCGGCGACGAGGAGCACGAACCCCGCCCGCATCACGAACTGCTCGTCGCCGGCCGAACCGCCGCCCACCGGGAAGAACCGACGCTCGAAGATCACGGCGAGCAGCAGGACCGGGATGATCTGCGCGACCTGGCCGTAGAGCTCCGGGCGCGTGGACAGGTCGGCGCCGAGCTGGCCGGCGAAGAAGATCCAGGGCACCAGCGCCATCGCGAGCATGCCCGCGATGGCGTGGACGACGGTCGGCGCGAGCGCGGGATCGGACGGATCGAGTGGAGGTTCGGCGTCGTGGACGACCATCCCGGCGATGAAGACCGTCGCGACGACGTCCAGGCCGACCTTGACGGCCGGCGGGAGGTCCTGGCCGTGGACGTACGCGACCACCACCGCGAGGCCACCGGCCATGAAGGCGACGACCAACGACCAACGGACGAGGACCGAGGCGCGCCGGACCGGCGAAAGCTGTCGCCAGGCCTCCCGCCACAGGCGATCGGTGGTCCGGCGATCCTCGGTCGTGCTCATCGGTCAGCGAGGTTCGACGCGGCGCTCCGTTCTCCCGCCTCTGGCGCGTGGCAGGATGGTCGGGATGCCCGCCCGCCGTGCGTTCGACGATCCCACCCCGCGGGCGCCGGTGGCGCCGCGTGGCGTGGAGGACCTCCGTGGTGAGGACCTGCTGCGGCTGGTGGTCGAGGACGAGACGAGGATCGAGGGGCTCGAGCTGCACGGGACGTTGCCGCCCGGGGTCGTCGCGCGGAACGTCACGATCGAGGAGACGCGGGTCCGGGGATCGCTGGCGGGCGCCAAGCTGCACGACCTCCACCTGCACGACGCCGAGCTGGTGGGCGCGGACCTCGCCAACGTGGACCTCGCCAAGGGGCACGTCGATCGCGTCGTCCTCCAGGACTGCCGGCTGACCGGCGCCCAGCTGATCGAGACGACGATCAAGGACGCGACGTTCACCGGCTGCCGGATCGACTTCGCGGTGCTCGCCGCCGCCCGGCTGGACCGCGTCCTCTTCCGCGGCTGCGACCTGCGCGAGGTCTCGCTGGAGCAGGCGCAGCTGCGCGACGTCCGGTTCGAGTCCTGCGACCTCAGCCGCGCCACGCTGGACCAGAGCCGTCACCAGCGCGTGCTGCTGGAGGGCTGCCGGCTGGAGGGCGTCCGCTCGCTGCAGGATCTGCGCGGCATCGCGATGCCGTGGCCGGACATCGTCGACCAGGCGGGCGCGCTGGCCGCGGCGCTGGGCATCGCGGTCGCGCGGGATCCCGACGAGGACGAGGAGTCGCTACCCTGAGTCGCCGACACCGGCCCCGATCCATCCGGATCGTCCGGTAGGTGCCGCGCGTCGCCCTGGGCGCGCGCGTGTCACACTGTCCGTTCGCGCGTCCAGCTAGGCGCGCGTTCGCACGTCAAGACTTCATTCGCAACACCCAAGCAGAAGGAACCCACCGTGGCCAAGCAGCGCAAGAGCGCGACGAAGCCGTCCCGTCGCCGGGACAAGAAGGGCGGCCCGGGCAGCGGGCGCCGCAAGCCCTGCCCGTACTGCAAGGACAAGATCGAGCTCGTCGACTACAAGGACGTCACGGGCCTGCGCCGCTTCGTGTCCGAGCGCGGCAAGATCCGCTCGCGCCGCATCACCGGCGCGTGCCGTCGTCACCAGAACCAGATCTCGACGGCCGTCAAGCGCGCCCGTGAGCTGGCGCTGCTGCCCTACGCCGCCGAGCCCGCGTCCGAGTCCGCCGGCGGCCGCCGCGGCGGTCGCGACCGCGATCGGGACCGGGACTAGCGCCATGCCCGAGGCCATTCTGCTCAAGGACGTCGACGGCATCGGCACCCGCGGTGCCGTCGTGGACGTCTCCAAGGGCTACCTGCGCAACTTCCTGATCCCGCGCAAGCTCGCCGCCCCGGCGACCAAGGGCCTGCTCCGCGAGGCCGAGCGCAACCAGGACGCCTACAACAAGGCTGCCGCCACCCGCCTCGCCGAGGCGCAGGAGCAGGCCGAGCAGCTGAACAAGACGGTCCTGACGATCGCCCAGCAGGCCGGCGAGGACGGCCGCCTGTTCGGCTCGGTCACCAACCAGGACATCGCCGAGGCCATCAAGGAGGCGCGCGGCATCGACGTCGACCGCCGCAAGATCCGCCTCGACGACCCCATCAAGAACGTGGGGACCTACCAGGTCGAGCTGGAGGTCGCCGACGGCGTCACCGCCTCGATCAAGGTGATGGTGTCGGAGGCCTAGCGGCCGCCCGCCCACCAACCGCACCGCTTTCGCCGAGGGGCGCCGGAGACGGCGCCCCTCGGTCGTTCCGCGCGCGACGTGCGCGGGCGCGCCGCGCACGATGTGTGCGGAAAGTGCGGAGACTTCGCGCGCGATGCCGCCGCGGGGAGCGGTACCGTCGGTCGTTCTCCGGTGACAGCGTACGACTACAACTACGACGAGGACACCGACTACGGCGGCGCGCCGTCGTCGCCGATGGGCCAGGCGGCGCTGACGCCGCCGCACTCGCTGGAGGCCGAGCAGTCGGTCCTCGGCGCCGTGCTGCTGTCGGACAAGGTCCACTACGCGTACGTCATCGAGGAGGGGCTCAAGCCGGAGGACTTCTACCGGGAGCGCCACCAGCTCATCTACGGGTCGATGCTCGCGCTCTACGAGGAGAGCGAGCCGATCGACGTCGTCACGGTCACCGAGCACCTGCGGGCGCGCGGCGAGTTGGAGCAGGCCGGCGGCCCGGCGGAGATCGACGCGCTGACGGCGGCGGTGCCCGCGGTCGGCAACCTGCGCCGCTACGGCCAGATCGTCCGCGAGATGTCGCTGCTGCGCAAGCTGCTCAGCGCGACCTACGAGATCCAGGCGTCGGTCCACAACCACGAGCTGACGCCGCGCGACGCGGTCGAGCAGGCCGAGAAGGCGATGCTCGAGGTCGGGCGCGACGATCGCCAGAAGGACTTCCGCCGCGTCGGCGAGGTCCTGGACGAGGAGCTGGACCGCTGGCACCAGCTGTCCACCGAGGGCGTCTCGATGACCGGCACGCCGTCGGGCTTCAGCGAGCTGGACGAGATGACCGGCGGCTTCCAGCCCGGCAACATGATCATCGTCGCCGCGCGTCCTTCGATGGGCAAGTCGGCGCTGGTCACGAACTTCGCCGAGAACGTCGCGCTGCACCCGGACCGCCCGCGGCCGGTCGCGCTGTTCAGCCTGGAGATGAGCGAGTCCGAGCTGGCCCAGCGCTTCATCGCGTCGCAGGCGTCGATCAAGGGCGACGACCTGCGCAAGGGCCGGCTGAAGGACGAGCGCAAGTGGAAGCGCGTCCTGGAGACCGCCGCGCGCTACGACAAGTCGCCGCTGTTCGTCGACGACTCGTCGGACATCGGCATCCTCGAGGTCCGCGCCAAGGCCCGCCGCCTGCACCAGCAGACGATGGGCGAGTACGGCGGGCTGGGCCTGATCATCGTCGACTACCTCCAGCTGCTGCGCACCGACGCGCGGACCGACAACCGCGTCCAGGCGATCGGCGAGATCTCGCGCGGGCTGAAGATCCTCGCCCGTGAGCTGGAGGTCCCGGTGATCGCGCTGTCGCAGCTGTCCCGCGGCGTCGAGTCCCGCACCGACAAGCGCCCGATGCTCTCCGACCTGCGTGAGTCCGGCCAGATCGAGCAGGACGCCGACCTCGTCATGTTCATCTACCGCGACGAGTACTACAACGAGAACACCGACCGCCCGGGCGAGGCCGACCTGATCGTCGCCAAGCATCGAAACGGCGGCCTCGGCGACGTGCCGCTCACCTTCCAGGGCGAGTACCCGCGCTTCCTGGGCCTGCAGCGCGCCGCCTAGTCAGGCGTTTGCGGCCGCGTCGCGCCGGTCGGCGCGAGCGAGTTCCCTACACTTTCAAAAGAAATGCCAGGAACCGTGATCGTCGGCGCCCAGTGGGGCGATGAGGGCAAGGGCAAGGTCATCGACCTCCTTGCCGAGCACGCAGATGTCGTTGTCCGCTTCCAGGGCGGCAACAACGCGGGCCACACGATCATCCACGCGGGTGAGACGTGGAAGTTCCACCTCATCCCGTCCGGCATCCTCTACCCGGGCCGGACGTGCGTGATCGGCAACGGCGTCGTGGTGGACCCGGCGGTCCTCACGAGCGAGATCGACGACCTGCGCGCGCGCGGCGTCGACGTCTCCGGGCTGAAGCTCAGCGCCAACGCGCACCTGATCATGCCCTACCACCTCCTGCTGGACATGGAGGGCGAGCAGAAGCTCGGCAAGAACCTGATCGGCACGACCAAGCGCGGCATCGGCCCCGCCTACGCCGACAAGGCCGCGCGCCTGGGCATCCGCGTCCAGGACATGCTCGACGAGCGGATCCTGAAGAAGAAGATCGCCGCCGCGCTGGAGCCCAAGCGCCAGCAGCTGCGCCCCTTCAGCCGCGAGATCGACCTGCAGGCGATGACCGAGGAGTACGTGACCTACGGCCACCGCCTCGAGCAGCACATCGCCGACACGTCCGCGCTGGCCTGGCGTGCGCTGGACGACGACAAGCACATCCTCTTCGAGGGCGCCCAGGGCGCGCTGCTGGACATCGACCACGGCACCTATCCGTTCGTGACGTCGTCCAACCCGGTCGCGGCCGCCGCGGCGACCGGCAGCGGCGTCGGCCCGCGCGACATCGCCGAGGTCTGGGGCGTCACCAAGGCCTACGCCACGCGCGTCGGCGCCGGCCCGTTCCCGTCCGAGCTGCACGACGACGTCGGCGAGGAGATCCGCCAGAAGGGCGGCGAGTTCGGCACCACGACCGGCCGCGCCCGCCGCACCGGCTGGCTGGACGTCGTCGCGCTGCGCTACGCCGCGCGCCTGAACTCGCTGAGCGCGCTGGCCGTCACCAAGCTCGACGTGCTCAGCGGCTTCGAGACGCTGAAGGTCTGCACGCAGTACCGCGGGACCAAGGACGAGGACTTCGTCACCGACACGTTCCCGTACCACCAGTCGGTGCTGCACCACGCCGAGGGCGTCTACACCGAGCTGCCGGGCTGGTCGGAGGACATCTCCGAGCTGCGCACCTACGACGAGCTGCCCGAGAACGCGAAGGCCTACCTCCGCTTCCTCGAGGAGGCCGTCGGCGTGCCGGTCGTGATCGTCGGCGTCGGTCCGGGCCGCGAGCAGATCATCTGGACCGCGGCCGCCAAGGACTCGGCGCTGGCCGCCGACGCGATGCGCGCGTCCTCGGCCGCGTAGGCTTCCTCGCGTGGCACCACCGCAGCCCCCGCGCGGCGCGGTCGTCGGCCTGGGGATGATGGGCCGCCACCACGCGCGCATCCTGCAGTCCAACCCGAAGATGCGCTTCGCGGGCGCCGTCGACCCCGGCGGCGACCGCTTCGGCGCCGTGCGCGACGGTGCGTTGTTGTACGCGTCGGTGGACGAGCTGCTGAGCGCCCCTGGCGGCGCGCCGGACTTCGCCGTGATCGCGGTGCCGACCGAGGAGCACGTGCCGACCGCGCGCGCCCTCGCGGAGGCGGGCGTGCACGTGCTGGTCGAGAAGCCGCTGGCCGCGACCGTCGAGGAGGCGCGCGTCGTGATCGACGCGGTGCGCGCGGCCGGCGTGCACGGCGCGGTCGGCCACGTCGAGCGCTGCAACCCGGCGCTGCGCGCGCTGCGCGAGCGCGTGCAGGACGGGCAGATCGGCGAGGTGTACCTGGTGGCCACCGAGCGCGTCGGGCCGTTCCCGGATCGCATCCGCGACGTCGGCGTCGTCAAGGACCTGGCGACGCACGACCTCGACCTCGTCCGCTGGCTCGGCGGCGCGCCGATCGAGCGCGTGGCCGCGCAGACCCAGCACCGCATGGGCCGCGAGCACGAGGACCTCGTGCTCGTCACCGGCCGGCTGGGCAACGGGCGCGCGTTCAACGCGATGGTCGACTGGCTGACGCCGACCAAGGTGCGCCGCACGCGCGTGCTCGGCGAGGGCGGCATGTTGGTGGCCGACACGCTGAACGCCGACCTGTACTTCTACGCCAACGCCCACGTCCCGACGGTGGGCTGGCCCGAGGCGGCGGCGCGCCGCGGCGTCGCCGAGGGCGACATGACGCGCTACGCGCTGGAGCGTCGCGAGCCGCTGGCCGTCGAGTTGGAGGCCTTCTGCGCGCTGATCGCCGGCGAGGACGGCGCGACCGGCGGCGTCGTCTCGTTGGACGAGGGGTTGGAGACCGTGGCGGTCGCGGAGGCCGTGCTGGAGAGCGCGCGGTCGGGTGAGACGTGCGCGTTGTAGTCGTCGCCCTCGGCAAGGTCGGCCTGCCGCTGGCCGCGCGGATCGCGCTGGCCGGGCACGAAGTCGTCGGCGCCGACATCGACCCGCGCGTGGTCGCGACGGTCAACCGCGGCGAGGCGCCGTTCCCCAACGAGGCCGGGCTGCCGGAGGCGCTGGCCGAGACGGTCGCCGACGGCCGGCTGCGCGCGGTGACCGACACCGCGGCGGCGGTCGCCGAGGGTCCCGACCTGGTGATCGCGGTGCCGCCGCTGATGGTCGACGCGAGCGCCCGGCCGGACTGGGCGATCCTCGACGCGGTCGTGGGCGACATCGGGCGCGGGCTGCGGGCCGGGACCACGGTGTCGATCGAGACGACCATGCCGGTGGGCACCACGCGCGGGCGCGTCGCGCCGGCGCTGGCCGCGGCGAGCGGCCTGGTCGAGGGTCAGGACTTCCACGTGGTCTTCTCGCCGGAGCGGATCTTCAGCGGGCGCGCGATCGAGGACCTCGACAAGTACCCCAAGCTGGTCGGCGGGCTGAGCGCCCCGGGCGAGGCGCGCGGGATCGAGCTGTACGCGTCGTTCCTGGACGCCGAGGTGCGCGGCCTGGGCAGCGCCGAGGCGGCCGAGCTGAGCAAGCTCGCCGAGACGACCTACCGCGACATCAACATCGCCTTCGCCAACGAGCTGGCGCGCTACAGCGACGAGCTGGGCATCGACGTCCTGGCCGTGATCGACGCCGCCAACTCCCAGCCCTACTCGCACGTGCACCGGCCCGGGATCGCCGTCGGCGGCCACTGCATCCCGGTGTACCCGCGGTTCCTGCTGGCGGGCGACGCGGACGCGCGCCTGCCGCTGGCCGCCCGCGAGATCAACGAGGGGATGCCCGCGTACGCGGCGGACCTGCTCGGCGACGTCGACGGCAAGCGCGTGCTGATCCTCGGGATCGCCTACCGCGGCGGCGTGAAGGAGACGGCCTTCAGCGGCGCCTTCGCGCTGCGCGACGCGCTGGAGGGGCGCGGCGCGGAGGTCGTCGCGGAGGACCCGCTGTTCTCCGCGGACGAGCTGCGCGCGCACGGCTTCGTCCCGTGGGACGGCGGCGACGTGCACGGCGTCGTCGTCCAGGCCGACCACCGCGAGTACGAGCGCCTGGAACGGGAGGACCTTCCCGGCGTGCAGGCGATCGTCGATGGTCGCGGCGTCCTCGACGCGGCGCGCTTCGCCCCGGTGCCCGTGCGGCGGATCGGCCGCCCGGCCGGCACCGGGGCCGACCCCGGCTCGGCGATCGCTCCGCGCTCTTAGGGCGCCAACTCGTCGATCGCGCCGCGCTATCGACGCCCGCCCGGCCCACGGAGACCCGACGCCAACTCGTCGATCGCACCGACGACCCGCTCCCCCGCCCGCCCATCCCCGTACAGCTCCGGGTGCACGGCGGGCGGCTCCCGCCGCAGCTCCTCCAGCGCGCGGTCCGCATCGAGGTCCACGAGCACGTTCCATCCGACCTCGACCGTCTCCACCCACTCGGTGGTGTCGCGCAGCGTCACGCACGGCACCGACGCGAAGTAGGCCTCCTTCTGCACCCCGCCGGAGTCGGTCAGCATGCGCCGCGCGTTGGTCAGCAGCGAGGTGAAGGCCATGTACCCGAGCGGCGGGGTCAGCCGGACGTGGGGCGCCGCCGCCAGCTCGTCGAGCCAGCCGGCGGCGTCCAGGCGCGCGCCGGTGCGCGGGTGCAGCGGGAACACGACCGGCTCGTCCAGCGCCAGGAGCAGGTCCACCAACTTGCGCAGCCGCTCCGGGACGTCCACGTTGCCCGCGCGGTGCGACGTGCACAACACATAGCCATCAACTTCGACGCCCGCCTCGCGCAGCGGCTTGAGGTCCGCCTTCGCGCGCGGCTGGAACATCATCGACACGTCGACCATCACGTCGCCGACGTTCACGACGCGCCCCGCGACGGCCTCGCGCGCCAGGTTCTGCTCGGCGGTCGCCGAGGGCACCAACAACAGCGAGGACAGGTGGTCGGTCAGGACGCGGTTCAGCTCCTCGGGCATCGCGCGGTCGAACGACCGCATGCCCGCCTCGACGTGCACGACCGGGACGGTGCGCTGCGCCGCCGCCAGGCCGCCGGCCAGCGTCGAGTTCGTGTCGCCGTAGACGAGCACGACGTCCGGCGCCTCCTCGTCGATCAGCGGCCCGAGCGCGGCGAGCATCCGCGCGGTCTGGTCGGTGTTCGTCCCGCCGGCGATGTGCAGCTGGCGCGCCGGGCGCGGGATCGCCAGCTCCTCGAAGAAGATCGCGCTCAGCTCGTCGTCGTGGTGCTGTCCGGTGTGGACGAGCACCTCGTCGTGGTGCTCGCGCAGCAGCCGCGAGACCGCCGCCGCCTTGACGAACTGCGGGCGGTTGCCGATGACCGTGAGGACCTTCATGCCGAGGCGATCTCGTCCCGGACGTGCGCGGAGAACGCGCGCGCCGCCGCCTCCGTCAACGGGCCGGGCGCGACCGGCAGGACGACGTCGTCGACGCGCGCGATCGCCTGGACCTCGCGCGTCGTCGACGCCAGGAACGCCTCGCGCGCGCGGCCGAGCGAGTCCGCGGTGACGACCTCCTCGCGCGCATCCGGCAACAGCGACAACAACCGGCGGCGCGTGATCGAGTCCAGGACGCGGTCGCTCAGCGGCGGCGTGACGAGCGTCTCGCCGTCGAAGGACACGAAGAACGAGGACGTCGGCGCCTCCAGCACGCGGCCGTGCGGCGTGACCAGCAGCGCCTCGTCGGCGCCGCGCTCCTTGGCGACCCGCTGCGCCAGCATGTTCCCGGCGTAGGACAGGGACTTGACGCCGTCGAGGATCCGCGGCGGCACGTACTCCACGCGCGCGAGCGCGAGCGGCGGATGGGCCGCCGGCGTCGCCTCGACCAGCCCGATCCGCCGGCCGCCGCGCGAGACCAGGAACCGCACGGCACCGCTGACCGGTCCCGCCTCCGTCAGCAGCGCGTCGACGTCGGCGCGCACGGCGTTGAGGTCGATCTCCAGGCGCAGGTTCTTCGCGGAGGTCGCCATCCGGCGCAGGTGGTCGTCGAGCGCGAACGGGCGGCCGTCGTAGATCTTGATGACCTCGAAGACGCCGTCGCCGCGCAGCAGGCCGAGATCCGTGACCCCGATCGTCGCCTCGTCGGCGGGCAGGACCGTGCCGTCGAGGACGGCGAGCGCGGAGAGCGACATGGGCCCGGATCTTAGAAGCTCGTCAAGCCGTGACGGCCTCGACCGGCACGGCCGGGAGCGTCAGCCGAGCGATCGTGCCGCCGCCGGGCGCGACCTGCAGCGCGACGCGGCCGCCGTGGGCCTCGGCGACCTGCTTGACGATCGCCAGGCCGAGGCCGGAGCCCGGACGGCCGCGGGCGTTGGCGCCGCGGTGGAAGCGATCGAACACGTGCGGGAGGTCCCGCGGGTCGATGCCGGGACCGTGGTCGCGGACGGTCAGCACGCCGTCGCGCAGGACGACCTGCACCGCCGCGCCGTCCGGCGAGTGCTTGGCGGCGTTGTCCAGGAGGTTGTTGATCGCGCGCGCGAGGCGCTCCGGCGCGCCCTCGACCACGCAGGGCTCGGCGTCGAGCCGGAAGTCCAGCCGCGGCGCGTGGCGGCGCGCGCGCTGGACGGCCTCGTAGGCCAGCGCGTCGAGGCGGACGTCCTCGACCGCCGGGTCGGGCACGTCGCCGCGCGCGAGGTCGATGAGGTCGCCGATCAGCGCGGTCAGCTCCTCGGCCTGGTCGACGACCTCGCCGGCGATCAGGCGGCGCTCGTCGTCGGGGACGTGCGAGGCGTCGCGCAGCATCTCGGCGTTCGTGCGCACCGAGGTCACCGGCGTGCGCAGCTCGTGCGAGGCGTCGGCGACGAGCTGGCGCTGGGCGGCCAGCGAGTCGGCCAGCGCGCCCTGGGAGATCGCCAGCTCCTGCTCGGTCGGCGCGGCGACGGGCCGGCTGAAGATGCGCGCCAGCAGCGCCGCGAAGCCGGTGCCGAAGACGGTCAGCAGCGCGAGGACGATCTTCAGGCGCGCGAGCGCGCGGTCCACCGAGGCCAGCGAGCGCGCCAGCTGCAGCGCGCCGCGGCCGGGCAGGCCGACGGTGAGCAGGCGGACGTGGACGTCGTCGGCGGTGGTGTCGGTCCACGCGCGGCCGCGCTGGGCGGCGGCGATCGCCCTCGTCTGCGCGGTGATCGGCAGCATCGGCTCGGTCGTCCCGGGCGGGCGCGGGCTCGTCCCGTCCGGCGAGACGAACTGGAAGTAGGCCTGCGAGGCGCCGGTGCGGCGCTGCGGCTGCGGGACCCGCTGCGGGAAGTCGCCGCCGTTGGTCGGGCCGAAGCGCGGGGCGCGGGTGACCTGCGTGGCCTGCTCGCGCAGCGAGTCGTCGATCTGGCCGCGCAGCTCGCCGCGCATGACGAGGTAGCAGACGCCCGACGCGAGCACGAGCGTGGCCCCGACCACCAGCGCGGACATCAGCGTCACGCGCCGGCGCAGCGTCATGCGGGCTCCTCGCGCAGGATGTAGCCGACGCCGCGCACGGTGTGCAGCAGGCGCGACTCGCCGCCGGCCTCGGTCTTGCGACGCAGGTAGCCCATGTAGACGCCCAGGACGTTGGAGGTCGCGCCGAAGTCGTAGCCCCAGACCTGCTCGAAGACCACGCTGCGCTCGAGGACCTGTCGCGGATGGCGCAGGAACAGCTCCAGCAGCGCGTACTCGGTGCGGCTCAGCTCCAGGCGTCGGTCGCCGCGCCAGACGTCGCGGGTGGCGGGCTCCAGGCGCAGGTCGCCGAAGCGCAGCTCGTCGGCCGGGCCGTCGACGCGGCGGAGCAGGGCTCTCAGCCGCGCCTGCAGCTCCCGCAGCGCGAACGGCTTGACGAGGTAGTCGTCGGCGCCGGCGTCCAGGCCGGCGACGCGGTCGTCGACGGCGTCGCGCGCGGTGAGCATGAGGACGGGGGTGCGGTCGCCTGCCGAGCGCAGGCGGCGGCAGGCCTCCAGGCCGTCGAGCTGCGGCATCGAGACGTCGAGCACGATCGCGTCGTAGCGGGTGGCGCTGACGCGCTCCAGGGCCTCGCGGCCGTCCTCGGCGAGGTCGACCTCGTAGCGATCGAGGTTCAGCGCACGGCTCAGGGACGTGCGAACCGCCAGCTCATCATCGACCACCAGGACGCGCATGGAGAGCAGGGTGCCGATCGTTCCTGGGAAGTCTCTGAGAAGCCGCGGGGGACGGCCGCGCCAGCTGGTTCGATCGACGTCGTACCATTGTGGGGGATGCCTGAAGCCCGTGTCCCGCTGTCCGTGTTGGATCTGGCCCCGATCCGCGAGGGGTCCGGCGCCGACGAGGCGCTGCGGCAGTCCCTGGAGCTGGCGCCGATCGTGGAGCGCCTGGGCTACTCGCGCATCTGGGTCGCCGAGCACCACAACATCCCGGGCGTGGCGTCGTCGGCGACGTCGGTGTTGATCGGCGCGCTGGCGTCGGTGACGGCGGCGATCCGGGTCGGCAGCGGCGGGATCATGCTGCCCAACCACGCGCCGCTGGTGATCGCCGAGCAGTTCGGGACGCTGGAGGCGCTGTATCCGGGGCGGATCGACCTCGGCCTGGGCCGCGCGCCGGGGACCGACCACGTGACGGGCTGGGCGCTGCGCCGCAACCCCAACGGCGGCGTGCAGTTCGACGCCGAGGTCGAGGAGCTGCGGTCGTTCCTGGCGCCGGAGACCGGTCCCACCCGCCCGCGCGTGCGCGCCGTTCCGGGCGCCGGGTCGGGCGTGCCGGTGTGGATCCTGGGGTCGTCGCTGTACGGCGCCGAGCTGGCGGCCCGGTTGGGCCTGCCGTACGCGTTCGCCTCGCACTTCGCGCCGCGGTTCCTGGACGAGGCGGCCGCGCTGTACCGGGAACGGTTCGTCCCCAGCGAGGCTCTGGACCGGCCCTACTTCATGATGGGCGTGTCGCTGCTGGCGGCCGACGACGACGCGGCCGCGAGGTGGGCGTTCAGCTCGACGCTGCAGAAGTTCGCGTGGCTGACGCGCGGCGCGCCGAAGGGCACGCTGCCGCCGCTGGACGACGCGGCGATGGAGCGGTTCTGGACCAGCGACGGCGAGCGCGCCGCGATCGAGGCGCAGATGGCGCTGGCGGTCGTGGGCGGTCCCTCGACGGTGGCGTCGAAGTTGTCGTCGTTGGTCGAGCGGGTGGGCGCCGACGAGGTGATCGTCGCGAGCGACGCCTATGACTTCGGCGCGCGCGTGCGGTCCTACGAGGTGCTCGCGGAAACCTGGGGGCTGGCTCAGCGCGACGGCTCGCGCAGCGACTCCAGCCCCGCGGCGACGGTCGTCGCCGAGAACTCCATGACGTCGTAGGCCGCGACCCCTTCGAGGGTGAAGGGGTCGGAGGCGATGACGTCGTCCAGCTCGTCGCGCGGCATGGCCCGGGCGAGGATGACGCCGCCGGTGCGCGGGACCTTCGGACCGGACGCGATGAAGCGGTCCGCCTCGTACTGCTCGGCGATCCAGGCCATGTGCGCGTCGCGGACGCGGTCGACCTCGTCGAGCGGAGCGATGTAGGACAGCTGGAGGAGGAACACGCCGCGGAGGTTACGCGTCGGCGTGCGGCGGATCGGTGGCGAGGTACGCGCGCAGGTTGTCGGGGTGGTAGCCGGGCAGCTCGCGCATGCGCCGCCAGGAGGAGTCCGAGGCCGCGCCGCCCTCGGTGCCGACGAGCTTGCGCGGGCGGGGCTTGGTGAGCCGGTAGAACGACCTGTAGGACTCGTGCTGGGGCGCGAGCGCGTCGGGCTGCGCGGACGGCTGGACGTCGAGGCCGGCCTCGTTGGCGTGATGGCTCATCCAGCGCAGCGCGAGGTCGCCGAGGCGGTGGTCGGGGTAACCGCCGCCGACGTCGGAGTGCACGCCGGAGAACCAGACCTGGTGGAGCTGCTGGGTGGGCGGCGCCTGGAGCTGGCGCTGCCAGAGCGTCGGGAGGAACGGGCCGCGGCGCTCGTCGATGGCCAGCGCCTGGACCGCGGTCGCGACGTGGGCGCCGAGCCGGACGTCGTGGAAGGACCAGCGCTTGGTCAGCGCCGCGATCCGCAGCGGGATGCCGAGCGCGCCGACCGTGTCGAAGACGCCGATGAAGCGGATCGGCGTGACGTCGGAGTAGGCGTAGGCCTTGCGGAAGGCGGTCGCGGTGACGCCGGAGGGCTTCTTGGTGGGGTCGCCGCGGTCCTGGTAGATCTTGTAGGCCTCGTCGAGGCGGTTGCGGTGCTCGGGGCGGACGATCCCGGAGTTCCCGATCAGCCCGCCGAGCGACCGGGCGGTGAACGCGCCGCGGGAGAAGCCGAAGAGGTACAGCTCGTCGCCCGGGTCGTAGTGGTCGGTCAGGAAGGCGTGGCAGGCGCGGACGTTGCGCGAGAGGCCGAAGCCGAACATGCCGCCGCTGAGGCGATCGAAGCGGCCGGTGCCGACGCCCCGCTCGTAGAACGGGAGCTGGGTGACGCCGTCGGCGGCGGTCGACGGGAGCGCGCGGTGCAGGCGGACGACGTTGGTCGGGCACGCGACGCCGTCGTGGACCTGGTCGGGCCGGTTCCACGTGCCGTCGCAGAGGATGGCGATGCGCTTCATGGGCGCCGTCGAAGGAGGCGCTTGACCCATTCGGTGACGGGGACGAAGAGCGTGCCGAGCGTCGTGGTGAAGGGACGCTTGGGCGCGTGGTCGCCCGGGTCGAGCGTGCGGCGGACGGTGACGGACGGCAGGGTCTCGCCGGCGGGGGTGCGGATGTCCATCGAGAGCCGGATGTCGTAGGTCTTGGCCGAGTCGACGGGGACGTCGGTGGCGATCGAGCCGCGCTTGGCGCCGGTCGGGACGTCGAAGGCGAACGTCTTGGGCGGCACGCCCGGCTCCTGAGTGGAGTTGACGTTGACCACGACGGTCTTCGGCGTGCCGGTCAGGCGGATCAGGTTGTAGGTGATGAGGAGGCGACCGTCGTGGCGTCCGACGCCGAAGTCCGGGCCGGCGAGCGGGTGCTTGGCGGGGCGCTCCTCCTCGTAGGCGTGGTCGAACGCGTGCGCGGGGTTGTCCCACTCCTTCTTGCGACCCGGCCCGGTCGGGCTGTCGGACTCGGTCGCGTTGCGCGGCCTGGTGTCACCCCAGCGCCCGGGCCACCGCGCCCAGGGCGTGCCGTCGTCGATGACCAGCAGTCGCGCCGGCGGGCCCTTGCGGCCGCCATCGCACACGTCGGCCCAGACCTCGGTGGGGTGGACGCCGGGTTCGAAGTACGACGCATGCGACCCGCGCGCGACGTAGACGATCGCCGTATCCGGGTTGTCGGGGTCCTTCTCCACGCGATCCCACGGCCGCCGCTGCGCCCTCTTGTGCTGGTTGTAGATCGCGTAGTCCGGCGTGCCGTCGTCGCCGAGCCGGAGCTGCACCATCTCCCAGTCGCCTTCGTGCAGGCCGACGTCGGCGGTGAGGCGGTAGTCGTTGTAGAAGTACCAGAGCCAGTACTGGAGCCAGACGACTCCGTGGTCGTCCGTCCTGGCCCTTGCGACCATCATGTTGTTGAATTCCGGATGGGCGAGGCGCAGCGCCCCGTACTGCTTCGCGTAGTCCCTGCCCTTGATCGACAGGACATCGTTCGCGAGCGCGCCACCGTCGGGCTTGAGGACGTCCAGCGTCAGCGTCCCGTCGTCCACCCGCGCCAGCACCTCGTCGCCCCGCCGCAGCTCGTTGCCCGGGTTGACGACCATCTGCCCCGGATGGTCGGCGAAGTACGCCTCCAGCGAGTCGTAGACCAGCTGAGGTCGGAACCGGCGCAGCAGGTCTACGTGCTCGGCGGCCATCGCGAGCGCCAGCCTGCCACTTCACGGCGCTCAGCGCCAGCACGAGAGGGGCCGGGAGCAGCGGAAGTGCCGTCAAGACGCGAGAGAGCGCTTCAGGACCGACGACCATCTCACCGGCTTGCGCAGCATCTGCAGCGGACCGTTCAGACGCGTTCGCGGCCGTCGGCGTGTGCAGCTACGTTGGCGCGATGCGTCCCGTGCGCTCACCCAAGCTCGTCGTCGCGCTCGTCGGCCTCTTCGCCGCGCTGCTCGTCGCCGCGGTGCTGCTGCCGGTCGTGCTGATCCACAACGACGCCGCGCTGAGCCGCGACCAGACGCTGAAGGCGCGCAACGACCTCCGTGGCTCGCTCATCCAGACGCTCGCCGCCGTGGCCGTGGTGGCCGGCGCGACGGCCACGTGGCGCGGGCTGCAGGCCACGCGCGACGGGCAGGCCCAGGACCGGCTCAGCAACGCGCTCCTGCGCCTGGAGTCCGAGAAGCCCGAGGCGCGGATGGCGGCGATCCACGACCTGACGACGCTGGCCACGCGGGAGCCGGACCGCGCGCAGGGCACGCTCGACGTGCTCGTGACCTACCTGCACCACACGCTGCCCCGGACCGACGCGCCACAGCCGCCGGGCAGCGCGGGGGAGCGCCGAGCCGCGGCGAAGGCCCTGCGCACCCTGGCCAACGCCGCGCTGTGCGCCGACCTCGACCTGAGCGTCCTCGACCTGCGCGAGATGGACCTCAGCAGCGCCGACTTCCGCGGCGCGAACTTCGCCCGCAGCGACCTCCGCGGCGCCGTCCTGCGCGGCTCGCGGCTCCAACACGCCCATCTGGCCAAGGCGCGGCTCGAGGGCGCTCGGGCCGAGCGCGCGAACTTCGAGGGCGCGAACCTGACGCTCGCACGGGTCGCCGACCTGCACCTCGCGGGCGCGCGGTTCGACCAGCGCACGAAGCTCACCGGCGCGAACATCGCGGACGCCGACGCGTCCGGCGCGTACGGGCTCGTGCCGCCCGACAGCTTCCCGTCCGGGCAGGCTTAGCCCGGCAGCCGGTCCACGAGCGCGTGGAGGCGCACGACGTCCACGACACGCGAGCCGCTCTCGTACCGATGCGGATCAGCGCCAACCAGCGCCGAGCCCTCCGCGCCGACCTGCCGTGCGCCGACCAGCAACGCCACGGCCAGCACGCGGTAGCGCGCGTCGTGCGGGCCGACCGGTCGGCCGGCGTGGGTGACGACCACGGTCAGGGGCTCCCCGACCACGTCGCTCTGCGCGTGCACCACGGCGACGGCCGCTCCGGCTTCGCCCCACGGCAGCAGCCGGTCGTGCTCGTGCGCGTGCAGGTCCGAGAGAAGATCGATGACTTCTTTGAGAAGCTCAGGATTGGTGACCAGGTACCACGGCGGGGCACCGAGCCCCAGGGCGCGCAGCTCCTTCAGCCGCGCCTCCCGCTCGGTCTGACGGTCCCGGAACGCCTCGACACCGCCCGCGACGGCGTCCTCCATCGACGCCCGGGCCGGCGGGGAAGCGTCCTCGGCGGTCCCTTCGAGCTCCGCATCGAGGTCGAAGGCGCCCTCGGCGTCGGGCCGGAACTCCTCCGGCGTCAGGCGCTCCGGGGTTGTCCATCGAGCTTCGCGAACGCGCGGGATGTCGTGTTCCAGCCACCCCGCCTCGAGCCACAGGAGGAATCGGTGGAGGGCGTCGTCCCGGTCGGCGTAGAGGAGCACCGCGAGGGCTTGCGCATCCAGCGCAAGGGGCTGCGGAGCCAAGGTCGTCGGCGCCATTGAGACACCAACATACCCATGTTCGTTCGAGGAAGCTGACCGTCTAAGCGGAAGGAGCGCTCAATGCGCGACCGGCGCCGCCGCCTCGGCCGCGGCGGCGGCCTCCTTGCGGAACTGCTTCGCCAGGTCGTAGTTCCCGCCGAGCACGCTCAGCAGCGCCAGCCGCGGAATCCGGTACTGCGCCCGTCGCTCGCCCCCCGGGAGCTTGACGTACGGGATGCGATCGCCCTTGATCCAGTTGAGGATCGTACGGCGATCCACGTTGAGCAGCTGCGCGGCCTCCTCGGTCGTGAGCAGGCGGTCCGGATCTGAGATGGGCATCGACATGGGGCTTCTTCGAACGACGTGCGATCCTTGGACGGGCCCAAGTTCGCTGTTTTCCTTGCGTCGTCCCAATGTGGCCTGGGCTGCACGTGACGGCAAACGCCTGGAGGGCCGGGTCGGCCGATGGAGGGCCATCATGGGCCTTGGAGGACAGGGGAGGCGATTGGGAGGGCCGGTTGAGGGCGAGCTTGTCGCGGCGGCGGAGGGCGGAGCCGTCGAGGTGGCCGCCGTGGTCGCCGGGGAAGACGAGGGCGTCGTCGGTGACGGCCGTCCCGAGGCGGGCGAGGGTCTCGGCGACCTGGGGTGCCATGGGGTCGGAGCGGAGCTTGCCGCTCTTCGGCGTGGTGAGGGCGCCGGCGGCGTCTTGCCCGGACTCGGCGGCGCGGACGAGGGCCATGACCTCTTCGGGCTGGACACGTCGAGGTTGACGTGTCGTGGTTCGCGCATGCGCTTCTTCTGGACCTGCCGACCGTCCGGCAGGCGGAACTTCGCGTACCAGACGGGACCGGCGGCCCGGTCCACGCGGAACACGTGCCCGCTGATCGAACGGGCTCGACGCAACTGGAAGTTCGACACCAACAACCATCCCTCTCGGGACACATCCGGGACACGTCCGCTGCTTCAGGGATGGCGCGAGAACGACAAAAGCCCGGCACACGCCGGGCTTCTCGTCCATGCCCCCACTAGGAATCGAACCTAGAACCTTCGGATTAAGAGTCCGCTGCTCTGCCAGTTGAGCTATAGGGGCGAGGCGGGAAAGGATAGCGAGGAGGCGGTGGTGGGCGCCTCCTCGTTCGGGTCAGGACGAAGGGGTCGTGGAGGAGGGTGAGGCGGTGGCGGAGGCGGCGGTGCGGGCCGCGTCGAGCTGGGCCTTGATCTGCTCCTTGTCGTCCTTGGAGGCCAGCGAGAGGGCCTTCTTGGACGAGAGCTCGGCCTTGCGGGTCTGGCCGGCCTGGTAGGCCAGCGCGGCGAGCTGGACGTAGAGCTGGGATGTCGGCTGGCGGTTGTCGACGATGATCTCCATCGCGTTGACCGCCTTGTCGGGCTGGTTGAGCCCGTACTGGCCGTAGGCCTGCACCATCAGCGACGCGACGGTGTCGTCGGGCTTGTCGGTGAGCGTCTGGTACTTCTCCCAGGCCTGGGAGGCCGCCTGCAGCTCCTCCTTGCCCTTGTCGGTGAAGACGCCGTTGACCTGGTCGAAGCCGTCGCCGACCGACGCCTGCTGGAAGCGCACGCGGGTCAGCTCGGCCCACGCCTTGGGATCCTGCGGCCGGGCCTGGACGGCCTTCTCCGCCACGTCGACACGCTTCTTGAACGTGTCCGACACGCTCTGGCTGCCGGAGTCGTTCTTGAACGCGTCCAGAAGACCGCCGCTCGTGGCGCCACCGACGCCGAACAGCACCAGGCCGCCACCCATCAGGATGGCCAGGCCGAGGTAGATCCCCTGAACGAAGCGGCGGCGTCCCCGGCCGCGGAGGTCGAACAGCATGCTGCTCAGTCTAGATCGTTCGGGACGTGCGTAACCGCACCGGACGAACGGCCTGCCGCCTCGTCATCGGTGTCGCCCCGCTCGTCGTCGGAATCCTCGTCGTCGTCATCGTCCCCGAACTCGAGGAATCCGAAGCGCGGCTCGCCCTTGGGCTCGAAGATCCGGCCCAGGATCAGCGAGATCTCGTACAGCACCACCAGCGGCGCCATGGCGATCAGCATCGTGAACGGATCCGGCGTCGGGGTCACCACGGCGGCGATCACGGCGAACAGGATCAGCGCGTAGCCGCGCCACGCCCGCAGCTGCTTGATCGTCACGATCCGCAGGCGCACGATCGCCAGCACGCCGACCGGGATCTGGAACAGGACGCCCATCCCCGCCAGCAGCAGCGTGCTGAAGCGGTAGTAGTCCTTCGCCTGGACGAGGATGTCGAAGGCGCCGTCGTTGTAGTTCTGCAGGAAGTTGACGGCCCGGGGCAGCGCCAGGAAGTAGCCGAAGACCACGCCCGCGATGAACAGGAACGGCACGAGCGCCATCAGCGGCAGCGCGACCCGCTTCTCCGCCGCCGAGAACGCGGGCAGGATGAACGCGTACAGCTGCCAGAGGATGAACGGCAGCGCCACCAGCAGCGCCGCGTAGGCGCTGACGGTGATCGTCGTCAGGAACGGCTCGGTCACGCCGAGCGTCACCGGCTGGCGACCGGTCGACGCCTTCGGCGTCAGCTTCGCGGCCTGCGCCGCCGACAGCGCCTGCGCGCGCGTCGACTTCGCCGCGGCGGCCGCCTGGGCCCGGGCCGACGCCGAGAGGCCCTTCTCCTGGGAGAGGCGGTCCAGCGTCCGGGCCGACGTCGCCAGCGACGGCACCGACTGCTTCAGGTACTTGCCGACGGCCTCGTCGAAGCATCCCGACCGCTCCAGCGCGTCGTCGGCCTTCTTGCCGCCCTGGCAGTCGACGCGATGCGCCTTGTCCAGCGGCTTGTTGACGATGTGGAGGACCCGGTCGTTCTGCCAATAGCAGACGCTGAACGCGACGACGAACGCGAGCAGCGAGAAGATGATCCGGGTGCGCAGCTCGTCGAGGTGCTCGACGAGGCTCAGCCGATCATCGTGTCCGACGGGCCGAAAGGCGGGCAAGTACTACCCGCCGGGGCGCGTGGCGGGCTCGTCCCGCTCGCCGACCGGCGCGCGCGTGGCGTCGGGCGTCGGGTCGAGCACGTCGGCCTGCTGCGCACGGGTCAGCTCGGGCTTGCGAGCGGCGGTGGCGTCGTCGTCGCCGCCGTCCTCGTCGCCTCCCTTGCCCTGGATGGAGTCCTTGAACTCCCGCATGCCGCCGCCGAGCTGTCGTCCGAGCTGAGGCAGGCGCTTGGGCCCGAAGACGAGCAGGATGATGACGAGGATGATGAGCAGTTCTGGGACGCCGAGTCCGGCCATCGAGGAGCCTCCGTGGGTGGGGGTGACAGGGTAACGCGACAAGGCCCGAACCGGCTCACCCGAGGGCGGTATCCGCACGCGGACGAATGGTCTATCGGAGGTTCAAGCCGAACCGGCCGGTGACCGATCACCGGACTGTCAGCGCCACCCCCTTTCGAGACGATGAGCCTCCACGACCCACGCCACTACGTCCGCCGCGTCGTCCTCCCCTCGGGCAAGACGATCGAGGTCGTCTACTTCGAGGACCAGAACGCCCCCACGGCCGAGGCCACCTCGGCCCTGGCCCCCGCCCCGGCGGCGGCGCCCCCGCACCACGACGAGGCGGCCACCGACCTCCACGTCTGCGGCTCCTGCGACTCCAACCTGGTCTACCCGACCGAGTGGGAGGAGGCCGGCGCGACCCATTGGGAGGTCACGCTGCGCTGCCCGAACTGCGAGTGGGCCGGAACCGGCATCTTCGAGCAGGAGCTGGTCGAGCGCTTCGACGAGGAGCTCGACCGCGGCACCGAGGCGCTCGTCCGCGACCTCAAGCGCCTGGCGCACGCCAACATGGAGGACGAGATCGAGCGGTTCACCACCGCGCTGCTCGAGGACCACATCGTCCCCGAGGACTTCTAGGGCTCTCCAGCCTGTCACGCGGTATGTCCGTGATGCAGGGCGACGGGCCGGCTGGAAAGCCGGCCCGTTGTCGTTGAGCGCGCGTTACGAGTAGCGCGCGACGACGCCGTCGGCGACGAGCGTCAGCGCCGCCCGCTCGCGCTCGGCCAGGCCGGCCGGGATGACGGCCTTGGCGGCGGCGACGTGCTCCAGCGCGATCGCGCGCGCCGCGTCCAGCGCGCCGGTCGCCGCGATCCGGTCGCAGATCGCCTCGGCCTTCGGCGGCGTGTCGATCGCGCGCGGGTCGATCGCGCCGAGCCGCGGGTCGCGCTCCCGCGCCAGGATGAACGGCAGCGTGACGGTCCCGTCGAGCAGATCGGTGCCGCGGTGCTTGCCGGTCCGCTCGGCGGGCCCGGCGACGTCGAGGACGTCGTCGAGGATCTGGAACGCCAGGCCGATGCGCCGGCCGAACTCGCGCAGGGCCTCGGCGGGGTGGGTCGGTCCGTCTCCGTCGCCGCCCTCCAGCGCGCCGAGGATGCACGCGGCCTCGAACAGCCGCGCGGTCTTCAGCTCGCAGCGGCGCAGGTAGCGCTCCAGCGGGATCGTCGCGTCCCACGCGTCGGCGCGCTGCAGCAGCTCGCCGCCCGCCAGCGCGCTGCCGGCGTCGCTGAGCGCCCGCACCTGCTCCGCGGACCCGTTGCGGGCCAGCAGCGCGAACGCGCGCGCGAACAGCAGGTCGCCGGTCTGCGTGGCGGCCTCGCGGCCGGCGCTCGCGAAGACCGTCGGGCGGCCGCGGCGCAGCGGGGCGAGATCCAGGACGTCGTCGTGGACGAGCGTCGCGGAGTGCACGAGCTCGACGGCGGCCGCCGCCCGCACCAGGCCCTCGCCGTCGCCGCTCGGATGCCCGCCGGCGGCGAGGATCACCAGCAGCGGGCGCAGGCGCTTGCCGCCCGCGGCGATCGTCGCCCCCGCGTGCTCGGTGAGCACGGGCCCATGGCCCGACGCGACCTCGCGCAGCAGGTCCTCGACCCGCCCCAGCAGCGGCAGCACGTGCGCGCCGCCGGCGTGGACGAGAGCCGTGACCGGCCCACCACCCCCCGCGGTCTCCTCGGCGGCGCTCATCGGGCGCAGGCTAGTGGGCCGCGACCGCTAGTGCGGGCGCGAGCCGTTGGACGACGTCACGACCGGCCCCGCCGGCTTGGTGCCGACGTGCAGGGCGATGATCCCGCCCGCGGTGAGGATCCAGCGGATGTCCTGGAGGCCCGCGCGCGCCATCGACGCCGCCAGGCCGGGCGGCTCCGGGAACCGCTTGACGCTGTTGGGCAGGTAGTCGTAGGCCTGCGAGTCGCCCGCGAGCTTGCCGATCACCGGCACGATCCGGTCGAACCAGAGGCGGAAGAACGTCGACAGCGGCGGCTTCTGCGGCGTGGTGATCTCCAGGATCACGACGCGCCCGCCGGGCTTGACGACGCGCGCCATCTCGGCGATGCCGCGATCCAGGTCCGAGAAGTTCCGTGCCCCGAAGCCGACCGTCGACGCCGCGAACTCGCCGTCGGCGTAGGGCAGCTCGAGCGCGTTGCCCCACTCGAAGCGCAGCGCCGGCGCCTTGCGGCGCGCCAACTGCAGCATCTCCTCGGAGAAGTCGCTGCCGACGACCTCGCCGGCGGGCGCCACGCGCTCGGCCAGCTCGATCGCCAGGTCGCCCGTGCCCGTCGCCACGTCCAGGACGCGGTCGCCCGGGCCGACGTTGGCGAGGTCGGCCGCCCGCCTGCGCCACTGGTGGTGCAGGCCGGCCGTCATGACCGTGTTGATGAGGTCGTAGACCCGCGCGATGCGATCGAACATCGCGCGGACCTCCGGCTCGGGCAGCGTGCCGCGGTCGGCCGCGGGAGCCGGCCGGGACGCCGCGCTCCCGCCTCCGCTGCCGCTCATGTCGCTAGCCCCCGGACTTCAGCCGCCCGAGGAACGCCACGAGCGCCTGGAACTTCTCGGGCTCGTCCGCCTGCAGGCTCTTGAAGGACGGCATCGGCGCCGTCGGGTTGATCAGCGTGCGCTGGATGCCCGCGGCCGGGAGCCGGTCGGCGATGTCGGTCAGGTTCGGGCCTGGACCGGCGTTGCCGTTCTCTCCGACCTTGTGGCACGCCAGGCAGCCGGACTGGGCCATCACCTGCTTGCCCTGCTCGTACTGCTTGAGCACCGCTGGGCCCTCGGCCTTCACCGACGCCGGCGTCGCCATGTCGATCTCGGTCGGCGCGCCCGTGTGGGCGCCCTCGTAGGTGAGGTAGGCCATGGCGCCGATGATCAGCACCGCCGTGATCGTCGCGACGGGACGGCGCTCGGGCCGGCGCTCCGGGCTGCGGTCGTAGAACGGCAGCAGGAACAGCAGGATCATGCAGACCGTCGGGATGCCGATCGTCGCCAGGGCGACGAACTCCGGCGGCTTGACGACGCGCAGCAGCTCGAAGAGGAAGAAGAAGTACCACTCCGGACGCGGCGTGTACGTCGTCGTCGTCGGGTCGGCCTTCGGGCCCAGCTCGGCGCCGAGGACGATCGACAGCAGGATGATGACCGCGAGGACGACGCACGCCATGGCGCCGTCCTTGGCGACCGCATAGGGGAAGAACGGCTTCCCCTGGGCCTTGAGGATGGAGTACTCGCGGAGGTACTCCTCCTTCTCGCGCCGGTTCACGCCTTCTCCTCCACCAGCTCTTCGGGGACCTTCACCTTCTGCCACGGCGGCGCGGTCGTGCCGAGCCGCGCGACGAGGTAGAGGTGGGCGCCGATCAGGGCGCCGATGATGCCGGGCACCAACATCATGTGGATCGCGTAGAACCGCGACAGCGTCGTGGCGTTGAAGTCGGCGCCGCCGTTGAGGAAGTCGCCGAGGTACGGACCCACGATCGGGCCGGACGCCGTGATGTTGTTCGCCACGATCGTGGCCCAGAAGGACCGCTGGTCGAACGGCAGCAGGTAGCCCGTCAGCGCCATCACGAACGTGAGGATCAGCAGCGCCACGCCGATGACCCAGTTCAGCTCGCGCGGGTACTTGTAGGCGCCGAAGAAGAACGTCCTGGCCATGTGCAGGAAGATCAGGATGACCATCACCGACGAGCCCCACTTGTGCATGCCGTGCACGAACTCGCCGAGGAAGACGTCGTCGTTGATGTGGCGCACCGACTCGTAGGCCCCGCCGGCCGCGTCGGGCCGGTAGTACATGGCCAGGAAGACGCCGGTGATCGCCTGCGACAGGAAGGCGAACATCGTCGCCGAGCCCAGGGTGTAGAACCAGTTGGTGCCCTTCGGCACCTTGCGGAACAGCATCCAGCGAAGGCCGCCGGACAGCGAGGTCCGCTCGTCGATCCAGTCGACCGTGTACATGCCGGCCTCGGCGGCCTTGTCCAGCGGGCCCTGCTTGGGCGCGCCCGGACGCGGCGGCGCTGGGCGCAGCGACGGCGGGATCGGAGGGGCGGGGAGCTTGAGCTTCGGCATGAGTCCTAGTCCTGCGGGAGCGAGTCGAGCTTCCGGATCGTCGGCCGCGACGGGTAGAGGAGCGGGCCGATGCCGTCGAGCGGCTCACCCGGGTTGCGCGGCGAGAAGCGCTTGAGCTCGCGGTTGACCGAGAAGCGCGGGCCGATCTCGACCTGCCCGTTGCGCACGCGGTTGTAGAAGCGGTCCAGCGGCCGGACGGGCGGGCCGCCGTCGACCTTGCCCTGGAAGTCGTAGACCCCGCCGTGGCACGGGCAGATGAAGCGCTGCGCGGCGTCGGTGTAGCGCACCGGGCAGCCGAGGTGCATGCAGCGCGTGGAGATCGCCACGAACTGCTCGCTCTCGAACCCCTTGGGGAGCTTGTCGGTGTCGAGCTCCGGGTTGCGCTTGCGGATGTAGACCGTGCTCTTGCCGGCCTGGCCGATGCCGTCGACGAGCGTGATCACCTTGGGCACGTAGGTGTCGTCCGGGAACTCGTCGGGGGACCCGACGGGCTGCCAACGCATCTTGTGCTCTTCGAAGAGCGGGCCGAGCGCGAACCCGAGCGAGGGCAGCAGGATCGCGGAGGTGGCGATGGCGCCCGTGGCGTGCGCCGTCCCGACCATGAAGCGGCGCCGGGTGACGGTCTCGCCTTCGAACGCCCCGGGGATGCCCCGGTCGGCGGTGTACTTGCTTTTGGCTTGCTTCTTGGGCACTGGTGTTGTCCTGTCCGAGGGACGCGCGATCCTGTTGGACGGCATCCGGCTCCGGAAATCTATCGCGAGGTCCCCGTCGGGGCGGTGCCCCTCGGGAGGGTGGTCAGCTCAAAGGGCGGGCGCGAGGTCGCCGGCGACCTGGCGGGCCGCCGCGACGAGGCGCTCGGCCGCGTCGTTCTCGCCTGCAACGGCGCCGTTTTTGGCGGCCTGAAGCGCGTCGCTGGGCCCCCAGCCGACCTCCGCGCAACCGGCCGCCCAGACCGCGTCGGCGAGCGCCGGGTCCCGGCTCGACTGCGCCTGCGCGGAGAGCGCGATGAGGTCCGAGAGAGCGGCCACGGCGACGAGGTCGCCGGCGGCCGCGAGGCGCTCCAGGCCCAGCGCGTAGAGCCGGTCGCCGGCCAGCAGCGCGAGGTCGTCGTCGTCCCGCGACATCAGTCGTGGCGCGCCGTAATGCAGCAGGTAGCCCTCGCGGACGGCCTCGAGGACCAGCGGCAGGTCGGCGGGGTGGCCGTCGGCGCGCGGGCCGCGCGCGACCGCGTCCCCGTAGGGCGTCCGAAGCCGGTCCCACCCGCCGTCGGCGTGCAGCGCGTCGGCGAGCAGGCCGCCGTCCTGACGGACGAGGTCCGCCAGGCGTTCGAGGACCGACACTCAGCCGACCTCGCCGAAGGCGGCGGCAGCGGCGTCCAGCGTGCGGTCCAGGTGCTCGGAGGTGTGCGCCAGCGACGGGAACCACGCCTCGTACTGCGACGGCGGCGGGTAGACGCCGCGCGCCAGCAGCGCGCGGCACCAGGCCGCGTAGGCGTCGTGGTCGCACCGCTGCGCGGTGGCATAGTCGCGCGGCGCGGTCTCCGCGAAGAAGACCGTCAGCAGCCCCGGGACCGACGTGACGCTGACCGGCACGCCCGCCGCGGCGGCCGCGTCGCGCAGGCCGGCGGCCAGCGTCTCGGTCGTCGCGCGCAGGCGCATGTAGGCGGCCTCGTCGAGCATCCGCAGCGTCGTCAGCCCGGCGGCGACCGCCAGCGGGTTCCCGCTCAGCGTGCCCGCCTGGTAGACGTCGCCGGCCGGCGCGACGCGCTCCATCAGCGCCCGCGAGCCGCCGTAGGCCGCGGCCGGCAGCCCGCCGCCGACGACCTTGCCCATGACCGTGAGGTCGGGCGTGACGCCCTCGCGCTCCTGGGCGCCGCCCGGCGCCACGCGGAAGCCCGTGATGACCTCGTCGAAGATCAGCAGCGCGCCGGTCTCGTCGGCCTTGTTGCGCAGCAGCTGGAGGAAGTTCTCCACCGGCGGGACCAGACCCATGTTGGCCGGGTAGGGCTCGGCGATGACCGCGGCCAGCTCGTGCTCGGCGAACGCGCGGGCGACGGCCTCGCCGTCGTTCCACGGGACGATCACGGTCTCGTGCGTGGCGGACTCGGGGACGCCCGGCGAGGCCGGGATGCCCTGCGTGGCCAGGCCGCTGCCCGCCTGCGCGAGCAGCCCGTCGACGTGGCCGTGGTAGGCGCCGGCGAACTTCAGCAGCGTCGTGCGGCCGGTCGCGGCGCGCGCCAGGCGCAGCGCGCTCATCGACGCCTCGGTGCCCGAGGACGTCATCCGCACCATCTCGACCGACGGGATCCGCCGCGCGATCTCCTCGGCGATCTCGACCTCGCCGGCCGTCGGCGCGCCGAACGTCGTGCCGCGCTGGGCGGCCTCGAAGACGGCGGCGAGGATCTCGGGGTGCGCGTGGCCGTGGATCAGCGGGCCCCACGAGCAGACGTAGTCGACGTAGCGGTTGCCGTCGACGTCGACGATCTCGGCGCCCTCGGCGCGGTCGATGAAGATCGGGTCGCGCCCGATCGCCCGCATCGCGCGCACCGGCGAGTTGACCCCGCCGGGCAGGCGCTGCAGCGCGCGCTGGTACAGCTCGGCGGATTTCGCGTCGGTCAGGGAGACGGACATCAGACGCCCGCGTGCTCCCGCTCCCAGTTCTTGAAGTCCTCCGTGAAGTACAGGAGGCGCACCTTCTTGAACTCGGTCGAGGAGTAGAGCGTGGCCCGCTGCTCGATGCAGCCGATCTCGGCCTCGATCGCGTCGAGGATCGCGTCGCACTCCTCCTTGGAGCGCCCGTGGGCCATCGTGAACAGCTGGTAGGGCCAGTCGGCGTAGGTCGGGCGCTCGTAGCAGTGGCTGATGCCGCGGAAGGCGGCCATCCGCGACCCGGCCTCCAGGACGCGGTCCTCGGGCACCTTCCACACGCCCATGCCGTTGGCGCTGAAGCCGGCGCGGCGGTGGAAGAGGATCGCGGCGACGCGGCGCAGCAGGCGCCGCTCGACCATGCCCTCGAGGTGCGCGACGAGCTTCTCAACCGGCATGCCCAGCTCGCGGGCGGCGTCGGCGTAGGGCTCGGAGACGATCGGCAGGTCGCCCTGCGTGGCGCGGACGACGGCCCGATCCAGCTCGTCGTAGGGCTGGCGCTCGGTCTCGGCGGGCTCCACGGCCTCGGCGGCCTTGGCCAGCGCCTCGGTGCCGCCCGCCATGTCCAGGTCCATGCGGATCTTGAACAGCTTGAGCGTCGGCAGCATGCGGACGGACTCCGCGCCGGTCTGCTCCTTGAGGACCTCCAGCGTGCCCTCCAGGCCGAGCTTGGAGTCCGGCTCGGTGGCGACCGTGAACCACATGTTGAACTCGTGGTTGCGCAGGTAGTTGTGCGACACGCCCGGGTGCGCGTTGATGATCTTGGCCGGGCGCCACGGGTGCTCGGCGTCGACCTTGGCCGCGACGAGCATCGACTCGTAGCCGAACGCGCGCGTGTCGTAGATCGGCGTGACCTGGCGGATGATGCGCTGCTGGACGAGCTCGGCGACGCGCTTGAGGACCACGTCCTCCCGCACGCCCAGCGCCGTGGCGACCTCGGCGTACGGGCGCGGCACGATCGGGAACGCGCCCTGCATCGCGTTGAGGAGCTTCTTGTCGAACTCGTCCAGCGGGACGGCGGCGCCGTCCTTGCGCGAGCGGATCTTGGGGGTCACTGCAGCCACTGAGCGGCGTCCTTCGCGTAATAGGTGATGATGACGTCGGCGCCGGCACGGCGGATCGACGTGAGCGTCTCCAGCACGGCGGTCCGCTCGTCGAGATGACCAGTGGCCGCGGCCGCCTTGAGCATGACGTACTCGCCGCCCACGTGGTATGCGACGAGCGGCATGCGCGTCGTCTCCTTGACGCGCCAGAGCACGTCCAGGTAGGGGACGGCGGGCTTGACCATGACCATGTCGGCGCCCTCCTCGACGTCCAGCGCGACCTCGCGCAGCGCCTCGTCGGCGTTGCCCGGATCCATCTGGTAGCTCTTGCGATCGCCGAAGCTCGGGGTCGAGCCCGCGGCCTCGCGGAACGGGCCGTAGAAGGCGGAGGCGTACTTGGCGCTGTAGGCGACGATCGGCGTGTCGGAGAAGCCCTCGGCGTCCAGCGCGGAGCGGATGGCCCCGACGCGGCCGTCCATCATGTCGCTGGGCGCGACGGCGTCCGCGCCCGCGCGCGCGTGGGAGATCGCGGTGCGGGCCAGCAGCTCCAGCGACGCGTCGTTGTCGACGACGCCCTCGGGCGTCAGGCGCCCGCAGTGGCCGTGGTCGGTGTACTCGCAGAGGCAGACGTCGGTGAGCACGACCATGTCGGGGTGCGCGGCCTTGATCGCGCGCGTGGCCAGCTGCACGGCGCCCTCGTCGTCCCAGGCGCCGGTGCCGTCGGCGTCCTTCTCGGCCGGAATGCCGAACAGGATCACGGCCGGGACGCCGAGCGCCAGCGCGCTTGCGGCCTCCTCGACGGCCGACGCGATCCCGTGGCGGTCGACGCCCGGCATCGAGGCGATCGGCGACCGGCCCTCCAGGCCCTCCTCCACGAAGATCGGCAGGATCAGGTCCGACGGCTGCAGCGTGGTCTCGCGCACGAGGTCGCGCAGCGCGCCGGTGCGGCGCAGGCGGCGCAGGCGCAGAGCGGGAAAGGCAGCGGGCATGTCGATCCAAAGCGTAGCCCGCGGGCGATGTCAGCTCAGGTGGCGCGGCGCCTTCCGGCCGGTCGGGCGTGGGCTCCGGCGCCTCAGCGGTCTCCGCGGGCGGCCTCCCAGTCCTCCAGCGTCATGGCGAAGATCTCGTGGTCCTCCCAGACGCCGTTGATGTTGAGGTACTTCAGCGCGCGGCCCTCGCGCCGGAAGCCGGACTTCTCGACGACGCGGATCGATCGGACGTTGCGCGGGATGACCGCGGGCTGGACGCGGTGCAGCCCGGCGTGGTCGAAGGCGAACTCGCAGATCAGCCGGACCGCCGAGGTGGCGTGCCCGCGCCCGCCGGCCGCGGCCGACACCCAGTAGCCGAGCGTCGCGTTGCGCCAGGCGCCGCGGACGACGTTGCCCAGCGCCATGCGTCCGATGATCGCGTCGCCCGCGCCGCGATCGAGCACCGCGAACGCGTAGCCGGTCCCCAGCTCCCAGGCCTCGACGTCGCGCTGCAGCGTCTCCAGCTGGCCCGCGCGCGTGTAGTGCGCCTCGGCGTGGATCGGCTCCCACGGCGACGTGTGCGGCCGGTTGGCGATCACCGCCTCGGCGAACTCCGTGGCGTCGGACGGCGTCAGCGGCCGGATCGCCGTGTGCTCGGCGTCGAGGCGGATGCGAGGGGGGACGTGGGCGAGCACCGAGGATGCGAACGTAGCACCCCGGTCAGCGTGTCAACGTGATGGTCTTGGTCTGGGTGAGCGCGGCGCCGGTCGGCGGCGTGACCGTGACCCGCACCGTCACCTTCAGCGTCCTCTGGCGCTTCTGCGCGGCGAGCCCGTGCTTCTTGTCCAACTTGATCGTGAACGACCGCTTGCCCGCCTTGACCTTCTTGATGGTCAACGTCCCGATCGCGATCGGCTTGGCCTTCTTGGCCTTCCCGGGGATCGTGAGCGTGAGCGTCAGCTTGGAGCGCGCGTGGGCGACCTTCAGCGAGCCCTTGACCGCCTTGCCCTTCTGCTTGGCCTTGATCGACAGCGCGCTGAACGCCTTCGACAGCGTGTGGGGCTGCGGCTGCGGCTGGGGCTGGGGCTGCTGCGCAGCGGGCGGCTCCTGGGAGGCCGGCGGTTGCGGGACGGGCGGCGGGGCGCAGCAGGCCGAATCCGACACGACGATCGTCGCCGTGGCCTCCGCGCCGGTGCCGCCGAAGACGCTCGATGCCCGGTAGGTGAAGCCGTCGTTGCCCGTGAAGCCGCGCTCCGGCGTGTAGGTCGCGACGCCGTCGGACGACACCCGGATCGACCCGTGGGCGGGCCCCGAGACGATCTCGTAGTCCAGCGGGCCGCCCGTCCCGTCCTCGCAGACGAGCGCGAAGGACCTCGCGACGTCGGGCGACGTCGCGGCGACGATCCCCGACGCGCACGACGGCGCCGGGACCACCTCGACCGCCCCCGCGTCGCAGCTCACGCCGACCGGGCGCGGCGCGCCGCGCTGGTCGGTGGCCGGGCAGACGCCGGAGTCGGCCGCGTCGATCGCCGGGCTGCCCGCGGCGGGCAGCAGCGTCTCGGTCGGCCCGCCGTGGTCGGCCAACGCGCCGAGCCGCGGGTCGGCGACCACCGGCCCGCAGGTGCTGTCGCCGGAGATCGCCGCGCGGGTGGCGTCGGCCACGCCGGAGCACTGCGCGCCGCCCGCGTTGTCGGCGACGATCGACCCGCGGAGGTCGGCCACGCCGACGGTCCCGCCGACCCCGCTCCCCGTCGCCACGTTCCCGGCGACGGTGACGTGGTGCAGCGCGATGCTCGCGCCGCCGCCGACCCGCGCGACGCCGGCGCCCTGGCCGCCCGCGGCGACGTGGTTGCCGGTCAGCGTCACGTTCGTCGCGGTCACGGTGCCGTCGGCGACGGCCAGCGCACCGCCATGGCCGCCGGAGCCGGAGGACCCGGCGACGGCTCCGGTGCCGCCCGCGCCGCCGGAGCCCGCGTCGTTGTCGGCGACCAGGCTGTCGGAGAGCGTCAGCGCGCCGTCGATCTGGAAGATCGCGCCGCCGCCGAGGATGACCGCGCCTCCGGCCCCGCCGGGGGCGGAGTCCGAGCCGGCGCCGCCCCGACCCCCGTTGCCGGCCGGGCCGACCGTGTTGTCGCGGATCGTCGCGCGGGCGATCGAGACCGTGTCCTGGGTCACGATCGCCCCGCCGCCGATCGCGCTGCCGCCGAACCCGCCCACGCCACCGGCACCCGCGCCGTCGCCGGCGCCGCCCAGCCCACCGGCGCCGCCCGTTCCGGTGCCGCCGTCGCCGATGGTCAGGTCGGAGACCGTCGCCCCGGCGAGCAGCAGCGCGCCCGCGTAGCCGGACGAGCCGCCCGCCCCGCCGACGCCGCCGTCCTGGCCGCTGCCGCCGGCGCCGGGCCCTCCCGCGCCGCCCGCGCCGCCGTTGCCGCCCGACGCCCGCGCGATGTGCGTGCCCGTGAGCGTGTCCGACGCCGACCCGAGCGCGAGCGCCCCGGCGAAGCCGCCCGCCCCGCCGGCCCCGCCGACGCCCCCGGGTTCGCCGGCGCCACCGGCACCGCCCGCGCCGCCGTTGCCCGCCGTGGCGTCGCCGATCGTCAGGTCGATGGCGTGCACCGAGCCCGACCCCGCGCTCCAGATCGCGCCGCCGCCACCGCCCGCACCGCCACCACCGCCGACACCACCGGGCGTGGCGCCCGCCGAGGACGCGCCGGCGGCGCCGCCGCGCCCGTTGCCCGCGTGCACGTCGGACAGCGTGACGCCGACGAGCGTGAGCCGACCGAGGTTGAAGATGCCGCCACCGTCCCCGCCGTCCCCGCCCGGCGCGGTCCCCGCGCCCGCGCGCGCGTCGGTGATCGTCACGCTCGCGAGCGTCAGCTGCCCCGCGTTGCGGATCGCGCCGCCGTCCTCGCCGTCGGGCGCCCGGCCGCCGGTGAGCTTCAGGTTCGAGAGGCCGACGCGCGCGCCGGCCACGACGTCGAGCAGGCGGTCGTCGGGGTTGGGCCCGATCGTCGTCGCGCCCTGGCCGGCACCGGTGAGCAGGACGTCGGCGTCGGCGTCCAGCACCTCGAGGTCGGTGCCGGTCAGCGCGTAGTGGCCCGCCGGCAGCGTGACCTTGACGGTCCCCGAGGCGGTCGCACCCGGGCAGTCGGGCGCGGAGGGATCGTGCGCGGCGGCGGCCGCGAGCGCCTCGCGCAGCGAGCAGTGCCCGTCAGCGCTGACGTCGTCGGCCTCGGTGGTGACCGCGACGTCCGCCTGCGCCGCGGGGACCGCAATGGCGAGGAGGACCAACATGCTCGGGAACGTGGCGCGGATTCGCATCGCGCGCCAGCCTATCGGCGCATCCCGCGCGCGAATCACGACACTAGGCGAAGCGTCGCAGGCTGACACGCGCGATCGCGCACCAGCCGACCACGAGCGCCGCGAGGTGCGCCAGCGCGGCGCCGAGCCCGCCGGCGTCGTTGAGCGCCGCGTCGACCGCGTCGAGCGCGGCGCGGTACGGGAACAGCGCCGAGACCACGCGGATCGCGTCGTAGAGGCCGTCGGCGACCGCGCCCGAGGGCACGAGCGCCAGGAACGCGATCGGCAGCGCGAGCAGGATCGCCAGCAGCGACGCGGCGCGGACCTCGCGCGCCATCGCGCCCAACGCGACGCCGAACGCCCCGAACGCGAGGCCGCCGCCCACGAGCGCGACGATCCACAGCGCCACGCGCGACCAGTCGAGCGTCACGAAGATCGACACGCCCGCGGCCATGACGAACGTGACCGCCGCGGCGCACACCGCGGCCAGCAGCACCTTCTCGGCGATCAGCCCGGTGCGCGACACGAGCCCGCGGACGAGCCGCGCGAACGCGTGCTCCTCACGCTCCAGCGCCAGCATCCCCGCCGCCAGCAGCACGCAGACCAACATCAAGGACATGGTCACCGCGACCGTCACCGCGTAGGCGTCCAGCGGCGTGCGCCGTCCCGAGACGATCTTCTGGTCGACCCGGACCGGCGCGGTCAAGGACGACAACACGGTGTCGGAGAGGTCGAGGTTGTCGATGGCCAGCTGCGCGAAGCGCGAGACGCGGCCCAGCGCCTCGTGGTCGGACGACGATTGCGGCGCGCGCGTGAGCACCGAGTCGATCAAGGCCTTGGACTTGGTCAGCCCGAGCACCTCGAACTTCGTGCCGAGGATCGAGAAGTCCCCGCCCTTGAGCAGGATGTCCAGGTAGCGCGTCGCGATCTGCGTCAGCTTCGTCGCGACCGCCTTGTTGAGGTCCCCGACGCGCGCGTCGATCGTCGACTGCACGAACTGCTGCTTGACCGGGTCCTCGGCGTTGTACATCACCTCGACCGCCGGCTTGGCCGACCGGCCGCTCAGCGAGATCGTCGACCGCAGGCGCTGGATCAGGTCCTTGGGCACGACGATCGCCGCCAGCACGTCGCCGTCGCGCACCTTCCGCTCGGCCTCGGCGCGGCTGTGGACGGTCACCGGCGTGATCGACTCGAACAACTTGCCCGCGTAGTCGTTGGGGTCGACGGTCGTGCCCGCGATCGCGACCTCGCCCGACTGCTGGGGCAGCTCGTTGAGGATCGCCACGCGCGGCTTGTCCGGCCCCTTGGACAGCGCCAGGCCGATCAACACCGCGATCACGACCGGGTAGACGACCAGCAACGTCACCAACAACGGCGAGCGCCGCAGGATGCGCAGGTCCTTGCCCAGCAGGAAGGCGACGCCGCGCACGGGCTAGTGGCCCCGCTCCCGCAGGAACGCGACGAACGCCGCCTCGAAGTCATAGGCGTTGCTGCCGACCGCCTCGTGCAGCGCGCTCGGCGTCCCCTCGAACAGCAGCTCGCCGTCGGCCAGCACGAGCACGCGGTCGGCGTAGCGCTCGGCCTCCGAGACGTTGTGCGTGGTGAATACGACGGCGGCCCCGCTCGCCGTCAGGCCGCCCACGAACGACCACAGGCGCTCGCGCTGGCGCGGGTCCAGCGACGACGACGGCTCGTCGAGCAGCAGCACGGCCGGGTCGCCGAGCAGGCCGACCGCGATGTTCACGCGCTGGCGGTTGCCGCCCGACAGCGTCCCCAGCTCGTCGCCGGCGCGCTCGCGCAATCCGGTCTGGTCGAGCATCCGGTCCACGACCGCGCGCGGGTCGGCGACGCCCTCCAGCCGCGCGAACAGCGCGAGGTTCTCCGCGACCGTCAGCTTCGCGTAGACCGCCGGCTGCTGGGGCACCCAGCCGACCGCGCGCGGGTCGCGGCTGACCGTCCCCGCCGTCGGCGCGAGCACGCCGCCGAGGATCGACAGCAGCGTGGTCTTGCCCGCGCCGTTGGGCCCGATGATCGCCAGCGTCTCGCCCGGCGCGACCGCCAGCGACACCCCGCGCAGGGCCTCTCTCGCGCCGAAGCGCCGGATCACGTCCCGGGCCTCGAGCGCCGCCACGGCGTCGGTCACCGGCGAGAGGCTACTTCCGTGGACGTCAGCGGGGCGCCGCACGCGCGGCAGAACGTGTCGCCGCGCGACGCCGCCGCCCCGCACTCCGGGCAGTGCCGCGCCGGCGGTGGTCCGGCCAGGCCGAGCACGCTGCTCGTCCCCCACGGCTCCAGCACCAGATGGCGGCGCAGGTAGACCACCGTCTCGCGCACCATCGCCGCGATCGGCAGCGACAGCAGCGCGCCGAGGAACCCGTAGGCCTCGCCGCCCAGCAGCAGCGCGAAGATCACCAACAACGGGTTGATCCGCAGCGTGTGGCCGAAGATGTAGGGGGCGACGACATGGCCCTCCAGCTGCTGCAGGGCCGTGAAGAAGATCCCGAGCCAGACCGCGGTCAGCGGGTCCTGGAAGAGCGCGATCAGCAGCGGCGGCAGCGCGCCGAGGAACGGGCCGACGAACGGCACCAGCTCCATCAGGCCGAACCACGCGCCGAACGCGAAGGCATAGGTCTTGCCGTCGGGGAAGACGCCGGCGATGCCGAACACGTACATGCCCAGCCCCGCGCCGGTGCCCATCGCCACGCTGAACAGCAGCTGGCCGCGGACGTAGCCGGCGACGGCGCGCTGGATCCGCAGCGGGAAGTCGTCGGCGGCCGTGCCGTCCCCGGGCGGCATCACCGATCGGACCATCTCGCCGATCCGCTCGCCGTAGATGAGCATGTACACCGACAGCACGACGACCAGGATCAGCCCGAGGCCGGCGGTCACGGCGGTCTTCAGGATCTGGCCGCCGAAGTCCACGATGTCGCTCGTGCCGCCGACGACCTTCTCCTGCAGGGTCTGCAGCGCGGTCTCGCCCTGGCGCTTGACCTCGATGTTGATGCCCTTGTCGTCGAAGTAGCTCTGGAGGTCGGCCAGGCGGTCGTTGGCGTCCTTGACGATCGAGGGCACGTCGTTGCCGAACTTCTGGGCCTGGTCGGCGACCGGGTTGGCCAGCAGGACGCCGACGAGCCCGAGCACGCCGATCAGCCCGAGGTAGACGATCACGATCGCGACCCCGCGCGGCAGCCGGCGCCGCTGCAGGAACGACACCATCGGGTTGAGGATCAGCGCGACGACCGCGGCGACCGTGAACGCGATGAGGACGATCCCCGCCGCCTTGGCGACGAGGTAGAGCGCGATGACGCACAGCGGCAGCGCGACGAGCTGGATCCAGCGCGGGACGACGACCTTCGGGATCGACGAGCTCCCGACGCCCGCCTCGGGGGGCGGCTGCGCATCGAGCGGGTCGTGGCCCGCCCAGTCCTCGTCCTCTGTCGATCGCTCGCCGCTCATCTCCTCCGTCCGCCAGAGTATGCGACGTGCCCGCCGCCCCGACCATCCTGTTCGCCGGAGACCTCGTCGGTGGCCTCGGCCGACGGACCCTGTTGGGTCTGCTGCCCGAGCTCCGCGAGCGCTATGCGCCGACCTTCGTCGTCGTCAACGGCGAGAACGTCGCCGGCGGGCTGGGCATCACGCCCAAGCTCGCCGACGACCTCTTCGCGGGCGGCGTGGACGCGATCACGCTCGGCAACCACACCTACCGCCGCGCGGAGATCAACGGCTACCTGGACTCCGGCAAGCCGATCGTGCGGCCCGCCAACTACCTGTCGACCCAGCCGGGCCGCGGGTGGACGGTCGTGGAGAAGGACGGCGTGCGCCTGGGCGTGGTGAACCTGTCCGGCAACGTGCACCTGCGCGCGGGGCGCGTCGCGTTCCTGGAGATCGACAACGTCCTGCGCGAGCTGGAGGGCAAGGTCGACCACGTCCTGGTCGACATGCACGCCGAGCTGACCAGCGAGAAGGTCGCGATGGGCTGGTACCTGGACGGCCGCGTGACGGCGGTCGTCGGCACCCACACCCACGTGCCGACCGCGGACGCGCGCGTGCTGCCCGGCGGGACCGCGTACATCACCGACGTCGGCATGACCGGCCCGCGCGGCGGGGTGCTCGGCGTCAAGAAGGAGCAGTCGATCCAGTCGCTGCGCACCCACATGAACGTCCGCTACGAGACCTCCGACGAGGACCCGTGGATCAACGCGGTGGTCATCCGCTGCGCGGAGTCGCCACGGCGGGCCCAGGCGATCGAGCAAGTGCTCGCGCCGTGGCGGCCAGGGCCGCCAGCAGCAGGACGTTCCTGACGCCGACGGCGGTGACCGCCCAGGCGTGCTGGTAGACGACGTCGAAGTAGCGCGCCGGGAACCACAGCTGGGTGGTCAGCGACGCGAGGGCCACCAGCGCCGGGCCGAGGCGGGCGCCGCGCCCGAAGGCGACGGCCGCCAGCGGCAGCAGCCACACCATGTACTGCGGCGACAGCACCTTGCTGAAGGCCACGAAGGCCAGCGTGATCGCCAGCGCCGCGAACACCAGCGCGTCGGCGGTCGGCCGTCGCCGGGCCAGCCACAGGACGGCCAGGCCGGCGACGACGAGCGCGAGCGAGCTGAGCGCCTGCACGAGGTCGGCCGCGCCGCCGTCCAACCCGTTGGACTTGAACGCGTCGTGGCGGATCGGGTCGCCGGTGACCGACGAGCCGCCGACGACCTCCAGCACGGTCGCCGCCGTCGACTCGATCTGCACCGGCCGGTCGAGGTGGAAGCGGACCATCGTGGACGGGAAGCCGCCGAGCGCCGCGAACGGGATCCCGGTGACGAGGACCACGACGACGAAGGCGGCCGTCGCGCGCAGCGCCAGGCGCGTCTCGCCGCGCCCGACCAGCCAGGCGACCGCCACCGCCGCGATCGCCGCCGGCCACAGCTTGGTCATCGTGCCGAGCGCGAGCAGGACCAGCCCGGCCTCGACGGCGCCGCGCCGCGGCCGCGTGACGACCAGCGCCAGGCCGCCGAGCGCGAGCGCGACCGGGAAGAGGTCGAAGTGCGTGCGCACCAGCGCGCCCGCGACCGGCGGCAGCGCCACCATCGCCCAGCCCGCCCGGGCGCCGCCGATCGCCCACGCCGCGCCCTGGGTCGCCAGCGCGCAGGCGAGCATCAGCAGCGACATCCCGATCGCGTGGCCGCCCGCGATCCACAGCGGCAGCAGCGCGCCCGGCGGGTACTCGAAGTCGAAGTCCCGGAACGGCACGAGGCCGTCCCGCAGCAGGTGCTGGTACTGCCCGTAGAGGTAGAGGTCGCTGACCTGCGCGCCGCTGAACGGCCCGTGGTCGACCGACACCAGCCAGACGGCGATCAGCGCGACCGCCGAGAGGGCTAGGCCGGGTCGGGGATCCTGTAGCGCGCGAAGAGCGCGACGGCCGCGAACGGGAAGAACCACACCAGGTAGAGGTAGAACCAGTAGTTGAGGCTCAGCTGCACGCCGATGACCACGGCGGCGGCGACGGCGGCCAGGCCGATGACGTCGCGGCGGCGCGGCAGGAACGCGGAGACGACCGCGAAGAAGACGGCCCCCAGCTCCCACAGGTGCTCGCCCACGGTCCAGCCGTGCAGGCCCCACATCGAGAACGGGGCGTCGCGATCGGCCTGGAAGGCGATCGTGCGGTCGTAGATCGTGTGCAGCGACTCACCGCGCAGGATGATCGGCAGCGAGACGATCAGCGCGGTCAGCAAGAACGCGGCCGCGAACGACATGATGGTCTTGAAGAGCTTGCCGCGCGGCGCGTCGTGGGTGGCCAACAGCGGCACGAGCGCCAGCGAGCCGAACTTCGACAGGCCCGCGAGCGCGGCGACCATCCCGCGCGCGGCGGGCTTGGCGGCGACGTAGAGCGTGGCGGCGGCCAGCGCGGCGACGAGGCCGTCGTTGCTGTTGCAGTTCAACACGTACAGGCTGAACGGCCACGCGGCCCACGAGTAGGCGAGCACGACGCCCAGGCCGGGGCCGCGGATCCGGCGCCCCGCCAAGAACAGGAACAACAGCGTCAGCAGGTCGAAGGCGATCGCGGCCGCGTGCGCGGCGGGCAGGTCGTCCCAGCGGCCGCTCCACGGGAACGCCTGCTCGAACGGGACGTAGGCCTCGTAGGCGACCGGGCCGTAGGTGTCGCCGTGCTCGTCGTCCTTGGGGAAGTTCCCGTAGATCTTGGTCCCGTCGACGAGGTGGTCGGCGCCGATGACACCCGAGTACCCCACGTCGATCACGTTGGAGGCGTTGAGGTTCAGGCCGATCCGGAAGCCGACCAGGAACACGAGCGCGACCGCCAGCCAGACCGGCGGGATCCACATCCGCAGCGGCTCGGTCGGCGGCGCGCCGTCGACGTCGGCGCGGCGCCACACGCGGCGGTAGCCGAGCGCCAGCATGCGGATCAGCAGGTACAGCAACAGCACGCTGCTGATCGGCACCGACGCGCTGATGTTGGCGTCGTTGAAGAACGCCACCGAGATCCCGAACGCCGCCAGCGCGCCGAGGTCGAACCACAGCCAGCGCGGTCGGCCGCGCAGGAACGGCGCGAGGAACAGCACGGTCAGCGGGATCCAGACCCACGGCGAGTTGACCTTGCGCCCGAACGCGCCCGGGTAGCCGCGCGCCATCGTCCACGCGACCTGCGGGCCGTTCCACGCCTCCTGGATCGTCGCCGAGCGGTCGTTGATCCGGACCTGCGCGACCTCCTTGCGGGCGTCGCCGGTGCCGGGCGTGAACCAGCTCACCTGCCAGTCGTTGGGGCCCTTGAGGAAGACCTCCGGCTTGGCCTTCGGGTACGTCTTCAGCGCCTGCTTGACCTTCTTGCTGCCCGCGGCGATCGTCAGCGCCTGCTGACCGACGAGCCGGTGGCCGGGCGGCGTGGCGGCGAGGTTGTCCACGCGCGTGAGCGCGTTGGGGTCGGCGGGCGCGGTCGGGACCGGCGGCGCGATCCCCGAGGTGGTGACGGTCGTCGTCTGCGCCACCACGGCGCCGGGCAGCGCGAGCGCGCCGGCGAGCACCACCAGCAGGAGGAGCAGGCGGTGCGTCACTCCGTGAACGTCCAGAGCTTGTTGCCGAGGAAGTTGCACGGCGTCGCGGTCGCGACCGCGATCGCCTGGGCGACGACCTCCTTCAGCCCGACGCCCGTGACCAGCAGCTCCAGCACCACGAAGTTCACGGCGAAGGCGGCGATGCTGACGACCAGGAAGCGGAACGCCTGGTGGCCGGCGTGGCCGCCGCGCGCCGACCCGAACGTCCAGTGGCGGTTCCACCAGAAGTTGTTGGTCACCGCGACCAGGAACGCGATCACGGCGGCGATCCGGAAGTCGAGGTCGAGCGCGTGCACGCACAGCGCGAACGTCACGAGGTTGACGACGTAGCCGCTGGCGCCCACCGCCGTGAAGCGAGCCAGCTGCCACCAGTTGTCGGCCTTGCGCACGCCGTGGCGAACACGGTCGCGGTGGCGCAGCGTGTCAAGCGCTTCGGGCACTGGCGGGCAAGGCTACTCACCCGTCCTTAAGGGCGAGCTACGCCGCGCCGAAGTGGGCGCGCACCATCGGGGCGACGTCGGTGATCGACCACTGCTCGTGCCCGGGATCCTCCAGGCCGCAGAAGACCAGCGCGCCGAGCGAGTCGCTGTGGTGCAGCGAGCCGTGGCTGCCGCCGCCGAGGTGGGCGGCGCCGCCCCAGTCCGGGAACTCGTACCCGGGCGCCGCGGACAGCAGGACGTCTCCGGAGGTCGCGCAGGTCAGCGCGGCCCACACGCGCCGCAGCGCGTCCGGATAGTCGGGCGCGTCGAAGCGCCCGTCGGAGGTCTGGGCGCTCAGCGCGGCGAGGTCGCCGGCGACCGTCCAGGCGTTGCCGCGCGCGTCGCGGACGGCGCCGGGGCCGCCGCCGTCGCCGCCGGTCGCGGGCGCGAAGCGCAGCGTGCCGCGGGCCGGGGACTCGATGACGCCCTGCTCGCCGTCGCGGTAGGCGAGCACGTCGACGCCGTCGATCTCACGCGCGGTGGCGAGCACGCGCGGGACGACCGCGGCGCGCCCGTGCTCGACCAAGGCGTACACCATCGCGGCACGCTGGTTGGGGCACAACGCCAGCTCGGCGTCCTCGCCCGCCACCCCGCTCTCGCCCGCGACCTCCCACTCCGCGAAGGCGCCGCGCAGGTCGATCCGCTGCTCGACCGCCGCGTGGGAGTGGTCGGCGCAGACGACCACCGCGTGGGTGTCGAGGAACGTCTGCAGCCCGCCGGCGGCCTCGGCGACGCGCATGATCTGGGCGTCGGCGGCCGCGATCGAGACCGGCTGGGCGTGCGGCCCGTTCTTGTGGGAGTGCGTGTCGTTGTCGGGCAGCGACAGCAGCAGGAAGTCGTACAGGTCGCGCGCCGCGAGCCACGCGCCGACGCAGCCCGAGTGCTGGTCGCGGATCCCCGGCAGGCCCATCTGGCCGCGGCATCCGGTCTCGCGGCTGGCGAAGATGTCGGCGTAGAACAGCTCGCGCGGGCCGAGCACCGGCTTGCGGAAGAGCTGGCCGGCCAGGCGGGTCAGCGCGGTCTCGCGCGAGACCCGGTGCTCGTGGCGGCCGCGATAGACGAGGTAGGTCGTCCCCGCCGTCCGGATCCCGGCGTCGTCCAGCGACTCGTAGATCGTCGGCGCGTCCTCCGCCAGGTGGCTGCCGTTGAGGTTGTACACCGTGTCGGTCAGCTGGCGGGCGATGCCGAGCTTGCGCGCCGCGCGAAACGACGAGCCGTACTCGACGTAGCGGCGCTCGTCGCGCTTCCACCAGTTCATCGCCGCGATCCGGTGGCGGTCCTGCAGGACGCCGGTGGCGATCGACGTCGCGCAGACCGGCGTCACGCTCGGGAACGCGGCGCACAGCGAGCTGACCTGCGTGCCGCGCTCGCGGATCGCCCGCAACGCGGGCGCGTCGCCCTGCTCGATCGCCCGATCGAGCATGGACGGCTTGCACCCGTCGATGACCGCGAGCAGCAGGCGGCGCATGCCCTGTGGTTCTAGCGCAGGATCCGCAGGCCCGCGTACTTCTGGTCGCTGCGGCGGCGCCCGGTGACGAAGAGCGCGACGAGGAAGCCGATGGCGACGATCGCCAGCGGCGGGAACAGGACGCTGGCGCCCGCGACGACCAGGCCGGCGGCCTCTCCGTACCAGGGCAGAGCCGCTGCCGCCTGGCTGTCCCCGGCGGCGGTGAAGCGCGCGCGGACGCGGTTGAAGAGGCTGCGCGAGACCGTCGAGGCCAGCAGCGCGGCGATGGCGCCGATGATCAGGCCGTACCACCACACGGCGTGGCGATCGTCGATCGAGGCGGCGCACAGCAGCGCGCCGAGGCCGATCCCGATGCCCGCCAGCGCGGCCTCGCCGGGCGGCGTTTCCAGGACTTTCCGGGCGAACAGCGTCGCGACGAGCGCGAGCGCGAGGACCAGCAGCCAGACCGGCGACTCGAGGAACGCGAACGCGGTCCCGTCGAAGTCGAGGCCGACGTTGCCGGCGGCGAGGGCGCCCGCCAGGAGCGCCGGGAGGAACGGCCGCAGGCCCACCGCTGACGCGAGGCCCAGGCCCTGGAGGATGTCGAGAACGAGCTTCATCGGTACCGTGACTCGGGACCATGACAGACCGAAGGTCCGGAGGTCCCGACGGCGAAGGACGGAGCGGCATGACGCCCCGCTCCCGACGCCCCCAGCGCGCCGCCGCCCACGAGCTGGAGCGGTACGCCGGGCTGTTCGCGTCCCGCACGCGCGGGATGAAGTCCTCGGCGATGCGCGACCTGATGGCGATCACCGAGCGCCCCGAGGTCATCTCGCTGGCCGGCGGGCTGCCGGACACGAGCACCTTCCCCGCGGAGAACTTCGCGGCGATCATGGCCAAGGTGGCGGCGACGTCGACCGCCGCGGCGCTGCAGTACGGGCCGACCGAGGGGCTGTCGATCGTCAAGGACGCGATCCGGCACGTGATGGCCGCGGAGGGCGCCGAGGTCGACCCCGAGGACATCATGGTCACCACCGGCGGCCAGCAGGTCATCGACCTCGTCTGCCGCACGCTGATCGACCCGGGCGACGTGATCGTCGCCGAGGCGCCGACCTACCCGGGCGCGATCCCGTCGTTCGCGTCGTTCCAGGCCGACGTCGTGCAGATCGAGATGGACGCCGACGGCATGCCGATCGACGTGCTCGAGGAGACGCTGGACCGGCTGGAGCGCGAGGGCCGGCGCCCGAAGTTCATCTACACGATCCCGAACTTCCAGAACCCGGGCGGCGTGACGATGTCGCTGCCGCGGCGCAAGCGCCTGGTCGAGGTCGCCGCCGAGCGCGAGCTGCTGGTGTTGGAAGACAACCCCTATGGGTTGCTGCGCTACGAGGGCGACCCGCTCCCGACGCTGCTGGAGCTGAGCGGCGGCGACTTCATCATCTACCTCGGGACGTTCTCGAAGATCCTCTCGGCCGGCCTGCGCCTCGGGTGGGCGGTCGCGCCCGCGCCGGTGCTGGCGAAGATGAACCTCGGCAAGCAGGGCGCCGACCTCTGCACGTCGTCGATGACCCAGCACTTCGTGGCGCAGTACTTCCGCGAGGGCCAGTGGGAGCCGTACCTGGAGGACCTCAAGGGCCTGTACCGCGGACGGCGCGACACGTTGTTGGGGGCCTTGGCCGAGCACTTCCCGGCGGAGGCGACCTGGACGCGGCCCGAGGGCGGCCTGTTCGTCTGGGCGACGCTGCCGACCGAGATCGACACGACCGACCTGCTGGCGCGCGCGCTGCAGCGCAACGTGGCGTTCGTGCCGGGTCGCGGCGCCTACCTCGACGGGCGCGGCGCGGCGTCGATGCGGTTGAACTTCAGCGGCGTCGGCGACGCCGACATCCGCGAGGGCGTGCGGCGCATCGGCGAGGTCGTCGGCGAGCAGCTGGAGCTGTTCGGCGCGCTGACCGGCTCGCGGCCCGCGCCGGCCGCCCCCGAGCGCGAGGCGACGGCGGCCGAGCCCGACCCGGACCTGGCCGACGTCCTGCACCTGCCGCGCAAGCAGGCGGGCGAGCGCCGCTGGCGCGGCGCGCGATGAGGCCCCTCGCCACGAATCGCGGTGGACGGACCCGCCGCCATGGGAGCGAGCGGTGAGGCCCCTCGCGACGGATCGCGGTGGGCGGATCCGCCGCCCTGGGAGCGAGCGGTGAGGCCCCTCGCGACGAATCGCGGTGGACGGACCCGCCGCCATGGGAGCGAGCGGTGAGCCGCGTCGCGGTCCTGAAGGGCGGCCGCTCGCTGGAGCGCGAGGTGTCGCTGCGCTCGGGCGCGCGCGTCGAGGACGCGCTGAAGCGGCGCGGGCACGAGGCGATCGGCATCGACGTCGACCACGACCTCGTCCGACGGCTGCGCGAGCTGGCGCCCGACGTCGTGTTCCTGGCGCTGCACGGCCGCGACGGCGAGGACGGAACGGTCCAGGAGCTGCTGGAGATCCTCGGCCTGCCGTACACCGGCTCGGGCGTGAGCGCGTGCATCCGCTGCGCCGACAAGGTGCTGGCCAAGCACCACATGATCGACGCGGGGCTGCCGACGCCGGACTTCGTCGCGTTCACCGAGACCGCGTTCAAGCAGCTGGGCGCCGCCGAGGCGCTGGGCGAGATCGCCGACCGGATCGGGTTCCCGATGGTCGTCAAGCCCGCCGACCAGGGCAGCGCGCTGGGGCTGCGGATCGCCCGCGACGCGAGCGAGGTCCCGGGGGCGCTGGTCGCGGCGCTGTCGTACTCCGGCAAGGTCCTGCTGGAACGGCACGTGGCCGGGCGAGATCTGGCCGTCTCGGTCCTTGACGGACAGCCGCTGCCGATCGTGGAGGCGGTGCCCGAGGAGGGCGCCTACGACTTCGACGCGCGCTACGAGATCGGTCGCACGGCGTTCGTGTGCCCGGCGCGGCTGCCCGACGAGATCACTGCCCGCGCCCAGGAGCTGGCGGTCGCGGTCCACGAGCTGCTGGGCTGCCGCGACGTCTCGCGCGTCGACCTACTGCTCGACGACGAGGGCGAGCTGCACGTGCTGGAGGCCAACGTGATCCCGGGCCTGACCGAGACCTCGCTGCTCCCGCAGGCCGCCGACGCCGCGGGGATCGCGTTCGACGACCTCATCGTCCGGCTGCTGGACCGCGCGCTGGCGCGGGCCGGGGCGACGGCCTGAGCCGCCGGGCCTAGCTGTCGCCCGCGAAGTCCTCCGGCGACACCTGGTCCAGGAACTCCTTGAAGCGGTCGACGACCTCCTCGGTGTCCTCGACCTCGTGCTCGAACTCGATCGCCGACTCGGCGATGACCTCCTCGGCCGCGAAGATCGGCGCGCCGGAGCGCACGGCGATCGCCAGCGCGTCGGACGGGCGGGAGTCGATCTCGAGGTCGCGTCCGTTGACGTTCAGCGTGATCGCGGCGAAGAACGTGTTGTCGCGCAGCTCGGTCACGGCCACCTGCGTGCACTTGACCTCGAGCTCGCCGAGCATGTCGCACAGCAGGTCGTGCGTCATCGGGCGCGGCGTGGTCGCGCCCTGCAGCTTCATGAGGATCGCCGCCGCCTCCGGATGCCCGATCCAGATGGGCAGGAACTTGTTGGAGTCGACCGTCTTCAGCAGCACGATCGGCTGCTTTCCGACCATGTCGAACGAGACGCCGTAGATGACCATTTCCTGCACGAGAGATGAGCTCCTCGGTGGTGTCCGGCCAGTATAGGCGCGGTCCGAGCGCGCCCCGGCGCCCAGGGTTCAAAGCGCGTTCGCGCCCGAGAACGACAAAGGCCCCGGACTCCGGGGCCTTTCGAGTGGGCGATCCAGGATTCGAACCTGGGACCTCTTCCTTATCAGAGAAGCGCTCTAACCGACTGAGCTAATCGCCCGCAGTGCGGAGCGGAAGTGTAGCGCGGGGTCAGCCCCCGGCGCGGACACGCTGGGCCAGCGCGAGGGCCTCGTCGAGGGAGCCCAGCGCGAGCTCGACCTTGTATCCGGTGCCGCGCGGCTTGACCTTGACCTCGGTGCCCAGGGCGCCGCCGAGCGCGTCGGCGATCTCCGTCGCGGCCGCGGCCTGATCGGGGTGGATCGCCTTCCCGGAGGCCCGCGACGAGCCGCCGGCGTCGTTGGCCGCGCGGGCCTGCTCCTCGGTGACGCGGACCGACCAGGCGCCGTCGGCCGCCGCGCGCGCCAGGCGCCGGCGGTCGGCGTGGCCCTCGGCCAGCAGCAGCGCCCGGCCGTGGCCCTCGGTCAGCGTGCCGTCCGCCAGCAGCGCGAGCGCGTCGTCGGGCAGGTCGAGGATCCGCAGCAAGTTGGAGATCGCGACGCGGCTGCGCCCGACGCGCTTGCCGACCTCCTCGCGCGTGAGCCCCAGCTCCTCGACGAGGCCCGCCACCGCGCGCGCCTCCTCGACCGGGTTGAGGTCCTCGCGCGCCATGTTCTCGACCAGCGCGACCTCGAGCGTCGTCGCGTCGTCGCGGTCCTGGACGATCGCGGGCACGGCGTCGAGCCCGGCCAGCTGGGCGGCGCGCCACCGGCGCTCGCCGGCGACGATCTCGTACGTCCCGCCCGCGCGCGGGCGCACGAGGACCGGCTGCAGCACGCCGCGCTCGGAGACCGAGTCGGCCAGCGCCTGCAGCGACGCCTCGTCGAACTGGCGGCGCGGCTGGTCCTTGTTGGGCCGGACGAGCGCGATCGGCAGGTCGCGCAGCTCGGTGCGCGCCGCGGTGCCGGTCGACGGATCGCCCTCGGTGCCGGGCTCGGGCTGGGAGACCGAGAGGATCGCCGCCAGCCCGCGCCCCATGCCGCGCTCAGCCACGGGCCGCGACCTCCTTGGCCAGCTCGAAGTAGGCGTCCGAGCCGACGCAGTGCGGGTCGTGGTGGATGACCGGGCGGCCGTAGGACGGCGCCTCGCCGATGCGCACGTTGCGCGGGATGACCGTGTCGAAGACCAGCTCGGGGAAGTGCTCGCGGACCTCGCGCTCGACGTCGCGCGCCAGGCGCGTGCGGCCGTCGTGCATCGTCAGCAGCATCCCGGCGATCGTCAGGCGCGGGTTCAGCTCGCGCTGGATCAGCGCGAGCGTGTCGAGCAGACCCGCCAGGCCCTCCAGCGCGAAGTACTCGGTCTGGACCGGCACGATCACGCGGTCCGCCGCGACCAGCGCGTTGACGGTCAGCGGGCCCAGCGATGGCGGGCAGTCGAGGATGATGAAGGCGAACCGCTCGCGCAGCGGGTCCAGCGCCTCGCGCAGCCGCTGCTCGGAGCCCGCCTGGCGCGGCAGCTCCACGTTCGCGCCCGCGAGGTCCGCCGACGACGGCAGGACGTGGAGCCGCTCGATCGAGGAGGGCTTCAGCGCGGCCTCGGCGGTCGCGTCCCCGGCCAGGACGTCGTAGACGTTCGGGACCGCGTCCTTGGGGAGCCCGAGGCCGACGGTGGCGTTGGCTTGCGGGTCGATGTCGACGAGGAGCGTGTCGTAGCCGGCCTCGGCGATGCACGCCGCGACGTTCACCGCGGTGGTGGTCTTGCCCACCCCGCCCTTCTGGTTCGCGATCGCGTACACGGTGCCCATTCGACGGGTCACGGTAGCGGCGAACGCGGTCGGACGGCAGCCGGTTTCGGCTGTTGCACGCGAACTATCAGCCTCTGATCGAGGCCTGAAGTGGCCGTTTGCGGGCCATTCCCTCTCGGCGAGGGAACTCGTCCGGCGTATCCCGAACCTTCAGGTAGACGTAGAGGTGTCGGGCGTCGGCCCCGTGGATGGACGTCTCCACGGGGATCGGGTCCGAGTCGGCGGGCTCGAGGCCCACGATGTCGGCGGCCGCTACTCCATCAGCCTCGGCGGACGGATCCCTGCGACCCTTCCACGCGACGAACGTCCCACCCTCAACCAGCAGCGGCGCCGCGTACTCGACGATGACGTTCAGCGGCGCGAGCGCCCGGGCCGTGACGACGTCCTGTGTGCCGAGCCCGCCCTGCCACGCCTCCGCGCGCGCGTTGACGACGTCCACGTTGCGCAGCTCCAGAGTCTCCGCGGCGCGCTGGAGGAACTTGCACTTCTTGCCGACGCTCTCGACCAGCGTGACGCGGGTCTCGGGCAGCACCGCGGCCAGCACGAGGCCGGGGAACCCGCCGCCGCTGCCGAGGTCGGCGATGCTGCAGGCCTCGCAGACCGCGGGCACCGCCAGGCCGGCCAGCGAGTCCGCGATGTGGAGGTCGACCCCGCGCTCCGGGTCGCGGACGGTCGTGATCGAGGTCGGCTCGGCCTGGACGAGATCCAACAGCGCCCGCAAGGTGGCGGGCGCTCGCGGCGGCAGCGCGTACAGCTGCGCCAGCTCTTCGAGGCGGAGGTCGACGAAGCTCATGCGGCATGCAATGTAGTGGTCGTTCCACGTGAAACGCGTCAGGGTCGTGCGGCGTTTCATGTGAAACGCTGCGGGACGTGCTCCCTCCGATCGTCGACATCGCCTGGCTGGCCGCCCACCGCGACGACGTGGTGCTCGCCGACGTCCGGTTCTACCTCGACGGCCGCTCGCCGCGCGCGGCCTACGACGCCGGCCATCTGCCCGGCGCGGTCCACGTCGACCTCGAGCGATGGCTCGCCGCGCCCGGGTCCCCCGCCGAGGGCCGCCATCCGCTCCCGTCTCCCGAGACGTTCGCCGAGGGGCTGTCGGCCCGCGGCATCGGCGACGACACGATCGTCGTGGCCTACGACGACGTCGGCGGGGTGATCGCGGCCCGTCTGGTCTGGATGCTCCGCGCGCTGGGCCACGACGCGGCGCTGTTGGACGGCGGCCTGGCCGCCTGGAACGGACCGCTGGAGACGCTGGAGGCACCGGTGGTCCCCGCGCGCTTCACCCCGAAGCCGTGGCCGGCGGATCGGCTGGCCTCCGCCGACGCCGCGGCCGCGCCCGAGAACGTCACGATCGACGCCCGCCAGCGCGACCGCTTCGACGGCGAGCCCGACGGCATCGACCCGCGCGCGGGCCACATCCCCGGCGCGCGGTCCCTGCCCTGCCGCGAGCACCTGGACGCCGACGGCCGTCTGCTGCCGGGCCCCACGCTCCGGGAGCGCCTGGCGGCCGTGGGCATCGACGGCGAGGCGCCAGTCGTCTCCTACTGCGGCTCCGGCGTCACGGCGTGCCACAACCTGCTGGTGATCGAGCACGCCGGGCTCGGCCAGGGTCGGCTCTACCCGGGCTCCTGGTCGCAGTGGGCGCACGACGCGACGCGGGCGGTCGAGACGACGCCCGACCGCTGACGGAGAGCGGTCGGTTCGCACCCCGGGCCCGGGCGCCGCGGAGGGACGGCGCCGTTGGCGCCACGGCGCGGCCTCCTCGCTCCGCTCCGGTGGTGAAGACGGAGACGTCCCCGGCGGAGGTCCCTGCCCCGAACGCCGCGCGTCCGCTGCCATCCCCGGGTCCGGCCGTGGCAGTCGCAGCGGACGCGTTCGCCGCGTTTCATGTGAAACGCCCCGATCTCCCCGACGTCGCCCGCGCGCCGTCCGTTTCATGTGAAACGCCCCCGCAACGAAGAACGCCCGCCGGATCGGCGGGCGTTTCACGTGAAAACCGGGTCTGCGGCGAGCGGAAGCGCTAGCGCCCCATCGGCGACACCACGAGGTGCCGCTCGGGCTCGTCGCCCTCGGAGTGGGTGTCCACGCCGCCGCGCTCGCGCAGGTACTCGTGGACGTGCTTGCGCTCGCTGGCGGTCATCGCGTCCAGCGCCACCGGGCGGCCGAACTTCTCGGCCTCGATCGCGGCCTGGTCGGCCTGCTTCTCCAGCGCCTCGCGCCGGCGGGCGCGATAGCCCTCGGCGTCGACGACGATCCGGCGGCGCTCGGTCTCCGGGTTGGCCAGCAGGATCCGCTGGGCCAGGTGCTGCACGGCGTCGATCGTCTGGCCGTGGCGGCCGATGAAGATCCCCAGCTCCTCGCCGTGGAGCGTGCCGATCAGCGCCTCCTCGTTGGACTCGATCTCGATCGTCGCCTCCAGCCCGAGCCCGTCGCGGACGTGCTCCAGCAGGTCGCGCAGGATCTCCTCCTGCGTCCGCTCCTCCACCGCCATGGCCTACCGCCTCCGTCCGGAACGCTTCTTCTTGCGGGATCGCGGCGGCGGTGGCGGGGCCTTGGTGACCCGCGACTCGTCCTGCCCGCCGTTGCCCGACGCCGATCCGTTGGTGGCACCGCCACCGCCCTGCGCGGCGCCCTGCAGGCGCGCGAGGAAGCCGCCCCCGCCGGCGCCCTGGGCCGCCGGTGTGGCCGTGGCGGTTCCGCCCTTCTTCCCACCGCCGCCGGTCGCCTCCGGCAACGGCGGCGGCTCCGGGGCGTTGCGACCGATCACGCGGCGCAGGAACTGCTGCTGGCCGATCGTCCAGATGTTCGTCGTGATCCAGTACAGGATCAGGCCGGCCGGGAAGCGGAAGACGAACGCCACGAAGAAGAACGGCAGCAGCAGCATGATCGTCTTCTGGTTCTTGTCGGCGGTCGCCGTCATCATCAGCAGCGACGAGACCAGCTGCGATCCCACGTACAGCACGATCAGGATCACGAGCACGGAGCCCGTGGCCTTGTCGGTGATGTCGTGGATGAACCAGAACTCCGAGTCCGGCGAGTGACCGCAGGGCTTGGGGTTGGCCACCGACTCCGGGTTGATGGCCGGGCAGATGTCGTGGCGCAGGTCCTTGCGCAACATGTAGAACAAGGACAGGAACACCGGCAGCTGGGCCACCAGCGGCAGGCACGAGGCAAACGGGTTGACCTTGTGCTCCTGGTAGAACTTCATCGTCTCCTGCTGGAGACGCTGCTTGTCGTCCTTGTACTTCTCCTGCAGGACCTTCAGATGCGGCGCGATGCGCTGCAGCGCCTGCATCGACCGGAACTGCTTGACCGCCAGCGGCAGCAGCAGCGCGCGGACGACGATCGTCAGCAGGATGATCGACAGGCCCCAGCTCGCGCCGACCGTGTCATGAAAGAACTTCAGGACGGTCTCGAAGACGTCGACGAGGGGCTGCAGGATGTTCGCGGTGATGGGGACCATGGCTCAGGCTGAGGGGGATTCGGACCCGCCCGCCCCGTGAGACGAGGGGCGCGGGGCGAAGAGGCGCTGATCCTCGACGGGGTCGAAACCGCCGTGACTCCAGGGGTTGCAGCGCAGCAACCGCCACCCGGCCAGGACCAGGCCCCGGAGTATGCCGTAGCGCGAGATCGCCTGCGCGGCGTAGGCCGAGCACGTCGGCTCGTACTTGCAGCGGCGAGGCAGCAGCGGCGAGATCAGCTTCTGGTAGGCCACGATCGGTGCGACCGCGGCGCGGCGCGCCAACCGACTGGCGGAGGTCACGGCGCCGGCGCGGTGGGCTTGTCGCCCACCGAGCGGCCGATCAGCTCGCCCAGGGCGGCGCGAACGCCGTCCAGGCCCTCGCGCTCGGCGAGGTCGCGCGCCTCGGGACGGGCGACGACGACGGCGTCGGTGTCGGGCGGCAGGCGCTGCCCTTCGACGGCGAACGCCTCGCGCAGCAGCCGCTTGACGCGGTTGCGCTCCACGGCGCCGCCGACCTTGCGGGACACCGAGAGGCCCAAGCGCGGCCCGGCGGTCAGCTCCTGGGTCCCGGAAGCGGCAACCGGCACGCCACTCGGCGCGCTGCCCCGCGGGAAGACGTAGAGGACCAGGTGCCGGTTCCCGATGGACCGGCCCTGGCGGTAGACGCGCTCGAACTCGGCACTGCGCGACAGCCGGCCCTTCTTGGGCCGTTTGGTGCTGCCGCCGGCGCGGGCGGGCGCGTCCACGATCAGACGGTGAGCCGCTTGCGACCCTTGTCGCGGCGGCGCTTCAGCGTGAGGCGGCCGGCACGGCTCGCCATGCGGTTGCGGAAGCCGTGCGCGCGGGCGCGCTTGCGTCGCTTGGGCTGGTAGGTGCGCTTCATGAAGATCGATGCTCCGAGTAGGGGCGTGCAAGGTCGCGACGCGACCGGCGGATGATTGTATCGAGCCCCGCGCCGTGCCGCTGTCCACACCGTCCACCACGACTGCTAACACGCATGCACAGGCGCGATCGCGTGGAATTGAACGGCATTTGCGGGCTCCTGCCACGGCGGTTCTCCACAGGCCCCGACGCCCGGAATCCACCTGCTACGTTTCCTCCCCCGCCGCCGCGGCGCCACCCGCCGCCGACGGCTCCTCGCCCACTTTCGCAACGTCGCTCCCAAGGAGCCGATCACCGCTGCCGTGACGCCGGACCCGCCGCACCCCACCTGGACCCGCCTGCAGGCGGAGCTGCGCCAACGGGTTCCGGAGTCGACCTTCGACGTCTGGCTGGCTCCGCTGCGCTGCGGCGGGGTCGACGGCGCGTCGGTCGTGGTCCTCGCGCCGTCGGAGGTCCACAACTGGGTGGAGCAGCGGTTCGCCTCGGTGCTGCGGGACGCCGCGCGCGCGGTGCTCGGCCCGAGCGCGACGGTCGCGCTGCGCGCGGCGGGCGACCAGACCGCCGCCGGCGATGGCGCCCACCCGGGCCCGGGCGCGACCCGCGGCGCCGCGCCCGCCGTCCCCGCCGACGACCCCCGCGCCGCACTCTTCGCCGACACCGAGGCCTCGCCGCTGAACCCGAAGTTCACCTTCGAGCAGTTCGTCATCGGCGACGCCAACCGCTTCGCCCACGCCGCCGCGCTGGCCGTCGCCGAGAACCCGGGCAACGCCTACAACCCGCTGTTCGTCGTCGGCCCGCCCGGCGTCGGCAAGACCCACCTGCTGCACTCGATCGGCAACTACGTCCGCGCCTACGGCGGCGGCCTCACCGTCCGCTACACGACGGTCGAGCGCTTCACCAACGAGTTCCTGGAGGCCTTGAAGACGCGCGACGTCGACGCCTTCAAGCACCGCTACCGCCGCAACGACGTCCTGCTCATCGACGACGTGCAGTTCCTCGAGTCCAAGGTCAAGACCGAGGAGGAGTTCTTCCACACCTTCAACGCGCTGCACGAGACCGGCAGCCAGCTCGTGCTGACCTCCGACCGCCCGCCGCGCGACATCGAGAAGCTCGACGAGCGCCTGCGCCAGCGGTTCGGCAGCGGCCTGGTCGTCGACATCCGCCAACCCGACCCGGCGACGCGCGTGACCGTCCTGCGCAAGCGGGCGCACCACGACGGGATCGACGTCGGCGACGACGGCGTCCTGGAGCTGATCGCCGAGCGCGTCACCGACAACGTCCGCGGCCTCGAGGCGGCGCTGATCCGCGTCGTGGCCTACGCGTCGCTGACCGGCCGCGCGATCGACCGCGCGCTGGCCGACGACGTCCTGACCCAGCTCTACGGGCGCGCGGCCGCCCGGGCCGCCGCCGGGCCGCCGACCGTGGAGCGCATCCAGGAGCTGGTCGCCGAGACCTTCGACGTCACCCGCGAGGAGCTGCTGGGCGCGGGCCGCACGGCGCGCGTCGCCTGGCCGCGGCAGGTCGCGATGTACCTCGCGCGCGAGCACACGCACGAGACGCTGCCGGCGATCGGGCGGCATTTCGGCGGTCGCGACCACTCGACCGTCCTCCACGCGTGCAAACGTGCCGCGGACCGGATCGGCACCGACCCCGACGCCTTCGACGCGGTGGCCTCGATCACCGCGCGGTTGACCGAGCCTGCGGTTTGACCGGCGGTGTTGACAGACTCCGTCGGCTGCTGTGCGCGAAAACCCCGCAACATCCGGTCGTCTCGGCGGCTGTCCACAAGTCAACAGCCCCTATGACTCCTGATTCTCTTCTCTTGAGGTCTTCATCGTGAAGCTTTCAGCCGCGAGCGCCGACTTGCTCGCCCAGTTGCAGTCCGTCTCCCGCGTCGCCTCGACGCGCTCCGCCGTCCAGGCGTTGTCCGGCGTGCAGCTCGCCGTGACGTCCGCCGGCGTCGAGCTGCGCGCGACCGACATGGAGATCGCCCTCCGCGTCCCGCTGACCGCCGAGGTCGAGCGCGAGGGCACGGTCGTCCTGCCCGCGCGCCTGCTGCTGGATGTCGCGCGCTCGCTGCCCAAGAACGCCGACCGCGTCTCGCTCGAGCTGCGCGCCGAGCAGCAGGACGTCGAGGTCGTGGCGGGCAGCGCGAAGTTCCACCTGCGCACGCTGCGCGCCGAGGACTTCCCGCCGCTGCCCGAGACCGGCGGCGACACCGTCGTCGACGTCCCCGCGCACGCGTTCGTGGAGACGATCGAGATGGTGTCCAAGTCGGCGTCGCGCGACGAGACGCGGCCGATCCTGACCGGCATCCTCGTCAGCGCCTCCGGCTCGGAGCTGCGGATGGTCGCCACCGACTCCTACCGCCTCAGCGTCAAGGAGACCGCGCTGGAGGTCCCGCTGGACCCTGGCTTCGAGGCCAACGTCCCGGCCCGCGCGCTGGACGAGCTGCGGTCGGTCGTCGCCAACACCGGCGCCGACGTCATCCGCATCGGCGTGCGCTCCAACCAGGTCGTCTTCGAGGTCGGCGGCGCGGTGCTGTCGTCGCGGCTGATCGACGGCCAGTTCCCCAACTACCGCCAGCTGATCCCGGACGGCTACGAGCACCAGCTGCGGATCAGCGGCGAGGAGCTGGGCGACGTCGTCAAGCGCATCTCGCTGATGGCCCAGAAGAACGCGCCGCTGCGGCTGGCGTTCACCGACGGCGAGCTGACGGTGTCCGCGCAGACGCCGGACGTCGGCGAGGCCTCCGAGCCGCTGCCGGTGCCGTTCGCCGGCGAGGCGTTCGAGATCGGGTTCAACCCGGAGTTCCTGCGCGACGGCCTCGACTCGGTCGGCTCCGACGACCTGATCCTGAAGCTCATCTCGCCGCTGCGGCCGGGGCTGATCGAGGGCGCGGACGAGTCCGGGTTCCTGTACCTGATCATGCCGATCCGGCTGAACGTCTGAGGTAGTTGTGGTCCAGGTCCGGCGGCTGCGCGTGCGGGACTTCCGCACCTACGCCGCGGCCGACGTGCCGGTCGGCGCGGGCCTGACGGTCTTGCACGGTCCCAACGGGGCCGGCAAGACCAACGTGTTGGAGGCCTTGTACTTCGGATGCACGGCGCGGTCGTGCCGGACGGCCAACGAGCGCGAGGTCGTGCGGTTCGACGCCCCGGCCGCGCGGGTCGAGGTCGACACGACCGACGGCGAGGGCGACCGGCACACGCTCGCGGTGGGCTTCGCGCCGGGCGAGCCGAAGCGGATCCGCGTGGACGGCGCGCCGGTCGAGCGGCTCACCGACTCGCCCGCGCGGCCGTTGGTGAGCGTCTTCCTCCCGGACCGGCTGGAGCTGGTCAAGGGCGCGCCGACCGGCAGGCGGGCGCACCTCGACCAGCTCGTCGCCGCGCTGTGGCCGTCGCGGGCGGCCAACCGGGCGCAGTACTCGCGGGCGATCGCCCAGCGCAACGCGCTGCTGTCGCGGGTGCGCTCCGGGCGCGCGAGCCCGGCCTCGCTCGACGCCTGGGACCTGGAGCTGGCGCGCTGGGGCATCGCGCTGCGCGACGACCGCGCGGCCGCGGTGGAGCGGGTCGGCGCGATGTTCCCGGCGATCGCGGGCGAGTTGGGGCTGAACGGGGCCGCCGAGCTGCGCTACCGGCCGCGCTCGCGCGCGGAGACGGCGGGCGAGCTGGCCGCCGAGCTGGCCGAGCGCCGCGCCGGCGATCTGGACCGCGGCTTCACCCAGCACGGCCCGCACCGCGACGACCTGCTGTTCCAGCGCGACGGGCGCGACCTGAAGGCCTTCGGCTCCCAGGGGGAGCAGCGCCTCGCGTTGTTGTCGCTGTTGCTGGCCGAGCGCGCGGTGTTGGCCCAGGAGCGCGGCGCCGCCCCGCTGATGCTGCTCGACGACGTGATGTCCGAGCTGGACGCCGACCGCCGCGCGCTCCTGATCGCCCGCCTGGACGATGGTGGCCAGGCGGTGCTCACGACGACCGACCTCGCGCACGTGCCGGGCGGCGAGGCCGCCGGCGTGGTGCGGCTGGCGGTGACGCCGGGCGTGGTCTCGGTGGAGGATGCGGCCGGGTCGTCGCCTCCGGCCGAGGCCTCCAGCGCGTCTCCCCCGGCGCCGACCGATCCCACCATGCTCTCGGCCGCCGAGGCCGCCTGATGCGCCGCCGCGCGCCGCGTCCGCTGTCGGCCGCGCTGGCCGGGCTGACCGATCAGCTGGCGCCGCGCACGACGCTCGGCGACGTGCAGCGGATCTGGCCGTCGATCGTCGGTCCGGTGGTCGCCAAGGAGGCCACGCCGACCACGGAGCGCGGTGGATCACTGACGATCGCGTGCCGGTCTTCGGTGTGGGCGCAGGAGCTGGATCTGATGGCGCCCGAGCTGGTCGAGCGCCTCAACGCGCAGCTCGGCGAAGGGCGCATAACCGCGCTCCGGTGCGTCGCCTCGCCGCCACGCTCGTGGGCGGCGTCCGACGCGCCGTAGTTTTGTGCGTATTTGCAGGAGTTTTATGACGCCCTGAACGGCGGTTCCACAGGGTGCTTGTGCTATCCTGTGGATAACTTCAAGTGCGCCCCGGACGGGCTCGACCGAGCCTGAGCAGCGGGGCGTTCCTGCGTCAGGAACGCAGTCTTCAATGGCGAACGAGAACGGCAGCGACAACCGCCAGGGCTCGGCCGCCTACGGAGCCCAGGACATCACCGTCCTCGAGGGCCTCGAGGCGGTCCGCAAGCGTCCCGGCATGTACATCGGGTCGACGGGCATCCGCGGACTCCACCACCTCGTCTACGAGGTCGTGGACAACTCCGTGGACGAGGCCCTGGCGGGCTTCGGCGGGCGGGTCGACGTCACGATCCACCCCGACAACTCCGTGACGGTCCGCGACGAGGGCCGCGGCATCCCCGTCGGCATCGTCGAGAAGGAGGGTCGCCCGGCCGTCGAGGTCGTGCTGACCGTCCTGCACGCGGGCGGCAAGTTCGGCGACGGCGGCGGCTATAAGGTGTCCGGCGGCCTGCACGGCGTCGGCGTCTCGGTCGTCAACGCGCTGTCGGAGACCGTCAAGGTCGAGGTCCGCGTCGACGGCTACCACTGGGTCCAGGAGTACGACCGCGGCAAGCCGCGCTACGACCTCAAGAAGGCCGAGCCGATGGCCAAGGGCGAGCCGACGGGTACGACGATCACCTATCTGCCCGACCACGACGTCTTCGAGACGCTGGACCACGAGTTCAGCGTCCTCGAGCAGCGCCTGCGCGAGACCGCCTACCTCACGCGCGGCCTGCGCATCACGCTCACCGACGAGCGCGCCGGCGGCAAGAAGGTGGAGTTCCACTTCGAGGGCGGCATCGAGGACTTCGTCTCGTACATGAACGAGAACAAGGAGCCGCTCGGCAAGAAGGTGATCTTCTTCGAGGGCGAGTCCGACGAGGGCTACGTCGAGATCGCCATGCAGTGGAACGGCTCCTACCAGGAGTCGGTGTTCTCCTTCGCCAACAACATCAACACGCACGAGGGCGGCTCGCACCTGTCGGGCTTCCGCTCGGCGCTCACGCGCACGTTGAACAAGTACGCGCGTGAGAAGGGCATCCTCAAGGAGAAGGACGACAACCTGAGCGGCGAGGACGTCCGCGAGGGGCTCACCGCCGTCATCTCCGCCAAGCTCTCCGACCCGCAGTTCGAGGGCCAGACGAAGACCAAGCTCGGCAACCCGGGCATGGAGGGCTTCGTCGCCTCGGTGGTCAACTCCAAGCTGGCGGAGTTCCTGGAGGAGAACCCCTCCGAGGGCAACGCGATCATCCGCAAGGCCGTCCAGGCCGCGCAGGCGCGCAGCGCCGCCCGGAAGGCGCGCGACCTCACGCGCCGCAAGAGCGCGCTGGAGAACTCGCCGCTGCCGGGCAAGCTCGCCGACTGCTCGGTCAAGGACCCGTCCTTGACCGAGATCTTCGTGGTCGAGGGCGACTCCGCGGGCGGCTCGGCCAAGCAGGGTCGCGACCGCAACACGCAGGCCGTCCTGCCGCTGCGCGGCAAGATCCTCAACGTGGAGAAGGCGCGGATCGACCGCGTCCTCAAGAACAACGAGATCCAGGCGCTGATCACCGCGCTGGGCACCGGCATCCGCGACGAGTTCGACATCGAGAAGGCGCGCTACCACAAGGTCGTGCTGATGACGGACGCCGACGTCGACGGCGCGCACATCCGCACGCTCGTGCTGACGCTGCTGTTCCGCGAGATGCCCGAGCTGATCGAGGCCGGCTACATCTACATCGCCAAGCCGCCGCTGTACAAGCTCAAGCAGGGTCGCAACGAGCGCTACATCGAGAAGGAGTCCGAGCTGGAGGAGGTCCTCCTCTCCGACAAGCTCGAGAAGATCCGCGTGCACGACCGCACCGGGCAGGAGTTCAAGCTCACCGAGGCGCGCTGGCAGCGCTACACGCGCCTGCTGAAGCAGTTCGAGGGCTGGTCGTCGGCGCTGCGCGCCGAGCACGGCCACGAGGCCGTCCGGTTCCTCGGCGAGGCGGGCTTGCTGGACGACCAGGCGGCGGACCTCGCCGCGGTGGTCGCGTCGCTGGAGAAGAAGGACGAGTCGCGCCCGCACGAGACGCACGTGGTCGAGCAGGGCGAGGACGTCCTGGTCATCAAGGCGGTCGAGCGCAAGACGGGCCTGGCGCAGACCCACCGCCTCGCGCGCTCGCTGTTCGACTCCAACGACTACAAGCAGTTCATCAAGGTCAACGCGCAGCTCGTCGAGCTGGCCGGCGCGCCGCCGTTCAGCGTCGCGCTCGCCGACAAGGCCGAGGAGGCCTACTCGTTCGAGGCGCTGCGCACCTCGGTCCTCGAGGTCTCGCGCCGTGGCATCAACGTCCAGCGCTTCAAGGGCCTGGGCGAGATGAACGCCGACCAGCTGCGTGAGACGACGATGGACCCGGCCACGCGGACGCTGCAGCAGGTCTCCGTAGAGGACGCCGCCGAGGCCGACCGCCTGTTCACCATGTTGATGGGCGACGTCGTCGAGCCGCGGCGTGAGTTCATCGAGCAGAACGCGCGCGCCGTCGTGAACCTCGACGTCTGATGGCGCCCACCCCGAAGCAGAACACCACCGAAGGAGTTGAGGCCTGATGGCGACCGACGTCATCGGCGGCGGCAACATCGAGCCGCGCGCCCTCGAAGACGAGATGCGGACGGCGTACCTGGACTACGCCATGTCCGTCATCGTCGGGCGCGCGCTGCCTGACGTCCGCGACGGCCTGAAGCCCGTCCACCGCCGCGTGTTGTTCTCCATGAACGAGAACGGCCTCGGCCCGACGCGCCCGTACGTCAAGTGCGCGCGCATCGTCGGCGACGTCATGGGCCTTTACCACCCCCACGGCGACTCGGCGATCTACGACACGCTCGTCCGCCTGGCGCAGGACTTCTCGATGCGCCACCCGCTGGTGGACGGCCAGGGCAACTTCGGCTCGGTCGACGACGACCCGGCTGCGGCCATGCGGTACACGGAGGCGCGGATGACGCGCCTCGCCATGGAGATGCTGCGCGACATCGACATGGACACGGTGGACTTCGTCCCCAACTACGACGGCTCCAAGCAGGAACCGGTCGTCCTCCCGTCGCGCTTCCCGAACCTGCTGGTCAACGGTGGCACGGGCATCGCGGTCGGCATGGCCACCAACATCCCGCCGCACAACCTCAAGGAGGTGATCGACGCGACGGTCGCCTTCATCGACGACCCGCAGATCGACCTCGACGGGTTGATGAAGCACATGAAGGGCCCGGACTTCCCGACGGGCGGGATCATCATGGGCACCGCGGGCATCCGCGACGCCTACGAGACCGGCCGCGGCCGCGTGCGCGTGCGCGCCAAGGCGCACATCGAGGAGATCCACCAGGGCAAGGAGGCGATCATCGTCACCGAGCTGCCCTACGCGGTGAAGAAGGGCGGCGACACCGGCCTCATCACCAAGATCGCCGAGCTGGTGCGCGAGAAGAAGATCCCCGAGATCTCCGACCTGCGCGACGAGACCGATCGGCGCGGCATGCGCCTGGTGATCGAGCTCAAGCGCGCGGTCAACCCCAAGGTGGTGCTGAACAAGCTCTACAAGCACACGCCGATGCAGTCGACGTTCGGGGTCAACATGGTGGCCCTGGTCGACGGTGTGCCGCGCACGCTCGCGCTGCGCGAGGTGCTGGGCGCCTACATCGCCCACCAGCGCGAGGTCGTGGTCCGCCGCGCGAAGTACGAGCTGGCGCAGAAGGAAGCCCGCGCGCACGTGTTGGAGGGCTTGCTGATCGCCCTCGACAACCTGGACGCGGTCATCGAGGTCATCCGCCGGTCGGCCAACCGCGAGGCCGCCCGCGAGGAGCTGGTCGCGCAGTTCAAGCTGTCGCAGATCCAGGCGTCGGCGATCCTCGACCTGCGCCTGTCGCAGCTGACCGCGCTCGAGAGCGACGCGATCAAGCAGGAGCACGCCGACGTCATGGAGCGCATCAGCGAGCTGCGCACGCTGCTCGGCGACGAGGCCAACGTCCTGGCGCTGATCAAGGAGGAGATGCTGGACATCTCCGAGCGCTTCCAGGACGAGCGCCGCACGACGATCGCGCCGTCGGAGGACGAGCTCGACATCGAGGACCTGATCGCCGACCAGCAGATGGTCATCACGATCACGAAGTCCGGCTACATCAAGCGCGTGCCGTTGGCGACCTACCGCCAGCAGCGTCGCGGCGGCGTCGGGATCAACGCCATGGACATGAAGGACGGTGACTACATCGAGCACCTCTTCGTCTCCTCGACGCACGACTTCCTGTTGTTCTTCACCAACCGTGGCAAGGTCTACCGGTCCAAGGTGTACGAGCTGCCGGAGGGCCAGCGGACGGCGAAGGGCCGCGCGCTGATCAACATCCTTCCGCTGCGCGAGAACGAGCGCGTGCAGTCGGTGCTCTCGACGCGCGACTTCTCCGAGTCGCCGTTCCTGGCCTTCGCGACGCGCAAGGGCGTCGTGAAGAAGACCAAGTTCCAGGCCTACAACACGCCGATCAAGGCCGACGGCATCATCGCCATCAAGATCCGCGACGACGACGAGCTGATCGCCGTGCGCCGCGTCGACGAGGGCGACGAGATCATGATGGTGTCCAAGGCGGGCCTGGCGGTCCGCTTCGAGGAGGCCGAGGCCCGCGACATGGGCCGCGACACCGGCGGCGTGCGCGGGATGAACGTGGGCGACGACGGCGAGGTCATCGCCATGGACGTCGCGCGCGACGACATGGAGCTGCTGGTCGTGACCGAGGCCGGCTACGGCAAGCGGACGAAGATCGACCAGTACCGCAAGACGTCGCGCGGAGCCAAGGGCGTGCTGACGATCAAGCTGACCGAGGCCAAGGGCGGCCTCGCCGGCGCGCTGGTCGTCCGGCCGCACCAGGAGCTGGTGTTCATCTCGCAGAACGGGCTGATCCAGCGCACGGGCGTCAAGGGCATCTCGCAGCAGGGCCGGTCGGCCACCGGCGTGCGGGTCATGAACCCGCGCGACGGCGACCAGGTGTCGGCGGTCGCGCTGATCGTCGAGTCCGAGGACGAGGAGGGCACGCCGACGCTCGACGTCGAGGGCGCCGAGGTCTCCGCGGAGGCCCAGCCCGGCGACGAGGTCGCCGCGGAGCTGACCGAGGAGGCGCTGGCCGAGGCGGAGGAGCCCGGGTCCGAGGAGGGCTCGGGCGAGTAGCTCCGAGCCGCGCGGCCGGTGCCGCGTGCTCCCTTTCAGCAGGTTTCGCGGGCCCGGCTCCCATGCCGGGCCCGCGGCGTCTCGGGGCCCGGGTGGCGGCGACGTCGTCAGCGTCGCGACGCCCCCTGCCGACAGGCATTCGAGGTCGTCGTAGACGGGTGCTACATTGCGCCGTACCAGAGAAAGGAGGTGGTCCGAATATCTAGTTCTAGTACTTGCGGGACCCTGGAGGTGGCCGGCCGCTAGATCGGTCGGGCTGGAGTAACGATCCAGCGAATCCACGCCGGGCCACCCCCTCGCGCCGATGCCGGAAGTCGTCCCTCCGGCCGCTCAGATCGTCGGTGTGAGGGCAAGTCCAGTCCAGTGGTTGCACGGAGGGCGTCGCGAAAGCGGCGTCCTTCGTCGTTTAAGGGGGCTCGGGCCGGTGCGGTGGGTTGGGGTTCGGTGCGGCGGGCGGGCGGGCGGGCGGGCGGGCGGGTTCGGGTGCGGGCCGGGAGTGGTGGGTCGGCGAGGCTGATGACACCGTCTTCCCCGGCGCCCGCTCGCGCTTGCGTGGCGGTGGCGCGGGTGGGGTGGGTTGGTATCGCTGGCGCGGGGGCGCGGGCGTTGGTGGCATCGGAGTCGCGCTTTGTCGCGGGCGCCGGAGGAAGAGGTGTCACATCCTCGCTTCGCCGGCAGAAGGCGCAGGGACGGTGGCGCGTCGGCCGTCGTGTGTCGTGCCTCGTGCCTCGTGCCTCGTGCCTCGTGCCTCGTGCGTGGAGCGTGGAGCGCCGGGCGTCGTCCGTCGGGCGTCATGCGTCGAGCGTCGAGCGTCCGTTCTCCGCGGCGTGTTCCGAGCGGTGGCGGCGGCGCCGCGGGGTGGCTAGGCGGCTTCGGGCAGCCACTGTCGCCAGGCTGCCGGGATGGTTGGCGTGGCGACGTGGATGAAGACGTGGGGCTGGGGCATCGAGGGTGTCCGACGTGGGTGCATGTTCGCCTTGTCGGGCAGGTGGTCGGCCTTGCGGCGGTTGCAGGGGGCGCAGGAGGCGACGATGTTGTCCCAGGTCGACTCGCCGCCCTTGGAGCGTGGGATGACGTGGTCGACGGTGAGGTTGGACCGGGACCCGCAGTACTGACAGGTCCAGTTGTCCCGGGCGAAGACCGCGCGGCGGGTGATCTTGCGGCGGTGAGTGTCGCGCGGGACCACGATGTAGGTCATCAGCCGGATCACGACCGGTCGCGACATCGTGGCGCGCTCGGAGCGCAGCTCCCACGTCGCGTGGTCGACGACCTCGGCCTTGGACTTCAACAGCAGGACGACAGCGCGTCGGACCGTGCAGACGTTGATCGGCTCGTAGGACGCGTTGAGCACGAGCACCCGACCACCGTCACGTCCACGTCGCCGGTGCTCGTCGGGCGACGTGGACCGCGTCATGTGTGGTGGTACGAGCTGGGAGGTCGTCATAAGCCGGGGCTCCGTGGCGGAACGGTAGCACCCGAACAGACGGAATCAGCCTGGTTCGAACCCAGCTGGCCCAGCCGAAGGGAACGAGCCGAGCACGCGGACCACCTCGCAATGGGCGTGCAGGCGCTCGATCGCCTCGGCGACGTTCGCGTCCGCGACGCTGCCCTCGAGGTCGGTGAGGAACAGGTAGTGCCCCAACTGCCGCTTGAGCGGGCGCGACTCGATCCGGTTCAGGTTGATCCCGCGGCCGGCGAACTCGTCGAGACACCGCACCAGCCAGCCCGGCGACGCGTCGCCCGCGCCGTGGAAGACGATCGACGTCTTCGCCGGGCGATCCGGGCGCGGCGCGAACGGCGCGGTGCCGCGCGCGGCGACCCAGACGAAGCGCGTCTGGTTGCCGTGCTCGTCCTCGATCCCCGCGGCGAGCACGTCGCACTCATACAGCTCGGCGGCGGTCGTCGTGCCGATTGCGGCGAGGCGCTCGTTCGACGTCGCGGCGGTCCGGACGGCCTCGGCCGTCGAGGTCGCGGCGATGATCCGCCGGCCGGGCAGGTGCTCGGCGATGAAGCGCCGGCACTGCGCCAGCGCCTGCGGATGCGAGGTGACGGCGACGACGTCGTCGAGCGTGAGCGAGCGCCGCACGGCCAGTGCGTGGGAGACCGGCAGCACCTCCTCCCCCACGATCTCGGCGTCCTCGACCTCCAGCGCCAGAGCGTCGAGCGTCGCGTTGACGCCGCCCTCGATCGAGTTCTCGATCGGCACCATCGCCGCGGCCACCTCGCCGCGCGCCGCCGCCAGGATCGTCTCGCGCTCGGTCGCGTACGGGACCGCCTCGCCGAACGCGTGGCCGGAGGCCAGCAGCGCCGCGTGCGTGAACGTCCCCGCCGGGCCGAAGTAGCCGAGCCGGACGTCGCTCATGGGAGCCTCGGCGGCTCGGGCGGCGGCTCGCCCGCGAGCGCGACGCGGACCGCCTCGATCTCCTCGGGCGACAGCGGGTACTCAGGTTCCCCGCGCACGACGTGCTTGACGTACAGCCGCGCCTGGTCGCGGTGGTGGATCGACGACAGCACCAGCCCGGACTGCTCGGCGTCCAGCAGCGCGATCGCCACCGACTGCTGGCCGGACATCTCGTTGTAGGCGTCGAACCGGACCAGCCCGCGGAACGCGATCGCCTGGTCGAGCCGGTCCTCGGCGGTGCCGACGCGGCCGTCCAGCCGCCCGGCCACCTCGCCGACGTAGGCGTGCAGCGACCGGAACTCCTGCTCGATGCGCGCGGCGTGCTCGACGAGGTCCTCGGGGTTGGCGCCGCCGAGGAGCACGCGCTGGTCGGCGCGCAGCCGGCGCAGCCGGACGAACGCGACGGACGCCACCGCCAACGCGGCCAGCGCGACGGCGCAGCCGGCGACGGCGACGATCCCCGCGGTCGAGCTATCCACGGCCCCGACGCTACTGAACGCGCCGGTCAGGCCTCGCGGCGGCGGACGCGCGGGGCCTAGTTGAACAGGATCGTGTAGCTCGACCCGTTGTTGTCGGTCTTCTGCTCGCCGCGCACCGGGGCGATGCGGACGGTCATCGTCGACGACGTGCCCTTCGGCGGCACCGACGACAGCTGGATCGGGACCGTGCCCTGCGTCCCGGCCTTGGTCTGGTTGATCGTCTTGGTCGACTCGATCGTCTTGCTGCCCGACGAGGTGACCTTGACCGTGACCTTGACGTTGCTCTCGTCGTTCTCGCCCTGGTTGGCGTAGGTCACGTTGACGGTCAGCGGCGCCTTGGCCTCGACCCGGTTGACCCCGCTCGGCTGCAGCGTCACGCCGCCGGCGGCGGTGCTCACCAGCCCGTGGCCGTGCGTGCCCGGCTTGATGTCGCCGGTCGAGTTGGGCGACGACGTGTCGGCGTTGGGGTTGAGCTTGTCGCCGACCTGGTTGGGATCCAGCCAGCCGATCGACGGCAGGAACTTGGAGGCCACGACGGTCTGGTCGCCGAGGCCGTTGTCGTCCAGCGCCTGGCGGAGCAGCGGCCGCACGCGCTGGGAGTAGACGACGTCGGAGGCCAAAAACGACTGCATCTCCCCGGCGACGCGCTGGATCGCGGTGGTCGCCGTCGGCGAGGTGCTCAGCGCCTTGGCGAGCTGGTTGCCGATCGCGGTGACGCCCGACTGGCGCAGGTTCATCACCAGCTCGAGGTTGGTCTGCGCCGACGAGACGTCGCTGGGCGCGCTCAGGCCCCGCGCGCGCTTGGCGTCGTCCTCGGCCACGACCCGCACCTGGTTGACCGCGGCGGACACGTCCTGCGTCGAGCCGCCCTTCTCCAGGATGTCGAAGAGCTGGCGCGAGACGTTGCGATCGGAGTCCTGCACGATCGACGTGACGTCGCGGTTGTAGTCCTTCAGCGCGTTCTTGTGCCGCGTGCCCGCGCAGCCGCGCGCGAGCAGGATGATGAAGATGATGATGATCGCCAGGCCCGCGAAGAGCACGAACTGACGCCGCCGCGCGACGTCGGCCGGGGGCGCGCCCGCCGTGGCGGCGGTCGAGGCGCGACGCGGGCGCGCTGGGCGGGTGACTCGGGTGGGCTCGTCGGGCTCGTCGTCGAAAAAGGACACGCCACGCTCCGGGCGGGGGCGGATGGGCCAGTATTACGTGCGCCCCGGGCAGTACACCGGGACATAACTTCGCTGCAACTTCGCCGTCGCACGCAGGGCACCTTCTTCCCGCGCGGAAGATGCAACGCGGTGGAGACCGCCGAGCATCCCACGACGACGTCCACGCGAGGCGGCGGCGGCAGCGACGTCGTCGTCCTCGACCGCTATCGCCTGGTCCGCCGGCTGGGCAGCGGCGGCTTCGGTGCGGTGTGGCTGGCGCATGACCTGAAACTGGACCGGACCGTGGCGGTCAAGCGGATCCCGGTGCCGGACGCCGACGCGGCGAAGCGGGCGCAACGGGAGGGCGTCGCCGCCGCGCGCCTGCAGCACGCGGCGATCGTCGCGCTGCACGAGGCGGGGGCCGACGAGGACCACGTCTACCTGGTGTCCGAGTACGTACGGGGCGACACCTACGCGCGGCTGCTGGAGATCGGCGCGCTCAGCGACCGCGACGTGGTCGAGATCGGCGTCGCGCTGTGCGACGCGCTCACCCACGCCCACAAGCGCGGGATCATCCACCGCGACGTCAAGCCGCTGAACGTCCTGGTCCCCGACGGCGGCGACGGCCCGCCCGCGAAGCTGACGGACTTCGGGGTGGCGCGGATCGCCGGCGACGACGCGCTCACGCGCACGGGCGACGTCGTCGGCACGCTGGCCTACATGGCGCCCGAGCAGGCCGAGGGGCGGGAGGTCGGCGAGGAGGCCGACCTGTACGCGCTCGGGCTCTGCGTCTACGAGGGCCTCAGCGGCGTCAACCCGGTCCGGGCGCGGGGCGCCGCCTCGACCGCGCGGCGCGTCGGACAGCGGCTGCCACCGCTGGGCCGCCTGCGGCGCGACCTGCCGCTGGACCTCTGCGAGGCGATCGACGTCGCGGTCTGGCCGCACGCGCAGGAACGCGGGACGATCGCCGAGCTGCGGGCGTCGCTGGCGGCCGCGCTGGCCGGCGAGGAGGTCGACGACGAGCCGGGCACGATCGCCGGCGGGCCGCTGGAGCCGCTCGCGCCGGTCGCCCCGCCGCGGCGCCACGGGCTGCCGGCACGGGCGGCGGCCGCGGCCGCCGCCGCGGCGCTCGCGGGCGCCGCGCTGCGTTGGGGGGCCGACGCGCCGCCGGTCGCGCCGCTCAGCGCGGCGCTCGGCGTGGCGATCGCGACGCTGCTGCTGCCGCGCCTGGCGTGGATCGCGACCTGCGCGGCCGTGATCGGCTGGCTGGCCGGCGAGAGCGCCGACCGCGCCTGGCTGCTGGCCGCCGCGGCGCTGCCGGTCCCGCCGCTGCTGCGCCGCGCGACGCCGGTCACCTGGTCGCTGCCCGCGGCGGCGCCCGCGCTGGGCCTGGTCACGCTCGCGGGCGGCTTCCCGGCGCTCGCGGCGCGGGCGGGACGCCTGGAGCACCGCGCCGCGCTCGGCGCGCTGGGCGCCTGGTGGCTGCTGCTCGGCGAGGCGGCGTTCGGAGAACGACTGGTCCTCGGGCCGCCGCATGACACCGGCCTGGACGCGATCGCGGCGGTCGCGACGTCGCCGGCGGTCGCGCTCGTGCCGATCTGGGCGGCGGCCGCGCTGGTCCTGCCGTACCTCGTGCGGGGGCGCCTGATCACGGTCGATCTCGTCGCCGCCGCGGTCTGGGCCGCCGCGCTGGCGGGCGGCACCCAGTACGCGCTCGGGACCGCGCCGCGCGGCCTGGTCGCCGGCGCCGTCGTGGCGGGCGCGCTGGCGCTCGCGCCCGGTCTGCGCAACCTGAGGTCCCCAGAGCGCGTTGACCTCGCGTAACCTCTGAGTCAGGCCGCTCCCCGCGGGGAACCGGCCCCTCTACACGGCATGAGCGTCCTCCGCAGCCTCGAAGAGAAGATCGCCGGCCTCGTCGAGGGGACGTTCGGCCGCGTCTTCAAGTCGGAGGTCCGGCCCGTCGAGCTGGCGCGCAAGCTCGCCAAGGAGATGGACGAGCACCGCACCGTCTCGGTCTCGCGGACCTACGTGCCCAACGAGTACGTGGTCTGGCTGAGCCCGCAGGACCGGCAGCGCTACGAGGGCGTGGAGCAGTCGGTCATCGACGAGCTCGGCGCCTACCTGCTCGAGCACGCGCGCCGCGAGCGCCTGGCGCTGGTGTCCACGCCGCAGATCGAGTTCCGCACCGACGAGCGCCTGGCGCTGGGGGAGTTCGGGATCCAGGCGCGGCTGGTCGAGCCGCACCACCCGGCCCAGCCCGAGCAGCCGGCGGCGCGCCCGGCCGACTACGGCCACACGATGGTCTACTCGACCTCCGACCGCCACCAGTCCGCGCTCAGCGAGGTCGGCGGCGGCGCGGAGAACGTCCGTCGCCGCGCGGTCGTCGTCGCCAACGGCAAGCGCCTGCGCGTCCCGCCCAACGGCGCGCTGATCGGCCGCAGCCGCGACGCCGACATCGTCCTGGACGACTCCAACGTCTCCCGCCGCCACGCCGAGATCTCGCCGTCGGGCCAGAGCTGGCTGATCCGCGACCTCGGCTCGACCAACGGCGTGCGCGTCAACGGGCGCGCCGTCGACGGCCCGCATCCGCTGGAGGACGGCGACCGGATCGAGCTGGGCACCGTCAGCGTCGGCTTCGAGGTCGAGTAGCGATGGTCGATCCCGTCTCCGTCGCGCTGAAGTTCGGCTTCCTGGCCGTCCTGTACCTGTTCCTGCTGTGGATCTCGCGCAACGCGCTGAAGGACCTGCGGCGCACGACGATCCAGACGACGTCGGCCGCCGGCTACGTCCCGCCCGCGCCCGAGGCCACCGGCATCCAGCCGCTGGCCGGCGCCGACGCCGCGCCGCCGGATCCGCGCCTGGTGGTCGAGCGCGCGCCCGGGCACGTGCCGGGCATGGAGTACGAGGTCGGCGAGGGCGCGATCCTCGGTCGCGGCGACCAGGCCGAGATCCGGCTGGAGGACCCGTTCGCCTCCTCCAGGCACGCGCGGCTGACGCGCCAGGGCGCGGTGATCGTGCTCGAGGACCTCGGCTCCACGAACGGGACCTACCTCAACGAGGAGCTCGTGGACGGTCCCCGACCGCTGCACCCCGGCGACCGCGTGCGGATCGGCGACAGCGAGTTCACCTACCTGGACCGCTGATGCTGCGCGTCGCCGACCACGCCGCCCGGACCGACACGGGCCGCGCCCGCCAAGCCAACGAGGACTCCTACTGGGTCCGCTCGCCGCTGTTCGTGCTGGCCGACGGCATGGGCGGCGCGCAGGCCGGCGAGGTCGCCTCCAAGACCGCGGTCGACGTCTTCGCCGAGCAGGGCGGGCTCCCCGACGGGCCCGGGACCTACGAGGAGCGCCTGGCCGCGCTGGTCGAGCGCGCCAACGTCCAGGTCCACGAGCGGGCGCTCTCCGACGAGCAGTTCGCCGGGATGGGCACGACGCTGACCGTCGCCTACGTCGGCGAGGACGACCTGGCGATCGCGCACGTCGGCGACTCGCGCTTCTACGTGCTGCGCGAGGGCAAGCTGTCGCAGCTGACCGACGACCACTCGCTGGTCGGCGAGCTGGTGCGCCGCGGGCAGATCTCCGCCGAGGAGGCCGAGGACCACCCGCAGCGCTCGATCATCACCCGCGCGCTGGGCATCGAGGACGAGGTCGTCGTCGACCACTTCTCCTGGCCGGTGCGCGACGGCGACGTCTTCCTGCTGTGCTCCGACGGCCTGACCGGCATGGTCCCGGACGCGCGCGTGGCCGAGATCGTCGCCGGCGCGCCCGACCTCTCCAACGCCGCCACGCGCCTGGTCGCCGCCGCCAACGAGGCGGGCGGGCGCGACAACATCACGGTGATCCTCTTCCGCGTCGAGGACGTGACGCCGGGCGACGGCGCGGTCGTCGGCGGGCCGACGTTGGCGGGCGCGACGGCGCCCAGCGCCGAGGACGTCCGCGACGCGACCGCGACGGGGCCGGCCGCCCAGCCGTCGGGAGCGCCCGCCGACCCGCGCCAGGTGGTCGGCGCGAGCGCCGGCGTCCAGCCGCGCACGCCGCGGCCGCCGCGCGCCGGAGGCCCCGGGTCCGGAGCCGCGCCGAAGCGGCGCCGCCGCTGGACCGGCCTCGCCAAGGGCTTCACGGCCCTCGCGGTCGTCCTCGTCCTGATCGCCTCCGGCGGCTGGATCGCGACGCGGTCGGTCTACTTCGTCGGCACCGACGACGACGGCTTCGTGACGCTCTACACGGGGCTGCCGTACTCGCTGCCGGGCATCAACCTGTACTCCACGGAGTTCACCAGCGGCGTTCCGGTCCAGGAGCTGTCGCCCCAGGTCCAACGCACGGTCACCGAGCACAAGCTGCGCTCGCACGACGACGCCGTCGACCTCATCCGCCAGCTCGAGCAGGGCGAGTTGGCGGGGCAGAACCCCTCCTGATGAGCGCCCGTCAAGACTTCGTCTCGATCGAGACGAACACGGCATGAGCGCCCGCAACCGCGAGCTGTTCGCGCTCATCCCGGCGGCGCTGCTGGTCTCGGCGGGCTTCGCCGCGGTCTTCCTGAGCCGCGACGACCTGCTCGGCGGGCTGAGCGGGACCAACGAGGTCTCCAACGTCAGCCTGACCTACGGCGCGATCTTCCTGGGCCTCTGCGTCGCCGCGCACCTCGTGCTGCGCTTCACGCTGCCCAACGCGGACCCGTACCTGTTCCCGCTGGCCGCGCTGCTGGCGTCGTTCGGGCTGGTGGAGATCTACCGGATCGACGACGGGCTGGCGCGCCAGCAGGCGCAGTGGTTCGTGATCGGCCTCGGGCTGTTCGCGGCGACGATCGTCCTGCTGCGCGACTACCGCAAGCTGGAGCGCTACCGCTACCTGATCGCCATCGGCGGCATCTTCCTGCTGCTGCTGCCGCGCGCGTTCACGCCGACCAACGGCGCGTACCTGTCGATCCAGCTCGGCTCGCTGTCGGTGCAGCCGGCGGAGTTCGCCAAGATCGCGATCGTCGTCTTCCTGGCGTCCTACCTGCGCGACACGCGCCAGCTGCTGGTCACCGCGGGCCGCCGCGTCGCCGGCGTCACGATCCCGCCGCTGAAGCACTTCGGCCCGATGCTGGTCATCTGGGGCACGTCGATGATGTTGTTGTTCTACATCCGCGACATCGGCTCGTCGGTGATGTTCTTCGGCGCGTTCCTGGCGATGATCTACGTGGCCACCGACCGTTTGTCGTTCGTGGTCGTCGGTCTGATCACCTTCGGTCTGGGCGCGTACTTCGTCGCGGGGCACATCGGCCACATCGCCGACCGCATCGACGCCTGGCAGGACCCGTTCAGCCCCGACCTCCTGGACCGCGTCTCGGGCGGCAGCTACCAGCTCGCCCAGGGCCTCTGGGCGCAGGCCGACGGCGGCGTGCTCGGCCGCGGCTTCGGCCAGGCGGTGCTGCGGATCCCGGGCTCGACGGATTGCTCGGCGACGATCAACTGCTCGCTGCTGCCCGCCCCGCACACCGACTTCATCTACGCGGTGATCGTCAACGAGCTGGGGCTGGTCGGCGCGGCGGGCCTGTTGTGCGTGTACCTGCTCTTCGTCCAGCGCGGGTTCAAGATCGCGATGCTCGCGCGCGACTCGTTCAGCAAGCTGCTGGCCGCGGGCCTGACGAGCGTCTTCGCGATCCAGGTCTTCGTGATCGTCGGCGGCGTCACCAAGCTGATCCCGCTGACCGGCGTCACGTTGCCGTTCGTCTCCTACGGCGGCTCGTCGGTGCTGGCGAACTTCGTCCTGCTGGCGCTGCTGCTGCTCGTGTCGGACCGCGCGCGCCGCGAGGCCGACGAGGGCGTGCGATGAACAAGCCGATCGGACGCCTCTTCGTCGTCGCGCTGCTGATGTTCGGCGCGCTGCTGGTCTCCACGTCGTGGTGGACGGTCCTGCGCGCCCAGAAGCTCGACGACAACCCGCGCAACGCGCGCGACACGATCCGCGACCAGAAGATCCGGCGCGGCACGATCTACGCCGCCGACGGCTCGGTGATCGCGCGCTCCACGCGCGACGACGAGGGCGTCTACCACCGCTCCTACCCGCAGGGCAAGCGCTTCGGCCATCCGGTCGGGTACGCCTACAGCTCGCCGCCGATCGGCCAGACCGAGCTGGAGCGCTACCGCAACGACGAGCTGACCGGCCAGAAGAACGGGATCACCACCACCTTCGACCAGCTGATCGGCAAGCAGCGCGAGGGCGACGACCTCCGCACGTCGCTGGACCCCAAGGCCCAGCAGACGGCGCTGGACGAGATCGCCCAGGTCGGCTCCTCCGGCGCGGCGGTCGCGCTGGATCCGCGCACCGGCGCGGTCAAGGTGATGGCCTCGACGCCGACCTACAACCCCAACACGATCGCCGAGAAGGGCCAGCTCAGCGCGGCCAACACCGACGAGAAGAACAAGCCGCTGGTCAACCGCGCGGTGCAGTTCGGCGGCGCGCCGGGCTCGACGTTCAAGGTCGTCACCTCGACGGCGGCGATCGACACCGGCGCGTTCTCGCCCGGCTCCACGGTCGACGGCGACAGCGGGCAGAAGTTCTCCGGCGTCCCGCTGGCCAACGACTTCAACGAGGACTTCGGCCAGATCGACCTCAAGACCGCGCTGGCGAAGTCGGTCAACACCGCGTTCGCCAACGTCGGCGAGAAGCTCGGCAAGGCCACCATGAAGAAGTACATGGAGCGCTTCGGCTTCGACGCCAAGCCGCAGCTCGACTACCCCGACGACTCCATGTCGGCCTCCGTGGTGGCCCCCAACCCGCCCGGCCGCGCCGTCCCGCCGACGTCGCGCTACGTCGACGTCGGCCGCATGTCGATCGGCCAGGGCGGGCTGCAGGCCACGCCGCTGCAGATGGCCCAGGTCGCCGCCGCCGTCGCCAACGGCGGCAAGCTGATGCGGCCGCACCTGACCACGCGCGTGATCGACCGCGACGGCCGGACCGTCGACACGATCGAGCCCAAGGTGCAGTCCACCGTCATGAAGCCGTCGACGGCGGCCGCCGTGACCGACATGATGGTGGGCGTGGTGCAGAGCGGCACCGGCACGAAGGCCCAGATCCCGGGCATCCAGGTCGCGGGCAAGACCGGCACGGCCGAGACCGAGTTCGGGACCAAGATCAACGACGTCTGGTTCATCGGCTTCGCCCCGGCGGACAACCCGCGGATCGCGGTGGCCGTGACCGTCAAGGCCGTCACCGGCTTCGGCGGGGACTTCGCCGCGCCGATCGCACGCGACATCATGGAAGAGCTGCTGAAGTGACCGACGTACCGGAAACCTCCACGATCATCGACGGCCGCTACCGGGTCCTGCACCGGGTCGGCTCCGGCGGGATGGCCGACGTCGTCTGCGCGGAGGACCTCCAGCTGGGCCGCAAGGTCGCGATCAAGCTCCTGCACCGGCGCTTCGCCCAGGACGAGGAGTTCGTCGAGCGCTTCCGGCGCGAGGCGTCGTCGGCCGCCGGCCTCCAGCACCCGCACGTCGTCGCCGTCTACGACCGCGGCGCGTGGGACGACACGTACTACATCGCGATGGAGTACCTGGAGGGGCGCACGCTCAAGAAGCTCGTCCAGGACGAGGCGCCGCTGGCGCCGGCGCGCGCGATCGACTTCACGATCCAGATCCTGCGCGCGGCGCGCTTCGCGCACAAGCGCGGGATCATCCACCGCGACCTCAAGCCGCACAACGTCATCGTCGACGGCGAGGGCCGCGCGAAGGTCACCGACTTCGGGATCGCCAAGGCGGGCGCGTCGGACATGACGCAGACCGGCTCGATCATGGGCACCGCGCAGTACCTCTCGCCGGAGCAGGCGCAGGGGCACGCGGTCAGCGCGCCGAGCGACCTGTACTCGATCGGGATCATCCTGTACGAGATGCTCACCGGCCGCGTGCCGTTCGACGGCGAGAGCGCGGTGACGATCGCGCTCAAGCAGGTCGGCGAGGCGCCGGTGCCGCCGTCGCACCTGAACCCGGCGGTTCCGCCGGCGCTGGAGGCGGTCGTGCTCAAGGCGCTGGAGAAGGACCCGGCGCGGCGCTTCGCCGACGCCGACGAGTTCATCGCCGCGCTGGAGGAGGCCGCCCGCGGGATCGTCCCGGCGTCGGCGTTCGGCGCCACCGGCGAGGCCACGCGCGTCCTGCAGGCGACCGGGCCGATGATGCCGTTGCCGCCGCCCGACGCGGCCTACGCGGCCGAGCGCGTGGACCAGCGGTACTACGGCCCGCCGCCGGCGCCCGGCGAGGACGTCGAGCATCCCGAGGACGGCGACGGCCCCGGCAAGTGGTGGATCGCGTTGTTGGTGGGGTTGGTCGTCGCCGGCGCGATCGTCGCCGGGCTGCTGCTGACCGGCAAGGACAAGGTCGGCGTCGTCAACGTGGTCGGCAAGCCGCAGGCGGAGTCCGAGCTGGTGCTCAAGCGCGCCGGGCTGCAGACGTCGGTGACGATGAAGGACTCCGACACGGCGCCCGAGGGCACGGTCACCGGGCAGGATCCGGCGGGCGGCTCGCGCGTGCCGAAGGGCTCGACGGTCACGCTGACCGTCAGCTCCGGCCCCGGCACCGCGCGCGTGCCGGACCTCACGGGCCAGGCGCGCAGCGCGGCGCGCAAGCAGCTCACCGACCTCGGCTTCAAGATCGCCGAGGAGGAGGAGGCCAGCGAGACCGTCACGGAGAACCACGTGATCGGCACGCGGCCCGACGTCGGCACCTTGCTCGACAAGGGCACGCAGGTGACGCTCGTGCTCTCCTCGGGCAAGCAGCGCGTGACGGTCCCGGACGTCGGCGGCCTCTCCGAGGACGAGGCGCGCTCGACGCTCGAGGCGCTCGGCTTCGCCGTCGCCAAGGACGAGCGGGAGACCGACGACGACCAGCAGGTCGGCCGCGTGCTCGAGCAGAGCCCGGCGGCCAAGACGTCGCTGGCCAAGGGCGGCACGGTCACGCTGACGATCGGCAAGGCGCCCGCGGAGATCGACGTCCCGAACGTGGTCGGCCAGGGCCGCCTGGCGGCGTCCGCGGCGCTGAAGAAGGCGGGCTTCAAGGTCCAGACGGTCGCGCAGCCGACGTCCGACCGCTCGCAGGACCTCCATGTGATCAGCCAGAGCCCGGCGTCGGGCAAGGCGAAGAAGGGCGACACGGTGACGATCACCTACGGGCAGTACCAGGCGAGCGGCGGCGGCGGTGGTGGTGGCGGCGGCTCGACGACCGCGCCGGGCAGCACCGCGACCCCGGGCAACACGGAGACCACCGGATGAGGGTCGCGGTCCTCGGCGGGGGGCGCTCCAGCGAGCACGAGGTCTCGCTGACGTCGGCCGCGACGGTGGCCCAGGGCCTGCGCGACGCCGGCCACGACGTGCTGGCGGTCACGCTGGAGCGCGACGGGACGTGGTGGCACGACGGCGAGCAGCTGGCGCTGCACCCGGGCCAGGGCTTCCTGGACGCCGACGTCGTCTTCCCGATCCTGCACGGGCCGTTCGGCGAGGACGGCACGGTCCAGGGGCTGTTGGAGCTGCTGGACGTGCCCTACGTCGGCAGCGGCGTCATGGCCAGCGCGGTCTGCATGGACAAGGTGGTGTTCAAGGACCTGATGGCGCAGGCCGGGATCCCGCAGGTCGCCTACGCGCTGGTCGAGAGAGCCGGCCCCGCCGACCCGCGCCCGTCGCTGGAGCACCTCGGCTACCCGCAGTGGGTCAAGCCCGCGCGGCTGGGGTCGTCGGTCGGGATCGTCCGGGTGGAGCGCCCCGAGGACCTCGACGCCGCGCTGGACGAGGCGTTCTCCCACGACGACCGCGTGATCGTCGAGGCCAACTCCACCGGCTCGGAGATCGAGTCCTCCGTGTTGGGCGACACCCACGCGCCGAAGGTCTCCCAGCCCGGCGAGATCGTCCTGCTGCGCGACGGCTGGTACGACTACGAGGCCAAGTACTCCGAGGGCGGCATGCGCCTCCAGTTCCCGGCGCGCATCTCACCGACCGCCGTCGAGACCCTGCGCGCCACCGCCGCGCGCGCGTTCACCGCCGCCGGCTGCTGCGGCCTGGCCCGCGCCGACTTCTTCGTCGAGGGCGAGACGGTGCTGCTCAACGAGCTGAACACGCTGCCCGGCCAGACGCCGACCTCGGTCTACGGCGTCCTCTGGGAGAACAGCGGGCTGCCCTACCCGGACCTCGTCGACGAGCTGTGCCGCATCGCGGTCGCGCGCTTCGAGCGCGAGCGCGCGCTGCGCCACTAGGCGCCGCGGCGCGACGACGAAGGCGGCGCGACGACGAAGGCGGCGCGACCGAGGTCGCGCGTCGCGCGTCGTCCTCGGCCTGGAGGCGACGGGCGAGGTTGAGCTTGGCGTCGGCCTCGGCGACGAGGTCGGCGTCGGAGGGGTTGTTGTCGTGCTTGCGGCGCAGGGAGGCCAGCGAGGGGAGAGCCGGGAGGGAGGCCATGCCACGGTGATCGGTTGGCCAGCGGGACCCGCGGAGCGTGGGCGTTAGGAGGACGACGCTGGGGTCCCCTCAGCGGGGGAGGGCCCCGGCCGCGCCGGCGATCTCGGCCCACGGGTCGCCGCCGAGGTCGTCCAGCCGCGCGCCGATCGTGCGCAGCGTCCAGCCGTCGGGACGCAGGCCGTCGTCGTCCAGCTCCTCCCAGCGCAGCGGCGTGGCCACCGGCGCGTGGGCGCGCGGGCGCGGCGCGTAGGGCGGGACGACGGTCTGCGCGGGGCCGTTGCGGGCGACGTCCAGGTAGATCCGGTCGTCGCGCTTGTTCTTGTAGAACTCGGTCGTCAGCGCGTCGTCGTGGCGCTCGGCCAACCGCGCCGCGAACGCCCGGGCCCACGCGTGGACGTCCTCGGTCGACCGGGTCCGCCTGATCGGCGTCACGACGTGGATCCCGCGCGACCCGGTCACCATCGCGAACGGCTCCAGGCCCGCGTCGCGCAGCGCCTCGCCGCACAGCCGCGCCGCTGTCCGCACCGCGGCGAAGTCCTCGGTCGACGGGTCGAGGTCGATGACGACCCGGTCGGGGCGGTCCAGCCTGTCGGCGCGCTCGGTGAACACGTGCGGCGTCACGCAGCCCTGCTGGGCCAGCCACTGCAGCGTGCGCCGGTCGTTGGCCAGCACGTGGCGGACGACCCCGTCGCGCTTGGGCACCTCGACCGTCCGCACCCAATCCGGCGCGCCCTTGGGCACCTGCTTCTGGAAGAACCCGCCCTCGTCCACGCTCCCGCGGAAGCGCTGCAGCGACACCGGCCGGTCGCGCACGTGCACGAGCATCACGTCGGCGATCGCGCCCATGTAGTCATACAGGTCGCGCTTGGTGATCCCGTCGTCGGGCCACAGCACCCGCTCGGGGTGCGTCAGCTTCAGCCCCGCGGCTGGAATAGGACGATCTCCGAGATGCCGACCTGCCCGGACGGCGGCAGCTTGTCGATCCAGATCAGGTAATAGCGGAACTTCTGCCCGGCGGTGTCCAGCGGGACCGCGATCGACTTCGAGGTGGCGTCGATGTTCGCGCCGATGTCCTGCCAGCCGTCCAGGTTGGTGGCGTTGGGGTCGACCGAGTTGGCGACGTAGATCTTGCCGGTCCACCCGGTGGTCGTCGTGCGGATCTCGATGCGCTTGCCGACCACGCCCGGCTTGGCGTCGATGTAGATCCCGACGCCGGGCTTGGTGCCGAAGCCGCCGCGGTAGGTCTCGGTCGTCCACGCCGTGCCGGGGTCGCCGTCGAGCACGCGCCCGACGTCGCGGGAGTGCTCGTGGTGGTCGTTGCCGTAGGGGTCGAAGTCGTGCGCGCGCGACTGGCCCAGCGACACCGACTTCACGCCCTGGGCCGGCGCGGAGTTGACCACCGGCCGCTGCTGGGTGCCGCGGTGGGTGTTGTCGGCCAGCAGCAGCACGACCGCGACGACCACCGCCGCGATCACCACCAGCGCCGCGATCAGCCGGACCGGGTGGATCACGCGGGTCGGCAGCCGGCGCTGCGCGCTGGCCGGGAGCGTGCGCAGGACCGCGGTCGCCTCGCCGGTCGACTGCCCGGACCGCTGCGTCTCGATCGCCAGGACCTCCTCGAGGGCGGCGATCAGCGCGCGGTCGTCCGGGTAGCGCTGCTCGGTCTCCTTGGCCGTCGCGCGCTCCAGCACCGCGGCCAGCGCGCTGCTGACCTCCGGCCGCCGGATCCGCACGTCGGGCAGCTGCTCGCGGACGTGCTTCATCGCCACCGCGACCTGGTTGTCGCCCTTGAACGGGACGTCGCCCGTCAGCATCTCGAACAGGACGATGCCCAAGGAGTACAGGTCGCTCTGGCCGGTGACCGGATGGCCCAGCGCCTGCTCGGGCGAGACGTAGTCGGTCGTGCCCAGGACGCGGCCGTCGGCGGTCAGGCCCTCCTGGTCGAGCGTGCGCGCGATCCCGAAGTCGGTGACCTTCGCCGAGCCCTCCTCGTCGACCAGCACGTTCTGGGGCTTGACGTCGCGGTGGACGATCCCGCGGTCGTGCGCGACGCCGAGCGCGCGGGCGATCTCGATCGCGTAGGCGATCGACTCCTGGATCGGCAGCCGCCCGTAGCGCCGGATGCGGTCCTTCAGCGTCTCGCCCTCGACGTACTCGAAGACGATGTACGGCATGTTGTCGTCCTCGCCCGCGTCGATGACCGTGACGATGTGCGGGTGGTTGAGCTGCGCGACCGCTCGCGCCTCGCGCCGGAAGCGCTCCAGCTGGTCGCTGTCGGAGGCGATCTCGCGGTGCATCAGCTTGATCGCCACCTGCCGCTCCAGGACCGTGTCGAAGGCGCGATAGACCGTCGACATCCCTCCCGTTCCGATCTGGGCGTCCAGCCGATACCGGCCGTTGAGCAGCGTGCCGACCTGCGAGCTCACAATTCCTATTGTCCCCGTTCGCCCTAAGTCCGGGATCACCTTTAACGACCCGCGGACCGCTCCCCCACGAGGGAGCGGCCCAGGGCCGGACAGTGAAACGAACGAGCCGCCGCTACTGGAGCAGCTTCAGGACGTTCTGCGGGGCCTGGTTGGCCTGCGAGAGCATCGCGGTGCCGGCCTGCTGCAGGACCTGCATCTTCGTGAGGTTGACCATCTCCTCGGCCATGTCGACGTCGCGGATGCGCGACTCGGCGGAGGTCAGGTTCTCCTGGTAGGCCGCGGAGACCGAGAGCGTGTGGTCGAGGCGGTTCTGGACGGCACCCATCTCGGCGCGGGCGTTGGAGACGGCGGTGATCGCCGTGTCGATCTCCGAGATGTCGGTGTTGTTGCCCGTCGTCAGCGTCGAGTAGGACGTGCCGATGCCGCTGGCGAGGTTCAGGAACGTGATCCCGATCTGCTCGCCATCGTTGGCGCCGACCTGGAAGGACACCGTGGCGCCACCGTTGAGCAGGTGGATGCCGTTGAACTGCGCCTGGGCGCCGATGCGGTCGATCTCGGAGGCCAGCTGGTTGACCTCGTTCTGGATCGAGGTGCGCGCGTTGTCGTCCAGCGAGCCGTTCTTGTACTGCACGGCCAGCTCGCGGATGCGCTGCAGCATGGAGTGGACCTCGTCGAGGTTGCCCTCGGCGGTCTGCACCATGGACACGCCGTCCTGGATGTTCTTCTGGGCCTGTCCGAGGCCGCGGATCTGGGCGCGCATGGACTCGGAGATGCCGAGGCCGGCGGCGTCGTCGGCCGCGCGGTTGATGCGGTAGCCGGAGCTCAAGCGTTCCATCGACTGCGAGATCTTGGCCGTGTTGGCCTGCAGATTCCGCGTGGCGTTCATCGCCTCGATGTTGTGGGTGATGCGAAGGGACATCCTTTGTCGTCCTTTCCTGTCCTTGGAGGGAGTGGTGCGTTGGAGGGAGTTGCGTCTTAGCCGGCGGCTATGACTTCTTGGAGGGCGCCGGGACGTCGTCGGGAAGCTCCGCGACGTCAGACGCTGCGGCGGCACGGTTCTCCGCCTGAACGGCCGCCCAGATCTCCTCCCGGTAGACCGGGATGGACTTCGGGGCGGCGATGCCGATGCGAACGCTCGAACCGGACACCTCGATCACCTCGACCACGACGTCGTCGCCGACCATGATCTTCTCGCCGGGACGGCGGGTGATGATGAGCATCTTTCAGATTCCTCCTTGGATTCCGAGGCTGGGGGTTCGAGCGTAGAGCGGGCTACGCGGCCTTCGTCGAAGGCTCCTCCTGGAGCCCGGCGAAGAGGGGGGCACGGACCGGGGCGTCCGGCACCTGGTTGATCACCTGGTGGCCGGTGTTGCCCACGACGAGGATCGGCGCGCGGAGGTTGGCGCAGAAGTCCTCGAGTGCGGCGGCGGACCGGACGGTCACGTAGACCATCGCGTCCTCGGGGCCGCTGACCCCGAGCCGCTCGGCCTCGTCGTCGGACAGCTCGAGCTCGTAGTCCTCGAAGAACCGCCAGGGGTTCGTCACGGGGACCGCCAGCTCGGGGTCGTCCATCGAGTGCAGCCAGACGAACGCGGACTCCTCGCTGCGGGCGAGGAGGGCGAAGCGCCGGCCGCCGAGGCCGATGAGCCCATTGGGAAATTCGAGCACTGCCTCGGCGGGGATCTGAAGCTCCCCGAAGCGGCTCGACTGGAGCGTTACTGCCATGTGGGAGTCGCCTCCGTGGTTGGGGGTGTTCAGTCCGCCGCTCATGACAGGAATTGCAGGAGGGACGGCTGGATGATCTGCGCGCCGACCTTCAAGGAGGCCTCGTAGGCGGCAGATTGCGTCGTGTAGTTCGAGATGGCCTGGGCGAGATCGAGGCCGGTGAGGTCGTCGATCTTCTGCTTGGTCCCGCTCTCGAGGTCGTCGAGGCGGGACGCGGCCGCCGTGGCCCGGTTGCTCATCGCCCCGATCGCCGAGACGGCGGAGGAGATGGCGGTCTGGTTGGCCTGGATCGCCTTCAGGTCGGTCGTGCCGATCGCCTGGAGGTCCGCGGCCGTGCCCCCGCGCAGATGCGCGGAGAGCTGGGTCAGCGCGTCGAGGATCTTGCCGTCCCCCGTGGCGCTGCCGCTGCCCAAGAGCGCTCCCGCGGTCAAGGGCGTGCTGGTCCCGTCCGTTCCGATGAACGACGGGTTGGTGGAAAGCTGGGTGCCGGCGCCGCCGTCGCGGACGGTCGCGTTGGCGTCGCCCTGGTAGGCGTCGCCGGTCGCGGTCGTGTACGGCGCCTTGTCGGTCGCCGTGCCGGAGAAGACGTAGTCGCCGTCGACCTTCGCGTTGACCGAGTCCTTGACGGACTTGATCAGCTGGTCGATCTCGTCGGCCATCGCGTTGCGGTCGGTCTGGCTGTAGGAGCCGTTGGCGCCGGTCAGCGCGAGCTCGTTGGCGCGCGACAGGACCGAGCGGATCGACTCCAGCGAGGACTCCATCGACGTCAGCCGCGTCTGCACGGCGGCGACGCTGGTCTTGCTCGACTGGATGCCCGACAGCTCCGACTGGCGCAGGCGCTCCTGCGCCGCGGCGACCGGGTTGTCGGACGGCGCGTTGACCGAGCGGCCGGTGGAGATCTGGGTCTGGCTGTCGGCCAGCGACTGGTACCGGGTCTGCAGGTCGTACAGGACCCGGTTGCTGACCATGTTGTTGGTGACGCGCATGGACATGGCCTACATCCCCACCCGTCCGGTCGAGTTGATCAGCGTGTTGAGGATGTCGTCCATCGTCGTCAGCGCTCGCGCCGCGGCCTGGTAGCCGCGCTGGAACTTGATGAGGTTGGACATCTCCTCGTCCATCGAGACGCCGGACACCGACTGGCGCTGCGCGTCGATCGAGGCCAGGACGCTCGTCGCCGTGGCGTTGGCGTTGGTGGCGTTCTTGACGTCGGAGCCGACCGAGCGGACCAGGCCCGCGTAGGCCTGGTCGACCGCGCCGCCGCGCAGGGCGGCGATCGCCGCGGCGACCGAGTTGTCGCCCGCCGCGCCGCCCGCCGTGGTGGCGGTGACCGTCGCGCCGGTGGCGACCGTCGTCATGTCGCTCGCGCCGGTGCCGGAGAAGATCGGGTTGGTGGCCAGCGAGTTGACGCTCGTGATCAGCGACGAGGCCATCGACGACAGCGTCGTGCGGTAGCCGTCGATCTTGCTGACGACGTCCTGCAGGCCGCCGAGCTGGCCGCCGGGCGAGGCGCCCAGCGTCGCCGTCGTCGGCATCGAGACCGTCGACTGCGAGACCAGCGGGGTCGTCGCGCCCGCGAACGACACCTGGATCATGCCCGGGTAGGCCTTGTTGCCGGCGGCGTCGAGCGTCGGGTCGGCGGTGACCGAGACCTGGCCGTACTGCGACAGCTGGTCGAGCAGCTGGTCGCGGCGGTCGAGCAGGTCGTTGGGCTCGGTGCCGGACTGGACGGCGCGGTTGATCTGGTCGTTGAGCTTGGCCAGCTCGGTGGCGATCGGCTTGATCGGGCCGTCGTCCGACAGCATGTCGGAGATCGCCTCGGTGGCCTGCTGGCCGGAGGTCGCCAGGTCGCTGTCGAGCTGCTTGAAGCGCGCGCTCAGCTGGCCCGCCGCGTTGGCGACGGCGTCCTTGTTGACCTGCGAGCTGGGGTTGGCGGCCAGCCCGTCCCACGCGGTCCAGAAGTTGTCGAGCAGCTTGCCGAGGTCGTTGGCCGTGTTGGTGCCGAGCAGGTTCTGCACCGTGGTCAGCCGCTGGGCGGTGACCTGCGACTGCGACGCGGCCATGTTCTGCGCGCGGTACTGGAGATCCAGGAAGCTCTCGCGGATGCGGCGGTAGCTGAGGACGTCGACGCCCTGGCCCAGCTGCGCGCCGGTCCCGTCCTGCTTGGCTCCGGCGTCGATCAGCAGCGACGCCGAGGCGCCGAAGATGACCTGCTGGCGCGTGTAGCCGGCGGTGTTGACGTTGGAGATGTTGTGGGACGTGACGTCGAGCGCGGCCTGGTGGGCCTGGACGCCGCGCAGCGCCGTGTTGAGTCCGCTGAAGGCCGGGATCGTCATGGCCTAGGCCTCGAGGTCCAGGGCGCGGCGGATCCGCACCGGCTGGGCCGCCGGGTCGAGGGTGGCGCGCATCGTGGCGCCCGGCTCGCTGGGCGGCCGGTAGCCGACGTCCTCGCCGTCCACGCCGAGCTGGCGGGTCAGGTGCGACAGGAACGCGAGCTCCTGGCGCATGAGGGCGCGGTTGACGAGGTGCTCGCGCTGGATCTCGGCGAGGAGGCCGCGGAGCTCGGCGCTGCGGCCCTTGGCCGCGAGCGCCTCGTTGGCGTGCAAGAGCTGGGCGAGCGCCTCGAGCGTCACCTGGTGGGCCGGGATGCCGAGGCCGCCGCCGGCCTGCGTGAGCAGGCGGACGCGGTCGCGCTCCAGGCCCGAGCGGCGCTCCATCTCGGCCTGCATCTCGCCGAGGCGGGCGAGGACGGCGTCGACGTCGCGGTTGCGGATCGCGGCGCCCTGGCGCAGGACGGCGTCCAGCAGCCGGCGGGCGGAGGCGATCTGCGTGTCGAGGTGGCGCAGGACGTCGGTGCCGAACGCGGTCGGCGCCTGCGGGGCGAGGGTCGTGGCGCTCACGAGGTCTGCCCCTTGAGGTTCTGGGCGATGGTGCGCGCGAGGCCGAGGCCGCCGGCGCCCATCACCGCGTCGGCCATGACGCCGGGCAGCATCTGCTTGTAGGAGTCGGTGGTCGCGTCCGAGGACTGGTCGTCGTCGCTGCCGCCCGCCGTGGCCGCCTTGGTGGTGTCGGCCATCGTCTGGGTGAGCTGCTCGACGAGCTGGCGCTCGAACTGCAGGCCCGCCTTGTAGTTGTCCTGATCGGTCTTGCTGCCGTTGCGCACGTCGGCGGGCAGCATCGAGTCGTCGATCGGGGAGAGGCCGGAGAGGGTGGACATCACTTCTTCACCTGGTTGGCGATTTCCTGGACCTGGTCCTGGGTGGTGATGGCCTTGGAGGCGAGCTGGAACGCGCGCTGGGCCTCGATCATGTCGGTCATGGCCTGCGCCTCGTCCACGTTGGAGGCCTCCAACGTGCGCTGCGTCAACGTGGTGGACGTGCTCGCCGCGCGGATCGCGCCCGAGCCCTTCGTCGCCACGAAGGTGTTGTCCGGGCCGCCCTTGAGGGCCGCCGGAGCGGGGACATCCACGATCTTGATCTGGCCGAGCGCCTTGCCGGCGAGCGAGACCGTCCCGTCGGTGCGAATGTCGATCGCATCCGTGTTGGCGCCCTGCGGGACCTTGATGGCCGGCTCGAGCAGCTGGCCGCTGTGCAGGGCGAGGCGTCCGTCGGCGGTGACCTGGAGGTTGCCATCGCGCGTCAGCGCCTTCGTGCCGTCGCTCAACTTGACCTGGATGAAGCCCTGGCCGTTGAGCGCGACGTCCAAGGAGCGCCCGGTGCTCTTCATCGCGCCCTGCGCGGAGGAGCGTCCGATGGAGGTCGCGGCCGACCCCGCACCGATCTCGACGCTCTTGTCGGCGCCGAAGCCCTGCGCGCTGTCGTACACGAGGTCGCGGAACGCGACACGGGCCGACTTGTAGCCGGTGGTGTCGACGTTGGCGAGATCCGCCGAGACGGCGTCGAGCCGCGTCTGCTGGGCCGCCATGCCGGCGGCCGCCGTGTACATGCCTTCGAGCACTGTTTACCGGGTCTCCTGGGAAGGAGGGAAATCAGGATCTCCGGCTTCCACCAACGGGTGGTCCAGCCATTCGGTGATCCTCTGTCTCCCCGGTGATCGGCAAGGGCCGAACCGACTTGAGAAGTGGTGGAACATCCGTCCGCTGGAGGACGTCCCGGCCGCCGTCAAACCGCGGCGAGTGCAGGCGTTAGCCCGGGAGGTTGCCGACCTGGCCCGACGCCAGCTGCAGCGTCGAGTCGATCGTCTGGATGGCCTTCTGGCCCGCCTCGTAGGCGCGCAGGGAAGCCATCATGTCGACCATCGTGCGTCCGGCGTCGACGCCGGAGCCCTCGAGGTAGCCCGACTGGACCTCGCCCTTGCCGGCGCCGGCGGTGGCGCCCGTGAAGTACGAGTCACCGGCCTTCTTGACGCCGGTCAGCGCGAAGTTGCCGACCTTGGCGGTGTCGACGGTGCCGTCGGCCTTGACCTGGACCGGGCGGCGATCGGTGCCGAGCACCTTGTTGCCGAGCTGGTCGGTCAGCGTGCCGTCCGCGCCGGCCTTGAACGAGCCGTTGCGGGTGTAGCGGACGCCCTGGGCGGTCTGCACCGCGAAGTAGCCGGGCCCGGCGATGGCCAGGTCCAGCGGCTCGCCGGTGGACTTCAGGGCCTCGGGCGTGAGGTCGGTGACCGTCTTGGTGATGAGCGGGCCGGCGCCCAAGGTGCCGACGACCTCGCCGGTCTTGGTGTTCTCCAACAGCATGTCCTTGAAGGAGTGCTGCTGGGCCTGGTCGGACTTGTAGCCGGGGGTGGCGGCGTTGGCGAGATCGTTGGAGATCTGATCCTGCCGCACCATCTCGGCGACCATGCCGGCGGCGGCGATGTAAAGCCCGCGTTCCATGCCTCCTGGGATGTCGGCGGCGAGACGGCCGACTTGAGGCGCCCGCGCACGTGCGAACCTGTCGGTGGACATGGAAGCGATCCCGATCAGCGCGGTCCTGCTGCGCGGGCTGCTGCCCGACGTCAAGCTCACGCCGGGGACGTTCGTCACGGGGCGCGTGCTGGACCCCAAGACGCTGAACCTGGCGGGCGTCAAGCTCGCCGCGCGGCTGCCCGACGGCGTCGTCCCCGGCCAGGTGCTGCGGATGCAGGTCCAGGAGGCGACCAGCGAGCGCATCCACCTCAAGGTGCTCGAGCCGGGCTCGTCCCTGGCGCGGGCCGCGCAGGCGGCGGAGGCCCCGCAGGTCCCCGCCGACGCCTACCAGGTGGCGCTCCCGGGCGGGATCCTCGCCCAGATCCACGTGCAGGAGCGCGAGCGGGCCGCCGGCCGGAAGGGCGGAGCGCCGGCGACGTCGGTCGTCGTGCGCTACGACTCGCCGACGCTGGGCCGGCTCGACGTCCGCCTGGACGACCGGTCCGCCGCGGTCCACGTCGCGGCCGGCGAGCCGGCGGCGACGGTCGCCGACGCGGCCGCGGCGCTGAGCGACGCCCTGGCGCGCGCGACCGGCAACCCGACGCGGGTCACCGTCCATCCCCGGGGCTTCGACCGCCGTGCCTGAGCCGCCGCGACGATCGGGCCAGCGGCCCAAGCGCGCGACCGCGCTGCGCTACGAGCGCGACCAGGCGGCCGCGCCGCGGGTGATCGCGACGGGGTCGGGCCTGATCGCGGAGCGGATCGTGGAGATCGCGCGCGAGCAGGGCCTGCCGGTGCGCGAGGACCCGGCGCTCGCCGAGGCCCTGGCGCGCCTGGAGCTGGAGCAGGAGATCCCGCCCGAGCTGTTCGTCGCGGTGGCCGAGGTCCTCGTGTGGGCCTACGGCCTGGAGCGCCGCGGGCGCTAGGCCCGCGGCGCGCAGCGCGTCAGCAGCGTCTCGAGCGCGCCCGCGTCCAGCGGGTGGCCGACGTGGTAGCCCTGGCCGTACTCGCAGCCCAGGTCGGTCAGCGCCCGGCGCTGCTCGGGGGTCTCGATCCCCTCGCCGACGACGCGCAGGCCGAGGTTGTGCGCCAGCCCGACGATCGCGCGCACGATCGTGAGGCTCTCGGGCCGGTCGAGCATCGTGGCCACGAACGAGCGGTCGATCTTCAGCGTGTCGCCCGGGAAGTCGTGCAGGACGGTCAGCGACGAGTAGCCGGTGCCGAAGTCGTCGAGCTGGAGGCCGACGCCGAGCGCGAGCAGCTCGGCCAGCACGGCGCGGACCCGCTCGGGGTTCTCGATCAGCGTGCTCTCGGTGATCTCCAGCACGAGGCCGCTCGGCTCCAGGCCCGCCTCGGCGAGCGCCTCGCGGACGACGGTGGCGAAGCCCGCGTCGTCGGTCTGGCGGATCGACACGTTGACGCTGACCGTCACGTCGTCGTCGACGACCCCGCGCGCCCGCCAGTCGGCCAGCGTGTGGCACGCGCGGCGCAGGACCAGCTCGCCGAGCGGCCCGATCAGGCCGGACTCCTCGGCGACAGGGATGAAGTCGCGCGGCGGCACCGGGTCCTCGCCCTCCGGCCAGCGCGCGAGCACCTCCAGGCCGCGCAGGCGCCCGTCGGCGAGGTCCACGATCGGCTGGAACGCCGTGCCGACGCTGCCCGCGTCGATCGCCCGGCGCAGCTTGGCCTCCAGCGACACGCGCTCGACCACGCGCCGGTGCATGCTCGCGTCGAAGACGCGGAAGCGGTCGCCGCCCTCGCCCTTGGCCGCGTACATCGCGATGTCGGCGTTGCGCACCAGCTCCTCGGGCTCGACGGCGTCGGCGAGGTCGTGGGCGATGCCGATGCTCGCCGTGACCGACAGGTCCCGGCGCTCGAGGCGGACCGGGCGGCCGATCGCGGCGGCCACGCGGCGGGCGACGCCCTTGGGCTCCGCCGGGCTGCCGACGCCGTCGAGCAGGACGCAGAACTCGTCGCCGCCGAGGCGCGCGAGCGTGTCGCCCGGGCGGAGCACCGCGTCCACGCGCCGCGCCAGCTCGACCAGCAGGCGGTCGCCGGCGGAGTGGCTGAGGCTGTCGTTGACGAGCTTGAAGCGGTCGAGGTCGAAGTACAGCAGCGCGCAGCCGTAGCCCGGATGGCGGTCGCGGTGGCGCACGCACTGCGCGAGGCGGTCCATGAAGAGCGCGCGGTTGGGCAGCCCGGTCAGGCTGTCGTGCAGCGCGTCGTGGACCAGCCGCTGCTCGGCGACGCGGCGGTCGGTGACGTCCGACAGCGAGCCGGTCATCCGGCGCGCGCCGCCGTCGGGCCCGCGCGTCGTGAGCCCGCGGGCCAGGACCCAGCGCCAGTCGCCGTCGGCGTGGCGGACGCGGTGCTCGTGCTCGAAGTGCGCGTCGTCGCCGGCGAGGTGGTGCCGCAGCTCGCGCTGCAGCTGCCCGGCGTCGTCGGGGTGGACGAGGTCGAACCACGCGGCCGGCCGGCGCGTCGCGAACGTCTCGGCGCCGTAGCCGAGCAGGGTCGTCCAGCGCTCGGAGAAGTGCAGGAGGTCGTCGTCGAGATCCCAGTCCCAGATCGCGTCGTTGGTCGCCCGCACCGCGACGGCGTAGCGCTCCTCGCTGAGACGCAGGTCCTCCATGACGCGGTGGTGGCGGATCGCGTAGCGGATCGTCCGCTCCAGGCTGGGGCCGTCGAGCGTCCCCTTGACGAGGTAGTCGGTGACGCCCAGCTCGGTGGCGCGGAGGTCGACCTCGTAGTCGTCCTGGCCGGTGAGGATGATCACCGGCGCCGACGGCTCGCGCATCCAGGCGTCGCGGACGAGGTCCAGGCCGGTCCGCTCGCCGAGGCGGTAGTCGACGAGGTAGAGGTCGTGCCGGCCGCGGCGGATCGTGTCCAGCGCGGGGCGGTAGTCGCGCTCCCAGTCGAGCTGGAAGGGGAGCTGGCCCGGCTGCTCGAGCAGCGCGCGCGTCAGGACGAAGTCGTCCTCGTCGTCCTCGACCAGGAGGATCCGCAGCGGGTCACTCGGCATCGTCACCGTCCTCGGGCAGCTCGACCAGCTCGAACCAGTAGCGGGCGAGCGTCGTCATCACCTTCGCCAGCTCCTCGAAGGTCACCGGCTTGCTCACGAACGAGTTCACGCCGAGGTCGTAGGTGCGGAAGATGTCCTCCTCGGCCTTGGACGTCGTCAGCACGACCACGGGGATGCGGCGCAGGTCGGGATCGCCCTTGATCTCGGCCAGCGCCTCGCGCCCGTCCTTCTTGGGCATGTTGAGGTCGAGCAGGATCAGGCCGGGGCGCGGCGCCTCCACGCCGCCGGGCGCGTAGACGCCCTCGCCGCGCAGGTACTGCATGAGGTCGTCGCCGTCGACGACGAACCGCATGTCGTTGACGAGCCGCGACCGCCGCAGCGCGTCGGCGGTGAGGACGCGGTCGTCCTCGTCGTCGTCGGCCATGAGGATCGTGATCGACTGCCGCTCGGCGGCCGGATCAGGCGAGGGCATGCGGGACCTCCGGGTGGTCGTCGTTGGGGAAGAGCTGGGTCGGGGCGGGGGCGCCGTCGTCCGGTTGGCGGACCGGGAGTCGGACCGTGAACGTCGCGCCCTCGTTCTCGGCGCCGTCGGCGGTGATCGTGCCGTGGTGGCGCTCGACGATCTTGCGGCAGAGCGCCAGGCCGATCCCGGTGCCGGGGTAGGAGCCGGCGCCGTGCAGGCGCTCGAAGGCGCGGAAGATGCGCGTCGCGAAGCGCGGGTCGAAGCCGAGGCCGTTGTCGGCGACCGTCAGCTCGGCGATGCCGTCGGCCACGTGCGCGTCCACGCGCACGACGGGCGTCACGCCCTCGCGCCGGAACTTCAGCGCGTTGCCGATCAGGTTCAGCAGCAGCTGGCGCATCTGGACCGCGTCGGCCTCGACCTCGGGCAGCGCGCCGACCGTGACCCGCGCGTCGCTCTCGGCGATCGCGATCTCGAGGTCCGACAGCGCCTGGGCGGCGACGTCGTCGAGCGCCACCGGCGCGAACGGGCGGCCCTTGGTCGAGACGCGCGAGAACGCGAGCAGGTCGTCGATCAGCGCGCGCATGCGCCCGGCCGCGTCGCTCATGCGCCGCAGGAAGTCCTGGCCCTGCTCGCTGAGCCGGTCGGCCTCGGTGGCGTTGATCTGCGCGGCGAACGTCTGGACCTTGCGCAGCGGCTCCTGCAGGTCGTGCGAGGCGATCGACGCGAACTGCTCCAGCTCGGCGTTGGAGCGCGCCAACTCGGCCGCGTGGCGCAGCAGCGCGTTGGCGCTCTCCAGCTGCGCGTTGCTCTCCGCGAGCCGGTCGTTGGCCGCCCGCAGCTGCGCGGCCGCACGCATCGCGCGGCGCAGCACCGCGACGAAGCCCAGGGCGGTCAGCCCGAGCGCCGCGAGGATCAGCCACGGCAGCCACTTGCGCCAGCCGGTCACCGAGCTGAACAGCGCCGTGTCGCTGGTGGTCAGCACGACGCGCCACGTGGTGCCGGGCACCGGCGCGGCGACGTAGTGGCGGCCGCCGGCGTAGCCGCCGTCGCGCGCGCCGCCGGCGGCGGCGGCCAGGCCGCGCCCGGGGACGGTCCGTCCCATCGCGGTCGCCGGGTCGCGCGCGCCGACCACGCGGCCGTGCGCGTCGAGCACGTAGGCCGTGCCCGACCGCGTCGGGATGCGCGCCAGGTAGGCGTTCAGGAACGTGGAGAGCGCGCTGATCGGCGCGACCTCGACCAGCACGCGGCGGCCGTGGGGCGTGGCGAAGCCGGCCGCGAGGTCGACCAGCGGCGCGGCGGCCGGGCCGTCGGCGACGTCGCCGAAGGCCACCGGCGCGCCGCCCAGCGCCGCGCGGACCGCGGACGAGCCGCGCAGCCGCGCGCGGTCGGCGTCCGTCAGCCCCGATGACGCGGCCAGCACGGCGCCGTGCGCGTCCAGCAGCGCGGCGGCGGCCACGTGGCCGCGGGCGGCGGTGCGGTCCAGCGTGGCGTCGTCGACGCGCGCGCCGCCGTACTGGCGCGCGTTCTCCGCGGGGGCGCCCGCCGAGGCGACGACCGCCTGCATCAGGGCCGAGACGATCTCGGCGCGCTCCTGGAAGCGCGCGACCGACCGCGACCGCGAGTTGGTCTGCGTCGCGTGCAACTGCATGGCGAACAGGACCAGGATCGCGACGACCGCGATGCCTGCCCCGGTGCTGATGACGTCGATGCGACGGCCGTCCAGGCCGGACCGCCGCTCTGATGCTGCTTTCCCAGACATTTCTGCCCCCCTTGTTGGGCAAAGCCGATCTGCTCGGCGTTCCCAATCGGCAGAAAAGGCGGCCACCTTGAGCAGGTTGACCGCCTTTTGCAGGAATAGGGAGCTTCAGGGGGGCGTCCCACCCCCTGATCGGACGGCCCCCCGCAGAGCCGGCGATCGGGTGGCGGCGCGTGCGCCGCGGGGCTAGGCGACGGCCTGGAAGAGCGGCGCGTCGTCGTCCAGCACGGAGCGCAGCGTCTTCTTGAGCTGGCCGTGGATCTGGCAGACGCGGGACTCGCTGACGCCGAGGATCTCGCCGATCTCGGCCAGCGTCATGTTCTTGACGTAGAGCAGGACCGCGACCTCGCGCTCACGCTGCGGCAGGCGGGAGAAGGCCTCGCGGAACTTGTCCTTGGCCTGCTCCTTGGCGGCGGCGTGCAGCGGGTCGGCCGACACGTCGGTCGAGGCGATCGTGTCGATGCGCTCGATCGTCGTCTCGTCGTCGGAGAGCACCAGCGTGTTCAGCGACGTGAGGTCCGACTGCGTGATCTCGTCGCGGCGCTTGCGCAGCTCGGCGACCGTGGTGCCCATCGACTCCGCCAGCTCGGGCTGGGTCGGGCGACGGCCGTGCAGCGTGGTGAACTCGTCGGCGGCGCGCTCGATGTCGCGCTCCCAACGGCGGACGGAGCGCGGGGCCCAGTCCTGGCGGCGCAGCTCGTCGAGCACGGCGCCGTGGATGCGCGTCCAGGCGTACTGCTCCAGCGTGGCGCCCTTGGCCGGGTCGTAGCGCTCGATCGACTGGATCAGCGCCTCCAGGCCGCAGGAGATGAAGTCCTCGACCTCGCAGCGGGCCGGCATCTCGCGGACCTTCTTGTAGACGATGTACTTGACCAGGGGGGCGAAGGTCAGCACGAGACGATCGCGGACGGCGCGATCGTTGGTCCGGCGGTACTCCTTCCACAGCGCGAGCGTGTCCTCGGAGGAGAGGCGGCGCTTGGAGGTTTGTGCGGTGGCGAGGCTCATGACGACGGGGCTCCTTGGTGCGGGGGGACGCTGGAGTTATCGGGACGGCCCCGAACGTTCCGTATCCCCACTGTCTGGTATCGGGCCGGTGGACATGCGGCCAGACACGACCTCCCCAGAACTGGGTAGGCGGCCGGTCGAACCTGCATCGAGCGCGTTCAAACCTGTGCATGGGTGACGATCGGGCTTGACACGCGCCCGCACGTACGCGTGAGGGCCGACCGCCGGCGGACACGGCGCGCTCGCGGCCGGACGTCGCCCTCAACTCGAATCGTCGGTGGCCGAACGTACGGAGTGGCGACTCCCTCCCGTCGCCCTCCGCCCCCTCCAAGGAGCCCTCAGCACCCATGGCGCTTCGCCTTGTCGCGCCGGTCGACGGACCGGCACCCCAGTCTTCCGCTCCGAGCACGGGCGCGGCCGCCGTCGCGCAGGTCACCAACCGCGCGGCGTCGCTGCTGGCCGCCCACGACCTCGCGGGCTGGCGCGCGCTGACCACGGCCGCCGCGCGGCTGAGCGAGCACAACGACCGCTACCTGGCGCGGCGCCTGCTGATCGAGTCGATCCTGCGCCACCGCGCGGCCTCCGACACCAAGAACGCCGAGCAGCTGGCCGCCGGCGCGCTGGCCGGCGTCGAGATGCTCGAGGACGAGCCCCGCGAGCCGGTGCTGCTGAACCTGACCGGCGTCCTGCTCTACGAGCTCGGCGCGCTCGTCGGCGCCGAGGCGCTCTTCCGCGCCGCCCAGCGCCTGGACGGCGAGCTGCCCGACGTCCACAACAACCTCAAGGCGTGCAAGGCCCGGCGCAAGGCCGGCCTGACCACGCCGCAGGGCCTGCCGCCGCAGGTGCTGCGCCTGCTGCGCACGCTCGGCCCGCGCGCCCAGAAGGCCGCGCAGAAGGCCGTGCCCGCCACCGACCAGACGGTGTCGCTGTGCATGATCGTCAAGGACGAGGAGGCGATGCTCCCGCGCTGCCTGGCGGCCGTCGCCGAGCACGTCGACGAGCTGATCGTCGTGGACACCGGCTCGACCGATCGCACGGTCGCGATCGCCGAGTCCTTCGGCGCGACGATCCTCCACCACGAGTGGGACGGCGACTTCAGCGCCGCGCGCAACGTCGGCCTCGACGCCGCGACCTGCGACTGGCTGATGTACCTGGACGCCGACGAGGTGCTGGTCGAGGGCGAGGGCCCGCGCCTGCGCGAGCTGCTCGGCCACACCTGGCGCGAGGGCATCTTCCTCACCGAGTCCAACCACGTCGGCGAGCTGCAGGACGGCGTGGCCGTCCAGCACGCCGCGCTGCGCCTCTTCAAGAACCGCCCCGACTACCGCTTCGAGGGCCGCGTCCACGAGCAGTTCGCGCACCGGCTGCCCGCGCTGGCCGAGCGCGTCGAGTACACGCAGGTCCGCGTCGAGCACTTCGGCTACCTGGGCGCCGTCCGCGACGCCAAGGAGAAGTCGCGCCGCAACCTCGAGCTGCTCGAGCGCCAGATCGCCGAGGGCGTCGACACGCCGTTCCTGCACTTCAACCTCGGCTCCGAGCGCGCCGCCGCCGGCGACGTCGCCGGCTCGCTGACCCACCTCCAGCGCGCCTGGGACAAGGTCGCCGACGACCCCGAGCGCCTGGAGCTCGGCTACTTCCCGTCGCTGTGCTCGCGCCTGGTCAAGGCGCTGAACGCCAACGGCCGCCACGACGAGGCGGTCGCCAAGGCCGACGAGGTCCTGGGCCTGCTGCCCGGCTTCACCGACGTCGTCCTGGAGCAGGCGCTGGCCGCCCGCGCGACCGGCGACCGCGAGACCGCGCTGGCCCGCTTCGAGCGGTGCGTCGAGATGGGCGACGCTCCCGCGCGCTACAGCGCGACGGTCGGCGCCGGCACCTACCACGCCCGCAACCTGATGGCCGAGACGCTGATCGCCGCCGGCCGCCTGGACGAGGCCGAGGCGCAGCTGCGCCACGTCCTGGAGCACCACCCGGCGTTCGTCGGCGCGGTCGAGCCCTACGCCCGCGTCCTGCTGCGCGGCGGCACGCCCGCGGCGGACGTCGCCGTGCGCGTCGCCGAGCTGGTGCCCGAGCCGACGCCGGCGCAGCGCTTCCTGCTCGCCGTCCCGTTCTACGAGGCCGCCGCGCTGGACGAGGCCGAGGCGCAGCTGCGCCTCGTGCTCGACGCCCAGCCCGGCGCGCACGCCGCGCGCGTCGCGCTCGCCGAGGCCCGCCTCTCGCGCGGCGACTTCGCGGGCGCCGTCGAGCAGGCCGCCGCGGTGCCCGTCGACGCGCCGCACGCGCCGTCCGCCGCCCAGACGCTGACCTTCGCCCGCCTGGCCGGCGGTGCCGCCGACGCCGACCTCGACGCCGCCTTCGCCTACGCGAGCCAGGCCGGCCTCGGCCCGGCCCAGCTCGCCGCGCTGAGCGCGTGGCGTGGGGGTCCGACGGCTCCGGCCGTCGTGCCCGCCGGCGCCGCGCCGCTGGTCGCCGTCATGCTCGAGGCGCTCGCCCGCCTGGAGCGCTTCGACGAGTTCGAGGCGCTGGCCGGCGTGGTCGAGCGGCTCGACCTGCCGTGGCGCGAGCAGCGCGAGCTGCTGGCCGGCGTCTACCACCGCCGCGGCTTCCTGGAGTCCGCCGCCCGCGAGTGGATCGGCGTCGCCGAGCGCCTCGGCGCGCCGGACGAGCGCGCGCTGCGCGGCCTCGCCGACCTCGCCGACGCCCAGGGCCTGCACGACGACGCGCGGCTGATGCGCGCCGAGGCCGAGAACCTCGCCGCCCTGGCCGCGGCCTGACCCGACGCGTCCGATGGGCTGTCCCGCCACACGTCCGCTCGACGATCCGACGATCGGCCGAACGTCCATGCCGCACCTCAAGGCCCTTTCCGGCACACCGATGACCGGAGGGACGAGAGCAGGCGGCTCAGGGACGAGCCGGCCGGACAGCGAAAGGACGCACATGGACATCGACGCGACACGACGGATCGGCATCTCCGCCGTTCCCCAGCCGAGCACGGCCCAGGAGGCCGCGCCGGCTGGCGAGTTCGCGCGGGTGTTCGACCTCGCGGAGGCCCGGCGCCGTCGCATGACCGGGCCCGAGCGCATCCCGGACGAGGTCTGGGACGACATCACGCGCGCCGCGCAGCTCGCCGACGACCTGTCGGACCGCGGCCAGAGCGTGCGCTTCGACACGCATCGCCTCACCAACCGTGTGGTGGCCTCGCTCGTCGACGACGACGGCCGCGTGCTGCGGCCCGTCTCGCTCGGCGAGCTCCTGGGCACCGAACCCGACCCGGCGCCAGCCGCGTAGGAGGGGACGCATGGCCGGAATCCAGATGAGCGGGCTCGTCTCGGGCATCGACACCGCCTCGATCATCGATCAGCTGATGACGATCGAGAAGATCCCGCGGACGAAGATCACCAACGACCAGGCCGCGACGACCAAGAAGCAGAGCCTGCTTCAGGACATCTCGACCAAGCTGACGTCGCTGCGCTTCGCCAACGACGACCTCAAGTCGGCGCTGACGTGGCTCGACACCCAGTCGGTCGAGTCCGCGGACACCTCGAAGTTCACGGTCACCCGCACCGGCGGCGCCGCGCCCGGCGGCTACGACGTGTCGGTCAACCAGCTGGCCACGGCCGAGCGCCAGACCTACGGCTTCGTCTCGCCGACCGCCGACGGCACGCTGGACATCGCCAACGCCGACGGCACCGCGCGCGTCAGCGTCAACGTCAAGGCGGGCGCCGACCTCGACACGGTCGTCGGGGCGATCAACTCCAACTCGAAGTCCGGCCTCTACGCGGTCAACGTCAACGGCAGCCTGGTCCTCAGCTCCAAGACCACCGGCGACAGCAGCGGCTTCGCGGTCAGCGGTGCCGGCGTGGGCGACCAGACCGAGCGCGTCGCGGGCCTGAACGCCAAGGTCACGATCAACGGCAAGACCTACGAGCGCCAGACCAACACGATCACCGACGCCATGCCCGGCGTCACGATCACGCTGAAGGGCAAGACCAGCGGCACCGACACCGTCGGCCTGACCGTCGGCTCGCCCGGTCCCGACAAGGACGCGATCGTCAGCAAGGTCAAGGCGTTCATCACCGCCTACAACGACGTCGTCACCGCGACGCGCGCCGACCTCACCGACGCGCGGGTCGTCAACGCCTCGACGTCCGACGACGTCCAGAAGGGCACGCTGTTCGGCGACTCGGGCCTGTCGACGATGCTGTCGCAGTTCCGCACGACGCTGTCGACCGCGCTCGACGGGCTGGCGAAGCCGTACCAGTCGATGACCGACATCGGCGTCACCACCGGCGCGGCGTCGGCGACGCTCAACCAGGACTCGCTGGACGGCAAGCTCACGCTCGACGAGGACAAGCTGCGCGCGGCGCTGGACGCCGACCCGCAGTCGGTCCGGACGCTGCTGGGCGGCACGTCGGGCACCAACGGCTTCTCGCAGGCCTTCGCCTCGATCCTCTCCAACTACCAGGGGTCGAACGGCCTGATCCAGGCCCGGATCGCCTCGGCGACGACCGACCTCACCGACCTGAAGACCAAGCTCACGAACTTCGACGCGCGGATGGACGCCAAGCAGGCGCTCCTGCAGAAGCAGTTCACCGCGATGGAGACGGCGCTGCAGTCGTCGAACTCCGCGGGGTCGAGCCTGGCGTCGTACCTCAACTCCTCTTCGTCCTAGCCGCACGTCCCTCCTCGAGACCTGGAAGTCCCCCACCATGAACCCCTACGCCAGCCCTCAGGCCTACCGTGACGCCGCGGTGCTCACCGCGTCGCCCGAGCAGCTCGTCGTGATGCTGTACGACGGCGCCGTGCGCTTCCTCCGCCAGGCGGAGCTCGCCATGAAGGAGGGCGCATTCCTGCACAGCTTCGAGAAGCTCGGCCGCGGCGAGGCGATCATCGACGAGCTGCTGGCCACGCTGAACATGGACGTCGGGGAGATGTCCGAGCGGCTGCAGGCGATCTACGTCTTCTGCAAGAAGACGCTCATCGAGGGCCGCATCCAGCGCAACCCCGAGAAGATCGGCCAGGTCGTGGCGCTGCTGACCTCGCTGCGCGAGGCGTGGGCCAAGCTCGCCGAGCAGGCCGCCGCCGCGCCCGCCTCGGCATGAGCGTCTTCGCGGCCCTCGTGGCTCTCTTCCGCGAGGAGCTGGCGCTCGTCACCGACGGCCGCTGGGAGGACCTCGCCGAGCTCGACGCGCGCCGCGCGCGCCTGCTCGCCGCGTTGCCGCCCACCGCGCCGCCCGAGGCGCGGGACGAGATCCGCGAGGCCCTGCGCCTGCAGGCGCTGTCGGCCACCGCGCTGCGCGAGGGCCTGGCCGAGACGGCCGCCCAGCTCGGCCGCCTCGGCACCGGCCGCACCGCGGCCGCCGGCTACGCGGCCGGCACCGGGATGGCCATGAGCCGTCCCGCGTTCAACGGCCTGGGCTGACCGCGCCGACGCCGTGGGCGTCGGCCGCTGGACGCTTGGAGGACGACGGCCTCAAGCGGGCGACCGTTCGGCCGAGAACCGTGGAGAGCCGCCATGGTGGGCGGCTGACCCAGAGCCCATGGACGGGCCATCGACTCCGCACGTCCATGGAACTGTTCGACACCACCCAGATCGGCCTCGAGCGCGCGCTCTCCGGGAGCTCCCTGCGACAGCAGGCGATCGCGCAGAACATCGCCAACGTCAACACGCCGGGCTACCGGCGCCAGGACGTGGACTTCGCCTCCGCGCTGCACCAGGCCTGGAACGAGGGCGAGCGCGGCGTCGAGGCCGTCCAGCCGCAGACCATCACCGACACCTCGACGGTGATGCGCGCCGACGGCAGCTCGGTCGACATCGACACCGAGGCCGCCGAGCAGGCCAAGAACGGCCTGACCTACGAGGCGGTCTCGCAGATCATGAAGACGCGCACCGCCATCATCAAGTCCGCGATCGGGACCGTCTGATGGGCCTCTTCGACGCGATCGGCTCCTCGGCCTCCGGCATGCAGGCGGAGCGCGTCCGGATGGACGTCGTCTCCGAGAACCTCGCCAACGCCGAGACGACCAAGGCGGCCAACGGCCAGCCGTACCGCCGCAAGGAAGTGGTCTTCCAGGAGGCCGGCGACCAGGGCACGACGTTCGCGTCGATCCTCGCCGGCGTCTCCGGCAGCGCGCCGACGCACGGCGTGAAGGTCGCGGGCATCGTCGAGGACTCCTCGCCGCTGAAGCGCATCTACGACCCGGGCCATCCCGACGCCGACAAGAACGGCTACGTGACGATGCCCAACGTCAACACGGTCACGGAGATGACCGACCTCATCTCCTCCTCGCGCTCCTACGAGGCCAACGTCACGGCGATGCAGACCGCCAAGACGATGTTCACCAAGACCTTGGACCTGCTGCGCTGATGCCGATCGATCCCTCCATGGCGATCAAGGCCATCGCGCCCACCCCCGGCGAGTGGAACGTCGGCGGGGTCGGCTCGCTCGACGGCACGCCGACCACCGGCGCGGGCGCCGCCTCCGGCACCTCGGGCAACTTCGGGCAGCTGCTCACCGACCAGCTCGGGTCGCTCGAGAAGTCCCAGACCGACGCCGCGTCGGCCTCGCGTGCGATGGCCGACGGTACGGCGACGGACCCGACCGCCGCGATCGTCGCGGTCGAGCGCGCCCAGCTGTCGATGCAGTTGGCGGCGCAGCTGCGCACCAAGGGCGTCGAGGCCCTCCAAGAAATCTTCCGCACGCAGGTCTAGCCACACACCCTCCAACTGGAGCCCCTCCCTCCAATGGCTCTCTTCAACTCCATGTCCTTGCGCGGCAAGCTCACGCTTGCCGGTTGCGTGCTCGCCTTCCTGGCGGCGTCCCTGTTCATCGTCAAGATGGCGGGCAAGCCGTCGTACACGACGGTGATGACCGGCGTCGACCCGGCCAAGACGTCGCAGATCACCGCGGCGCTGACGTCCGCGGGCGTCGGCTACGAGCTGCAGAACGGCGGCACCGCCGTCGCGGTCAAGAAGGGCCAGGAGACCCAGGCCAACGTCGCGCTGGCCACCAAGGGCCTGAACACGACGTCGACCCAGCCCGGCTTCGAGATCCTCGACAAGCAGAAGCTCGGCGCCTCCAGCCAGCAGCAGCAGGTCGCCTACCAGCGCGGCCTGGAGGGCGAGATCGCCAGCACGATCGGCCAGATCCAGGGCGCCGAGGGCGCGCGCGTGAACCTGACGCTGGGCCAGGACAACCTCTTCGCCGACGAGAGCCAGCCCGCCACCGCCGCGGTGCTGCTGCCCAGCGACGCCTCGGGCATGGACCCCGCGTCGGTCAAGGGCATCGCCAACCTCGTCGCCTCCGCCGTGCCCAACCTGAAGGCCGCCAACGTGACGATCACCGACGGCAGCGGCACGATGCTGTGGCCGATGGGCGACGGCGCCGGCGGCGACGGCTCGGGCGGCACGCTGCCGTCCAAGACCGCGGCCGAGGCTCGCTTCAACGCGGTCAAGACCGCGAGCCTGCAGGCGCTGCTGGACCGCACGCTGGGCCCGAACAAGGCGCAGGTCGTCGTCAACTCCGACCTCAACGTCGACCAGACCGACCTGCAGTCGGTCACCTACGGCAACAAGAAGAACGTCGTCCCGCTGGCCGAGAAGACGCAGACCGAGACGCTCAAGGGCACGGGCGCCGTCAGCGGCGGCACGACCGGCGCGTCGTCCAACCTGCCCAACCAGGTCGCGGCCGGCGGCGGCACCAGCGGCGGCAAGAACGACTACAAGAACAAGTCGACCGAGGTCACCAACGGCGTCGACAAGACGATCACCAAGACGCAGAAGGCGCCCGGCGCGGTCAACCGCATGGACGTCGCGATCATGACCGACAAGTCGCTGACGCTGTCGGCCACGCAGCTGAGCCAGCTCAAGAACACGATCTCCTCGGCGGCCGGCCTGCAGACCTCGCGCGGCGACACGCTGAACATCACGCAGGGCCTGAGCTTCGCGCCGACGCCCAAGGCGACGAGCTCCAGCCCGATCCCGGCCGCCTTCTCCGGCATCCTCAAGGGCGCGGGCATCGGCCTCGGCGCGCTGCTGTTCCTGTTCTTCGTCACCCGCCACCTGCGGCGCCGCGAGCGCGGCGAGCTGATCGACGAGCCGGCCTGGCTGAAGTCGCTGGAGGCCGCCCAGCCCCAGCCCGAGCTGATGCCGATGCCGACGTTCGACCCGGCGGCCGCGGCCAGCGAGGTCTCGATCGCCACGGCCGACCCGCGCCGTCAGCAGTTGGACAACATCATCCACGACGAGCCCGAGCGCGTCGCCGCGCACCTCCGCCAGTGGGTCACGGAGGACAACAAGTGAGCGTCGTGACGCGCAGCGGCGCGTCGGCCCTGACCGGCCGCCAGAAGGCCGCCGTCTTCCTGATCACGATCGGCACCACGCGCGCCGCCGAGATCCTGAAGTTCCTCTCCGAGCGCGAGATCGAGGCGATCTCGGCCGAGATGGCGTCGCTGTGGCGCGTCAAGGCCGAGACCGCGGACGCGGTCGTCCAGGAGCTGGCCGAGCGCTTCGAGGCCCAGGACGAGTTCGCGATGGGCGGCCCGCAGTTCGCCCGCGAGGTCCTGGTCCACCTGCTCGGCGAGACCCGCGCGGAGGAGATCCTCGGCCAGATCACCGCCCAGGCGGAGCTGCGCCCGTTCGACTTCCTGCGCCGCACGCCGCCGGAGCAGATCGCGACGTTCCTCGCCGACGAGGCGCCGCAGACGATCGCGCTGGTGGTGGCGTCGCTGCACACGACGCTGGGCGCCAAGGTGCTCGGCTGCCTGACGCCCGAGATCCAGGCCAACGTCGCGATGCGCATCGCGACGATGGAGGACACCAACCCGGGCGTGATCGAGGACGTCGAGCGCGGTCTGCGCCTCAAGCTGTCCAACGTGCTCACCCAGGAGTTCTCCCAGGCGGGCGGCGTCGACTCGCTGGCCGAGCTGCTCAACCGCGCCGGCCGCTCCACAGAGCGCACGGTGCTGGAGGCGATCGCCGAGACCGACGGCGAGCTGGCCGACGAGATCCGCCAGAAGCTCTTCACCTTCGACGACATCGTCGTCCTCAACGACCGCGACATCCAGCTGCTGCTGCGCGAGGTCGACCAGAAGGACCTCGGGCTGGCGCTGCGCGGCGTCAACGACGAGGTCAAGGACACCATCTTCCGCAACATGTCCACGCGCGGCGCCGAGATGCTCCAGGAGGACCTGGACACCGGCAAGCCGCAGCGGCGCTCCGTGGTCGAGGAGGCGCAGTCGCGCATCGTCGGCGCGATCCGCCGCCTGGAGGACGCGGGCGCGATCACGATCGGTCGTGGCGGCGAGGACGGCGAGGCGTCCGAGGACGACATCATCTGATGCAGGACTTCGCGTTCCCCACGTTGGAGGCGCTGCCCGAGGCGCCGACGTTCGTCGCCCCGGAGGCCGTCGCGCCGGAGCCCGAGATCGACCTGGCCGCCGAGGCCGAGGCCGCGCGCGCGGCCGGGCACGAGGCCGGCTTCCAGGCCGGGCTGATCGAGGCCCAGGCGCAGATGGCGTCGGGCGTCGCCGCCCTGCAGGCCGCCGTCGCGGCGGTCGCCGCCGAGCGCGAGCGCGTCGTCGCCGCGGTCGAGCCCGCCGCCGTCGACCTCGCGCTGCGGATCGCCGAGCAGGCGATCGGCGCCGCGGTCGCCGCCCAGCCGGAGGTCGTCGTCGACGTCGTGCGCGGCGCGCTGCGGCGCCTGGCCGAGCGCGACCGCGTGACGATCCTCGTCAACCCCGAGGACCTCGAGCTGGTGCGCACCGCGTCCGAGACGCTGGTCGCCGAGCTGGGCGGCATCGAGCACTGCGACGTGCAGGCCGAGCGCCGCGTCGGGCGCGGCGGCGCGGTCGTGCGCACGACCGAGGGCGAGGTCGACGCGACGCTCGCCACCAAGCTGGCCTCCGCGCGCAAGGTCCTCGAGGACGAGCTGCGTGTCGGCTGAAGCCCTGATCGTCGACCGCCTGGAGGAGCTGGGGCGCGCGATCTCGCGCGCGGATCTGCACCGCCGCCACGGGCGCGTCATGGACCTGATCGGCCTGACGATCGAGGCGACCGGCCTGGAAGCCGAGATCGGAGAAGTCTGCGACGTGCGCACCGGTCGCGACGCGCAGACCGGCGCCTACACCACGATCCCCGCGGAGGTCGTCGGCTTCCGCTCGGGACGGACCTTGTTGATGCCCTTGGGTGAGATGCACGGCATCGGCCCGGGCGACGTCGTCACCGCCACCGGCCGTCAGGTCTCGGTGCCGATCGGCGACCACCTGCTCGGCCGCGTGCTCGACGGCCTCGGCAACCCGATGGACGACCGCGGCTCGCTGGACGACCTCCCGCAGCGCCCGATCTCCGGGGCGCCGCCGTCGCCGCTGTCGCGCCCGCGGATCACCGAGCGCGTGACGCTCGGCGTGCGCGCGCTCGACGCGCTCGTGCCCTGCGGCCGCGGCCAGCGCCTGGGCATCTTCGCCGGCTCCGGCGTGGGCAAGTCCTCGTTGTTGGGGATGATCGCCCGCTCGACGTCGGCCGACATCAACGTCATCTGCCTGGTCGGCGAGCGCGGCCGCGAGGTCGTGGAGTTCATCGAGCGCGACCTGGGCCCGGCGATCGAGCGCTCGGTCGTGATCGTCGCGACCTCCGACCAGCCCGCGCTCGTGCGCATCAAGGCGGCGCTGACGGCGACGGCCGTCGCGGAGCACTTCCGCGACCAGGGCCACGACGTCATGTTGATGATGGACTCGGTCACGCGCTTCGCGATGGCCCAGCGCGAGGTCGGCCTGGCGATCGGCGAGCCGCCCGCCACGCGCGGCTACACGCCGTCGGTCTTCGCGCTGCTGCCCAAGCTGCTGGAGCGCTCCGGCACGAGCCCGCACGGGTCGATCACCGCATTGTACACCGTGTTGGTCGACGGCGACGACATGAACGAGCCGATCGCCGACGCGGTCCGCTCGATCCTCGACGGCCACATCGTCCTGACGCGCCAGCTCGCGCACGCCGGCCACTACCCGGCGATCGACGTGCTGCAGTCGGTGTCCCGGCTGGAGGGCGAGATCATGACGCCCGACGTCCGCGAGGGCGCGACGCGCCTGCGCTCGCTGCTGGCCGCCTACCGCGACAAGAAGGACCTGATCGCGATCGGCGCCTACGAGCGCGGCAGCGACCCGGTCACCGACATGGCGATCGACCTGAAGGACTCGATCGACGGCTTCCTCAAGCAGCGTCCCGACGAGGCCGTCCCCGGCCCCGACGCCGACGACCTGCTGCTGCGCACGGTCGGCATCACCGAGGTGTCGGTCGGCGACCTGGCGGCGTCCATGCAGGAGCCCTCGGCGGTCGCGCAGCCCGCGGCCGCGGCCACCGGCCCGTCCGCCATCCCCCCGCTGAACCTGGCCGTCTAGATGCGCTGGTCCCTCAGCAGTCGCGAGTTTCGCCGCCAGGCGAAATCTCGCAAGGGAGCACGAGCCGTCAGGCGAGTGCTCCCCGCTGTCCGACAGTCGTCCAACGCCCTTCATCAAGCCCCGAACCGACCGACCACCCAGAACGAGATGTCCGCTCCCTTCCGATTCGGCCTTCAGCGTGTGCGCGAGATCCGCGCGCACGACGAGGACCAGGCGAAGGAGCGCTTCGCGGCCAGCCTCAGCGCGAGGGTGCGCGGCGAGGCGGTCCTGCGCGCCGCGGAGTCGCGGCTGCGCGACGCCCAGTCGGGCGTGCTCTCGCCGGGTCTCGGCCCGCTGACCGGCGCGTCGCTCGTCGCCCGCCAGGCGTGGGTCGAGCGGCTCGAGCACGATCGCGTCGACGCCCAGCTGCGGATGCGCAACTACGAGACCGAGCTGCAGACCCGCCGCTCCGAGCTGGCCAAGGCCAGCCAGGCCCGCGAGGTCCTCGACAAGCTCGAGGAGCGCCAGCGCGAGGAGCATCGCCTGGAGTCCGAGCGCGTCGAGTCCGAGCGCCTGGACGAGATGGCGCTGCAGATGCACGCCCGGAGGATGGCGGCGTGAGCATCGAGCTGATCGGCCAGCGCATGGCCGCCATCCAGGCGCAGATCGCGTCGCTGGAAGGCTCCGGGTCGACCGACGCCGCGGCGTCCGCGTCCACGTCGTCGACGAGCTTCGCCGACCAGCTGGCCGCCGCGCAGGGCACCACCGCGTCCACCGCCACGGCGGCGACGAGCGCCACGCCCACGGCGCTGGGCGGCGGCACGCCGACGCAGTACGACGGCCAGATCACCGCCGCGGCGACCAAGTACGGCATCGACCCCGCGTTGTTGAAGGGGTTGATCCGCCAGGAGTCCAACTTCAACCCGAGCGCGCGCTCGCCGGTCGGGGCCCAGGGCCTCACGCAGCTGATGCCGGGCACCGCCGCGTCGCTGGGCGTCACCGACCCGACCGATCCCGCGCAGGCGATCGAGGGCGGCGCCAAGTACCTCAAGCAGCAGCTGGATCGCTTCGGCGGCGACGCCTCCAAGGCGCTGGCGGCCTACAACGCCGGCCCGGGCGCGGTCGCCAAGTTCGGCGGGATCCCGCCCTACGCCGAGACCCAGAACTACGTCAAGAACATCCTCGGCTACGCCGCCGAGTATCGCGGCACCGGCGCGACGACGGCCGCGACCGCCGGCGCGGTGCCCCCGACGACGACCCCGCTCTCGGCCGCCGGCCTGCTCAGCGCCACCGGCACCGGCGGCGACACCTCCTCTTCCACGTCCGGCTCCCTCGACTACAGCACGATCTAGATGTCCTCCCTCCCCATCTCGCCGCCGACGGCGAGGGCAGGCACGGCGCTTCCCAAGAGCGTCGGCGCCTCCCCACCGACCGGCGCGGGCGGCGACTTCGCCGCTCTCCTCACCCAGAGCACGGCCCGGACCGCACATGCGGAAGGCCCCAAGACCCGGCCCCAGGACACGCGCCGCGACACGGCGTCGCGTCCGGACCGCGACGACGACCAGGTCAAGGACGCGACGGCGTCCAAGCCCGAGGCCGACGACGCCGCGCCGACCAAGACGTCGTCGCCCGATGAGCGGCAGCCCGCGGCCGACGCGCGGGACCAGGCGTCGGCGACGCCGACGGCCGATCCCAACGCGGCCGCCCAGGCCCAGCAGCCGCTCGCGCCCACGACGCCCACGACGCCGGCCACCGGCGGCGGCGCCGGGGCGACCGCGGGGCCGTCCGGGCTCGGCCCCGACGGCCTGCCGCTGGATCCGCAGGCCGTCCTGGCCCAGCAGGCGCCGGGCGCCGACGGGCCGGGCGCCGCGGGCGCCGCCGACGGCAAGCTCCAGCTCCCGCCCGAGCTGCTCGACGCCAAGGGCCAGGCCCACGCGGGCGGCCACCCCGGCAAGGACTCCAACCAGCACGGCGGCGCCCAGCAGGGCCTGCCGCCCGCCCCGACGCTGCCGCCGACCGCCGACGCGGCGGCGGCCGCCTCGTCGAACGCGCCGGCCGGCGCCGACGCGCCGACCGCCGCCGCGCCCCCGGCGCAGCCCGCGCCGACCGTCGCCCAGGCCCAGCCCGCCGCCACCGCGCTCACGCAGGTGCCGACGGCGTCCGGCGCCCAGCAGCTGACCAGGGCCTCGGTCGTGCAGACCGCCGAGCGCGTCCAGGAGCTGGTCCGCATCGCGGCCACCCGCTCCGGCCAGGCGCGCGCCACGCTGCAGCTCAAGCCCGAGGCGCTGGGCCAGGTCGACGTGCACCTGCGCACCACGCGCGACGGCCTCGTCGCGACGATCGCCGCCCACGACCAGGCCGGCCTCGACGCCCTCCAGCAGGCGGGCAACGAGCTGCGCCGCCTGCTCGAGGACCGCGGCGTGCAGCTGCAGAGCCTCGACCTCCAGCTCGGCGCCGGCCAGGACGGCGGCTTCGCCAACCAGGGCGACGCCGGCCAGGCGCGGAGCGGCTCCTCCGGGGCCGCGTCTTCCTACGGGCTCTCCGACGACGACGACGAGGTCGTCGCGCAGGACGAGCTGACCATCACCGACGCCCCGCTGACCGCGACGAGCACGCTCGTCGACGTCACGGCGTAGACCTCCACGGCGAGAGGACGGACCCTCATGAGCAGCGCAAGCGCCATCGGCAACATGTACACCAACCCGGCGTACAACCAGTCCCAGACCGGGCCCAGCGACACGCTGGACAAGAACGGGTTCCTGAAGATGCTCACCGCGCAGCTGAGCAACCAGGACCCCAACTCCGGCCAGGACCCCAACCAGTACTTCCAGACCATCTCGATGATGACCCAGGTCGAGCAGATCACCAACATGGTCATCGCGCAGTCCAAGTCCAACGCCACGCAGATGATCGGCAAGGACGTGACGTTCGTCGAGGGCAACACCGCCTACTCGGGCACGGTCGACAGCGTGCAGATGTCCGGCTCCACCGTCCGGCTGACGGTCGGCGGCATGACCGGCGTCGACCCCGACACGGTCGTCTCGGTCCGGCCGCACAGCGACACCACCGGCACCGGCACGGGCACCGACCCGACCACCGGCGGCACGGGCGACACCGGCACCGGCACGGACGCCTCGGGCACCGACGCGTCGGGCACGACGACCCCGTAGCGCGCCATGTCCGGCACCCCCTTCAACCCGGCGCTCGTCCCGCCCGGCATCTCGGCCGGTCCGGATGGGGCCGGGGCCGTGCGCGCCCGGACCCAGCCGGTCCGGCCATCCGTCCAGACGCCTCAAGGTCCGGCGTTCGCGGACGTTCTCAGGGACACGGCGGGCACGAAGCCCGTCACGTTCAGCAAGCACGCCGTCCAGCGCCTGGAGCGCCGCCAGCTCACCGTCGACCCGTCGACGATGCAGCGGCTCCAGGACGGGGTCGATCGTGCCGCGGGCAAGGGCGCCCGCGACGCGGTGGTCCTCGTGGACGACAAGGCCTTCGTGGTCTCGGTCACCAACCGCACGGTCGTCACGGCCGTCGGCAAGGACCAGATGAAGGACCACGTGTTCACGAACATCGACAGCGCCGTCATCGCCTAGGGCGAAGCGGCAAGGACGCCAACCCCCACCACCCCGGCTGGACCCCTCCCTAGGGGAAGCCGGAGGACTCGAAAGAGGAACCTCCCCCAATGATCCGCGGCATGTACTCGGCCATCTCCGGCCTGCAGACCCACCAGACGATGCTGGACGTGGTCTCCAACAACCTCGCGAACGTCAACACGGTCGGCTACAAGTCGTCGCGCGTGACGTTCAAGGACCAGCTGCAGCAGACGCTCTACGGCGGCTCCGCCGAGGGCCCCAACACCGGCGGCACGAACTCGGCGCAGGTCGGCCTCGGCGTGCAGCTGGGCTCGATCGACTCGGTCATGAGCGACGGCTCGATGCAGAACACGGGCAAGCCGCTGGACGTCGCGATCCAGGGCGACGGGTTCTTCCGCGTCGGCCTCGGCGACCCGTCGACGACGCCGGCCACGATGCCGAACGAGCTGAACTACACGCGCGCCGGCAACTTCATCACCAACGACCAGGGCTACCTGACCACGCCCGAGGGCTACTACGTGATGGGCCGCGACACGACCACGACGCCGGCCTCCGACACCTTCATCCAGATCCCGCAGGGCGCCACCTCGATCGCGGTCGGCACCAACGGCGAGGTCACCTACATCCCCGACGGCGGCGGCACCCGCACGACCGCGGGCGTCCTCTCGCTGGCCAAGTTCCCCAACGACGAGGGCCTGATGCGCCTGTCCGGCAACCGCTGGGCCGCGGCCCCCGCGGCGGGCACGGAGCTGGTCGGCACGCCGGACGGCAAGACGTTCGGGCAGACGATCGGCGGCACGCTGGAGATGTCCAACGTGGACCTCGCCAGCGAGTTCACGAACCTGATCGTCGCCCAGCGCGGCTTCCAGGCCAACTCGAAGGTCATCACGACGGCCGACGAGATGCTGGAGCAGCTGGTCAACCTCAAGCGCTAGCGCGCCTGAAGCTCACGAGACCGCGGCGTGGCCGCCCGTGCGGATGCGGAGGGCATCCGCGCGGGCGGGCGCGCCGCGGTCTCGATACGTCGTTGACGACCCTCACCATCTCTTCCATGATCGAGCTGCACAAGCTGTCCACCTCCCGCGAGCCGTTCCAGCTCAACGTCGACCTGATCGAGCGCATCGACGCCTCGCCGGACTGCCACGTCACGCTCACGACCGGTCAGCGGATCGCCGTGACCGAGTCGGTCGACGAGGTCGTCCGCAAGATCCGCGACTGGCGCGTCGACGTGATGGCGCGCGCGCTCCGCCTCGCGCGCTGACAGGAGCCTCCCCCCGCCGGGGGATGTGTCCGCGAGGCGTCTCAAGCGCCCTCCGGGACGGTCGATCACCGGGCAGACAGACCTTCCCACTTGGAGCTTTCATGCCTGAAGAGACCCTCTCACGCCAGCTCGTGGTCTTCTCGCTCGGCGAGGAGGAGTACGCGCTTCCCATCACGCAGGTCCACGAGATCATCCGCTTCACCGAGCCGCGCTCGGTGGCCTCCTCGGACCCCAGCGTCCGTGGCGTGATCTCGCTGCGCGGCAAGATCCTGCCGGTCTACGACCTGGCCACGCGCCTGGGCGTCGAGCACGCCGACGTCAGCGAGGCCAAGATCGTGATCGTCGAGACCGCCGAGGACATGGCGGGCGTCGTCGTCGACGACGTCGAGGAGGTCATCACGATCGACGGCGAGCAGCTCGACGAGGCCCCCACGGCCGGCGGCCGCGGCATCGACGGCATCGCCAAGATCGGCGACCGCCTGGTGGTCCTGCTCGATCCCGAGGGGATCGTCGGAGCGGCCACCGACGCGCTGAACGTCGAGGCCGCCGAGGTCGTCGACGACGTGCGCGTCGCCGCCTAGCCGAGAGCCGGTCCAGTCGTGCTCGCCGCCGCCCGCACCGCCAAGCCGTCCCGGATCCTCGTCGCCGACGACTCCACGTTCATGCGGCGCCTGCTCACGCAGGCGCTGCGCGACGCGGGGTTCGAGGTCGTCGGGGAGGCCGCCGACGGCGACGAGGCGCTCTCGCTCTACCGCGAGCTGCGCCCCGACGCCATGACCCTCGATCTCGCCATGCCCGGCATGGACGGGATCGGCGTTCTGCGCGCGCTGCGCGGCGAGCGCTCCTCGCTGCCGGTCGTCGTGGTCTCGGCCTTCTCGCCCGCCCACGGCGCCCGTGCCGTCGACGCGCTCGCCGAGGGCGCGTTCGACCTCGTCGCCAAGCCCGCCTTCGGCGAGCCGCTGGAGTCCTTCGTCAGCGCGCTGCGCGAGAAGGTCACCGCGGCGGCGTCCTCCGCGGCCCCCAAGGCCGTCCTGGCCGCCGCCCCGGCCCGCGCGCCGCGCCCCCGCCGCGCGTCGGCCCGGACCAAGAAGGTGGTCCTGATCGCCACCTCGACCGGCGGCCCGCGCGCGCTGGCCGAGCTGATCCCGGACCTGCCGTCGCCCCTGGGCGCCGGCGGCATGATCGTCCAGCACATGCCCGCGGGCTTCACCGCCTCGCTGGCCCAGCGGCTGGACCGCGGCGGCAAGCTGTCGGTGGTCGAGGCCGCCGGCGGCGAGGCGCTGCGGCCCGACACGCTGATCCTCGCCCCGGGCGGCTCGCACCTGCGCCTCGGCGACGACGGCGTCGCCCGCCTCTCCGACGAGGCGGCGATCGGCGGCCTGCGCCCGCGCGCGGACCTGACGATCGCCGACGCCGCGCGGATCTACGGCGAGCGCCTGGTGCTGGTCGTCATGACCGGCATGGGCAAGGACGGCCTCGAGGGCGCCCGCGAGGTGCGGGCCCGCGGCGGCCGGATCATCGCCGAGGCCGAGTCCTCCTGCACCGTCTACGGCATGCCGCGCGCGATCGTCGAGGCGCGGCTGGCCGACGTCGTCGTGCCGCTGGGGCAGCTGGCGGCCGCGATCGCCGACGAGGTTGCCGCATGACTCGCCCAGCGGCTCGCAAGCGGGGGGCCTGATGTCCCTGGCCACCACCACCCCGGCCGCCCGCGCCGGCGCCCAGGACGAGTACGAGCAGTTCTGCCTGGCCTTCCGCCGCGTCTGCGGGATCGACCTGCTGCAGTACAAGCGCGGCCAGATGGAGCGGCGCATCCGCTCGTTCGTCTCCACGCGCCACGGCGACACCACGCTGCCCGCCTACGCGGAGCTGCTGAAGGCCGACAAGGACGAGCTGAGCCGCTTCCTGGACCGCGTGACGATCAACGTCTCGCAGCTCTGGCGCAACCCGGAGCAGTGGGAGGTCCTGGAGGACAAGATCCTCCCCGACCTCGCCGCGAGCGGCTCCAACCGCGTCCGCGCCTGGAGCGCCGGCAGCTCCTACGGCGCCGAGGCCTACACCCTGGCGGCCATCGCCCGCCGCGCGATCCCGCGCGCGCAGGTGACGATCCTGGGCACCGACATCGACGGCCGCATGGTCGAGCGCGCCCGCACCGGCGTGTTCACCACCGAGGACGCGCGCGACGCGCCCACGGCGACGCTGGCCTCGCACTTCGCGATGGAGGACGGCCGGTGGCACGCGTCGGCCGAGCTGAAGCGGATGGTCCGCTTCGAGCAGGGCGACCTGCTGCGGGTCCAGCCCGCCAAGGAGTCCTTCGACCTCGTGCTGTGCCGCAACACCGTCATCTACTTCAACGAGGACGTGCGCGACGCGCTCCACGGCCGGCTCGCCGAGAGCCTGCGCGCGGGCGGCCGCCTCGTCGTCGGCGCGACCGAGCGCGTCTCGGAGCCCGCCAAGCACGCCCTCGAGCCCGAGTCCCCCTTCGTCTACCGGAAGATCTGATGGACACCTCCGAGTACCTCCCCATGTTCCTGGCCGAGTGCCGGGAGAACCTCCAGGAGCTGAACCTGGCCGTGGTGCGCCTCGAGGAGGCGCCCGACGACCGCGAGACGGTCGACGCCATCTTCCGCATCGCCCACTCCCTGAAGGGGATGGCGGCGACGATGGGCTTCGAGGGCATGGCGACCCTGACGCACAAGATGGAGGACGTGCTCGAGCTGCTGCGCCAGCGCGGCGGCAAGCTGTCCCGCGAGGTCGTCGACGTCCTGCTGGCCTGCCTGGACGCGCTGTCGGGCGCGGTCGACGCCATCGACACCGACGGCGCCGAGAACCTCGACCCGGCCGAGCTGGTCGAGCGCCTGCAGTCGCTCGTCCGCGAGAAGGACGACCCCGAGCACGTCGAGGAGGTCGCGGAGGAGGCTCCGGCGGGTGGGCGGGGGCCGGTTCTCGCTCCGATCACCGAGGGCCAGACGGTCCTGGAGGTCGCCGCGGTGCTCGCCGAGGACGCCCAGATGCCGGCCGTCCGCGCCTTCCAGGTGCTGGCCGCCGCCGGCGAGCACGGCGAGGTCCTGCGCTCGCGGCCCGCCGAGGGCGAGGTCGACGGCTTCGACGGCCGCCTCGTCGAGCTGCTGCTGGCCACCGAGAACGAGGTCGACGACATCGCCGCCGCGATCCGCGCGGTGCCGGACGTCGGCGACGTGCGCGTCGCCGAGCACACGCCCGAGCCGGTCGCCGAGGCCGCCCCGCTGGCCGCCGTCGACGAGTCCGGCGCGCCGGAGGCCGCCGCTCCCACCGCTTCGACGCCGGCCGCGCACAAGAAGGGCGGCCACCAGACCGTCCGCGTCGACGCCGACCGCCTCGACCAGCTCATGCACCTGATGGGCGAGCTGGTCGTCCAGCGCACGCACGTCGAGGCGCTGAGCGCCGAGGCCGACGTCCCGGGCCTGTCGCAGGCGATGCAGGAGCTGACCCGCTCCTCGCACGCCCTGCAGGCGATGGTCATGCAGATCCGCATGATCCCGATCGAGGCCGTCTTCATGCGCTTCCCGCGCCTCGTGCGCGACGTCGCCTCCAAGCTCGACAAGCAGGTCGAGCTCGACCTCGTCGGCAAGGAGACCGAGCTGGACCGCACGGTCGTCGACGCGATCGGCGACCCGCTCGTCCACCTGATTCGCAACTCGCTGGACCACGGCCTGGAGTCCCCCGAGGACCGCGTCGCGGCCGGCAAGGCGCCGACCGGCAAGCTCACGATCGCCGCGCGCCACGCGGGCGGCAGCATCATCATCACGGTCAAGGACGACGGCCACGGGATCAACCCGGCCAAGGTCGCCGCCGTCGCCGTGGACCGCGGGCTGATCACCCGCGAGCAGGCGCAGCTGATCGACATGCGCGGCGCGATCGAGCTGCTGTTCGCGCCGGGCTTCAGCACCGCCGCCGAGGTCGGGGCCCTCTCGGGCCGCGGCGTCGGGATGGACGCGGTGCGCGAGAAGATCCGCGAGCTGGGCGGGGAGGTGACGGTCACCTCGGTTCAGGGCGAGGGCACCGTCAACGAGATCCGCCTCCCGCTGACGCTCGCGATCATGTCCGCGCTGCTCGTGGAGGCCGGCGACAAGCCGTTCGGCATCCCGCTGCAGCGCGTCGAGCGCACGATGCGCCTCGACGACAACCCCGTCCGCTCGGTCGCCGGCCGCAAGATGCTCGTCCTCAAGGACGAGGCCTTGCCGCTGCGCCGCGCGGTCGACGTGTTCGGCGGTGCCGCGGCGGGGGCCGCGGACCTGCAGGACACGCATGTGGTGATCGTTCGCGGCCAGGAGGGCTCGATCGCCCTCTCGGTCTCGAAGCTGATCGGCCAGCGCGAGCTGGTGACGCGGCCGCTGCCGCAGAACGTCGCTCAGGAGGCGGCGGTCTCGGGCGCGGCGGTCCTGTCCAACGGCGACATCGTGCTGTTGGCGGACTGCGACGCCCTGACCCTGAACACCCACCCGGCGCTGTCCGCGTCCGACCGCCCCGTTGCGGTTCCGGCCGCCGTCTGACGATTGCAGTAGGAGCCATGACCACGTTCTCTGACATGCAGCTCGACGCCTTGCGCGAGCTGGCCAACATCGGATCCGGCAACGCCGGCACCGCGCTGGGCTCGATGCTCGGCAAGTCCGTCGACATCTCGGTGCCGACGGCCGCCGCGCTGCCGCTCGCCGAGGCCGTCGCGATCGCGGGCGAGCCCGACGAGCTGCGCTACGGCGTCGTCGTGCCGATCGTCGGCGACTTCGAGGCGATCGTCGTGCTCCTCTTCCCCGAGGCCGACGCGCAGAAGCTGTGCGGGATCTACGGCATCGAGCCGTCGACGCCCGACGGCTGCTCGATGCTCGGCGAGGTCGGCAACATCCTCGGCACCAACTACATCAACGTGCTGGCCCAGATGGTCGGCATGGAGCTGGAGCCCGAGCCGCCGCAGGTCGTCGAGGACATGCTCGGCTCGATCCTCTCCTCGGTCCTGATCGGCCGCGGCGACGACGTCGAGGAGGCGCTCATCCTGGACTCCGACCTCCTGGTCGAGGACGAGAACTGCTCGCTGTCGTTCCTCCTGCTGCCCAACCACGGCGGGATCAAGGAGCTGCTGGGGCGGCTCGGCCTCTAAGCCATGGAGACCGTCGTCCGCATGGGCGAGGCGTCCGCCTCTCGCACGGCCGGGGACACCCTGGCGTGCATCGGCCTGGGGTCGTGCATCGGCCTGGCCCTCGTCGACCGCGCCAAGGGCGTGGCCGCGCTGGCCCATGTGATGCTGCCCGAGACCACCCAGCCCGACCCTCCGCAGCCGCACAAGTTCGCGGACCTCGCGGTGCCGTCGCTGATCGCCATGGCCGTCGCCCAGGGCGCCTCGCGCGTCCGGCTGGAGGCCTGCCTGGTCGGCGGGGCCGCGATGTTCTCGTTCGGCGGCAGCGGCCAGGACATCGGGCAGCGCAACGACCACGCGGTCACCAAGCTCCTCGACGAGCACCGCATCCCCGTGCGCGCGACCGCGACCGGCGGCTCCAAGGGCCGCACGATCCGCGTGTCGGTCGGCGCCGACATCACCATCACCGTCCGTGAGGCCGGCGGGATCGAGGAGCACCTCCTCGGCGCCGTGGCGGCCGGAAAGGCAGCGCTGGTCTGAGTGAGCGGCTTCCTGGACGCCAACGAGATCGAGAAGCTCTTCGCTCGGGCGAGCGAGGGCAACATGCCGATGGAGTCGGAGGAGCGCCAAGGCCGTCGCGCCCGCTGGCTGCGCACCGTCGACTTCACCCGCCCGACGAAGTTCACGACCGATCAGGAGCGGCGGATCCGCCGCGCCATGGACACCTTCACCGAGCGCGCGGCGACGCGCCTGGCCGCCGAGCACCGGACGCCGATCGAGATGGAGGTCATCGACGTCGGGCAGTTCACGTGGGCCAACGCGTTCGCGCAGATCCCCGACCACAGCGCCTACATCCAGATCGACACCGCGCCGCACGAGGGCCGCATGCTGATGTGCGCCGAGCTGCCGGTCGTGCTGATCGCGCTGGAGCGCATGCTGGGCGGCCGTCCCGAGACCGCGTCGCGCGACCGCGACCTGACCGACATCGACCTGATGGTCGTGCAGCGCCTGTTCGGCACGATCGTCGAGGCGCTCTCGTCGGTCTGGTTCGACGTGTCGGAGATGACGCTCGACATCGCGATGGTCGACACGCAGCCGGAGACCGTACAGGTCGCCGCCGGCTCGGAGCCGACGCTGGCGCTGACGCTCGAGGCGCGCCTGGACGGCCTCTCCTCGACGATGGCGCTGATGATCCCCTACGCGGCGATCGCGCCCGTCGCCTCGGCGTTCTCGCGCCACGACGAGGAGGTCAAGGTCCGCGACGAGCACATCGCCGCCGCGGTCAACCAGGGCCTCAGCCACGTCGAGGTCTCGATGCGCGCCGAGGTCGCCGACACGCAGCTCACGCTCGACGAGATCCTGCGCCTGAAGCCCGGCGACGTGATCAAGCTCGACGCCAAGGCCGACACCGAGATCACGCTCTTCGCCGACCGCACGCCGGTCCACCGCGCCCGCGGCGGCCGCAGCGGCAAGCACCGTGCCGTGCAGATCCTCGGACCCGTGGAGAACGAGGCGTGATGAACGCGGAACAGGCATTGCTGCGCCTCGGCGCCTCCACCTCGGAGGCCGTGCAGGGCGTGCTCCAGATGTTCAGCCCCGACGGCGTCGTCCCCGGCGCGGTCCGGGTCGTCCCGCCCGAGCAGTCGCCGTTCGCCGACGCGACGTTCCCCGCGATCGCGGCCGACGTCTCCTACGTCGACGGCGTGACCGGCGGCAACGTCATGGTCATCGGCCTGGAGGGCGCGCGGCGCCTGGCCGCGGCGATGATGGGCATGGACCCCATGTCGGTCGAGGCCGGCGGCGAGCTCTCCGAGCTGGAGTTCTCCGCGGTCGGCGAGGCGATGAACCAGATGATGTCGGCCGCCGCGATGGCGACGTCCAAGGTGCTCGACGAAGAGGTCGAGATCGCGCCGCCGGACGTCCGCCAGCTGGCCGACGCCAACGAGGGCGGCGACCGCTGGGAGCACCCCGGCCACGCCACCGCCGTCACGTTCAGCTTCTGCGGGGCCCCGTGCCTGCTGGTGCAGCTGGTCCCCAACGCGTTCATCGTGCGCATGACGCGCGCGCTGGACGAGATGACCGAGAGCCACGACGACGCGCCGCTCGGCGACGCCCTGCGCGACATCTCGGTCCGCGTCTGGGCCGAGCTCGGGCGCACGCGGATGCCGTCGGGCCGGATCGTCGCGCTGCCCACCGGCGCCGTGGTCGAGCTCGACCGCGCCGTCGAGGCGCCGATCGACCTCTACGCCGACGGCATGCGCTTCGCCACCGGCCGGCTGGTGATCGCCGACGACGGCGGCCTGGCCGTGCGCGTCGAGACGATCCTCGGCGCCTCATCCCCTGCTTCCACCCACTCCCCCGAACCCACCCCTACGGAGGTTTCAGTCTGATGGCTCGCGTTCTCGTCGTCGATGACGCCGCGTTCATGCGCAAGATGGTCACCGACGCCCTGAGCGGCGGCGGTCACGAGATCGTTGGCGAGGCCGCCAACGGCGCCGAGGCGGTGCAGCGCTTCCAGGAGCTGCGGCCCGACGTGATGACCCTGGACATCACGATGCCCGAGAAGGACGGCCTGGCCGCCCTCAAGGAGATCATCGCCGTCGATCCCGGCGCGAAGGTCGTGATGTGCTCGGCCCTGGGCCAGGAGTCCAAGGTCCTGGAGTCGATCAAGCTCGGCGCCAAGGACTTCGTCGTCAAGCCGTTCCAGGCCGACCGCGTCCTGTCCGCGATCGAGAAGGCGCTGGGCTAAGTCCCCGCGCCAACAGTCCGAACTGAAGTCCGCCCGGTCGCGGTCGACCAACTAGAGAAGACCCATGAAGGCCGCCAGCGCAATCGGAATCGGAATCGCCGTCGTCTGCATCATCATGGCGGGCATCATGGAGGGCGTCGCGCCCCCCATGTTGTTGAACATCAACGCCTTGATCATCGTGCTCGGCGGCACGGCGGGCGCGATCCTCGGCGGCGTCGGGATGAAGCGCTTCATGCTCATCCCCAAGCTGTACATGAAGGCGATCCTGTCCGATCACCCGGACCTGGGCGCGCGCGTCAAGACGTTGGTGTCCTTCGCCGAGCGGGCCCGCAAGGACGGCCTGCTCGCGCTGGAGGAGGAGATCGAGGCCATCGAGGAGCCGTTCATGCGCAAGGGCATGCAGCTCATCGTCGACGGCACCGACCCCGACCTCCTGCGCGAGATCCTCGACTCCGAGATCGACGCGATGGCCGCGCGCCACAAGCAGGGCTCCTCGGTCTTCGAGAAGGCCGGCGGCCTGGCGCCGACGATCGGCGTGCTCGGCACCGTCATCTCGCTGGTGCACGTGCTCTCCAACCTGAGCGCCCCCGAGACGCTCGGGCCGGCCATCTCCGCCGCGTTCATCGCGACGCTGTACGGCGTGGGCTCGGCCAACGTCGTGTACCTGCCCATCTGCTACACGCTGCAGATGCTGAGCCAGAAGGAGGTCGAGGAGCGCTCGCTCGTGCTCGAAGGCATCCTGGCGATCCAGGCGGGCGACAACCCGCGCATGGTCCAGCAGAAGCTGCTCAGCTACCTCGCCCCGGCCGACCGCGTGGCGGTCGAGAGCGGCGACGGCAAGGCCGACCTCAAGGCCGTCGACGCGCAGGCCGCGTAGGCCTGCGGCCCACCAGGCACCATGTCCGGGCACGGCGGAAAGAAGAAGCGCGGGGACGACCACGGCGAGCACGTCGACGAGCGTTGGCTCATCACGTACGCCGACCTGATGACGCTGCTCGTGGCGTTGTTCATGGTGTTGTTCTCGATCTCCTCGGTCAACAAGTCCAAGCTGGAGTCGCTGCAGCACTCGCTGCAGGACGCCTTCTCCGGCAAGGTGCTGCCCGGCGGGCAGTCGATCAAGGAGTCGGGCGGCGTCCAGAACATCAAGACGCCCGCGGCTTCGCCCAAGGAGTCCTCGCTGCAGCCCTACGTCGGCTCGCCCAAGAACGACGACTCGGTCTCCCAGGACAAGAGCGGGGCCCAGGGCAACGCCGAGGAGCAGGCCTTCGAGAAGCTCAAGAAGCAGCTCGACAAGGTCGCCGCCCAGCAGGGGCTGTCGGGCAAGATCAAGGTGTCGGTCACCGACGACGGCCTGCTGATCCGGCTGCTCACCGACAAGCTGCTGTTCGACAGCGGCTCGGCGGTCCCGCGGCAGCAGGCGCTGCCGCTGCTCAACGACGTGGCGGGCCTGCTGTCGACGACGCAGAAGACCCACCAGCTGATCATCTCGGGCAACACCGACGACCAGCCGATCCACTCGGCGCAGTTCCACGACAACATGGAGCTGTCGACCGAGCGCGCGCTGGCGATCTTCCGCACCTTCGACGGCGACGGCATCTCGCCGCTGCGCATGACGGCGGCCGGTCGCGGCGCCTATGCGCCGATCGCCTCCAACAAGTCTTACGCCGGGCGCTCGTTGAACCGGCGCGTCGAGATCCTCGTGCCGCGCATCAGCAAGGTCACCGCCGCCAACGCCTCGACCGCCTCGGCCACCGAGGGCACGGGCGACCCGTCCACCACGGCCAAGATCCCGTCGATCAAGCCCACCTTCGCCAACTCCAAGTAACCCCCCTGGTCATGAAGAACCCAAAGGTCCTGATCCCCGTCCTGCTGCTGATCGTCGGCGGCGTCTACAAGTTCATGCTCGCGCCCAAGACGCCGGCGCCCAAGCCCAAGATCGCGGGCTCGGTCTACGTCATGCCCAAGGACTTCCTGATCAACCTGGCGGGCGGCAAGTTCGCCAAGCTCAACGCCGCGCTGGTCCTCAAGGAGGGCTACCTCGAGGAGGCCATCAAGGCCGCCGGCGGCGGCGAGGCCACCACGCCGCCCGACGGCTACGGGACGCTGCCCCAGGAGGCCGCGGTGCGCGCGATCATCACCGACAGCCTCACCGGCATCAACGCCAACCGCCTGATCAAGGAGAAGTCGCGGCTGAGGCTGCAGGCCTCCGTGCTCAAGCGGATCAAGAAGGAGACCGACGTCGAGGCCGAGGACATCATGTTCACGGACCTCGCGGTCCAGTAAGGAGCCTTGCGATGACCGACGTGGAGTTCACCCCGCTGGACGACGGCACCCCCGGCGGCCTGCCCCTGGGCGAGGCCGACCTGTCGCGCCTGACCGACGTCACCGTCGAGCTGACCGTCGAGGTCGGCCGCACGCACATGTCGCTGGGCGAGACGATGTCGCTGGGCCAGGGCTCGGTCGTCACGCTCGACCGCCTCGCCGACAAGCCCGTCGACCTGCTGGTCAACGGCCGGCCGATCGCCCGCGGCGAGGTCGTGGTCATCGACGAGCAGTTCGGCCTGCGCATCACCGAGGTCAACGGCGCCGAGCGCAAGCCGGCCGCCGAGCCCGCCGCGTTCGAGCCCGCGACGGCCGAGCTGCCGCCGGGCGACGGCCTGCCGCCGGGCCTCCCCGAAGCCGCGTAGGCGGGTCGTGAGGGGCGGCCACGCACATCGCGCGGTACGCCCTCGAACGATCGTCCAATCGCGTCTCTCAAGTTCGTTGCGCACAGGCCGATCCATGGACTGGCTGGTCGTCCCTCCCGACCTACCGAGTCCCTCCAGTGAAGCCATTCCGTGCCCTCACGGCCGCCTGCGCGGCCGCACTCCTCTGCGTCCTCCTGGCGGCGCCGGCCCTCGCCCTCGCGGCGGGCACGGCGACGACGGGCAAGGACCCCTACGGCGAGAACACCGCGCTGAACCTGCCCTCCGACGGCGGCTCGGCCGCCCACGCGGACGTGGGTGGCAGCGGCGGTGGCCTGGCCCGCACGTTCATCGGCCTGGCGGTCGTCGTGGCCGTCATCTACGGCCTGACGTGGGTGCTGCGCCAGATGAAGAAGTCGTCCTCGACGTCCGACGCCTCCGGCGCCGGCCTGTCGACCGAGGCGACGCTGCCGCTGGGCCCCAACCGCTCGGTGCACCTGATCCGCGCCGGCCGCGAGCTGGTGCTGGTCGGCTCGGCCGAGCACGGCATCGTCCCGATCCGGACCTACACCGAGGAGGAGGCGCTCGACCTCGGCCTCATCGAGCACCCGCAGCTGCGTGTCGGCGACGTCGTCGACGGTGAGGCGACGGTGCTGGGTGGGCGGGGATCGGATGCGGGCGCCAAGGCCAAGCTGTTGATGGCGGGCACGCTGGACAAGCTCCGCGAGCGCACGGCGCGATGACCGCCGCGATCCTCGCCCAGACCGCCGTCGCGGCGAAGTCGACCACCGAGGACGGCTCCAACGCCGTCCAGCTGCTGATCCTCGTCGGCGCGATCTCGCTGATCCCGGCGCTGCTGTTCTGCGTCACGGGCTTCACGCGGATCCTGATCGTCCTCGGCTTCATCCGCACCGGCCTGGGCACGCCGACCGCGCCGCCCAACCAGGTGCTCACCGGCATCGCGCTGTTCCTGACGATCTTCGTGATGATGCCGACGCTCTCGGCGGTCAAGAAGGACGCGATCGACCCGCTGACGGCGCACAAGATCTCCCAGAAGGAAGCGCTGGACCGCGGGCAGAAGCCGCTGCGCGAGTTCATGTTCAAGCAGACGCGCACGAAGGACCTCGCGCTGTTCGTGAACCTCGCCCACGAGAAGCGCCCCAAGACGCGCGCCGACGTCCCGACCTACGTCCTGATCCCCGCGTTCATCATCTCGGAGCTCAAGACGGCGTTCCAGATCGGCTTCCTCATCTTCCTGCCGTTCCTGGTGATCGACCTGGTGGTCAGCTCCACCCTCATGTCCATGGGCATGATGATGCTGCCGCCCGCGTTCATCAGCCTGCCCTTCAAGATCCTGCTCTTCGTCCTGGTGGACGGGTGGGACTTGGTCATCCGCTCGCTCGTGGAGTCGTTCCACTGATGGACACCGACGTCGTCATCTCGCTCGCGACCCAGGCGATGAGCCTGGCGCTGAAGATCTCGATCCCGCTGCTGGGCGTCGGCCTGGTCATCGGCGTGCTGATCTCGGTGATCCAGGCGGTCACCTCGATCCAGGAGCAGACGCTCTCGTTCATCCCGAAGGTCCTGGCGATGGCCATCGTGCTCGTCGTCGGCGGCCCGTGGATGCTCAACCAGCTGCTCTCCTACACGACCGAGCTGTGGTCGTCGATCCCGAACATGGTCGGGTAGGTGGGCGGGCGGGTGGGCTCTCAGCTCCAACAGTCCGCGCAGACGCTGGTCACCGAGTTCGGTGAGCAGCGGGTCCTGGCGTTCTTCCTGGTCCTGGCGCGCATCTCGCCGCTGTTCCTGCTCGCGCCGCTGTTCTCGTCCAAGATGGTGCAGCCGCGTGTGAAGTCCGTGCTGGCGGTGGGCCTGGCGGTCGGCATCTCGCCGATCGTCGCGGCCGACACGCGCCTGCCGACCGACGTCCTGGCCATCGCGGGCCTGCTCGGCAAGGAGCTGCTGGTCGGCTCGGCGTTCGCCTACACCCTGGCCGCGACCTTCGCGGCGATCTCGGTCGCCGGGTCGTTCCTGGACACGACGATCGGCTTCTCCTACGGGTCGCTCGTGGACCCGGTCAACGGCAACCAGGCCGCGGTCCTCAGCACCGCCTACTCGATGATCGGCCTGCTCGTGTTCATCGCGATCGGCGGCGACGCGTGGGTCATCAAGGGCCTGGCCAAGACCTACGACGTGGTCGGGCTGGTCCAGTACCCGTCGCTCAACCACGTCGTCACGGGCGCGACCGCGGCGTTCACCGGCATCTTCACCGCCGCCCTGCAGGTCGCGGGCCCCGTCCTGCTCGCCCTGATCCTGACCGACGCCGCCTTCGGCATGGTCACCCGCGTCGTCCCGACGCTCAACGCCTTCCAGGTCGCCGTCCCGGCGAAGGTCGTGCTCGGCCTGCTGCTCGTCGGCGCGTCGATGCCGTTCGTCGCCAACTGGCTCGGCGCCTCGCTGCAGGAGGACGTCCGCTCCGCCCTCGAGACCCTCCGCATCGGCTAGGGAGGTGATGGCGCGTGGCCGATCCTGACAAGACAGAGAAGGCGACACCCAAGCGCCGCGAGGAGGCGCGCAAGCAGGGCAACGTCGCCAAGTCCTCGGACCTCAGCGGGTCGGTCGTCATGCTCGCCGGCCTGCTCGCGCTGGGCCTCGCCGGGCCGTCGATGGTCCAGCGGATGGCCGGCGGGATCCGCGACACGCTCGCGCTCGGCGGCTCCACCGACCCGGTCACGAAGTCGTCGATCGGCGAGCTGCTGATGCGCAGCGGGATGAACGTCGCGATCTGCCTGGCGCCGATCGTCGGCGTCTGCGCGCTGGCCGCGATCGTCGTCAACGTGGCCCAGGTCGGCCTGCGCCCCAAGACCAAGGCCCTGAAGCCCAGCTTCCAGCGGTTGAACCCCAAGAACGGGATCAAGCGCATCGTCGGCAAGCAGGGCCTGGTCGAGCTGGCCAAGAACATCGTCAAGCTCGCGGTCGTCTGCTGGATCGTGCTCGGCTCGTTCCTGCCGCACATGACCGACTACGCCGCGATGGTCGGCGTCTCCCCCTGGCAGCTCGGCTCCGCGATCGCCGCCAAGGTCAAGGGCATCGCCTTCCGCGCCGCCTTCGCGTACCTCCTCATCGGCGTCGTCGACTACTTCTGGCAGCGCCGCACGCGCGAAGAGGGCCTGAAGATGAAGAAGGAGGAGGTCAAGGAGGAGGGCAAGGGCCAGGACCTCCCCGCCGAGGTCAAGGGCGCGATCCGCCGCCGCCAGCGCGAGACCGCCCGCGCCCGCATGATGGCCGACGTCCCGACCGCCGACGTCGTCGTCACCAACCCCACCCACTTCTCCGTCGCCCTCAAGTACGACGGCAAGTCGGCCGCGCCGATCGTGGTCGCCAAGGGCCAGGACCTCCTGGCGCTGCGCATCCGCGAGATCGCCGCCGAGGCCGGCGTCGCGATCGTCCCCGACCCGCCGCTGGCCCGCTCGCTGCACGGCAGCGTCGAGGTCGGCCACCAGATCCCCGAAGAGCTGTTCCAGGCCGTGGCCCAGATCCTGGCCTACGTCTACCGCGTCGCCGGCCGCCGCCGGCTCGGCACCGCCTAGAGGAAGCACCGAGAGCCATGACCAACATGTTGAACAAGGTGGGCAAGTACACCGACCTGATCGGCGCCGGCGTCGTCGTCCTGGTCGTCGTGATGCTCATCATCCCGCTGCCGCCGATGCTGCTGGACCTGATGATCACGCTGAACATCAGCTGCGCGCTGGCGATCGTGGTCACGACGCTCTACGTCAAGCGGGCGATCGAGTTCTCCGTCTTCCCGTCGCTGCTGCTGATCACGACGCTCTTCCGCCTGGCCATCAACATCTCGGTCACGCGCCTGGTGCTGCTGCACGGGGACGCCGGCCACGTCGTCGAGGCGTTCGGCCGCTTCGTCATCGGCGGCAACATCGTCGTCGGCCTCGTGATCTTCCTGATCCTGGTCATCATCCAGTTCATGGTCGTCACCGCCGGTGCCGGCCGTGTCGCCGAGGTCGGCGCCCGCTTCACGTTGGACGCCATGCCGGGCAAGCAGATGGCGATCGACGCCGACCTCAACGCCGGGCAGATCACCGAGGAGGAGGCGCGCAAGCGCCGCAAGGAGATCGCCGAGGAGGCGGACTTCTACGGCGCGATGGACGGCGCCTCGAAGTTCGTCAAGGGCGACGCGATGGCCGGCGTGGTCATCACGCTCATCAACCTGCTCGGCGGCATCGTCATCGGCGTGATGATGCAGCACCGCCCGTTCGGCGACGCCATCCAGCACTTCTCGCTGCTGAGCGTCGGCGACGGCCTCTGCGCCCAGATCCCGGCGCTGCTGATCTCGGTCGCCACCGGCATCATCGTCACGCGCTCCGGCGACGACAAGGACCTCGGCAACCAGGTCGTCGGCCAGGTCTCCAAGCAGCAGCGCGCCCCGCTGGTCGCGGGCGTCGTCATCTGCTTCTTCGCGCTGATCCCGGGCCTGCCGAAGCTCCCGTTCGTCATCATCGGCGGCCTCTTCATCTTCGCCGGGCGCCGGCTGGCCAAGAGCGCCGCGCAGGAGCAGGTCGCCGCCGCGGCCGCCGCGCAGGAGGCGGCGGCGCTGCCGCCCGCGCCGACCTCGCCGCGCGACCAGGTCGCCGAGGCGCTCAACCTCGACCCGCTGGAGCTGTGCATCGGCTTCGGGCTGGTGCCGCTGGTCGACGGCTCGGCGGGCGGCTCGCTGCTGCAGCGCGTCAGCGCCGTGCGCCGGCAGATCGCGGCCGAGGTCGGGACGATCATCCCGTCGGTCCGCATCCACGACGAGCTGTCGCTGCAGAGCCACGAGTACGCGGTCAAGGTGCGCGGCACCGAGGTCGCGCGCGGGCAGATCATGGCCGGCCACCAGCTGGCGCTGGACCCGGGCGACGCGTTCGGCAACCTCGACGGCATCCCGACGACCGACCCGGCCTACGGCATGGCCGCCGTCTGGATCACGGACGGCCAGCGCGCGGAGGCCGAGGCGCTCGGGTACACCGTGGTCGACGCCGAGAGCGTCGTCGTCACCCACCTGACCGAGACGATCCGCCGCCACACGGCGGACCTGCTCACCCGTCAGGACGTGCGCACGTTGGTCGACAGCCTCAAGGAGCACAACGCCGCCGTCGTCGAGGAGGTCATCCCGGACCTGCTGTCGGTCGGCGAGCTGCAGCGCGTCCTGCAAGCGCTCTTGCGCGAGGGCGTCTCGATCCGCGACCTCGGCGCGATCGTCGAGGCCGCCGGCGACCGCGCCCGCGTCACGCGCGATCCGGAGCTGCTGGCCGAGTACGCCCGCCAGGCGCTGGGCCGCACGATCGTCTCGCCCTACCTCGACGCGGAGCGCACGCTGCGCGCGATCACGCTGGACCCGGGCCTCGAGCAGGAGGTGTCGGACTCGATCGCCCAGACGCCCGACGGGGAGTACCTGGCGATGGATCCGTCGCGCGCGCAGGCTTTGGTGCACCAGTTGTCGAACCATGTCGAGCAGGCCGTCTCGCGCGGTCGCCGTCCGGTGCTGATCTGCTCGTCGCGTTGCCGACGGCACCTGCGGCGGCTGGTCGAGCAGGCCCTGCCGCAGCTCTCGGTGTGCGCCTATAACGAGATCGCACCCGGGATCGGCGTCGAGACCATCGGAGTCGTGAGCGCCTGATGACACCTGAGGACCAGCAGCAGACCTACACCTATCGCGGACGCTCGCTGGAGGAGCTCGTCCCGCGCATCCGCCAGGAGCTCGGCGACGACGCGGTCATCGTCGCGCGTCGCGAGACGACCAGCGGCGGCGTCGGCGGCTTCTTCGCCAAGCGCGAGATCGAGGTCGAGGTGCGCCCGGGCCCGAATGCGATCACGCCCGCCCCGGAGGTCGCCGCGCGGTTCGCGAGCCAGCTCGCCGAGGCGCAGGAGCGCCAGCAGAAGGCCGGAGGGGCCGACCTGCTGGACGCGCCCGGCGTGCGGCCGGCCACCGCGCCGGAGATCGACGCGCTGCCCGGCTCGACGAACGTGACGGTGGACGACCTGTTCCCCGCCGCGCCGCCGCCGCAGGCCCAGAACCTGGCGGCGATGTTCAACGCCGGGCTGCCGCCGGTGGAGGAGCCGCCGGTGGCCGCCGAGCCGCCCGTGGCGGCCGAGCCGCCGGCGCCCGCGCCCGAGCCGGTCGTGGAGCGCTCGCACGCCGAGGTGCTCGACGACGACGAGTGGGAGGAGGTCTACGGCGGCGAGGAGGACGAGCCCGCCCCGGTGGCCGAGGCGCCCACGCCGGATCCCGACGAGGAGACCGGCATGTTCGACTACCTCGGCACGGCCGCGGCGCTGCCGACGCCGGGCGTCGCCGCGCCGCCGCCCGCCGACGGCGCGCCCGCCATGGAGCCCTTCGCGCCCGCGGTCGAGCCGATCGACGAGCTGCTCGCGACCCCCGCGGTCGAGGAGCCGGCGCCGCTGGTCGAGCCCGTGGGCGACGCGCCGCCGCCGGTGTCCGAGTCGGCCTGGTCGCCGCCGGTCGCCGAGCCGCCCGCCGCGGCGGAGCCGGTCGCGGCCCCGGAGCCCGTCGTCGTGCCCGAGCCCGAGCCGGTCGCCGTCCCCGCGCCCGCCGTCGCCCCGGCGGCGCTGCCGCCCGCCGCGCTGGTCGCCGCCGAGCGGCTGGTCGCCCGCGGCCTGCGCCCGGGCCTGGCCGACGCGATCGCCGAGGAGGCGATCGGCGGCCTGGCGCCGCTGCTGCCCGAGGCCGACCCCAAGGACCTGGTCGTCGACGCGCTCGCGCGTCGCATCCCGACCGCGCCGCTGCGGCGCGGGGCGGGCGTGGTCGGCTTCGTCGGGCCCGGCGGCGCGGGCAAGACCCGCTGCGTCGCGCGGCTGGCCGCCGCGCAGGCGCGCCACGGGCTCGTCCCGGTCGCGGTGCTCGCGCTGCGCTCGCCCGACGGCGGCGCCGAGCTGCGCCGCCTGCTCGCGCCCTACGGCGTCGAGCTGCTGGCGGTCGAGAGCGGCGCGGAGGGCGCCGGTCGGATCGCCGCGCTGCGCGCCGACCACCTCGTGATCATCGACACGCCCGGCGTCTCGCCGCGGTCGACCGGCGAGCTGCACGCGCTGGGCACCGAGCTGGACGCGCTCGCGCCCGACGAGCTGCACCTGGCCGTCCCCGCGACGATCGGCCCGGCCGCCGCGCAGGAGCTGGTCGGCGGCGTGCGCGAGCTGGGCGTCGGCGCGCTCGTGCTCACGCACACCGACGAGACCGAGATGCTCGGCACCGGCATCGGCCTGGCGATCGACTCCGGGCTGCCGCTGTCCTACCTGGCCCGCGGCCAGGCCGTCGAGGCCGGCCTGAAGCCCGCCTCGTCCTCCGAGCTGGCCCACGACCTGGTCCCATGAGCCGGCTGCTGCCCGACGTCGGCGACGAGCTCCTGCTCTCGGTCCCCCAGGCCGAGCAGGTCCTCGTGCGCGTGACCGACGCCGGGCCTGGCTTCTTCGACCTGCGCCTGCTGGAGCAGCCCACGACGCCCGCGCCGCGCCTGGAGCGCTCCGCGCTGATGATCGAGTTCATCAACGACGACGGCATCGCGCGCATGCACGGCCGCCTCGACGTCCCCGCCTACCGCGGCGGCACGCGCCACGACACCGTGCGCTTCGCCCACCGCGGCTCGCCGCAGCTGCTCAAGCGCCGCGAGTTCGTGCGTGCGACGGTGGACCTGCCGCTCACGCTCACCGGCCCGCGCGCCGATGACGAGCCTGTGAGCACCCAGGCGCACGCGATCGACCTCTCCGGCGGCGGCATGCTCGTCGACGGCCTCGACGTCAGCCCGCGCCGCGACGACGTCCTGACCTTCGCGCTGGACCTCGGCGAGGCAGCGGGCGGGTCCGTGTCCGGCCGCGGCCGCGTCGTGCGCCTGGAGACCGCCAGCCGCGCCGGGCTCCAGTTCACCGAGCTGGACCAGGCCGACCGCATCCGCCTGATGCACCTCGCCTTCGAGATGTCGCGCGAGCAGCGCAGGAGGTTCGCCTGATGGCCGCCGAGGCCACCGACGCCCCGACCGAGGTCCTGCCGCAGGCCGGCGCGTCGCCGCGGCCCGACGGCCACGGCATCCGCCTGTCCGAGCACCCGCGCGCCCGGCGCCACATCGGGATCGCCAAGGGCTGGGGCGGCATGATCGCCTTCCTGCTGGTCCTCAAGCTCTCGCGCGGCGCCGGCCTGCCGTGGTCGGACGCGCTGGAGCGCGCGCTGGTCGGCGGCATCGTCGGCTACCTGGTGCTGTGGATGATCGCCCAGACGGTCTGGCGCCACATCGCGCTGGCCGAGCTGGAGGACCTGCGCAAGCGCCTGGTCGCCAAGGCCGAGGAGCAGCAGGCCCAGCGCGAACGCGAGGTCGCCGAGGCCGAGGCCGCCGCCCAGGCCGCCAAGGCCGAGGCCGAAGCCGCCCATCAGGCCGCGATCGCGGCCTCCGCCCAGACGTAGGGAAGGAGCTGAGCCGTGCCGCTGGATCCCATCAACCCGATCGGTCCGCGGCCCGCCGCCCGTCCCGGTCAGATCCCCGGCGTCCGCCGGGTCGATCCCGCGACCGACCGCCGCGAGGGCGACGGCCCGCCGTCGCGGCAGCGCAAGCGCAAGCCGCCGACGCCGCAGCTCCCGCCGCCGCCCGACGACGGGCGCCCGCACATCGACGTCCGCGTGTAGACCGACAGGCGTCCATCGGACACTGGACGCTCCTCAAGACGGTCTGACGGGCCGCCGACTACCGGCCTAGAAGCAAGCAGCGACAAGGAGTCGCTGTGGGACCCCAAACAACGTCATCAAGGAGATCGACGCATGTCCCTTCGCATCACCCACAACGTCGAGGCCATGAACAGCTACAACGCGCTGTCCAAGACCTCGTCGGCCATCTCGAAGTCGATGCAGCGCCTGTCCTCGGGCTACCGCATCAACAGCGCCTCCGACGACGCGGCGGGCCTGGGCATCTCCGAGTCGATGCGCTCGCAGATCCGCGGCCTGGCGCAGGCGCAGAAGAACATCCAGGACGGCTCCTCCATGATCCAGACGGCGGAGGGCAACCTGGACGAGGTCCACTCGATGTTGCAGCGTGTCCGTGAGCTGGCCGTGCAGTACAAGAACGGCTCGCTCGACGACAACGCCCGCACGTCGATCCAGAACGAGGTCAACCAGCTGGCGTCCGAGATCAGCCGCATCGGCGACTCGGCGTCCTTCAACGGCATCAACCTGCTGAACACCACGAACACGGTGTCCTTCCAGGTCGGCGCCAACGACGGCCAGACGATCGCCGTCAGCCTCGTGAACCTCGCCACCGAGGTCGGCACGTCGTACTCGTCGCTGTCGACGAGCGGCACCTCCGACATCTCGGAGATCGACACGGCGATCCAGAACGTGTCGACCGCCCGTGCGACGTTCGGTGCCGTGCAGAACCGCCTCGACCACTCGCTGTCGGTCGCTTCGTCCTACGCGGAGAACCTGACGGCGGCCGAGTCCCGGATCCGCGACGTGGACATGGCGGACGAGATGGTGGCCCTGACCAAGAACCAGATCCTCTCGCAGGCCGGCACCGCGATGTTGTCGCAGGCCAACCAGGCCCCGCAGAGCGTTCTGCGCCTTCTGGGCTAACGCACCTAGCTCCGCGAAGAACATTCGTTGGGTCCCTTGATCTGACGCACGAACGGAGGGGCGGTCCACACGGGCCGCCCCTTCGTCGTTCGTCTCGTCAGGCTCCCGACGGGCCGCGTTGAAGGAAACGCGAAGCCCGCCGATCACGGTGGGGAATGAGCGTCGAGAACGTCATGGCGAGGATCGCCGAGCTGCACCAGGGTCTGGTGCCGCCGTCGACGCTCGCCCCGACGACCACCGGCGGCACGCAGTTCGCCTCGCTGCTCAGCGACCAGACCGCGTCGGCGACCGCCACGCTGGATCCGTCGGCGACCGCGGCCACGGCGACGACCGCCGCCACCGGCGCCACCGCCGCGACCGGCACGGCGCAGACCGCCGGGCAGCGCGCGCTCGCGTTCGCCGAGCAGGAGGTCGGGCAGGCCGAGCAGCCGCCGGGCTCCAACGACTCGCCGCGCATCGCCGAGTACCGGACCGCCACCGCCGGCTCGGGCATCGGGCCGTGGTGCGCGTACTTCGTCTCGTGGGCGGCCAAGCAGGCCGGCGCGCCGCTGGGCGAGGCCGGCCAGGGCTTCGGCTCGGTGTCGGCCGTCGCGTCCTGGGCGCAGCGCACCGGCCGCTGGAACCCCGCCGCCTCCGGGCAGCCGCCGCAGGCCGGCGACCTCATCGTCTGGGGCGGTCAGCACATCGGGATCGTCGAGTCCGTCGACGCCGACGGCAAGATCCACACCGTGGAGGGCAACTCCTCCAACATGGTGACCCGCCGCACGCACGACGCCTCCGGCGATGGCGCGACCGGCTACGTCCGCCTGGGCTAGCCGACCTCAAGTCGCTACGACATCCGTCGATCCAACGGGATGGAATGTCTCCCTCCCCCCGCGTGACGCTGGGTGTCGCGACGTACGCGCGCGACACGTACCTCCACGAGGCCGTCGCCTCCTGCCTGGCCCAGGACTACGAGGACCTCGAGGTCCTGGTCGTCGTCGACGGGTCGGTCAACCCCCGGATCGACGAGGTCCTGGCGACGTTCGACGACCCGCGCCTGCGCGTCGTGCGCCACGAGGTCAACCGCGGCATCGCCGAGGCCTACAACACGATCGTGCGCGAGGGGCGCGGCGAGCTGATCGCCATGCTCGGCGACGACGACGTCTGCTGCCCGGACCGCATCTCGCGCTCGGTGGCGGTCTTCGACGCGCACCCCGACACGGGCGTCGTGCACGGCGGGGCGACGATCATCGACGGCGACGGCCGCGAGCACGGGCAGCTCGGCGCGCCCGCCCTCTCCGGCAGCGCGCTGTTCTCGATGCTGTGGCGCGATCACAACTACCTGCTCGACCCCACGCGCATGGTCCATCGCCGCGTCTACGACGCGTGCGGCGGCTACCACCGCGACTGGACGCTCGCGCAGGACTTCCACTTCTGGGTGCGCGCGGCCGCGCGCTTCCCGTTCCGCGCCGTCGAGGGCGCGCCGCTGATCCGGCTGCGCCGCCACGAGGAGAACTTCTCCCACGCCGACAACCATCACCTGGAGGTCGACCAGGTCGAGGGCGCGCTGTGGGAGTCGCTGGAGCGCGAGCCGCTGGCGGCGATCGTCCCCGAGGTCGACTGGGACCTGCTGCATCCGCTGGAGGCCGAGCGCCAGGCGCTGGAGCTGCTGGCGGGGATCCTGGAGCGCCGCACGCTGCCGCTGCCGGGGATGGCCGCGCGCGTCCGCGCCCGCGCCGCCGCGCTGGCGCCCGCGCCGGAGCCCGCGCGGACCAAGGGCAAGCTCCTGATGACGGCCTTCGGCTGGAACGACTCCGGCGGCGGCACGATGCTCCCGCGCTTCGCGGCGCGCGAGCTGGTCAACCGCGGCTGGGACGTCACGGTCTTCTACGCGGCGGTCGAGCCCGACCCGTCCGGCGTGCCGTACGCGATCAGCGAGCGCGACGACGCGGGCGTCCGGCTGATCGGCGTCCACAACCGCCCGCACGGCCTGCTCGACCACGGCCACCCCGAGCGCGAGCTGGACGACGCGCCGATCACCGCGGCGTTCGCCGACGTGATGGACCGGGTCCGGCCCGACGTCGTGCACTTCCACAACCTGCACAACCTCGGCGCGGCGCTGCTGGACGTGGCGGCCGCGCGGGGCGTGCCGTCGTACTTCACCACCCACAACTACTGGTTGGTCTGCCCGCGCGCCTACCTGCTGCGCGGCGACAACTCGCTGTGCGGCGGCCCCGGCGACGCCGGGGCGGACTGCGCGACGTGCCTCGGCGGCGCGGCCGCGGGGCAGGGCGACGCCTACGCCGCGCGGCTGGCGTCGATCCGCGACAGCTTCTCGCGCTCGATCACCGCCTGCCTGGCGGTGAGCCACGGCGTGCGCCGCACGCTCGTCGACCAGGGCTACCCGGCCGACGCGCTCGACGTCGTCCGCCAGTCGGTGCCCGCCGAGGAGCGCGCGTGGGAGCTGGTCGGCCGCGACCGCGTTCCGGGTCGTGTGCGTTCCGACGCGCTGACCGTCGGCTTCTTCGGGTCGGTCTACGCGCACAAGGGCGCCCAGCTGCTGGTCGCCGCCGCGCAGCGGGCCGACGCGCCGGTGCGGATCCAGATCCACGGCGAGGTGTCGCCCGCGATGGCGCGCAACCTCCGCGCGCTGGACCGGCGCGGCGTGGTGGAGGTCGTCGGGAGGTTCGCGCCCTCCGAGCTGCCGGACCGCCTGGCGCGGGTCGACGTGGCCGCGCTGCCGTCGCTGTGGTGGGACTGCGCGCCGCTGATGGCCGCCGAGTGCCTGGCGGGCCGCGTCCCGCTGCTGGCTCCGCGGATGGGCGGGCTGGCCGAGGCGATCCGCGAGGGCGTCGACGGCCTCGGGTTCGACGGCGGCGACGCCGACGGCCTGGCACGGGCGATCGAGCGGCTGGCCCACGAGGACGGGTTGTTGGAGTCCCTGCAGGCGGGGATCGAGGCGCCGCGCGGCTTCGGGTCCTACGTCGACGAGCTGGAGCGGTACTACGGCGGCGAGCGCCCGTCGCGCGTCGGCGAGGAGCCCGCGGCCGCGGTCGCCTGGGTCGGCGAGCACGACGCGCCGACGTCGCTGGCGCGGATCAACCGCCGCGTGGTCGGGGAGCTGGCCGCCGACGCGTCGGTCGTCGCGCACGCCGTCGCCACCGACCGCCCGGACCGCGCGCCGGTGCCGCTGCCGCACGCCGCCGACGTCGAGGTGCGCCACCAGTGGCCGCCGGACTTCACGCCGCCGCGCTCGGGCCACCTCGCGCTGATCCAGCCGTGGGAGTTCGGGTCGGTGCCCACCGCCTGGGTGGACCCGCTGAACACCGTGGTCGACGAGCTGTGGGTGCCCTCGGCGTTCGTGCGCGACATGTACGTGTCGAACGGCGTGGACGCCGACCGCGTGCACGTCGTGCCCAACGGCGTCGACCTGGAGGCCTACGCGCCCGCGGGGCCGACGCTCGCCGACCTGCCCGCGGCGCGCGGCACGCGCTTCCTGTTCGTCGGCGGCGCGATCGGCCGCAAGGGCATCGACGTGCTGCTGTCGGCCTGGCGCGAGGCGTTCCCGGCGGGCCGCGAGGACGTCGAGCTGGTCGTCAAGGACTTCGGCGCCGACGGCGTCTACCGCGGTGGCGACCGCTCCGAGCTGGAGCGCCTGGCCGCCGAGGACGGGCGCGTCACGCACCTCACGCGCACGCTGACCGATGACGAGGTCGCGGCGCTCTACCGCGCCGCGGACGTGCTCGTGCACCCCTACCGCGGCGAGGGCTTCGCGATGCCGGTGCTGGAGGCGATGGCCTGCGGCCGGCCGGCGATCGTCACCGCGGGCGGGCCGACCGACGAGTTCTGCCCCGAGGAGGCGGGCTGGCGGATCCCGTCGCGCCGGGCCCTGATCCCGGGGCGCGAGATCAGCGGGATGCCGCTGGCGGGCGACGGCTGGATGCTCGAGCCCGACCGCGACGCGCTGGTCGCCCTGCTGCGCGCGGCCGCCGACGCGGGCCCGGACGAGCGCGCCCGGCGCGGCGCGGCCGCCCGCGCGGCCGCCGAGCGCCACGGGTGGGACGCGGTCGCCGCGGCCTACGCGCGCCGGATCGCGGCCGTGCGGGAGCGCGCGCCGCGGATCGCCCGGACGCCGGCGGTCGACGTCGGCCTCGGCGAGCGCGTGACCGGCAAGCGCCTGCTGGCGATCCCGGCCTACCGCGGCAGCGACCGCCTCGCCGACCTGCTCGCCGCCTGGGCGACCGCCGCGCCGAGCGGCACGCCCGGGACGCTCGTGCTCGTCGCCGACCCCGCCCGCGACGGCGCGCCCGAGGACGTCGAGGGCCACATCGTCGCCGCGGCCGCCGCGGCGGGCGTCGACCTCGACGCCTGCGCCGACATCGAGGTCCGCTTCCTGCACGCCACGCCGGGCCGCGACGCCGCGCTGCACGCCGCCGTCGACGGCTTCGCGACGCTCCACGGCGCCTCGGCCGGCCACGCCCGCCGCGCCCGCGCCGCGGGCAAGCCGGTCGTCGAGCCCGACGCGGCGTCGGTCGCCGCGTTCCTGTCGGCGACCGACCGCTCCCACGCGCTCGCGACCGCCTAGGCCTCAGGGACCTTTTCTGTCCTTCGAGTCGCGCTGCAGGGCGGCCAGGCGCTGGGCGATCGCGGCCCAGCCCGGCGACCGCGCGGCGACCGCTCCGGTGTCGTAGTCGATCGTCACCAGCCCGGCGGCGTCGAGCACGTGCAGGTGCTCCATCAGCTCCGGCTCGGCGACGCCCAGCGCGGCGGCGAGGTCGGCGGGCTCGCGCTTGCCGGCCTCCAGCGCGACCAGCGCGGCGAGGCGCAGCGGATGCGCGAGAGCGTGCAGGACCTCGGCGGAGAGCGGCTCGTCCACGAGAGGCGACTGTAAAGGATCTGCTGAACAGTTACGACAGATCTTTCGCGTTCGAGCGCCGGAGGCCGTATGGTCGGACCTCCTGCGCATGCTCGAAGAGACCTTCCTTCTCGCCGCCGTCGGCCATCCCGTCCGCCTCCAGGCGCTCGTCCTGTTCGAGCGCACGCCGTCCTCGGCGCGCGAGCTCGGAGAGCTCGTCGGGCTGTCGCCGAGCGCCGCGCTCTACCACGTCCGCAAGCTCGCCGACGCCGGTCTGGTCGAGCCGCACGAGATCCGCCGCCGGCGCGCGTTCGAGGAACGCGTGTGGCGGACGACCACGAACGGATGGGGGAAGCTGGAGCGCCTGCTGCGCGCCGCCGTGCCACCCGGACAGCGGGTCTGAATCGGCCGATATCCCGCCGATTCGGCGCAGAGGTGACCAGGGCGGCGATCCTGTCGGCCTCCGGCCGATTCTGTCCTCTCTACGGTCGCGTGCTCGGTGCTCGAGCAGGCGGAGATCCGGCGGCGCATCCGGGCGGCGATGGCCCTCGCGGACATCAGCTCATGGGACGAGCTGGCGCGCCGCGTGCCGCTCAGCCGCTCCACGGTCAAGGACCTCGGAACGTCCCGCGGCCGCGCCGAGGAGACCCACCTGCGCGTGATCGCCGCGGCCTGCGACGTGCCCTACGCGTGGTTCACCGTGCCCGACCTGCGCGCCGCCGTCGCGCGCGAGGACGACGAGCCGTCGCTGGCCGAGCGCGTCGAGGCCCTGGAGGGGCGCGTCGACGCGATGACCAAGCAGCTCAGCGCACAGGGAAGCTGAGGCCCAGGCTCGGGACCGTCGCGGTCCCGGTGTCGGTCGTCGTGCCGATCCGCCGCGCGCCCGGGTGGCGGGCGGCGAGGATCGCGGTCGCGGCGTCCGCGTCGGCCTCGGGCACGACGGCGACGAAGCCGCAGCCCATGTTGAAGACCTCCCACATCTCGGCCACGGAGACCTCGCCGAGCTTCTGGATCAGCCCGAAGACCGGCGGAACCGGCAGCGGGTCGGAGATCTCGAAGCCGGCGCCCAGGCGCAGGAGGTTGTTCAGGCCGCCGCCGGTGACGTGCGCCAGGCCGCGGACGTCGACCTCGGAGCGCAGCAGGTCGAGCACCGCGCGGACGTAGATGACCGTCGGCTCCAGGAGCGCGTCGGCGACCGAGGCGCCCTGAAGCTCGGCGGGCTTGGCGTCCAGGCCCAGCGGCTCCAGCACGCGGCGGGCCAGCGTGTAGCCGTTGGAGTGCAGGCCCGAGGACGGCACGCCGATGACCGCGTCGCCGGGCGCGATACGGTCGCCGAGGACGAGGTCCTTGATCGCGACCGTGCCGATCGCGGTCGCGCAGAGGTCGAAGCCGTGCGGCGACGGGTGGCCCTTGATGAGCTCGGGCAGCACGGCCAGCTCGCCGCCGGGGACCTCGCAGCCCGAGGCCTCGGCGCCGACCTTCAGCCCGACGGCGATGCGCGCCAGGCGCCCGGCGTCGACCTCCTCGACCGCGAGGTAGTCGACCAGCGCGATCGGCTCGGCGCCGACGCAGATCAGGTCGTTGACGTTCATCGCCACGCAGTCGATGCCGACGGTCTCCAGCCGGTCGGCCCGCTCGGCGACGACGAGCTTGGAGCCGACGCCGTCGGTGGCGATCGCGATCCCGAGGTCGTCGGTGACGCGCAGCACCGACGCGTAGTGGCCGCTGGGCACGACCGACCGCGACGGGCTGCCGGTCTCGATCGTCCTCAGGACCGAGACCAGCGCGCCGACGCCCTCGTCGGCCTGGTCGGTGTCCACGCCCGCGGCGGCGTATGCGTCACTCATCGCGCTGATCGTCGCACAGCCAGACCGGCCAGCACGATCCGCTCGGCCGCCCACGGCGCCAGCGCCGTGACGCGGCGCAGCGGCGCGGCGGCGAGCGTGGAGGCGAACGCCGCGGCGACGCCGGCGGCGAACGGCGCGCGCAGCGCGGGCGGGGGAGGGGACTGGGCGAGGCGGACGCCCTTGAGCAGCGTCGCTCCGGCGACGACCGGCAGGCCGGCGGTGCGCGCGAGCGCGAAGGACGCGTCGCGCGAGAAGCCGCGCGTGCGGGCGGCCGCGAGCGTCAGGCCGAGGCGGGAGACGCCGGGCCACAGCGCGCACGCCTGCGCGACGCCGAGCGCCAGCGCGTCGCGCGTCGTGGCGGACTCGGCCGGCCGCGACCCGCGGTCGCGCCGGTCGGCGACGAGCATCGCCAACGAGCCGGCGACCAGCCCGGCCGCCGTCGCGCGGGTCCCGCCGAGCCGCCGCTCGATCGGCCGCTCCAGCGTCAGCCCGACCACGGCGCCGGGCAGAGTCGTCGCGAGCGCGAAGCGCGGCGACGGCCACGGCACGATCAGCGCCAGCCCGCCCAGCGTGCCCGCGTGCAGCATCACCTCGAAGGCCTTCTCCAGCTCGGGCGGCAGCGTCCGCCATCCGAGCAGCCGGGGGACGAGCGCGACGTGCGCCGACGAGGACACCGGCAGCAGCTCGGCCGGCCCGTGCAGGGCCCCGAGCGCCACCGCCTGGACGAGGCTCAGCTCACGCGACATCGGTCGCGGCGACCCGCCGCGCCCGGCGGCGCTGCCACCACTTGGCGCCGAAGTAGCCGATCGCCAGGACGATGATCGCCGCCACGCCGTAGTCGACGTAGTGCAGGCGGTCCTTCCACTCGGTCCAGTTGTCGCGCGCGGCCTTGCCGACGAGCGTCAGCATCAGGATCCACGGCACGCAGCCGGCGAACGTCGCGGCGCTGAAGCGCCAGAACGGCATCCGCGCCGCGCCCGCGGGCAGCGAGATGAACGTGCGCACGATCGGCAGCATGCGGCTGAAGAACACGGCCCAGATGCCCCAGCGCTCGAACCAGCGCTCGGTCAGCGCCAGCTGCTCGGGCTTGACGTGGAAGATCTTGTGGCGCTCCAGCAGCTCGGTGCGCCCGTAGTAGCCGATCGCGTAGGCGATCCAGGACCCGATCAGGTTGGCCACCGAGCCGACCAGGACCGCCGCCACGAGCGAGTACTTGCCCTCGCTGACGTTGAAGCCCGCGAACAGCATCGTGGCCTCGGACGGGATCGGGATGCAGGCGCTCTCGGGCACCATCAGCAGGAAGATCCCGGGCAGGCCGAGGTCGCCGACGACGTTCGTGGCGAACTCGGCGAGCTTGTCGGTGACCGAGGCCAGGATCAGGGCGGCGATGAGCATGCGACGGCAGAGGCTAGAGGACCGGCCTTACGATGACCTGAACGCTCAAGCCGCCCGTCACAGGGCCGATCACGAGGGCGTGGACGCTCCCTCTCCGGCCCTCGCGGCCGCGCGTCGGCTCGCCCGTCGCGCGGCGTGCCCCATCGTGCCCGTGGACGACGCGCTGCCCGCCGGGCACGACGGCGCCGTCCTGCTCGTCGACGCCGAGCCGTCCGACGACCTCCTGGCCGCGCTGGCCGACGCGCTCCCGCGCGTCGAGGCGCTCGTGCTCTGGGTCCCCGGCTGGGACGTGGCGACCGCCGCCGACGCGCTCGCCCGCCACGGCTTCGAGCACGGCTCGGTCAGCGGCGTCGACATGCCCACGCCCGGCGTCCTGTCGGTCCTGACGACCGCCGAGGCGCGGGCGGAGGCCCACGCCGCGGCGCTGGCCGAGCGCGAGCGCGACTTCCGCGCGCTGGCGATCATGCCCGCCTACAACGAGGGCGACGTGATCGGCGCCGCGATCGGCGCGCTGGTCGCCGAGGGCGTCGACGTCTACCTCCTGGACCATCGCTCCACCGACGACACGGTCGCGGCCGCCCGGCCGTGGCTGGGCCGCGGCCTGGTCCGCGTCGAGCGCTTCCCCGACGAGTCGGGCCCCGGCTTCGACGAGCGCAACGCCCACGAGATGGTCTGGCGCGACATCCTGCGCCGCGTCGAGCAGGTCAGCGGCGAGGTCGAGGCCGACTGGTACCTGTTCGTCAACGCCGACGAGTTCCGCGAGGCCCCGTGGCCCGGCGTCACGCTCGGCGACGGGCTGCGCGAGGTCGACGAGCTCGGCTACAGCGCGGTGAACTTTGAGCTGGTCAACTTCCGCCCGACGGCCGAGGATCGCTTCGTGCCCGGCACCGACGTGCGCGACGCGCTGCGCTTCTACGAGGAGCCCGGCGCCTACGACCTGCTGCAGGTCAAGGCCTGGAAGCGCCATCCCGGCGGCCCGGTCAACCTCGCCCACCACGGCGGCCACGACGTCCTCTTCGAGGGCAAGCGCGTCTTCCCGGTGCCGTTCCTCCTGCGCCACTACCCGATCCGCTCCGCCGAGCACGGCCGCCGCAAGGTCATCGCCGAGCGCCTCGGGCGCTTTGCCGCCGAGGAGCGCGCCGGCGGCTGGCACGTCCAGTACGACCACTACGGCGACGACAGCGACTACCTGCACGACCGCGCGGACCTGACCGAGTGGAACGGCGACGCCTTCCGCGCCGCGGTCCTCGCGCGCACCACCCGCCAGCTGACCCTCCTGGCGACCGCCGCCGGTCGCGACCTGGGCGCCGACGAGGCGACCGTCGAGGGCCTGGGCGGCTGGCTGGAGCGCCGCGGCCACGGCCCGACCGGCGGGCCGGAGATCGCGCGCCTGCAGCAGCACATGCTCTCCCGCGTCCCGGGCGGCCCCGACCTGGAGGCCGCCGCGAGCGACCTCGGCCGGGTCGTCGAGGCCCAGGCCCGCGTGCGCGGCCAGATGGAGGCCGTCCGCACGCTCGGCGAGGCCTCCGACGCGCGCCGCGCCGCCGCCTAGGGACCACGTCCGATGCCGACCGCGACCGACCTCGCCGCCGAGCTGGACGCCGTCGAGGCGGCGTTCGGCGCCGAGCCGCTGCCGGAGACCGCGCGGCGCCTCCAGGCGCTCGCGCCGCGCATGGAGGACGCCGACGGCCCGATGCGGGCGCGGTGGCTGGTGGACCTGGGCGTGGTGGCGCACGGCAGCGGGGAGCCCGCCTCGGCGTTGAGCCACATGGAGGCGGCGCTCGTCGCCGATCCGACCTGCCTGGACGCGATCGAGAACCTCGCGGAGATCGCGGGCGCCCACGGCGACCCGCGCCAGGCGCTCGGGGCGCGCCTCCGGGCCGCGGGCCTGCGGCGCGACGACGCCGACCGCTGGCTCGCCGTGGCCGTCGCCGCCAACGCGTGCGGCGAGTGGCCGCTGGCGCGCCGGGCCGCCGACCGCGTGCGCGCCGTCGACCCGGAGCGCGCCGGCCTGGCGGTGCTGGACGTCGAGCTGGCGATGCGGCCGAGCGAGCGGCCCGTCCCGCGGCGTCGCGGTCGGCTGATGATCGCCGTCGAGCACTTCTTCCCGTCCAGCGGCGGCTCCGAGCGCCTGGCCGAGGACGCGGGCGTCGCGCTGCGCGAGCTCGGCTGGGAGGTGGCCGTCGTGACCGGGCGCCATCCCGACCGCGTGTCCTGCCGGCACCGCGGCCTCGCGATCCTCGAGGTCGGCCACAAGCGCGAGGCGACGGACTTCGCGGCGCTCGTCGAGCAGCACGCGCCGGACGCGATCCTCTCGTTCGCCGGCCCGCTGGCCTGGCCGATCATGGCGCCGCTGGTGCTCCCGCACCCGCGGCCGCGCGCGGTCGTCGTCCCGTGCGTCAACCGCGACTGGGACGCGACGCTGCGGCGGACGCCGATGCTCCTGCGCCGCTACCACGCGCTGCTCGCCGGCGCCGGCGCGGTCGGGCACTCCTCGCTGCACAGCTACGACGCCCGCATGGCGGCCGAGCTGGACCTGCCGCCCACCTACGTGCCCAACGCGGTCATCGCCGCCGACCCCGACCCGTCGGTCCTGGGCCGCGTCGGCCTCGCGCCGGGCGATCCGTTCCTGCTCGTCGTCGGCAACATGTGGCCCGAGAAGAACCACGTCGGCCTGCTCGAGCACCTCGCGCGCCACGACGACGACGTCCCGCTCGTCCACGTCGGCACGCCGTCGCTGCTGCACCCGGGGCTGGCGGAGGAGATCTCCGCCGCCGCCGGGCGCGACCCGCGCGTGCGCCTCTTCGGCGCCGGCTCGCGGGAGGAGGTCGCCGGCCTGATGCGCGGCGCGAGCGCGCTGCTGCTGCCCTCGCTGGCCGAGGCGACGCCGCTGGTCGTGCTGGAGGCCATGAGCCATGGCCTGCCGTGGATCGCGACCCCGCACTGCGGCGCCGTGCACGAGCACGCCGGCGGTCGCATCGTCGACCTCGACGCCTTCCTGCCGACCGTCCGCGAGCTGCTGGCCGACGAGCCGGCGCGCCGCGCGCTCGGCGAGGCCGGCCGCGCGCACTGGTCGGCCTGCTACACGTGGGACGCGATCGCGCCGCGCTACGACGCGCTGCTGCGCGGCGAGTCCGAGCTGCCGCCGCTGGTCGCGCCCGAGCCGGCGACGCCGGCCGTCGCCGCCGCCTGAGCCGTCAGGCCGCCGCGCGCAGCAGCGGCCGGGCGCCCGCCCGGAAGCGCGTCAGCTCGTCGGCGACGTGCTCCAGGTGCGCCTCGCCGAGGCCCGGGTAGCAGCCGACCCAGAACGTGTTCGCCGCGACCAGGTCGGTGCGGTCCAGCGTCCCGACGACGCGGTGCTCGACGTCGGCGTAGGCCGGCTGGCGCAGCAGGTTGCCGGCGAACAGCAGGCGCGTGGCGATGCCCGCGGCCTCGAGGTGGTCGACCAGCGCCCGGCGGCCGAAGCCCGCGTCGGGCCGGACGGTGACCGCGAAGCCGAACCAGGACGGATCCGAGCCGGGCGTCGGCTCGGGCAGGATCAGGACGTCCTCGAGGTCGGCCAGCGCGTCGCGCAGGTACGCGTGGTTGGCGCGACGGGCGGCGACGAACTCGTCCAGGCGCGCCAGCTGCGCGTGGCCCACGGCCGCCTGCATGTCGGTGGCCTTGAGGTTGTAGCCCAGGTGCGAGTAGACGTACTTGTGGTCGTAGCCCTCGGGCAGCGAGCCGAAGCGCTGCGAGAAGCGCTTGCCGCACGTGTTGTCGCAGCCCGGGTCGCACCAGCAGTCGCGGCCCCAGTCGCGGACGATCTCGACGATCCGCTTCATGATCCCGCGGTTGGCGAGCACCGCGCCGCCCTCGCCCGTGGTGATGTGGTGGGCGGGGTAGAACGACAGCGTCGCCAGCTCGCCGAACGTCCCGACCGGCCGGCCGTCGTAGGTCGCTCCGAGCGCGTCGCAGCAGTCCTCGATGAGCATCAGGCCGTGCCGGCGGCAGAGGTCGGTGACCGCGCCGAGGTCGAACGGGTTGCCGAGCGTGTGGGCGATGACGACCGCGCGGGTCCTGTCGGAGACCGCGGCCTCCAGCAGCGCCGGGTCGATGTTGTAGGTCGGCAGCTCCACGTCGACGAAGACCGGGACCAGCCCGTTCTGGACCAGCGGGTTGACGGTCGTCGGGAAGCCCGCGGCGACCGTGATGACCTCGTCGCCCGGCTGCAGCGCGCGCTCGCCGAGCATCGGCGAGGTCAGCGCGGTCACCGCCGCGAGGTTGGCCGACGAGCCGGAGTTGACCATCAGCGCGTGGCGCAGCCCGGCCTTGCGGGCCAGCTCGCGCTCGAAGCGCTTGGTCTCCGGACCGGACGTCAGCCAGAAGTCGAGGCTCGTGCGGACCAGCTCGACGACCTCCTCGGGCCCGAAGACCTTGCCGGAGACCGGGACCGACGGGTTCGCGGGGTCGAACGCCGGTCGCTGGTGGCGCTCGGCGGCGTACTCGGCCACGAGCGCGAGGATCTGATCGGCGGAGGGAGCCATACCCACGCAATCGGTCCCGCGCGTGAGGGACTTGAGGCGCGGGCGGCGGCCTGACACGGGGTAAAGGCCGGTGGACGATCGTCCGATCACCGGAGCGATGACCCCTTCACGCGGCCCCAAGGTCGTGCTGCTGTGCGGCGGCCTGGGCACACGCATGCGCGAGGAGACCGAGTACCGCCCCAAGCCGATGGTCGAGGTGGGCGGTCGGCCCCTGCTGTGGCACATCATGAAGCTCTACGGGGCCCACGGGCTGACCGACTTCGTCTGCTGCCTGGGCTACCGCGGCTCGACGATCAAGCAGTACTTCCTCGACTACCACGCGATGCGCAGCGACCTCACGGTCTCGCTGGCCTCCGGCGAGGTCGAGTACGCCACGCGCGAGGTGGAGGACTGGAACGTCTCGCTGGTCGACACCGGCGAGCAGGCGATGACCGGCGCTCGCGTCAAGCGCGTCGCCCACCACCTCCAGGACGACGACGTGTTCCTCTGCACCTACGGCGACGGCCTCGCCGACGTCGACCTCCAGGCGCTGCTGGCCTTCCACCGCTCGCACGGCCGCCTGGCGACGGTCACCGGGGTGCAGCCGCCGTCGCGCTTCGGCGAGCTGGCGCTCGACGGCACGTCGGTCTCCCGCTTCGCCGAGAAGCCGACGGGCCAGGGCCTGATCTCCGGCGGCTTCTTCGTCTTCGACCGCGCCGTGCTCGACCGCCTGTCGGCCGACGACGGCTGCGTCCTGGAGCGCGACCCCCTGGAGTCGCTGGCCGCCGACGGCGAGCTGCAGGTCTACCGCCACGACGGCTTCTGGCAGTGCGCCGACACGGTCCGCGACGTCGAGGGCCTGCGCGCCCTCTGGGACGCCGGTGACGCGCCGTGGCGCGTCTGGGAGGACCGCGCCGACGACGTCGCGCCCGCGCCGGCACCGCGGCGCCGCGCCGGCGACGCCGTCGACGCGCTGCTGCGGTCCGCGGCGCGATGACGCCCGCGTCCGCCCCCGCCCGGGTCTGCGTGGCGCTGCCGGTCCGCGACGGCCGCGCCTACTTCGCCCAGGCGATCGAGAGCGTGCTGGCGCAGGCCGACGTCGACGTCGAGGTGCGGGTGCTCGACAACGGCTCGACCGACGGCTCGCTGGAGCTCGCGCGCGAGTACGCGGCCCGCGACCCGCGGGTGATCGCCGCCGCCAACCCCTTCGACCTGACCTACTACGGCAGCCTGAACCGCGCCCTGGCCGAGACCGGGTGCGAGTTCTTCGTGCCGTTCGCGTCCGACGACGTCATGTACCCGGGCAACCTGGCCTGCAAGGTGCACGCGCTGCGGGCGACCGGCGCCGCCCTGGCCAGCTCGACCGCCGACCAGATCGCCCCGGACGGCACGCCGCTGGGCACGGTCTGCCCCGACCACTCCACGACCGCGCGCCTGACGCTGGCGCCGGGCTTCTTCCGCCGGCTGATCCCCGCGAACTTCATCTCCTGCCAGTCGGTCGTCGTCCGCACCGACGCGCTGCGCGCCGTCGGCGGCTTCGACGTCCGCTCCTACTACGCCGCCGACTGGCTGGCGTGGCTGCGCCTGTCGCTGCGCCACGCCTTCGCCACGCTGCCCGAGCCGCTGATCGCCAACCGCATGCACGCGGCGACGATCACCCACTCGGGGTCGATGGCCGGGCTCAACGGGCGCGACGTGCCCGCGACGCTGGAGCACGCCTTCGGCGACGAGCGCCTCCCCGACGCGTGGCGCCCGCTGCGCGACACGATGGTGTCGATCTCCTACCAGATCGTCGCCACGTCGCTGCACGAGGCGGGCATCCGCCGCGTCGCCGACGGCTGGGCCTCCTACACCGCGCTGCTGCGCGCGCTGGCCCGCACGCCGGGGGACCACGGCCTGCGCGAACGCCTGCAGGCCCTCATGGCCGAGTCCGGCCTGGCGCCGGCGAGCGTCCCGCTGGAGGTCGTGGGCGACGCGCCGCGCGACGCCGGCGAGGCCGCGGCGCTGGCCGCGGCGCTGGCGGAGCTGCGCCCGCTGACCGGCCGCGTGCTGCTGGCCGTGGACGACGACGACGCGCGGGAGGCCGCGAACCTCCTGGAGCCGTGGCGCGGCGACGCGCTGCCCGAGGTCGTCCTGGCGACCGGCGAGACCACCGCGGCGCTGCTGCGCCCGGGCCGACTGGCGCTGGCGCGCTGGGGCGACGAGCTGGTCGCGCGCGCCGAGGACGCGGGCGTGCCGGTCTTCCCCTACGCGATGCCCGATCCCTTCGCCGCGGCGCCCGACCCGGCGCGCTTCGAGACGCTGGACCCGGCCGCCGCCCTGGCCGCCTAGCGCGCAGGAGGTCGGCGGCGCGCCGCCGAAGAGCACGCCGTGGCCGACGAGAGACGGGTCCTGCTGATCACCGGCGCCGGGAGCGGCATCGGCGCGGCGACGGCGCGTCGCGCGGTCGCCGACGGGCTGCGCGTGGTCCTGGCGGGGCGCACGGCGAGCACGCTGGAGGCGCTGGCCGACGAGCTGGGCGGTCCCGAGCGCGCGGCGACGGTCGTCGCCGACGTGCGCGAGTGGGAGGGCAACGTCGCGGCGGTCGACGCGGCGGTGAGCCGCTTCGGACGGCTGGACGTCGCGTTCGCCAACGCGGGCGTGCACGGCGCGCCGGGCTGGACGGCCGACACGCCCGAGCATTGGCGCGACATGGTCCTCACCAACGTGCTCGGCCCGGCGCTGACGCTGCGCGCGGCGCTGCCCGCGCTGATCGAGGCGCGCGGTCACGCGGTCGTCATGTCCTCGGCGGCCGGGCGCCGCGTCCTGCCGAGCCTCTACTCGGTCACGCGCTGGGCGACCGCGGCGATGGGGGAGGCCGTGCGCCAGGACGTCGGCGGCAGCGGCGTGCGGGTGACGGTCGTCGAGCCCGGCGGCGTCAACACGCCGCTGTGGGACGAGGTCAACCCGGGACGCCTGGAGGCCGACGACGTCGCGCGGGCCGTGATGTACGCGATCTCCCAGCCGCCGCACGTCGACGTCAACGAGGTGCTGATCCGCCCGGCGGGCGCGCCGTAGCGCTCAGAGCGACGCGCGCCGCGCCGCGAGGCACGCGGTGGCGTCCGCGGCGGCGACCGCGTCCCGGGTGGCGTCGCCGCAGAGCGTGATCCACAGCTCCGACGGCTCGCCCTGGGCCTCCTCGCGGCTCTTGGCCAGCAGGACCGGCGGCTCCGCGTCGGGCGCGACCGCGCGCAGCAGCGCGGCGATGAAGCCGCCGACCGCCTGCTCGTAGCCGGGATCGGTGGCGAAGACCAGCTCGGCCGGGTCGTCCGGGCCGAACAGGCGGCAGAACGTGGCCAGCACGGGGAGGATGGCGCCGTGCGTCGCGGCATCGGACCAGTCGCCGTCGAGCACCGCGCGGTAGACGGCGGGCGCGGCCACGGGCGACGGGTGCGGCGAGGACACCATGACCCTTGAGTCGGCGCCGGGCGGGCGGCCTTGAGCGGGCTAGGCTCTGGCCCGATGCCGGTTCCCCTCTTCGACCCCGTCTCGCCCCGGGCGCCGCTGCGCGCCGACCTCCGCGCCGCGGTCCACCGCGTGCTCGACGGCGGGGCGTTCGTGCTGGGGCCGGAGGTCGAGGCCTTCGAGACCGAGTTCGCCGCCTACCTGGGCGCCGGGCACGCGGTCGGCGTCGCCAACGGGACCGAGGCGATCACGATCGCGCTGCGCGCGCTGGGCGTCGGTCCGGGCGACGAGGTCGTCGTGCCGTCGTTCACGTTCTGGGCCTCGGCCGAGGCGATCCCGCCGACCGGCGCGACGCCGGTCTTCTGCGACGTCGACCCGGACACGATGTGCGTCACCGCCGAGACCGTGCAGGCCGCGCTGACGCCGAAGACCAAGGCGGTCGTCGTCGTCCACCTGTTCGGCAACGTCGCGCCGGTGAAGGAGATCGAGGCGCTCGGCGTGCCGGTGCTGGAGGACGCCGCGCAGGCGGCGGGCTCGGTCGGCGCCGACGGCCGCCCCGGCGCGGTGGGCACGATCGCGACGTTCAGCTTCTACCCCTCCAAGAACCTCGGCGCGTTCGGCGACGGCGGCGCGATCACCACCGGCGACGCCGCGCTGGCCGAGCGCGTCCGCACGCTGCGCTTCCACGGCTCGGCCGACAAGGTCGACTACGTCGACATCGGCTACAACAGCCGGCTCGACGAGCTGCAGGCCGCGATCCTGCGCGTGCAGCTCCCGCGCCTCGACGCCTGGGCCGCCGCCCGCGCCGCCGCCGGCGACCGCTACGCCGCCGCGCTGGACGGCGTCGTCGACCTGCCGCGCGCCACGCCCGGCACCCGCGCCGCCTGGCACCTCTACGTGATCCGTCACGCCGCCGCCGACCGCCTGCACACGGCGCTGGAGGCGGCCGGCATCGGCGCGCGCCCCTACTACCGCACGCCGGTCCACGAGCAGCCGCCGATGCGCCAGTGGGCCCCCTCGCGCCCGCTGCCCGGGACCGCCGAGGCCGCCCGCACGCACCTCGCGATCCCGATCGGCGCGGCGCTGACCGCGGCGCAGACCGACGAGGTCTCGACCGCGATCCAGCGCGCGCTGGTCGCGGCCTAGTGTCGTGATTCATTCATTCGGTCGCAGCATTCCGGGATGCTCGGCCCCGTCAGCCGAACGCGGCGATCTGCGACCGCGTCAGCGCGAGCACGTCGTCGCCCGCGCGGTGCGCGCGGTACCAGTCGGCGGTCGCGCGCAGGCCCTCGGCGAGGCCCCAGGCGGGCGACCAGCCCAGCGTCGTGCGCGCCAGCGACGAGTCGAGCTTCAGCCAGTGCGCCTCGTGGGGGTGGGGGCCGTCGTCGATCTCGCTGTGGACGGCGAGCTGCTCCACCAGCCACCCGACCGGGCGGACGTCGTCGTCGGCCGGACCGAAGTTGTAGGCCTTGGCCAGCGCGCGGTCGGCCCAGATGCGCTCGGCGAGGACCAGGTACCCCGACAACGGGTTGAGCACGTGCTGCCAGGGGCGGATCGCGTGCGGGTTGCGGATGCGGACCGCCTCGCCCGCGGCGACCGCGCGGTAGATGTCGGGCACCAGGCGGTCCTCGCCCCAGTCGCCGCCGCCGATCACGTTGCCCGCGCGGGCGCTGGCGATCGCCGCCGTGCCGTCCGCGGAGAAGAACGACGAGCGGTAGGCCGCGGTGGCCAGCTCCGCCGCGCCCTTGGACGACGAGTACGGGTCGTGGCCGCCCAGCGGCTCGTCCTCGCGGTAGCCCCACGGCCACTCGCGGTTGTCATACACCTTGTCGGTCGTGACGACCACGCCCGCGCGCACCGACCCGGCGCGGCGGATCGCGTCCAGCACGTGGACCGTCCCCATCACGTTGGTCGCGTAGGTCTCGGCCGGCTCCAGGTACGAGCGCCGCACCATCGGCTGCGCGGCGAGGTGGAAGACGACCTCGGGCTCCGCGGCCTCCACGACCTCGGCCACCCGCGCCGCGTCGCGCACGTCGCCCCCGTGGTGCTCGATCAGCGCGCCCACCCCGGCGGCCTCCCACAGCGACGGCTCGGTCGGCACGCCGTTCGCCAAGCCGCTCACCCGCGCGCCCAGCTCCACCAGCCACAGCGCCAGCCACGCGCCCTTGAAGCCGGTGTCGCCGGTCACCAGCACGCGCCGGCCGGACCAGAAGGCGGGATCGGGAAGAGCGCTCATCAGCGCGCGACGCTAGCGTCCCCGGCCGGTGCGCGCCTGGTTCGACCTCACCAACTCCCCGCACGTCCTCGTGCTGCGCCCGCTGATCGAGGCGCTGCGGGCCGACGGCCACGAGGTGGCGGTCACCGCGCGCGACTTCGCGCAGACCGTCGCGCTCGCGCGGCGCCATGGCCTCGACGCCGAGGTCATCGGCCGCCACCGCGGCGCCAAGCTCGGCGCCAAGGCGATCGGCCTGGCCGACCGCAGCGCGGCGCTGGTCAAGTACGCGCGCGGGCGGAGGTTCGACGTCGCCATCGGCCACGGCTCCAACGACGTCACGGTCGCCGCCGCGCTGCTGCGGATCCCGCGCAGCACGATGTTCGACTACGAGTTCGCGACCGTCCAGCACACGGTCAACTGCCGGCTGGGCAACGCGGTCGTCGTCCCCGACGCGATCCCGCCGGAGCGCCTCTACCGCTACGGCGCCAAGGGCAAGATCCAGGCCTACGCGGGGCTCAAGGAGGAGTACTACCTCTCCGACTTCGCGCCCGATCCCGAGGTCCTCGACGAGCTCGGGCTCGACCCCGCCCAGCCGATCGCGGTCGTCCGCACGCCGCCGAGCGTCAGCCTCTACCACCGCTTCGAGAACGACCTCTTCGGCGCGGTCCTGCTGCGCCTGCGCGAGCAGGCCCAGACCGTCGTCCTGCCGCGCGTGGCCGACCAGCGCGCCGAGCTTCAGCGCGCGGGCGGCTTCATCGTCCCCGAGCGCGCGATCGACGCGCAGTCGCTGATCGCCCACGCCGACCTCGTGGTCTCCGCCGGCGGCACGATGAACCGCGAGGCCGTCGCGCTCGGCACGCCGGTCCACACGACCTTCGAGGGCCGCCTCGGCGCCGTCGACGAGCGCCTCATCCGCGAGGGCCGCCTGCACAAGCTGACCTCCGCCGACGAGGTCGTCGTCACCAAGCGCACGAGCGCCGACGGCACGGTCGCCGACGACCGGATCCGACGCGACCCGCGCGACCTGCTCGCGCTGGCGCTGTCGCCGCTGGGCGCCCCGCGCTAGGCGGCCTGCGGCCCGCGCCGCATCGCCGGGCGCTGCGCGATCAGCTCGACGCGCTTGGCGATCGCCAGCGCCGCCTCCTGGACGGCGATGGCCTGGCCGATGCCGACCTCGGGCGCGGTCCGGCGCTCGGCGTAGCGCAGGAACGCGGCGGCCTGGGCGACCGCGGCGTCGACGTAGGGCAGCTCGATGCGCTGGACGACCGCCTCGTGGCGGCCGGTCGTCGAGGTCGTGCGCTGCGCCTCGATCGTGCGCGTGCCCAGGTCGGCGGTGATCTCGGCCTGGGTGGTCGTCACCCACAGGCGCCGGACGTGCCCGCCGCCGGCGCGCGAGGCGACCAGCGAGGCGACGAGGTCGTCCTCCATCACCAGCAGCGCCTGCGCGTGGTCGATCGGCCCGCCGCGGCGCATGCGGCGCCCGGCGGCCTGGGTGGCGGCGATCGGCTCGCCGCTCAGCGCCAGGACGAACTGCAGGTCCTGGGCCATCAGCGCGTGGACGACGTCCAGCTCCGGCGCCGGCCCGCCGCTGACCGCGGGGTCCAGCCGGTCGGCGTGGACGCTGACCAGCGCCTGGTCGGCGACCAGCGCGCGCAGCTCGCGGATCGTCGGGTCGAAGTGCTCGTCGAAGGCGACCATCGCGACCGGGCGCCGCGGGGCGCGGACGATCGCGCTCAGCAGCCCGTGCGCCAGCTCGACCGTGGCGGCCAGCGGCGGCTCGATCAGCACGTCCAGGCCCGCCTCCAGCGCGGCGCGGGCCAGGCGCGGGCGGTACTCGACCGCGCCGGCGACGATCGCGACGTGCGCCTCCTGGAACGCCGGCTCCAGCGCCTCCTGCCACGGGATCCCCAGCGTCATCGCCAGCTGCTTGGCGGCGTCGGGGTCGGGGTCGTAGACGCCCGCGAGCAGGCAGCGATCGGCCAACGCGCGGAATGCCCGCGCGTGACGCTCGCCGGCCGGGCCGGCACCGAGCACGATCGCTCTCACCATCTCCCCTCGGTGATCGGAACGAGTTCCTGCGGCTTGAGGCCGGGATGGCGCCTACAATGCCCCGGATGCGCCGGCGCCTTCGCTCGGCTGCGCTTCCGCTGCACCGCCATTCTCTGCCTCAGCTCGGCATCGACGCGGTGCTGGCTGCGCTGGCCTACCTCCTCGCCTACCGTCTCCGCTTCGACGCCGGGATCCCGACGGACTACGGCGACCTGCTGTCGGCCACGCTGCCCTACGTCGTCGCGGCGAGCCTGCTGGTCTTCACGCTCTTCGGGCTCTACGACAAGTTCTGGCGCTACGCCGGTCAGCGCGACTACGTCTCGATCGTCCAGGCCGTCATCGTCGCGACGCTGTTCGTCCCGGCGTTCAACGCGCTCTTTCACCCGGTCTCCGTCCCGTCCGGCCGCGGCGAGACGACGCTCAGCGTCCCGACCGGCGTGCTCGTCACGTTCTTCCTGCTCACGCTGGTCTTCGTGGGTGGCTCGCGCTTCATCGCCCGCACGGTCTACGAGCGCCCGCTGAGCGGCTTCAAGCCGCGCCCGGGCGCCCGCCGCGTGCTGATCGTCGGCGCCGGCGACGGCGGCCGCCTCGTGCTGCGCGAGATCGTCCGCAACCCGGACCTCGGCCTCAGCCCGGTCGGCTTCGTCGACGACGACCCGACCAAGCACCGCATGCGGATCGACGGCGTCCGCGTCCTGGGCCGGACCGACGAGCTGACGCGGATCCTCGACGAGGCCGAGCCCGACGAGGTCACGATCGCGATCCCCTCGGCGCCGGGCTCGCTGCGCGGCCGCGTCGTCTCGGCCTGCCGCGCGCGCGGGATCGCGGTCCGCACGCTGCCGACGGTCTTCGAGCTGCTGCAGACCGGCGGCGCGGTCGGCAGCTTCGTGCGCCAGGCGCGCCCGGTGGAGATCGAGGACATCCTCGGCCGCGAGCCGGTCCGGATGGAGCTGGACCGCGTCGGGCGCTACCTCGAGGGCGAGGTCGTCCTGGTGACCGGCGCCGGCGGGTCGATCGGCTCCGAGCTCTGCCGCCAGATCTCACGCGTCGCGCCGCGCAAGCTGATCCTGCTCGACCACGCCGAGGACAACCTCTTCCGCATCCAGCGCGAGCTGGAGGACGAGCGCCACGTGCACCCGTCCGCGATGGCCGTCGTGCTCGCCGACTGCAAGGAGGGCGAGCGGATGCGCGAGGTGTTCGCCGAGCACCGCCCGACGGTCGTCTTCCACGCCGCCGCCTACAAGCACGTGGGCCTGATGGAGCTGAACCCGGTCGAGGCTGTGCGCAACAACGCGATCGCGACGCGGCTGATGGCGCGCGTGGCGGGCGAGCACGGCGTCGCGCGCTTCGTGCTGGTCTCCACCGACAAGGCCGTGACGCCCGCGACCGTGATGGGCGCGTCCAAGGCGCTGGCCGAGTACGCCGTCGAGGCCGCGCAGGACCGCTGGCCCAAGACGCGCTTCGCGATCGTCCGCTTCGGCAACGTCCTGGGCTCCAGCGGCTCGGTCGTCCCGATCTTCCGCCGGCAGATCGCGCTCGGCGGCCCGCTGACCGTCACCGACCGGCGCATGACGCGCTACTTCATGACGATCCCGGAGGCCGTCCAGCTCGTCATCCGCGCGGGCTCGCTGGGCACCGGCGGCGAGATCTTCGTGCTGGAGATGGGCGAGCCGGTCTCGATCTGGAACCTGGCCGAGACGATGATCGAGCTGTCGGGCCTGCGTCCCGGCGAGGACATCGTCATCGAGGAGGTCGGGCGCCGCCCGGGCGAGAAGCTCGACGAGGAGCTGTTCAACCCCTACGAGCTCACGCAGCCCACGCCCGCCGAGAAGATCCTGCGCGCCGAGCGCGATCGCCTGGATCCCCGAACGGTCGAGACCATGTTCGACGAGGTCGCGCTGCTCGTGCTGGAGGGCGACGCGGCGGCGCTCGCGGCCAAGGTGTCCGCGCTGTCCGAGCTGCGGGGAATCGACTCCCACCCACCCAGCGGCGGATCGGGCCAGGTCGTTCTCTAGCATGGCGCCCTGCATGTCGTCGATCCTGGCCTTCTCGGTCTCCGACAAGATCGAGCAGTACGGGGCGTACGCCGGCTTCGCGTCGGTGCTCGGCCTCGCTGTTCTCTCCCTCCTCTACTTCGCCCAGGCACGCGAGGTCAAGCGCCTGCGCGAGTGGGCGGGACGGTCGCCCGAGCGCGCGGCCGAGCAGCAGGAGCGCGCGGTCGCGGCCGCGCAGCAGCAGCGCGTGGTCGCCCAGCCGCAGCGCCCGGGCCAGCCCGTGCCGGGCCAGCCGGGCCAGCCGGTGCGCCCCGCCGCCGCGACGCCCGCCGGCCAGGCCGCCGCCGCTCCTGCCGCCGCCGCTGCCGCCACCGCCGCGGGCGCGGCCGGCGCCGCCGCGGCCGCCGGGGCGACCGCCACGCAGCCGCCGCCCGCCGCCGGCGGCCAGCCGACGACCGCGATGCCCGCCGCCAACGGCGCCGCGGCCGCCGCGACGCCGCCCGCCGCGCGTCCCGGCCAGCCGCTGCGCGTCCCGGCGGGAGGCCCCGGGGGCGGCGCGCCCGGCTCCGGCGCCGCGCGCCTGCAGGAGCCCGAGGACGACGAGCCGCGCTCGCGCACGGGCCTGTTCGCCGCCGTCGGCGCGATCCTCGTCGTGCTGGTCGTCGGCGTCGTGCTGGTCACCGGCGTGCTCGGCGGCAGCGACGACAAGGGCACGCAGCCGACGACCACGGTCGGCGAGAACGGCGCGGCCTCCGGCGGCGCGTCCAAGTCGTCCACCAACAAGAAGAAGACGACGCCCGCGCCGTCGGCGCCCAAGCCCGGCACCTACGAGGTCGCCGTGCTCAACGGCACCACCGTCCCCGGCCTGGCCCGCGGCGTCGCCAACCGCCTGCAGAACAACAAGTACAAGATCGGCAACGTCACCAACGCGGCCACGCAGGACCGCTCGGCGACGCTCGTCGAGTTCGCTCCCGGCCATCGCGCCGACGCCGACCAGGTCGCCAAGGCGATCGACGTCGGCGCGGACGCGATCCAGCCGCTGTCGGCCGGCTCCAAGACGATCGCCGGCGACACCGCGACCGTGGTCGTGACCGTGGGGTCCGACCAGAACGTCTCGCCGCAGAGCAACGGCACGGCGACCGGCACGACCGGCACCACCGGCTGAGGCCGTCGCACCCCTTCGACGTGGCCGGGTTCCTCGACCTTCCCGAGCGCAGCCCCAAGCCCCGCGAGCGCGGGCTGACGCACGTCCTGGACAAGGGCCTGTCGTGCGCCGAGGTCGACGGGCTGATGGAGGTCGCCGGCGACGCCGTCGACATCGTCAAGCTCGGCTGGGGCACCGCGCTGGTCACCGCCAACCTCGAGGCCAAGCTCGCGCGCTACGCGGCGCACGACGTGCCGGTCGTCCTCGGCGGCACGCTGACCGAGCTCGCGATCCGCGACGCCCGCCTCGACGGGCTGATCGCCTGGTGCAAGGACCTCGGCATCTCGCACGTCGAGGTCTCCGACGGCACGATCGCCCTGGAGGCCGAGCGCAAGCGCGAGATCGTGGCGCGACTCGCGCGGGAGTTCACGGTCTTCTCCGAGGTGGGCTCCAAGGACGACGAGAAGATCATGGCCCCGTACCGCTGGGTCGAGGAGATCGAGGCCGAGCTGGCCGCGGGCGCCTGGAAGGTGATCGCCGAGGCGCGCGAGTCCGGGAACGTCGGGATCTTCCGCGGCGACGGCGAGGTCCGCATGGGGCTGATCGACGAGATCGTCCACGCGATCGACCCGGCGCACCTGATCTTCGAGGCGCCGCGCAAGGAGCAGCAGGTGTGGTTCCTCAAGCGCTTCGGGCGCGAGGTCAACCTCGGCAACATCGCGCCGACCGACGTCCTGTCGCTGGAGACGCTGCGCCTCGGCCTGCGCTCCGACACCGTGCAAGCCACCCAACCCCCGACGCCATGACCTTCGTCTCGCTCGCCCGCCACGGCCAGACCGAGTACAACGCCGTCCGCCGCTTCCAGGGCCACCTGGCGGTCCCGCTGGACGACGTCGGGCGCGAGCAGGCGCGCGAGCTGGCGCGGGCCGCCGCCGAGCGCCAGTGGTCGGCGCTGCTGTGCTCGCCGCTGCGCCGCGCGCGCGAGACCGCCGAGATCGTCGGCGCCGCGATCGGCCACTACCCGGTCTCCGACGCGCGCTTCGCCGAGACCGACTGCGGCGACTGGACCGACCGGACGTTCGACGAGGTCCAGGCCGCCGAGCCCGAGCTGTTCCAGGCCTACGTCGAGGCCGACCCGTTCTTCGCGTTCCCCGGCGGCGAGTCGTTCGCCCAGCAGCAGCTGCGCGTGCTGGAAGGCATCGACGCGGCGCGCACCGGCCCGCTGCCGGTGCTGATCGTCTGCCACCGCGGCTCGATCCGGCTCGCGCTGGCCGCGATCCACGGCGACGACGCCTACCGGTCGGCCGACATCCCCAACGCGTCCTTGATCGACCTGCCTTGAGACGCGCGCCGGTCGTCATCTTCGCGGTGCTGGTCGCCGCGACCTTCGCGGCGTTCTTCGTGGCCCAGCGCCTGAAGAACTCGCCGTCGGTCGTGCAGCGGCTGATGGTCAACTACACGTTCTCGCCCAACGGGGACGGGCGCCTGGACGCCTCGCACATCACGTTCCGGATCAAGCAGTCCGACGACGTGACCGTCGAGATCCTCGACGCCGAGGGCGACCCCGTCCGGACGTTGATGGACGACAAGCACCTCGACGCCTACAAGCCGATCCAGCCGTCGCTGAAGTGGGACGGCCGCGACGACCACGGCCAGCTCGTGCCCGACGGGCGCTACCGGATCCGGATCACGCTGCGCCACCTCGGGCGGTCCGTGATCCCGCAGCGCTCGATCGTCAAGGACACGACGCCGCCGCGGCCGAAGGTGCGCTCGATCGGGCCCGAGAAGGCCTACGGCCCCGAGCTGCTGCCCGAGCTCGACGGCCGGCCCGCGAAGATCCACTTCTCGCCGGTCGGCTTCCGCGGCAAGCTGATGATCTTCAAGACCGCGCCGGGCACGCCCCGCCAGGTCTACGAGCACCCCCTGCCCAAGGGCTCGACGACGTTCTCGTGGAACGGGACCGACGACGCCGGCAAGCGCGTGTCGGCCGGGACCTACCTCGTCGTCCTGCAGTGGCGCGACTTCGCGGGCAACATCGGCAACTCGGTCCCGCTGGACCGCGCGACCGGCCTGCCGATCCTCGACCGCGGCAAGCTGCCGGGCCACGGCGGCATCACGGTGCGCTACCTCGCCGCGCAGACGCCGGTGACCGCGGTCAAGGCGCGCGACACCGTCGACATCAAGGTCGACGCGCGCGGCCGGCGCTACCGGTGGGACGTGCGGGCGCTGGGGACCTCGGCGGTGCGCGCGCGCTCCACCAACCCCAAGACGACGCCCAACGTGCGCTTCGCGGCGCCCGGCGGCAAGTCCCGGATGTACGTCTTCACCGCGCACACCGCGTCGCGCTCGACGCGGGTCGTCTTCCCGGTCCAGGCGCGCGCGTCGGTCGCGGGCACCGCGGCCAAGCCGCACGGCGTGCTGGTGGTGCTGCCCTACACGACCTGGCAGGGCCGCAACCCGGTCGACGACGACGGCGACGGCGCGCCCAACACGCTCGACCTCGGCGTGCCGGCGCGCGCGGTGCGCTTCTGGGCGGGCGACGGGCTGCCACAGGGCTTCGGCGACCAGGAGGCCGAGGTGTTCCGCTGGCTGGACCGCCAGGGCAAGCGCTATGACCTCACGACCGACCTGGCGCTGCTGGGCGGCACCGGGCCCCAGCTCGCCGGCCACGCCGGCGTGCTGATCCCCGGCGACGCGCGCTGGCTGCCGTCCAAGGTGCGCGCGGCGCTGCGCGCGTTCGCCAAGGCGGGCGGGACGGTCGTCTCGCTGGGCACCGACTCGCTGCGGCGCACGGTGGGCTTCGACCCGAAGACCGGGCGCTTCGTCCAGCCCTCGCCGCGCAAGGCCACCGACCTGTTCGGGATGCGGATCGGCAACCTGGTCACCAAGACCACCAACCTGACGAACTTCACCAACGACCCCAAGCTTGACCTCTTCAAGGGCGCCGACGGCGTCTTCCACGACGTGGAGTCGTGGGAGCCGACCGAGCGCGCCGGCGACGAGGCGCAGTTGCTCTCCAACACGGTCACCGATGACTCCGCCGACCCCAAGACCGTGGTGATCGCGGCGCGCTTCGGGAAGGGCCTGGTCATCCGGCCCGGCTTCCCGTCGTTCGCGCGCCGCGCCGCCGACGACACCGACCCGGCGTCCAGCGCGCTGATGGTGAGGATGTGGACGCTCCTCTCCCGCTGATCGTCACGGCCCTGTTGGCCGCCGGCGCCGTGCTGCTGCCCGGCGCGCGCGCCCGAGCGTGGTCGACGCTCGGGGCGCTCGTGCTCGCCCCGGTGCTCCTGGTCGCCGACATCTGGGACACCGAGCAGATCCGCCCGCTGCGCGACCACCCGGCGCTGGCGCTCGTGGCCGTCCTCGTCGGGCTGGCCGCGCTCGGCGCGCTGGCCGTGCTCTTCGACCGCCGGCCGTGGGCGTTCCCGCTGGCGGCGGCGTTCGCGATCCCGTTCCGGGTGCCGATCGCGTCCGGCGGGTCGACCTCGAACCTGCTCGTGCCGCTGTACGTCGTGGTCGGCGCGGGCGCGCTGGCCTACGTCGTCCCGCGCATCTGGGGCGAGAAGGGCGACGAGCGCGAGCGCAAGGCCACCATGTTGGAGTGGCTGCTGGCGCTGACCGTCGTGGTGTACGCCATCCAGGCGTCCTACTCCGACGACTTCGACAAGGCCCTGGAGAACGTCGTCTTCTTCTACGTGCCGTTCGCGCTGCTGTTCGCGCTGCTGGCGCGGATCGAGTGGTCGCGCGAGCTGGCCGTGCGCGTGCTCGCGGTGCTCGTCGGGCTGGCGATCGTCTTCGCGTGCATCGGCTTCGTCGAGTACGAGACGCGGCACCTGCTCCTCAACCCCAAGGTCATCGCCTCCAACCAGTTCGAGGACTACTTCCGCGTCAACTCGTTGTTCTTCGACCCCAACATCTACGGGCGCTTCCTGGCGATCGTGATGCTCGGGGTGGCGACCGTGCTGATCTGGTCGCGCACGCCGCGCAACGTGTACGGGTCGGCCGCCGTCCTGGTCGTGCTCTGGGCGGGCCTGGTGCTGACGCTGTCGCAGTCGTCGTTCGCGGCGCTGCTGCTCGGCCTGCTGGTCCTCGCCGGCGCGCGCTGGTCGCCGCGCTGGGCGCTGGGCGTCGGCGCGGCCGCGCTGGTGATCGGCGCGCTGTTCGTCGTCGTCGCGCCGTCGTCGGTGCGGCTGGACCTCAACTCCTCCAAGTCGGCCGACACCGCGACGTCGGGCCGCTACGACCTGGTCAAGGGCGGCCTGGACCTGTTCGCCGACAAGCCGCTGGCCGGCTACGGGTCGGGCGGGTTCTCGCGCGCCTACCGGCGCCAGGAGAAGGGCTCGGCCGAGAAGGCCGTCTCGGCGTCGCACACGATCCCGGTCACCGTCGCCGCCGAGCAGGGGATCATCGGCCTGTCGCTCTACCTGATGCTGTTGGTCGTCGCGTTCACCGCGCTGTTCCGCGGCGTGCGCGAGGACCCGGTGCGCGCGGGGCTCGCCGCGGCGTTCGCGGCGCTGGTGCTGCACACGTGGAGCTACGCGTCGTTCCTCGAGGACCCGCTGACGTGGGCGCTGCTGGGCGCGGGCCTGGCCTTCTCGCTGATCCCGCGCCACCGCAAGCGCCCGGACGTCGCCGCCGTCGCGTCATGACCCGGCGCACCGAGCTGCTGGTCGTCGGCGCCGTCGCGCTGGGCGCGATCCTCTTCTGGGCGCTCGTCCCGACCTATCCGAACTACGACGCCTACTACCACCTGGTCTGGGGCCGCGAGATCGCCGCCGGCCACCTGCCGACGTTCGAGGCCTACCAGGCGCCGACCGAGCACCCGCTGTACATCGCGATCTGCTGGTTCATGCAGCTCTTCGGGGCGCACGGCGACCGGCTGCTGGTGCTGTTCACCTGCCTCTGCCACGTCGCGTTCACCTACGCGGTCTACCGGCTGGGCACCGCGATCTGGGACCGCAGGGCCGGGCTCATGGCCGCGCTGCTGGCGGGCTCGTCGTTCGCGCTGCTGCTGTACGCGGCGCGCGCCTACGTCGACGAGCCGTTCCTGGCGCTCGTGCTGTGGGCGGCGGCGCTGGAGGCCGAGCGCTCCGCCCCGCGCGGCCGTCGCGCGGTCTGGATCCTGCTCGTCCTCGCCGGACTGCTGCGGCCCGAGGCGTGGCTGCTGGGCGGCGCCTACTGGCTGTGGCTGTCCTACCGCGCGCGCACGCCGCTGTGGTCGCTGCTGGCGATCCCGTTCGTCGCGCCGGCGATCTGGTGCGGGGTGGACGCGGTCGTCACCGGCGACCCGCTGTTCTCGCTGCACTCGACGTCCGACCTCGCCGACGAGCTCAACCGCAGCCGCTCGTTCTCGGAGGTCCCCGGCGACTTCGTGTCGTTCCTGGTCGACACGGCGCGGCTGCCGGTCGCGCTGGCCGCCCTGGCGGGCGCGATCTGGTCGTGGCGGCGGCGCGACGCGCGCGCGGCGTACGTCCCGCTGGCGCTGTTCCTCGCCGGGTCGTTCACGTTCTTCGCCACGTCGGCGGCGGGGCTCAGCGTGCTCCCGCGCTACCTCACGGTCCCGGCCGTCGCGCTGTGCCTGCCCGCGGGGTACCTCGTCACGCGGACGCGCGCGCTGTTCGCCGTGGCGGTCGTCGCCGGCCTCGCGTTCGTGGTCGTGCGCGCCGACGCGTTCGACAAGCTCGCCACCGAGCTGCGCTTCATCCGCTCCACGCACACCGACCTCGTCGCGGTGCTGCACACGCCGACGGTCGTCCAGGGCCGCGCGTGCGGGCCGGTGACGCTGCCCAACTACCGGCTGGTGCCCGACACGCGCTGGATCCTCGACGCGTCGCAGAAGCAGGTCGGCTCCCGCAGCGCCGTGCAGCGCAAGCACGGCGTCGCGCTGCTGCTGCTCGGCGAGAAGCTCCTGCGCCGCTACGGCTTCGCCGACGGGGCGTCGCCGCGGACCAACGCGCCGCCGGACGGGTTCCTCCGCGGCGACCGCGCCGGGAGCTTCAGGGCGTACCTCGGGTGTCCCGAAGGACCGTGAACGTCGGGACCAGGCCCTCGCGCTCGTAGAAGCGCAGGGCGTCCCGGTTGGCGGAGACGACGGTCAGCGTGAGGCGGTCGTAGCCGCGCCGGGCGACCTCCTCGCGCAGCACGGCCAGCAGCCGCGCGCCGACGCCCGCGCCGCGCGCCTCCGGCGCGACGACGAGCGTCTCGACGTCGAGCACGACCCGCTCGCCGTCCCACGTCGGCGAGCTGGAGTCGGCGACGCGGGCGAACGCGTAGCCGATCGCGCGCCCGCCGCCCCCGCGGCGGGCGACCAGCACGAAGTTGCGCGGGTCGTTCGTCAGCCACTCCTCGTACTGCGCGCGCCGCAGGCGCCACGTCTCCTCGTCGCCGCGGACGGGGCCGAGGTCCGGCGCGACCTGGTGATGGTGCGTGCGCAGCGCCAGCCACAGCGGGCGCAGGTCGTCGAGGCCGTCGACCGCACCGCGGACGATCTCGACGGCATCGCCCATCAGGCGATCCCCAGCTCCCGCAGCCGTCGCCACAGCGGTGCGTTCTGCCGGTCGGCGGTCTGGTCCAGCGCCCACGCGCGCAGCTCGAGGTGCGGCCGCAGGCGCGTTCCGGCCTGCTCGACCAGCGCGGCCGCGAACGCCTCGGCGTCGGGCGCCGTCGTCACCGCGTCGGCCCACGTCCTGACGCCCGCCAGCTCCGGCGTGACCGTGCGGCGGCCGAGGCGGGCGTACTTGAGGATCCGGTAGGGGAGGCCGGCGTCGTTGAACGGCTCGACCTTGAACGGGACGATCCCGACGTCGGCGCACAGGATCAGGCGCGCGGCCTCCGCGTCGGAGCGCGGGCCGAGCCAGACGAAGCCGGGGTGCGCGCGGCACCACGCGTAGTCGTCGTCGCCCTTGGACTCGTCGTCGTGCCAGGCGCCGATCAGCAGCAGCGTCAGGTTCGGCAGGCGCTCGCCGACCGCGCGCAGCAGCGCCCAGTCGGTCCGCCAGCCCAGGTGGCCGAGCGAGACCGCGATCACCGTGTCGGTGGGGTCGGGCGCGGGGAAGCCGTCGGCGCTGAGCGGGACGAGCACGGCGTCGCGGTCGGCCTCGTGCTCCAGGCGCGCCAGCTCGTCGGAGGCGACGAACGTCAGCGACGACAGCTGCGCGGCGGCCTCGTGCATCTCGGCCAGGCGCTCGCGCAGGTGCGGGCCCGCGTCGTAGGCGTGCTCGTAGCGGTCCCAGCGGCCGTACCAGAGCTCGCAGTCCGGGACCCGCTCCAGGATCGCGCGGGCCAGCAGCACCTGCACGGGATGGAAGATCACGATGGCCTTCGGCCGGTCCCCGTTGCGGCGCAGCGCCTTGACGAGGCGGCGCGCGACGCCCTGGGCCAGGACGTCGCCGACGCGGCCGGGCAGGCGCGCCAGCGCGCCGTAGGGGACGCGCGGCGGGTCCACCGCGACGACGCCCTCGGCCCGCAACAGGTCCTCCGCCTGGTCGCGCAGGATGAAGCCCTCCAACGGGCGCGGGAGGAGCAGCAGGCAGAGGGGGCGCAGCTCGGGCACGAGCGCTGGAGCGTAGCCGAGCGATAGCGTGGCCCCCGCTCCATGGCCGCCCTGTTTCGCCGGTTGTTGGCCGGCACGTTCGCCTACCAGGCGCCCAGCGTCCTCTCGGCGCTGCTGGCGCTCGTCACCCTGCGTCTGTACACGGGGCACCTGAGCACGGCCGACTACGGCTACGCCGAGAACCTGCTGACGGCGATCATCTTCACGTCGATCCTGCTGCGCTTCGGGATCGGCGAGGCGTTCGTGCGCTACTGGTTCGACGACGAGGACCACCTGCGCCGCCTGCACCTCGCCCGCACCGCGACGGCGTGGACGCTCTACGCGTCGACGGTCGTCACGCTCGTCGGGCTCGCGTTCGCCGGGCCGCTCTCGCGGCTGATCCTCGCCCACGAGGACGCGACGCTGATGTCGACCGGGCTGTTCGGGCTCTGGGTGTTCACGAACCTCGAGATGGCCAACGCGCTGCTGCGCGTCGAGGAGCGCTTCAAGCTGTACGTGACGGCCTCGATGGCCAACATCCTGCTCACGGTCGCGCTGACCGTGTCGCTGGTGGTCATCGCCGACGGCGGCGCGCGCGGGTACGTGCTGGGCAACTACGGCGCGTCGGCGATCGTGCTCGTCGCGCTCTGGGCGCTGCACCGCGACCGCGTGTCGTTCCGCCCGCCGCGCGGCACGCGCGTGCTGCTGCGCTTCGGCGGCCCGACCGTGCCCGCCGACGCGGCCGCGTTCGCGCTGAACGTCGTCGACCGGACCTACCTCCTGCACGCCCAGTCGGCCGACGCGGCCGGGCGCTACGGCTTCGCGGCGAAGCTGAGCACGGTCGTGATCGTCGCCGTCCGCGGCTTCCAGGCCGCGTGGCCGCCGCTGGCCTACAGCGTGACCGACGAGGAGCAGGCGGCCCGGCTGTACGCCCGCGTGACGACCGCCTACGTGGCGGTGACCGGGACCGTCGTCTGCGGCGTGCTGCTCGTCGGCCGCTGGGCCGTGCACGGGCTCGCCGACAACCCCTCGTACTACGGGGCGTCGGAGGCGCTGCCGTGGGTCGCGCTCGGATGGGCGCTCTACGGGCTCGTGCTCGTGCTGATCACGGTCGCGGGCCGCGCGAAGGTGACGACCCGCAACTTCCCCGCGACCGCCGCCGGCCTCGTGGTCAACGTGGTGCTGTTGGTCACGCTCGTCGACCCGCTCGGGATCGCCGGCGCCGGCATCGCGCTCTGCGGCGCCTACGTCGTGATCCTGATCGTCCTCCACACGCTGACGCGCCAGCTCTTCGTCGTGCCGTTCGAATGGGGCCGGCTGACCCGCGCGGTCCTCGTCCTGACCGTCGTCGGCGTCGGCGGCGAGCTGCTCTTGCCGACCCACGGCGCCATCGGCCTGCTGACGCGCTTCGCGCTGCTCTGCGCGGTCCCGTTCGCGCTGCTGGCCGCGAACGTCGTGCGCCTGAAGGACCTGAAAGCGGTGCTCCCCGCAAACCGCTGACAGCGGATTCCGATTCCCCCTTTTTCGGTTCGGCCCCGGACAAATGTCCGATCGAAAGCCCGCGCCGACCGGGCGTATCGTCGCCCACGACGCCGCGGATGGGGATCGGCACGCACGCTGGGTCTCTTGGGGATGACGGATCCCGCGGCGCCGCCGCTGGACCCCTGACCCGTGGCGTTTCGTGGCCGAGACGCCACGGGCCTGGGCCGGCCCGTCATTTGCGCGGCGTCTCGACGCCGCTCACGGCACGCGCTGGTCCTTGACGTGCTGGCGCACGCCTACGGACAGCCCGCACCGTGAGCGACGACGATCCGCGCCGCAAATGACGGGCCGAGAGGTACCGGTACTTCGGGTTCGCCGCCTGCCGCGTCGCCGTCCCCTCGCGCCACCGCTTCACCGCGCCGTCGCCCGCCGCGCCCCCGGCTCCATCGCGCCCCCGTTCGCCTCGCTTGCCGTCGCCGCGCGCTGGTGGCAACATACGTGCATGCATGTACGTAACTCACACCATGGCGACCGCGAGCGGCCGGGGGGTCGGCTGCCTGATGAGGCCTATGCCGGCGTTCCGTGGCGGGTTCGGGAGGTCGTGGGGGAGTTCGAGTTGGAGGATGTGTGGGAGTTGCCGGGGGAGGGGACGAGGGGGGAGTTTGGGAAGTTGGTGGAGTTGATTTGCGCGATGGATCCGGGGGAGCGGGGGTCGGTGGTGTCGCGGGCGTTGTGGGCGGTGCGGTGGAAGGTGGGGGAGTTGTTGGGATGGGATGAGGAGGAGGGTGGGTTGGGCGCGCGGGTCGAGAGCGTCGGGCGGCGGTTGCCCGAGGACCTGCGGGATACCGATCCGCCGGCGTTCGCGCGGCTGCCGTTCGTGTCGCTGTACATCACCGAGGACGAGTTCGCGGCGGAGGCCGCCAACGAGACGATGCACGGGGTGATGCACCTGGGCGCGGTGCCGAGCCCGACGGACCCGGAGCGGATCCGCGTGCGGATGGCGGTCCTGGTCAAGCCGAATGGGTTGAAGGGCAAGGCCTACATGCTGGCGATCCGGCCGTTTCGCCACCTCATCGTCTACCCGGCGATGATGCGCCAGGGCCGGCGGATGTGGGAGCGTGTCGCCGCGTGACCGCCTCGCCGACCCGTCGCACCCAGGCCGACCGGCGCGCCCGCTCGCGCGCGGCGCTGCTGGAGGCCACCGCGCGCGGGATCTCGCGGGTCGGCTACGGGCACCTCGTGCTCAGCGAGGTCGCCGCGGAGGCCGGGTACACGCGCGGCGCGCTCTACCACCAGTTCGCCGACAAGGACGCGCTGGTCCTGGCGACGCTCGAATGGGTGCGGGAGACGTGGTACGCCGAGGTCGGCACGGTCTTCGACGAGGACCTCGCGCCCGCGGACGCGATCGCCGAGCTGGCCCGCCGCCACGCGATCTACTGCCGGCGCGACATCGCCGGGGTGATGACCGCGATCCGCGTCGAGCTCGGCGCGCGCGACCATCCGATCCGCGACGCCCTGCACGCCCAGCAGCGCGAGCTCGTCGCCCGCGTCCGCGCGCTGGTCCTCGCGGGCCGGCGCGACGGGACGATCCCGCCCGGTCCGCCCGCCGCCGCGCTGGCCGCCGCGACGCTCGCCGCGATCGAGGCCGCCGTCATCACGCTCTCAGGCCGGGCCGACGTCGACGTGGACGTCGCGCAGCGCATCGCGCGCGGCCTGATCGCCGGTCCTACAGCGTCGGCCCGCCGCGGTTGAACTCGTGCGCGGCCTCGCGCAGGCCCTCGCCGCGCGACGGCTGCAGCGTCGCGGTCACGTGCTTCCAGTAGCGCTTGGGGTCGTGCCCCGGCGCGGCCACCGCGACCATCGCCCGCACCGCGTAGGTCCACGCGGTCAGCACGCGCACCACGAACGCCGCGCCGGACGAGTGGTGCTTGCGCATGTAGCGGTCGCGGTTGCGCGACAGCTCGACGATCCGCCGCTCCGGGACCGACCCGGTGGACAACTGCTCGTGGTGGATCGCCTCGGCCGCCGGCACCCACAGCGTCGGGTGGCCGGCGTCGGCCAGCCGACGGCAGAAGTCGACCTCGTCGGAGTACACGAAGAACTGCGGGTCGAACCACCCGATCTCGCGCGCGTGCTCGCGGCGCACCAGCAGCGCCGCCGACTGCGCCCAGTCGACCCGCCGCGCCTTGCGCCCGCGCGACTGCACGGTGAAGCGCTTGTGCAGGAACACCGCGCCGACCAGCGCGGTCGCCGGCGTCGGGAAGCGCCACGCGGACGGCTGCACGCGCCCGTCGGGGCGCAGGAGCTTCGCGCCCGCGGCGCCCGCCTCGGGCCGCGCGGTCAGCGCCGCGTGCAGCGCGGCGGTCGCGCCCGGCCGCAGCTCGGAGTCCTCGTTGAGCAGCAGCCCGAACGTCCCGCGGGCCCGCTGCAACAGCGCGCTGTCGTTCTCGCCCTTGCCGCGCCGCTGGTCCAGCGCGACGACCTCGGTGACCGTCGGATGCCTGCGCGCCGCGCCCGCCGAGCCGTCGTTCGACGCGTTGTCGAGGACCAGCACCTCGGTCTCGAACGGCAGCGCCTCGCGCTCGGCCGCGATCGCGTCGAGGCAGCGCACGAGCAGCTCGCGCTGGTTGGTGTTGACGACGCAGAAGGAGACCTCGACGCCCAAGGCAGCGTCAGGCTGCCACATCCGACGCGCTGACCGATCGCTCACCGATGAGGTTGAGCGCCGTGACCCGCGCGCCGCTCGGGTCGCCCTCCACCCGCACCCGCCGCTCGACGCCCGGCAGCAGCACGAACGCGTCGTCGTCGGCGACCAGGCCGTCGCCCTCGACCCGCACGCCCCACGCCAGGCGGTCGGCGCGCAGGACCACCGCGTCGCCGTCGACCGCGACGTCCAGCGCGAACGCCGCGCGCTCCACCGGCGGCCCGACCGGGAAGTGCGCGGCGACCAGATCGCCGATCCGCGCGACGACCGCGTCGTGCGCCGGCGGCCCGAAGCGATACGCGTAGGCCGCGTCCGCGAAGCGCCCCAACAGGCTCTCGACGTTGCGCACCAGCGACCCGCGCGCCGGCACGACCAGCTCCTCGCGCGCCTGCGCGATCGCGTGCGTCCCGTCGGCCAGCAGCAGGACCTCCAGCTCGACCGCCCAGGCCTCGGGCCGGTCGTTGGCGACGTGGACGTCGACGCCGCCCAGGCCCTCGTCGACCAGCCACAGCGCGCGCGGCGCCCACGCCCGGCGCAGGTGCGCCAGCGCGACCTTCGGACGACCACCCACGTCGAGCAGCCCCCAGCCCGAGCCGGCCTGGAGGTCGCGCGCCCAGAGCACGATCCCGCCCGCGCACGGCGACGCCGCCCGGCGCCACTCGCCGAACACGCGCGCCATGACCTCGCCGCTGACCTGCCGCGCGAGCGCGGCCGAGCCCGACGCCGCCGCCGCGTCGCCGTACAGCTCGCGCGCGTAGTGCGCGCGGACGTCCGCGAAGTCCCAGTCGGCGCCGACGTCGCACGGGACGAAGCCCGCGTCGGGCTCCGCGCCGTCGGGCACGTTGGCGATCGCCAGGCACTCGGACGCGAACTTGACCTCCGCGGCCCGCGCGTCGCCCAGCGGGCGCCGGTAGCCGCCGACGCCGAAGTAGTTGGCCACGCCGTGGGCCGGATGGAACGGCAGCGCGCCGCCGCTCGGCGCGCTCGGCACGTACGGGACGTCGGCGCCGACGTCGCGCGCCAGCGCCGGCAGCACCTCGCCGAAGAACGCCCCGCGCCCCAGCGCCGGATCGACCCCGAACATCGCGGCCTGCTGCTCGACCTCGCTGTTGCCGCACAGGACCGCCAACGACGCGCGCCCAGAGATCGACGACAACAACGCGCGCGCCTCGTCCTCGGCGGCGGCGCGGAAGCCCTCGTCCGCGAACGGGTAGTCCATGTTGGCGTACAGGAAGTCCTGCCACACCATCAACCCCAACTCGTCGCACGCGTCCCAGAACTCCGGCGTCTCGGGCACGCCGATGCCCGGGATTCGCACGAGGTTGGCGCCCGCGTCGCGCAGCGCGACCAGCGTCGCGCGCACCTCGTCCTCGGCCACCGGCGTCCACACCGCGCCGCGCGTGAAGACCGGCACGCCGTTGACCACCAGCCCGAAGGCGTCCGGATCGGGCGACGCGACCGCGCGGAAGCCCACGTGTCCCACCCCGACCGTCGCGCCGTCGACGATCAACGACAGCTCGTACAGCCGCGGCGTCCCGTGCGTGTGCGGCCACCACGGCTCGACCGCGCCCACGCGCGCCACGCCGTCGACCACCGCGAAGCGCGTGTCGTCCAGGACCACCGCCTCGGCCTCGGCGTCGTCGATGACGACCACGCCCTGGACGCCCTCCAGCCGCGGCAGGACCAGCCGCGTCACCGGCGTGCCGCGCACCAGCCACGCCGGCCGCCACGCGCCCTCGAACGCCGGCGCCGGCGCGAAGCCCGGCGCGCGCCCGATCACCGCCGTCCGGAACCACCGCAGCGTCCCGGCGTCCTCGACGACCTTCGTGCGCCAGCGCTGGCGCGGCCGGCGCGGCACCTCCGGCCAGCCGACGGCGCGGATCTCCACCACGTTGCCCTGGGCGCGCAGCCGCCCGCGCACGTCGACCGCGTGCGACGCGAACATCGACGTGCCGCGCAGCACCACGTCGCCGTTGACGACGACCTCGTACGCGCCGCCGCCGATCCCGTCGAAGACCAGCGCGTCCCAGTCGTCGCCGTCGAAGGACGCGCGCCGCCCGCTCGCGTCGAACGCGAGCCGCTCGCGGCGCAGGTCGCGCTGCTCAGGCCAGCGCGGCATCCAACCCGCCCGTCGCACGCTCCCACGCGCGGGCGAGGTCGGCGATCCGCGGCGCGGTCTCGAAGGCCCGGCGGCGCGCGAGCTTCAAGGACAACAGCTTGCAGCCGCCGACGATCTCGCGCATCGCCGCGACCGCCTCGCCGGCCGGCCCCGCGGGCGCGTCGCCGTCGCCGTCGCCGCCGCCGCCGAACAGCCACTCGACCTCCGAGGCCAGCAGCTCGAAGCCCGAGCCCGCCATCCGGACGGTCGCGAAGGCATAGGCGTGATAGGTCGCCGGATCGCCCTCGAGCAGCGCGGGCAGGTCGCGCTCCAGCCCGAACCCGAAGCGCTCGAACGGGTTCGTCCGCGGCCGTCGCGCCAGGTGCCAGGCCAGGCGCTCGCGCGCGGCGTCGCGCAGCGCGTCGCCCTCCAGCCGCGGCCCCGCGTCGAACCGGATCAGCTCGCAGTAGGGCGGCAGCGCGCCCGGCGCGAAGACCTCGCGGTAGTCCTCGCCCGACAGCTCGTGCAGCCCCGCGTTGTGGAAGTAGCGGAAGACCTCGCCGGCGCGGTCGATGCCCTCGGCGATCACCGTCGTCTTGACGTGCTCGCGCCGGTAGGACGTCGCCGCCGTGTCCGGCAGCCACCACGCGTCCAACTCCATCGACATGGTCCGTCCGGTCGCCAGCTGCGCCTCGACCTGCTCGGGCAGCGGCCGGTAGGGCTGCATCTCGTGGACGTCGACCCCGTACAGCAGCTCCAGGTCGTGGGGGTCGGGCTTGAAGAACGACCACTGGTCGCCCTCGAAGTCCAGCCGCACGTTGGAGCCGACCGCGCCCAGCGCCTCGTCGCCGCGCGCGTGCAGCAGCTCGACGACGACGTCGGTGTAGCAGTTGGTCTCGACGTAGGTCCGGTCGGCGGCCCGGTGCACCGGGTGCGGCACGTACGACGCCGGGTCGGCGTCCAGCAGCGCCGTCAGACCCACAGGTGCGAGCGCACGTCCGCCGGCCACGAGGCCACGTCCAGTCCGTGGGTCTTCAGCAGCGCCAGCACGATCCGCTCGTGGCCGAAGCCCAGGCACGCGGTGTGGGCGCGGCCGCCGTCGGCGGTGTCGATCCCGTAGATCGCCGTGAAGTGGTCCTGGTGGTAGTTGAAGGACGCGATCGCGGTCGGCTCGTCGCCGGCGATCTGCACGAGGATCTCGAACTTCAGCGACTGCTCGCGCTGCGAGGCGGCCATCATCCGGCCCGAGCGCCCGAAGAACGGGTCGTTGGCGACGTCGAAGTCGGCGTCGAGGCCGAGGTGGCGCAGCAGCTGCAGCGCGCGGTCGCGCCACTGGTCGCGCCAGGACTGCACGACCTCGGGCTCGGCGATCCGCACCAGCTCGCGCATGTGGAACATCTGCAGGCGCGCCGGGTCGCCCGACGGCTCGTGGCGGAACGCGTAGGACCCGCCCGGGTCGATCGTCACGCCGCCCGCGGGCAGCGTGCCGCGCCGGGCGATCGCCGGGTAGACCGGGTAGCAGACGGCGGGCGTCAGGCAGAGGTCGGTCTGGTGCAGATGGCCGCTCCAGTCGCCGTGCGCGCCGGCCGTCTCGGCCATCGCGCGGGCGTCGAGCTCCTTGCCCTCGAAGGCGAAGACCGAGCCCGCCAGGTGCGGGAAGTTCTCCAGGTAGCCGAGGTCCTCGATCTGCTGGCGCGGCAGGACCGGCGGGAAGCGCAGGACCTCGGGGCGCTCGCCGGCCTCGGCCGCCACGCGCGTGACGTAGGCGTCGAAGCGATGGCGGACGTCCTCGTAGTCGTGCCCGCGCCCGTAGACGCCGGGAACGCCGGACGGGACCAGGTGGCCCGCCTCGATCAGCGCTTCGAGCAGCGCGTCCTGGTCCGGGGTGCCCGGACGGAAGTCGGCCACGGTGCCTCAGACCTCCTTGGCGATCAGCAGCAGGCCGGCGTTGGTCTGGTGGATCCGGTCGTTGGCCACCATCAACGCCGCCGACATCGAGTCGCGCAGGTGGCGCCCGACGCTGAACGGGGTGTCGTTCTTGAAGCCGACGATGCCCGAGACGGCCATGGCCGACTGGCAGACGCGCGGCGCCTGCTCGGAGGCCGCCAGCTTGAGGTTGTTGAACTGGAGCGCGATGGCCATCGTCGACAGGCACTCGGGGTCCTCGTCGGCGGCCAGGAACGCGTCCAGCGCGCTGTGCACGGTCGCGCGCAGCAGCGACAGCTCGGTCAGCGTGTGGCTGAGCTTGACCGCCTGCGGGACCGGCGCGCCGGGCGCGCGGCGCGCGGCGGCGCGCACGAACGCGCGGGCGCGGTCGAACGCGTCGGTGGCGATCCCGAGCCAGACGTGCGCCCACAGCAGGTGGGAGATCGGCACCATCGTCTCGGTGGCGATCGTCGAGAACGGCGTCGGCAGCGCCTGCTCGGCGTCGACCTCGGCGCGCACGACGAAGCCGGGCGAGCACGTGCCGCGCATGCCCAGCGGGTCCCACGTGCCGGTCGGCTCGAGCGTCGTCTCGGCGGCGGCGTGCAGCACCGCGACCTGCTCGCCGGGCTGGGCGTCGGGGTGGGCGCGCAGCGTGGTCAGCAGGTCGTCGGCGTGGCCGCCGTAGGAGACGGTCGGGCCCTGCTTCTCGAACGAGCGGCGGTCCGGCGCGCCGTCGACCGGCGTCAGCGCGGCGACCGACTTGGACATGTCGCCGCCGGTGCCGACCTCGGAGGTCGCGGAGGCGATCAGGCGCTGCTCGGAGACCAGGCGGCGCAGGTAGTCCTCGAAGTGGTCGGAGTCCCCGAGGTGGCGGACGATCGTCGCCACCTGGATCTGGTGCATGGCGAAGACCATGGCGGTCGCGCCGCAGCGGCGGCCGAGCGTGAAGCACGCCTCGGCGATCGCGCGCAGCGAGACGCCGGCGCCGCCGAGCGACTCGGGGACGAAGGCGGAGAGCGCCTGCCGCTCGCGCAGGGCGTCGACGGCCTCGACGGGGAAGCGGGCCTGGCGGTCGACGTCGTCGGCGTGGACGGCGGCGATCGCGTCCGCGACCTCGCCGATGCCGGCGAGGAACGCGGCGTCGCGGTCGGCCGCGACGGTCATGCGGCCTGGGCCTCCAGCCGCGCGAGCGCCTCGGTGATCGAGGCGACCGACTCGAAGACGCTGCGCTTGAGCATCTCGTCGGGGAACTCGACGTCGAAGGCGTCCTCCAGCGCGAGCATGACGTTGACGCTGGCGTGCGACGTCATCCCGGCCTCGTAGAGGCTGTCGCCGTCGTTCAGCGACCCGACGTCGGCCGACAGACGACCGTGTTCGGCAACGATCTCTCGAACAGTGGAAGAAGACACAACCCTGATTATCGGTGCTCCGTGCCGAGATCTTGACGATTGGACGCGCTATGTCCCCACGACGACCGCCGCGGCGTACTCCTCCTCGTGGGTGAAGCTCAGCGCGAGGTCGGTCAGGCCGGCCGCGCGCGCCAGCTCGGCGGCCGGGCCGTGCAGGCGCAGCGTCGGCGGGCCGGGGGCGTTGCGCACGACCTCGATCGACGGCCACGGCACGGCCGTGTCCGGCGCCGGCCGAAGGACCTTCATCGCCGCCTCCTTGGCGGCGAAGCGCGCGGCGAGCCGCAGCGGGTCGGCCCGGCAGTCGGCGACCTCCTGGGGCGTGTACACGCGCCGCAGGTACGCGTCGCCGTGCTCGGCGATGGACGCGGCGACGGTGGCCGCGCGGACGAGGTCGATCCCGACGCGCAGGGGCATCGGCAGCGATCCTCGCAGACTAGAGTCCGTCGCCTGTCGCGCTCCGTCGCCCTCACCCCGTGGTCGCTCGACGACCACGACCTGCTCCACGCGCTCAACAGCGACCCGGTCCAGATGGCGCACGTCGGCGGAACCGAGACCGACGCGAAGATCGCCGACCGCAACGCCAGGTACGCCCAGGACCCGCACCAGCTGCGGATCGCCGTCGACGGGCAGCCCGCCGGCTGGGTCGGCTTCTGGGAGCGCGAGTGGGACGGCGAGCGGGTCTACGAGTTCGGCTGGTCGGTGCTGCGCGCCTTCCAGGGGCGCGGCGTGGCGCGGCAGGCGACGCTGCTGGCGCTCGACGTCGCCCGCCAGGCCGACGGCCCGCGCCGCGTCCACGCGTTCCCCGACACCGACAACGCGCCCTCCAACGCGCTCTGCGCGCGCGTCGGCTTCCGCCTCGTCGGCGAGGCCCGCTTCGAGTACCCGCCGGGCACGTTCATCACGGTCAACGACTGGCGGATCGACCTGTAGGCCATGAGGATCGACCTCGTCGACCCCTCGGCGTTCACGCCGCCCTACGACCACGCGCTCGCGTCGGCGCTGGCCCGCGCCGGCGAGGACGTCAGGTTGGTCACCAGCCGCTTCGCCTACGGCGACGTCCCGCCGGCGGCCGGGTACGCGGTCGACGAGCGCTTCTACCGGCTCGCCGTCGGCGCGCCGGGCTCGCGGGCCCGGCGGGCCGCCAAGCTCGCCGAGCACGTCCCCGAGATGGTGGCCTACGCCCGCGCCGCGCCCCGCCGCGCCGACGTCGTGCACTTCCAGTGGCTGACCGTCCAGCCGCTGGACGTCCACCTCCTGCCGCGCGGCGTGCCGACCGTGCTGACCGCCCACGACGTCCTGCCGCGCGAGCCCCGGCCGGGCCAGCTGAAGGCGCAGCGGCGGCTGTACGAGCGCGTCGACCACGTGGTCGTCCACAGCGCGCACGGCGCCGCGCGGCTGGCCGCCTTCGGCCTGGACCCGGCGAAGGTCACGGTGATCCCGCACGGCGCGTTCACCCACCTGGAGCCGGGCGCGCTGCCGCCCGAGCTGGGGGAGACCGACCCCGCGACGCCCGTCGTCGCGCTCCCCGGCCTGCTGCGCCCCTACAAGGGCCTCGACGTCCTGCTGGACGCCTGGCACGACCTGCCCGGAGAGCTGTGGATCGTCGGCATGCCGCGGATGCCGCTGCCGACGACGCTGCCGCCCGGCGTCAGGCTCGTCCCCCGCTTCGTCAGCGACGGCGAGCTGGCCGCGGTCCTGGCGCGCGCCGACCTCGTCACGCTGCCCTACCGCGAGATCGACCAGTCCGGCGTCCTCTACGCCGCGCTCGGCCTCGGCCGCCCGCTGCTGCTGTCCGCCGTCGGCGGCTTCCCCGAGGTCGCCGCGACCGGCGCGGCCGAGCTGGTCGCGCCCGGCGACCCCGCCGCGCTGCACGACGCGCTGGCGCGCCTGCTCGCCGACCCCGCCCGCCGCGCGGCGATGGCCGCGGCGGCGGTGGGGGCCGCCCGCGAGACCTACTCCTGGGACGCCGTCGCCGCCGCCCATCGGGCCGTGTACGCGCGGCTGCTCGGCCGCGCCTGACCGCGTCGCCCGCCCGGCCGAGCTGGCCGCCGCCCCGCGGCGCGTCGCGTAGGTTGTGCTACCGATGGATTCGCAACGCCCACGGCCGCGCCGCGCGTGAAGCGCCTCGTCTTCTGGACGAGCGCGGCGCTGCTGGCCTGGGCGCAGGCGGGCTACGGCCTCGCGCTCGCGGCCCTGCGCCCGCGCGTGCGCCAGGCCTTCGCGTCCCCGGACGCCGCCGACGCCGACGCCGCGCTGCCCACGGTCTCGCTGATCGTCGCCGCGCACGCCGAGCGCGACGTCATCGCCGCCAAGGTCGCCAACGCGCTGGCGCTCGACTACCCGCGCGAGAAGCTCGAGGTCGTCGTGGCCTGCGACGGCTCGCCCGACGGCACGCCCGAGCTGGCGCGCGCGGCGGGCGCCGACGTCGTCCTCGACCTCCCGCGCGGCGGCAAGGTCCGCGCCCAGGACACCGCGGTCCGCCGCGCGACCGCCGCGATCGTCGCCTTCTCCGACGCCAACGCGCTCTGGGAGCCCGACGCGCTGCGCGCGCTCGTCGCGCCGTTCGCGACCGACCCGAGGATCGGCTACGTCTGCGGCGAGGTCTCGTTCGTCAACCCGGACGGCGGCACCAACCAGGAGGGCGTCTACTGGCGCTACGAGATGTTCCTGCGCGCCCGCGAGTCCGACCTCGCCTCGGTCACCGCCGGCAACGGCGCGATCTACGCCACGCGCCGTGACGCCTACGTCGAGGTCGACCCGGTGATGGGCCACGACCTCAAGTTCCCCTTCACCTTGGTCCGCCACGGCTGGCGCTGCGTCTTCCAGCCGACCGCGCGCGCGACCGAGCGGATGGTCCCCGACGTCGAGGGCGAGGCGGCCCGCAAGCGCCGCATGATGTCCCACGCGTGGGCGATCGTCCTGCGCGGCGGCCTGCTGGACCCGCGCGGCTGGCCCACCACGTACACCATGATGATCGTCAGCCACCGCTGGCTGCGCTACTTCGGGCCGTTCCTGCACCTCGTCGCGCTGGCCACCGCGCCGAGGTGGCTGCGCCGCGCGCAGCTCGTGGGCCTCGCCGCCGCGCTGGCGCCGATCGGCGCGGGCGGCCGCGCGCGCCTCCTCGCCAAGTACTACATCCTGACCCAGGGCTCGATCGCCCTCGGCCTGGCCGACCACCTGCGCCACGGCACCGAGGCCGGCTGGGACCCGCCGGAGGGCACCCGCTAGACCATGCGCGAACCGCTGCGCCGCATCTTCGACCTCCTCGTCAGCGGGACCGTCCTGCTGCTCAGCACCCCGGTCCTGCTCGGGGCGATGTTGGCGATCCGGCTGGAGTCGCGCGGCGGCGCGATCTACCGCCAGCGCCGCGTCGGCCAGGACGGCGCGCCGTTCGACGTGCTCAAGTTGAGGACGATGGTCTCCGGTGCCGAGAAGATGGGCGCGGGCCTGGCCGTCGACGACGGCGACACGCGGATCACGAACGTCGGCGCGTTCCTGCGCCGCACGTCGATCGACGAGCTGCCCAACCTCGTCAACGTGCTCAAGGGCGAGATGTCGATCATCGGCCCGCGCCCGACGGTCCCGATCCAGGTCGAGCAGTACACCGACCGCCAGCGCGGGCGCCTGGCGCTCAAGCCCGGCATCACCGGCTGGGCCCAGGTCAACGGCCGCGCGTCGCTGCCGTGGCCCGAGCGCATCGAGCTGGACCTCTGGTACGCCGAGCACAAGTCCTTCAGGTTGGACGTCCGGATCCTCTGGCTGACCGCCCGCATGCTGGTCACGGGCCACGGCCTCTACAAAGGCGAGACCGGCGGATGGGTCGACCCGTCATGATCGCCGGCGTGTCCTCGACGATCCTGCGACGGGAAGACCGGGTCGACTCGCAGTGACCGCACGCAAGGCCGTCATGTTGACCGGCACCGGCAAGCGCTATGACATCGTCAGCGCCTTCGCCCAGCACACGCGCGTGATCGCGTGCGACCCCAACCCGCTGTCGCCCGCCCAGTACGCCGCGACCGTCCGCACGAGCGTGCCGATGATCAAGGACCCCGACTATGTCCCCGCGCTGCGGCGGCTGGTCGAGGAGCACGACGTCGGCGCGATCGTGCCGCTGACCGACCTCGACATCGACGTCCTCGCGCACGCCCGCGCCGACGGCCGCCTGCCGCAGGCGCTCGTGCCCGACCCGGTGATCGCCGAGTCCACCTACGACAAGCACGCCTGCCACCTGCTGCTGGAGGAGCACGGGCTGCCGTCGCCGCCGACCGTTCGCAGCGACCGGCTCGACGACGTCGCGTCCTATCCGGTGATGGTCAAGCCGATCCACGGCTCCGGCGCGCGCAACATCTTCCCGGCGCAGACCCGCGCGCAGGCCGAGTTCTTCATCGACTACATCGACGAGCCGGTCATGTTGCAGCGGTTGATGGACGGCCCGGAGTTCTCGATCGACTGCCTCAGCGACCGCGACGGCCGCTGCCTGAACGCGATCCCGCGCACGATGCTCGAGTCGCGCGGCGGCGAGTCGATCAAGGGCACGGTGATCGCCGACCAGGAGCTGATCGACCTCGGCCGCCGCGTCGTGGAGGCCTTCGGCGTCCGCGGGCCCGCGACCGTCCAGGTCTTCCGCGACGCCGAGATCGGCTACGGCATCACCGACGTCAACACGCGCTTCGGCGGCGCGTTCCCGGCGCCGGTCTACGCCGCGCGCGCCGGGCAGACGTACCCGGAGCTGATCGCCAGGATGGCCGACGGCGAGGCGGTCGAGCCGCACGTCGGGGACTTCCTCGCCGGGCGCACGTTCACGCGCTACTTCTGGCAGGTCGAGCTGGACGAGGACCTGCGGCCGACCGGGCGGGACATCGTCTCGCCGCCCGGTCCGCCGGCGCCGCGCTGAGGGCGGCGCCGCCGTCTACGGGAGCAGCTCGGGGCCCTTGTCGAGGAAGCGGTCGCGGAAGGCGCGCAGCGCGTCCCACGTCTTGTCGTTGACCGTCTTGCAGCCGAGCAGCTGCGTCCAGGCGGTCGCCGCGACCTCGTAGGGCATGTTCGTGTTGTTCTGGAACAACAGCATGTGGTAGGCCTTGCCGCCGCGGTTCTCTTCGTTGAAGAGGGTGTTCATCTGGTCCTTGACCTGCTGCGACGCGGTGGGCGCGTACTGAAGCTCGATGCGGCCGTGCTCCAGCGTGTGGACGTAGTTCTCCTTGTCCGGCGTGTTGGCCGGCGCGTAGACCCCGTCGTCGGCCGGCGTCGGGCGGTGGTTGCCCGAGGTCGGCGGGTTGGTCTTGTACTTGTCGAAAGTGACCGTGTCGGACGGCAGGTGCGTCCGGCCCTCGCTCGGGTAGTTCTTGTAGAAGCACCCGGCGGCCTTGACGGCCGCGTCGAAGTTCGTGGTCTTGCGGGCGGGGATCGCGGCCGAGCCGTAGGCCTTCTCGCTGGCGGCCGAGTCGTGGCTGCCGCCGGACGAGACGAGCGCGGCGATCACCGCGGCGATGGCGACGATGCCGAGCACACCGCCGCCCACGAGCTGCAGCCGGCGCGTGTTCGCGGCCTTGCTGGCCTCGGCCTTTTGACGTTCCTCGCGCTCCTGGCGGAGGCGCTCCTTCTCTTCCTTGCGGCTCGCCACGCGCGGCACTGTACCGGTGTGCGCATGAACGTGGCGTAAACCACCTGCCGAAACGGCGGGACGCGTTTCTGAAGCCGTCAGGCGGCGCGGGCGGCGGGACGCGGCGCCCAGCAGGCGTCGAGGAAGCCCGCGATCTCGCCGGTCAGCCGGGCGGGCGTCATGCGCAGCTCCAGCAGCGAGTCGGCGCGGATCAGGCGCGCGTCGGGCAGCTCGTGCACCAGCGCGTCGGAGTCGCTGAACGGGTGCACCGGGTCGCGGTCATGGCCGATGACCAGCGCGGGCACGTCGATCGTCCGGCGCACGTCGCGGTGCGGCGCGACGCGCCCGAAGAACAGGCCCTGGAGGACCGCGGCGGACGGCCCGGGCTGCTGGCGGACGGTGTCCAGCAGGATGTCGGCGCCCCAGAGCCGGCCGGTCGGGACCTTGCGCGTGACCCACGAGACGCCCTTCATCACCGGCTCGCCGAACGTCAGCGCGCACATCAGCGGCGTGAACGCGATCGCGCAGCCCAGCAGCGCGTTGTCGAGCACCGGCATCTCCAGGACCATCCCGCGCACGCGCTCGGGGTGGACGGCGGCGGCCTCCAGCGACGTGTTGGCGCCCAGCGACGTGCCGGCCAGCACGGCCTCGTCGACCTCGAGGTGGTCCAGCAGCGCGACGACCTGCTCGCCGAAGAACGGCATCGAGTAGGCGGTCATGTCGCGCGGTCGATCCGACCGCCCGTGCCCCAGCAGGTCCATCGTCACCACGCGATGCCCCGCGGCGGCCAGCGCCTTGGCCAGCGGCCGGTGCATCTTCTGGGACAGCAGCAGGCCGTGCAGCAGGACGGTCGTGCGCGGGCCCTCGCCGAAGACCGTGTAGGCGAGCCGACGACCGTCGTGCTCGAAGGACGTGGACATGGCCGAACGCTAACGGCCGTGGCGGCGTTCAGGCCCCCGACGACCGGTCAGGCCGTGCCGGGCGGCAGCACCACGCGTGGCTACGCCGCGTCCTCGCCGCGCTCGGCGACGCCGTCGAGTCGCGCCAGGGCCCAGTCGGCCCACTCCGCGCGCGCCTGCGCCCAGCGCAGGCCGGCCTCCAGCGCGATCCGCTGGGAGCGCTCGGCGGCCGTCGCGGGGCGGCGGGCGGCGGCGGTGGCGCGCAGCGAGCGCAGCGTGTCGTTGGCGGCGTCGCGCTCGCGCGCGACGTGCGCGCGCGCCGCGTCGGGCTCCATCAACCACAGGAAGTAGGTCCGCAGCGCGGCCTCGTCGCGCACCGTGCGGTCCGGGTCGGTCTCCGACAGCCACGCGCGCACGGCGGCGACGCCGGCGTCGGTGATGGCATAGGTCTTGCGCCCGCGCGGGCCGGGCTCGCCGGCCTCGATCAGCCCCTCGTCGGCCAGGCGGTTGAGCTCGGGGTAGATCTGCGAGTGGCCGGCCGTCCACGTCGAGCCGACCGAGGCCTCGAAGCGCTGGTCCAGCTCGTAGCCGCTCATCGGGCGTTCGGCCAGCAGGCCGAGCAGGGCGTGGCGCAGCACCTGGCGCTTGGGCGGCGAGGCCGGAATGTCTGGAGGATGACATGTCCAGGCCGACCGGTCATGAAGGTCACGTAAAGATCGACGGCCTGCGTCACGCCGCTGACGCCGTCGTCACGACGCCGCGGCGATCGCCTCCGCGGTCCGGTGCGCCAGCGCCATCGTCGTCAGCATCGGGTTGGTCCCCGACGCCGTCGGGAACGCCGACGCGTCGCCGATCCAGACGCCGGGCGTGTCGTGCAGCTCGCCCCACGGGTCGGCGACCGACGTCTTGGGGTCGTTGCCCATCCGCGCCGAGCCCATGTGGTGCAGCGAGAACGTCGCGTGCTCGAAGGGCGACAGCGGCGCGTCGTGCACGCGCTGGGCGTAGGCCTCCAGCGCCTCGTCGCCGTCGCGGACCCAGCGCGTGCGCTTGCGGTGCAGGGTGATGATCTCGCGCGCGCCGGCCGCCTCGTGCAGGCGCGCCATCGTCTTCAGCCCGTGGCGGAAGTGCGCGAGGTCCAGCGCGTCGGCGAAGGGGTAGGTGTGGACCGGCCGGCCGGCGGCGTCGGTCGTCACGCGCCCGTGGCCGCGGTCGCGGATCAGGAACACGAGCGCGCTGGAGACCGGCCCGCGCGCCATGTCGGCCTTGTGCTGCTCGCCGGTCTCCCACGGCACCGACGTGCCGGTCACGCCCGGCGAGGCGTGCGAGGTCTCCACGAGGTAGCCGTAGCCGTCGGTGAGGTCGTTGTACTCCATGCTCAGCGCGGTCTGGGGCGCGCCCCACCACGCCTTCTGAGCCTCGTCGTAGATGCCGATCACCGCGGTCGCCGGGTGCAGGCGCAGGTAGTCGCCGACCGCCGGGCCGCCGATGCCCGACCGCGACAGCAACGCGGGCGTGTCCAGCGCGCCGGCGGCCACGACGACCCGCGGCGTGCGCACGACGACGCGCGCGACGGCGCCCGTCGCCGGGTCCACGTAGGTCGCCTCGACGCCCGCGGCGCGGCCGCCCTCCACGAGCACGCGATCGGCCCGGCAGTCGACGACGAACCGCGCGCCCGCGTCGGCGGCGTCCTGCAGGTAGGTCTTCAGCGTGCCGAGCTTGGCGCCGGTCACGTCGCCGAAGCCCATCAGGCCCGCCAGGTCCGCGTCGTACTTCGCGGGGTCCGCGTTGCGGGTGATGACCCGGCCGTCGATGCCGAGCGCGGCGGCGCCGTCGAGCAGCCGCTGGTTGGGGCCGTTGGGGTCGCTGCAGGCGTCGGTCACGCCGATGCGCGCGCTGACGGCGTCGAGGTGGCGGTCGTACTCGGCGCCCGCCAGGCCCTCCAGGCCGTGGTCGCGCTCCCACTCCTCGCGGACCCAGTCGTAGGTGCGGAGGCAGTTGGTCCAGTTGACCGTCGAGCCGCCGCCGAGGTTGGCGCCGGTCATCAGCGCGACCTGCCCGTCGGCGGTCTGCGCGAGGCCGCCCGCGCGGTAGAGGTTCTGGTAGGCCCACAGCTCCAGCTGGTTGAAGTCGGCCTCGTTGTAGTAGCCGCCGGCCTCCAGCACGACGACGTCCTGGCCCGCGCCGGCCAGCTTCCCCGCGATCACGCCGCCGCCGCTGCCGGAGCCGACGACCACCACGTCCGCGGTCAGCTGGAGCGTGTCGGTGGAGGGCCGCGTGATCGCGATCGTCTTGGGCGCCTCCGCGGCGCTCGGCGGCGCCGCGCGCGGCCCCGGGTAGCCGATCGCCTCCCAGTTGGGGTTGCGGCCATTGGCGGGATCCGGGATGGCGTAGAACAACAGGAACGTCAGCGCGCGCAGGCCGCTCAGGCCCGCCAGCGCGCCCGGGTCGCTGTCCATGAACCCGTGCACGATCGCCTCGCGCGCGGGCTGCGGCGCCTCGTCGAAGCCCTGCGCGCGCAGGGCGTCCAGCAGCTGTCGGATGCCCTCGACCTGGTCCTCGGGCACGGCGCCGGAGGAGAGCTGCTGCGCGATCGCGACGTCGACGCCGAGATCCGAGCCGCGCCGCGCCCAGAAGCCGGTCCCGTCGTCGTCGCGCTCCACCTCCGGGACGAACGTGTCGACGAGCTGCTTCAGCGTCGCCTGCTGGACTTCGGACAGGAGCACCGCGACCGGGGTTGACACCGTGTCAGCCTACCTCGCGCGGTCAAGCGCGGTCTGTTACGGTGACGCCTCCGTCATCTTTGTCTGGAGGCTCTGTCCCAATGGCCAAGCAGCACCGCATCCTCACCGGTCAGGTCGCCGCGATCACCGGCGCCGCGCGCGGCATCGGCCGCGCCACCGCCCAGGCGTTCCTGCGCGAGGGGATGAAGGTGGCGATCGGCGACCTCGACCACGCGACCGCGCAGGAGACCGCCAAGGAGCTGGGCCACGGGACCGTCGCCTTCGAGCTGGACGTCACGCGGCGCGAGTCGGTCAAGGCCTTCCTCGACGGCGTCGAGGAGCAGCTGGGCCCGATCGACATCCTGGTCAACAACGCCGGGATCATGCAGGTCGGCCACGTGATCTGGGAGGAGGACGACGCCACCACCCAGCGCATGATCGACATCAACGTCAACGGCGTCATGCACGGCGTCAAGGAGGTCGTCCCGCGCTTCCTGGCGCGCGGCCGCGGCCACGTCGTCAACGTCGCGTCGACCGCCGGCAAGGGCGGGTTCCCCGGCGGCGGCACCTACTGCGGGACCAAGCACTACGTGGTGGGGTTGAGCGAGGCGCTGCGCGCCGAGCTGCGCGGCACCGGCGTCGAGGTCTCCTGCGTCATGCCGGTCGTGGTCAACACCGAGCTGGCGTCGGGCCTGACCGAGACGCGCGGCGTCAAGACCGTGCAGCCCGAGGACGTCGCCGCCGAGATCGTCAGCGCCCTGCAGGAGGCGCGCTTCGACGTCTTCGTGCCGCGCTCGGTCGCCGGCATCACCAAGGTGATGAACCTGCTCCCGCGCGGCGGCCGCGAGGGCCTCAGCCGCGCGCTGAAGGCCGATCAGGTGCTGATGCAGATCGACGAGGGCAAGCGCGCCGCCTACGAGCTGCGGGCGTCGCAGTCGGACCCCGCGCTGGAGGCGGGCGACCCGACCAGGCAGTTGACGCCGTGACCAGGCGGTCGATGACCCCGTAGTCCGGCTTCCGGCGGGGTAGGTTGTGGTGCATGGAAGCCGCCACCACCTCAACCTCGGTCGACCAGCTCGGCGTCGACACCATCCGGACGCTGTCGATGGACGCCGTCCAGAAGGCCAACAGCGGCCACCCCGGACTTCCGATGGGCATGGCTCCTGCCGCGTACGTCCTGTACGCGAAGGTCATGCGGCACAACCCGAAGGACCCGGACTGGCCCGATCGCGACCGCTTCGTGCTGTCCGCCGGGCACGGCTCGATGCTGCTCTACAGCGTCCTGCACCTCTCGGGCTACGACCTGCCGCTGGACGAGCTGAAGAAGTTCCGCCAGTGGGGCTCGCTCACCCCGGGCCACCCGGAGCGCGACCGCGTGCACGTCACCCCGGGCGTCGAGGTCACCACGGGCCCGCTGGGCCAGGGCTTCGCCAACGGCGTCGGCATGGCGCTGGCCGAGCGCTTCCTGCGCGAGAAGTACGGGTCCGACGTCATGGACCACTTCATCTACGCGATCGTCTCCGACGGCGACCTGATGGAGGGCGTCGCCGCCGAGGCCGCGTCGCTGGCCGGCCAGTACGGCCTGGGCAAGCTCGTCTACCTGTACGACGACAACTCGATCTCGCTGGACGGCCCGACGTCGCTGTCCTTCGACGTCGAGGACGTCACCAAGCGCTTCGAGGCCTACGGCTGGCACGTGCTGGAGGTCCACGACGCGCAGGACCTGGTCGCGATCCAGTCCGCGATCGAGGAGGGCCGGCGGCACACCGACAAGCCGTCGCTCATCCACATCAAGTCGATCATCGGCTACCCGTCGCCCAACAAGCAGGGCACGTCCAAGGCGCACGGCTCCGCGCTGGGCGAGGACGAGGTCCGCGCGACGAAGGAGGTCATGGGATGGGATCCCGACCAGCACTTCGTCGTGCCCGACGACGTCTACGCCGAGTTCGCCAAGAACGCCGAGCGCGGCGCGGCGGCGCAGGCCGAGTGGCAGGCGCGCGTGGACGCGTGGAAGTCCTCCAACCCGGACGCCGCCGAGGCGTGGGACCTGGCGTGGGAGGGCGGCTCCTACGGCGGGCGCCCGCTGCCCGGCCTGAAGGACGCGCTGCGCTCCGTCGACTGGGGCGGCAAGGAGAAGATCGCGACGCGCTCGGCGGGCCAGAAGGCGATGGCCGTGATGGCGCCGTTCGTCCCGACGCTCGTCGGCGGCGCGGCGGACCTGAGCGAGTCCACCAAGACGGAGTTCCCGCCGCTGGACGAGGAGCGCTACTCGCGCGCCCACGTCGGGCGCAACGTCTACTTCGGCGTGCGCGAGCACGGCATGGGCGGCGCGGTCAACGGCATGGCCGCCCACGGCGGCATCCTGCGGCCCTACGGCTCGACGTTCCTGCAGTTCGCCGACTACATGCGCGGCTCGATCCGGTTGAGCGCGCTCACCGGCCTGCGCACCGCGTGGGTGTTCACGCACGACTCGGTCGCGCTGGGCGAGGACGGCCCGACGCACCAGCCGGTCGAGCACCTCGCCGCGCTGCGCGCGATCCCGAACCTCACGGTGATCCGCCCCGCCGACGCCAACGAGACCGCCGAGGCGTGGCGCGTCGTGTTGGAGGACCTGGAGGGCCCGGCGGTCTTCGCGTTCTCCCGCCAGGACCTGCCGATCCTCGACATCGACTTCGACGGCGTCGGCCGCGGGGCCTACGTGTTGAAGCCGGCGGCCTCGGAGGAGCAGGTGGTCCTGGTCGGCACCGGCGCCGAGGTCCACACGGCGATCGAGGCCCAGAAGCTCCTGGCCGACCAGGGCATCGGCGCCCGCGTCGTCTCGATGCCCTCCTGGGAGCTGTTCGCCGCCCAGGACGACGCCTACCGCGACGAGGTCCTGCCGCCCACGCTGCCCAAGGTCTCCGTCGAGGCCGGCGTCTCCATGGGCTGGGAGCGCTGGGTCGACCGCACGGTCTCCATCGACCGCTTCGGCGCCTCCGCGCCGGGCCCCGAGGTCCTCGAGAAGCTCGGCATCACCGGCGACCACGTCGCCCAGGTCGCCAAGGACCTGCTCTCGGCGACCAACTCCTAGGAGTCGCCCGCCCGCGGGCCGACCGTCACGTGGATGACGTTCGGCTCGCGGACCCAGGCGATCAGGTCCAGCGCGGTGAGGCGGTCGAGCCAGAACTGCAGGGCCTGGGCCTGGGCGGGGGAGCGGTAGGCGCGGGAGAGGTCGAAGGCGTAGCCGGTCGCGTGGGTGGAGGGCTCGGCCTCGACGCCCTCGCCGACGAAGCCCTGACCGCCGGAGGTCGTGGCGGCCTTGGTCACGACGATCGGCGCGGTCTTGGCGATGGCCTGGACGCCGAGCGCCAGGCGGCGCAGCAGGATCAGGGCGGGCGCGCGCAGCGAGCGCTCGCCGACCCGGCCGCCGGCCAGCGCCTTGGACACCCGCAGCGCCGGGCCGTCGACGACCGCCAGGTCGGAGGTCCTCAGCGCGGCGGACGAGTCGAAGACCGGCGTGCTCTGCGGCGGGCGCAGGACGTGCTCGGCCGACGGCCAGTCCTGCAGCGCGTCCTGCTCGCGCAGCTGCTTGGGGTCGTCGCGGTAGAGCTTCATGATGTCCTTGGCCGCGCCGATCCGCCACAGGTAGGTGCTGGAGTCGTCGCCCAGCGAGGCGAGGATGTTCCAGGCCTTGGCGTGGCGCAGCGGCGTGGAGTCGAAGAACAGCTGGGCGTAGGGGATGTCCTCGTTCCCGTAGGCCTTGAGCGCGCGCTGGAGGTTGCCGATCCCCATGTGGTAGCTCTCGACCGCCAGGTCGGACCGGCCGTGGAGGTTGTCGCGCGCGAACTCCAGGTAGCGCGTCGTCGCCTCCAGGGCCTTGCGCGGGTCGAAGCGCTCGTCGACCTCGCGGCGCTGCGCCTTCAGCCGCGCGATGTGCTTCTCCGACCGCGAGCGCGCGATCGTGCCCGTCAGCTTCTCGGACCGCGCGACGTCGACCTTCAACCCCAACAACCCGGTGGCGGTCTGGGCGAGGATCTGCGTCAGGCCGGCCGCGCTGTTGAGGTCGTCGCTCGCGGTCACGTCCGACCGGCCGCCGCTCTCCAGGAAGACGATCGCCTCCAGCGTGCGCGGGTCCTGGTGCGCGCGCTGGGCGACGTCCTCGATCATCGGGCGCAGCCGGTCCACGCGCCGCGCGGTCGCCATCACGCCGCCCGGCGACTTGGCGTACAGGACGTGCGCCAGCCCGGCGGCGGCGCGCGCCTCGAAGTCGGCGCGGTGGTCGGCGTCGTAGGCGAACGGGTCGCGCGTGGTGTCGGTGGTGCCCGCGCCGGGCGCGAGCTGCCGCGGCCCGTCGCCCGACCCGGCGCCGTCGCCGTGCGCCAGCAGCGCGATCACCACCGCCGCGACCAGCACCACGACGAGCAGGCCCAGCTGCGCGGTCGCGCGGCGCCGGGCCTGCGCAGGTGAACGCGAGGGCGGCATCGTCCGATCACCGTGGCACATTCGCGGGCCGTGCGCGTCCTGCTCGACCCACCGACCGGCCCGCTGGCCCTCGACGACGACCTCGTCGTCCGCGGCGACAACCTGGCGGTGCTGCCGCACCTGCCCGACGGGTCGTTCGACATGATCTACATCGACCCGCCGTTCAACACCGGCAAGGCCCAGGCGCGCGCGACGCTGCGCGCGGTCGCCGACGCCGAGGGCGGCACGCGCACCGGCTTCGCCGGCCGGCGCTACCGGACCGAGAAGGTCGAGGGCCCCGCGATGGCCTACGCGGACTCCTTCGACGACCTTCCGGCCTACCTGGAGCCGCGGCTGCTGGAGGCCCGGCGCCTGCTGGCCGACCACGGGACGCTCTACGTCCACCTCGACCCACGCGAGTCGCACTACGTCAAGGTCCTGCTCGACGCGCTGTTCGGGCGCCGGTGCTTCCTCAACGAGCTGATCTGGGCCTACGACTACGGCGCCAAGCCGCGCCGCCGCTGGCCGGCCAAGCACGACACGATCCTCGTCTACGTGCGCACCCCCGGGGCTCATCATTTCGACGCCGACGCCGTGGAGCGCGAGCCGTACATGGCTCCCGGCCTCGTCACGCCCGAGAAGGCGGCCCGCGGCAAGATGCCCACGAGCGTGATCTGGCACACCATCGTCTCCCCCACCGGCCGCGAGAAGACCGGCT
>NZ_DASRZV010000029.1:0-246508 GCF_035685985.1 Baekduia sp.
TGCGCGGCGTTCGCGCGCACCACCGCCGGCCGCGGCCCGAGGGGCGGCCCGGCCGCCTCAGCGCGTCAGCTGGAAGCGGCTGACCAGCTCGGCCAGGTGGCCCGCGGTGCCGGCCAGCTCCTGCGCGGAGGCGGCGATCTCCTGGGCGGAGGCGCTGGTCTGCTCGGTGCTGGCGGAGACCTCTTCGCTGGAGGCGGAGGATTGCTCGGCGATCGAGGCGACCTCGCCGATGTCCTGGGTGATGGCGTTGGACGCCTGGGCGATCTCGGCGGCGGTGTCGGCGACCTGGCCGATGCGGTCGTTCATCGACGTCACGCGCTCGGTGATGCGCTCGAACGCCTCGCGCGCCGCGTGGACGGTCTGGGCGCCCTCGGCGGTGCGGGTCGCGCCGCTCTCGACGACCGTGACCGTGTTGGCGGTCTCGGACTGGATCTCGGCGATGAGCGTGGAGATCGAGGCGGCCGCCTGCTGGGACTCCTCGGCGAGCTTGCGGACCTCGTCGGCGACGACCGCGAAGCCGCGGCCCTGCTCGCCGGCGCGGGCGGCCTCGATCGCCGCGTTCAAGGCCAACAGGTTGGTCTGCTCGGCGATCGTCGTGATCGTGTCGACGATCCCGCCGATCTGCTCGCTCTTGGCCCCGAGGGCGCGGATCGCGTCGCTGGCCTGCTGGGCCGAGCCGGTGACCTCGGCCATCATCTCGGTCGCCTGCGCGACCGACGCGGCGCCCTCCGTGGCGACGCGGCCCGCGTCGGCCGCCTCGCCCTGGGCGTCCCGCGCGGCCTGCGCGGACGCCGACGCCGACGCCGACAGCTGCTCGACGCTCGCCTTCGTGGACTCGACCGACCGGACCTGGCGCTCGGAGCCGGCGGCGACCTCGGAGACGGCCTGGGCGATCTCGCTGACCGCGCGGCCGGTCTCCTCGGAGGTGCTCGCCATCTGCTCGGACGCGGTGCTCATCGTCGACGACGCGCCCGCGACGTTGGAGATCATGTCGCGCAGGCCCGCGGTCATCTGCGACAGCGCGTTGCCGAGCACGTCGCGCTCCGAGCGCGCCTGGATCTCGACGGTCAGGTCGCCCTCGGCCACGCGGCTCGCCGCGCCGGCCATGTCCTTGAGGTAGTCCACCATCTCGCCGAACGAGCGGGCGGTCGTGCCGAGCTCGTCGCCGGAGCTGTCGGTGACGTCCTGCTGCACGTCGCCCTGGGCGATGCCCTCGGCGGCCTTGGCGATGCGGCCGACCCGGGAGACGATCGAGCGCGCCAGCAGCCACGCGACCCCGAAGCCCAGCAGCAGGGCCAGGACCGACACGATGATCATGGTCGTGCGGACGGTGCGGTAGGAGGAGGCGGCCTTGCGGACGTCGCCTTCGGCGATCTTGGTGTTGTAGGCGCTCCACTCGGCCACGTGCGCGTCGAGGGCGTCGAAGGACTTGCGGACGTCGGCCCCGAGGAGGACCGCCTTGAGGCGCTCGATCCGGCCCGCCTTGGCCAGCGCGGGGACCGACGCGGTCGTCTTCGTGTAGGCCGCCCACTGGGTGTCGACCTCGTCGTAGTAGCGGCGGTCGGCGCTGTCGCGCAGCAGCTTGCGGTAGTCCGCGAAGTCCCGCGTGAGGGTCGCGCCGCGCTTGGCGAGCTTGGAGAGGTAGCTGTCGCGGATCGCGGGATCCGACGTCGCGGCCAACGCGATCTCGTAGCGGCGGTAGGCCTGCACGTCGGTCTGGAGGTGGTCGATCGCGTCGACCGAGGGCAGATCGCCTCTGGCGATCGTCGTGGCCGACGAGTTGACGCTCGACGCGCCGGTCAGGCCGACGACGGCCACGACCACCAACAACGCGAGCACCGCCCCGAAGGCGGCGAACAGCTTGGAACGAATGGAAAGACGCATGGAGGGCTCCTGGGGAAGGCGGGTGCGGCGAGCCCGCACCTAGGCTGCAGAGATCGGCCAAGCCGCCCTCGGATGGAGAAGTTCCTCAACAAGATCCCCCGGTCGAGGGATGCGGTTGGCACGGGCGAACATGTGTCTGACGCGCGCGGCGTGTTCCGCGCGCGAGCAAGGCGGCGCCGAGGCGATAATTGCGTTTGCAACAATGGACGGGAGTGACCCCCGCCTCCGCCTCTCCCTCCGACGCCACCGCCGCCCGCGCCAAGACGCTCACGCTCGTCCTGTGCTGCCTGGCGCAGTTCATGGTGATCCTCGACGTCTCGATCGTGAACGTCGCGCTCCCGTCGATCCGCGCCGACCTCGACTTCTCCGCCACCGGCCTGCAGTGGGTGGTCAACGCCTACACGTTGGCCTTCGGCGGCTTCCTGCTGCTCGGCGGTCGGGCCGCCGACCTGCTCGGGCGCCGCGAGGTCTTCGCGGGCGGGCTGCTGCTCTTCGGCTTCGCGTCGCTGCTCGGCGGCATCGCCCAGAGCGACGGCCAGCTGATCGCCGCGCGCGCCGCGCAGGGCCTCGGCGGCGCGGTCGTCGCGCCCGCGACGCTGAGCATCCTCACCACCACCTTCACCGAGGGCCGCGAGCGCAACCGCGCGCTCGGGCTCTGGGGCGCGATGGGCGGCGTCGGCGGCGCCACCGGCGCCCTGCTCGGCGGCATCCTCACCCAGACGCTGAGCTGGCGGTGGATCCTGCTCATCAACGTCCCGATCGGGATCGCGGTCGCGCTCGGCGCGCTCGCGGTCGTGCCGCGGACCAAGCGCGACGGCGCGGCACGGCGCTCGTTCGACCTCGCCGGCGCGCTCACGGTGACCGCCGGCCTCGTGGTCCTCACCTACGGCATCGTCGAGACCGACGTCCACGGCTGGGGCTCGGGCCGCACGCTGGTCACGCTCGCGCTCGGCCTGGCGCTGCTGGCGACGTTCGCGTTCATGGAGGGCGCGCTGGCCGATCAGCCGCTGGTCCCGCTGCGGATCTTCCGCAACCGGACGGTGACCGCGGCCAACCTGGTGGTCTTCTGCATGGGCGCCGCGGCGTTCGCCATGTGGTACTTCCTGTCGCTCTACCTGCAGCAGGTGCTGGGCGACGACCCGATCGAGGCGGGGCTGTCGTTCCTGCCGATGACCGCGACGATCGTCGTCACCTCGCAGCTGGCCAGCCGCCTGACCGGGAAGCTCGGCGCGGGCGCGGTGCTCGCGGGCGGCATGGTGCTGATCGCGCTCGGCATGGCCGGCCTGAGCCGCGTGTCGGCCGACGGCAGCTACTGGGCCGAGGTGCTCGTCCCGTCGGTCATCACGGCGGGCGGCATCGGGTTCTCGTTCGTGCCGGTGACGATCGCGGCGACCGCGGGCGTCAAGGGCTCCGAGGCGGGCCTGGCCTCCGGCCTGGTCAACACGTTCCGCCAGGTCGGCGGCTCGATCGGCCTCGCGCTGCTGGCGACGATCGCCACCCAGAAGACCGCCGACGCGCTCGGCAGCCACGGTCCGGCCGCCGCGCTGACCGAGGGCTTCCGCGCGGCGTTCCTGGTCGGCGCCGGGTTCGCGGCGGTCGGCGCGATCCTCAGCGCGACGCTGCTGTGGCGGATCACGTCGCCCCGCCGGGCGATGGCCGCCAAGCGCGAGACCGCGTAACCTTCCGCACAATGCGGGAGCGGTTGGAGGACGCGGTCAACATCGGCCCGGCATTGGCCCACGACCTGCGCGCGATCGGCGTGACCGACCTGGAGTCCTTGCGCGCGTTGGGCGCCGACGAGGCCTGGGTGCGCATGCACGCCGCGGGTGGCCACGACTGCCTCTCGTCGCTGCTGGCCCTCGAAGGCGCCGTCCGCGGCGTCCCCTGGATGCGGATCTCCGCCGACGACCGCGACGCGCTGGCCGCCGCCGCGCGAGCGAAGCTCGCGGCAGCGGCAGCGGCGGCGCTGGCCTAGCCGCCGCCCGGGGGTGCGTGTCGTCTCGTGGTGATCAGCTCACCATCAGGCGACATGGGCCGCGGAGAGGCCGGGACGCTGGGGCTCGCCGGCGCCGGCGCCGGCCTCGGCCGCAGCCTCGGCGTGCGCGTGCGCCGGCACGCCGCGCAGCGTGACCCAGGCGACGGTCGCCGCCAGCGCCATGACGACGCCCGCGCCCAGCGCGGCGACCTGCAGGCCGTGCGTGAACGCCGTGCGCGCGGCGACCAACAAGGCGTGGTCGCCGATCGCCACCGCGCCGCCGAGCGTGTCGTGCGCGGCGCGGGGGACGCCGGAGCCCAGGTCGCCGCGGTAGACCGCGGTCCCGAGCGACCCCAGCAGCGCGACGCCCAGCGCGCCGCCCAGCTCCTGGCCGGTCTCGGCCACCGCGGACGCGGCGCCCGCGCGCGAGGGCGGCGCGGCGGCGAGGATCAGGTCGGTCAGCAGCGTCATCGCGCCGGCCAGGCCCATGGTCGTGATGACCGTGCCGATCAAGGCCACCCACAACCCGTCGGTCTGGGTGAGGATCGCGTAGCCGGTCGCCGCGAGCACGAACGCGGCGGCGACCACCGCGGCCGGGCGGACGCGGGTCGACGCCCACATCGCCAGCGGCGCCACGAAGCCGACCGACAACGGAGCGGGCAGCGTCAGCAGCGCGGCCTCCAGCGGCCCGTAGCCGAGCACCGACTGCAGGTACTGGGTCGTGAACAGCGCGAAGCCCACGAGCCCGAGCATGGCCATCAGGTTGACGCTCAGGGCCCCGCTGAACCGGACGTCGCGGAAGAGCGACAGGTCGATCATCGGGTCCTCGAGCGCGCGCTGGCGGCGGACGAACGCGACGCCGACGGCGGCGCCGATCGCCATCGCCACCACCGGCAGCGCGGCGAGGCCGTCGACCGCCGCGCGCTGCAGCCCGTACACGAACGGCAGGATCGCCGCGAGCGACAGGGCGGCGCTCGCGAGGTCGAAGCGGCCCGCGCCGGGGTCCTTGGACTCGGGCAGCAGCAGCGGCGCGGCGACGACCAGGGCCACCATCACGGGGGCGTTGACGAGGAACACCGAGCCCCACGAGAAGTGCTCCAACAACAGGCCGCCGAGCAGCGGTCCGAGCGCGGCGCCGCCGCTGACGACGCCGGTCCAGATCGCCACGGCCTTGCGCCGCTGGGCGTCGTCGACGAACAGGTTGCGCAGCAGCGCCAGCGACGACGGCATCAGCGTCGCGCCGCCGATGCCCATCACGGCGCGGCAGGCGATCAGCTGGTCGGCGGTCTGCGCGAAGGAGGCCGCGGCGCTCGCGCAGCCGAACAGCGCCGCGCCGAGCAGCAGCACGCGGCGCCGGCCGGTCCGGTCGGCCAGCGAGCCCATCGTGATCAACAGCCCGGCCAGGACGAACCCGTACACGTCGAGCATCCACAGCTGCTGGGTGCCGGTGGGCTCGAGGTCGGCGCTGACGTAGGGCGCGGCGAAGTAGAGGATCGTCACGTCCATCGACACCAACAACACGGCGAGCATCAGGACGCCGAGGCCGAGCCATTCCGCGCGACCGGCGCGGGCGGAGGGGAGAGGGGTCTGAACTTCCATGCCGGGCACCGTACACGAGATTCATACGTTTGTATAGAACGTACGTATGAATGGATCGTCGCGCTAGGATCGTCACCACGACATGGGCCACAAGGACGACCTCCTGGACGGCGCCAAGCGCTGCCTCTACGAGAAGGGCTACGCCCGCACGACCGCGCGCGACATCGTCGCCGCGTCCGGGACCAACCTCGCCTCGATCGGCTACCACTACGGGTCCAAGGAGGCGCTGCTCAACCAGGCGCTGATGAGCGCGACCGAGGACTTCGGCGAGGCGCTCGATCGCCTCGTCGCCACCGCGCCGCCCGCCGCCGACCCGTTCGAGCGCTTCGAGCAGATCTGGGAGCGCGTGATCGCGCTCTACGCCGACCACCGCCCGCTGTGGTCGGCGACCTTCGAGTCGCTGTCGCAGTTGGACCACGCCGAGGAGGTCCGCGCGTTCTTCGCCGGGGTCCAGGGGCTCGCCCACACCGGGCTGTCGGAGCTGTGGTTCGGGCGCGCGGCGGAGGGTGAGGAGGTGACCGACCCGGCGCGGCTGCGGGTCGGCGCGTTCCTGCAGGCGATCCTGATCGGGTTGATGGGGCAGATGCTCATCGACCCGGCCCAGGCGCCGACGGCGAAGGACCTCGCCGCGGCGCTGCGGACGATGGTCGAGTCCTAGTTCGCCTGCGCCGTCGGGCGCACCAGGATCTCGTTGACGTCCACGTGCGGCGGCTGCGAGATGGCGTACATGACGGCGTTGGCGATGTCCTCGGGCCGCAGCCGCCCCTCCGGGTTGGGCTGGTCGAAGAACGGGGTCTCGACGCCGCCGGGCTCGATCACGGTGGTGCGGATGCCGGTGTCGTTGACGTCCTGGCGGATCGCCTCGCCCATGCCGGTCACCGCCCACTTCGTCGCGCTGTAGAGCGAGCCGGCCACGCCGCGGCGGCCGGCGACGCTGCCGGTGATCAAGATGTGGCCCTTGGTCTCCTTCAGCGCGGGCAGCGCGGCGCGCACGGTGTAGGCGGCGCCCAGGACGTTGGTCAGGACCATCGCGCGCCAGTGCTCCGGCGTCTCGCTCAGCCAGCCGCGCGCGGCGCCGAAGCCGGCGTTGGCGAACACGACGTCGAGGCGGCCGAAGGTCTCGGTCGCGGCGGCGACGACCGCCACGTTGTCGTCCCACTCGGTGACGTCGGTGGCGACGGCCAGCGCGCGCTCCGGGCCACCCAACTCGGCGGCCAGCGCCTCGAGCCGGTCGGTCGACCGGGCCGCCAGGACGAGCCGGTGCCCGGCGGCCGCCGCGGCCCGCGCGGTGGCGGCGCCGATCCCGCTGGAGGCGCCGGTGATGAGGAAGACGGGGTCGTCGGCCATGTCTGCGCTCCTTCCCGACTACCGTATTGGCCGAACATGCTGTACGACAAGGCGCGCATCTACGTCCAGGCGGGCGGTGGCGGGAACGGCTGCATGTCGTTCCGACGTGAGGCCCATGTGCCCAAGGGCGGGCCCGACGGCGGGGACGGAGGGCACGGCGGCGACGTCGTGCTGCTCTGCGACGACTCGCTGCGCGACCTGCAGACCTTCAAGCGCAAGGCCCACTACAAGGCCGACCGCGGCCGTCACGGCGAGGGCGCGCTGCGCCACGGCGCCGACGGCGACGACCTCGTCGTCCGCGTGCCGCCGGGCACGCAGGTGACGTCGGAGGACACGGGGGAGACCTGGGACCTCGTCGTGCCGGGGACGCGCGCGGTCGTCGCGCACGGCGGCTCCGGCGGCAAGGGCAACAAGAAGTTCGCGGGCTCCACGCGCCAGGCGCCGCGGTTCGCCGAGCGCGGGCTGGAGGGCTCCGAGGACTGGCTGGACCTGCGCCTGAAGCTGCTGGCCGACGTCGGGCTGGTCGGCCTGCCCAACGCGGGCAAGTCCTCCATGTTGGGCCGGATGACACGCGCCGCGCCGAAGGTCGCCAACTACCCGTTCACGACGCTGGAGCCCGTGCTGGGCACGCTGGACGGCGACGACCGCCAGCTCGTGCTGGCCGACATCCCCGGGCTGATCGAGGGCGCCGCCGGCGGCGCCGGCCTGGGCCACGACTTCCTCGCGCACGTGGAGCGCACGCGGCTGCTCGTCCATGTGCTGGATCTCGCTCCGCTGGACGGCTCGTCGCCGGAGGAGAACTGGGCGACGATCGAGCGCGAGCTGGCCGAGTACGACGAGCGGCTGGCGTCGCTGCCGCGGATCCTCGCGCTGAGCAAGGCCGACCTGGTCTCCGACGAGGAGGCCGAGCTGGCCGCCGAGGTCTGGCGCGAGCGCTTCGCCGCGCAGGCCCCGCCGCGCGAGGCGTGGGAGGAGCCGGCCGACGTGACGCCGGTGCTGATCACGTCGTCGGCGACCGGGCTGGGCCTGGACGAGCTGCGCACCGAGCTGTTCCGGCGCGTCCCGGTGGTCGAGGAGGCGCCGCCGCTGGAGGGCGCCGAGGACCTCGACGAGCACCGCACGTTCCGCCCGCAGCCGCGCCGGCGCCGCGCCGAGTTCGAGATCGCGCGCGACGGCGACGGCGTCTGGCAGGTCGTCGGCGAGGGCGTGGACCGGCTGATCGCCCGGCACGACCTGGAGAACCTGGACGCGCTCGCCCACGTCGAGCGGCGCCTGCACCGCATGGGCGTGATCCGCGCCCTGGAGGAGCATGGGTTCGAGCCAGGGGACGATGTGGCGATCGGCGGCGTCGTGTTCGAGCTGGATCCCTCGTAGGCTTCCGGGCCGTCCCTATGGCCCGCTACGTCATCAAGCTGGGGTCCGGCATCACCGCGTCCGACGACGGGGCGCTGCGGGCCGAGGTCCTGGAAGCGATCTGCGCGGAGGTCGCCGCGCGTCGCCGCGCGGGCGACGACGTCGTGGTGGTGTCGTCGGGCGCGATCGTCCGCGGGCTCGACACGATGGGGATCGCGGGGCGGCCGTCGGCCATCGACGACCTCCAGGCGGCGTCCGCCATCGGCCAGGGCCGGCTGTTCCGGTTCTACGACGAGCTGCTCGCCGCTCGCGGCGTCACGGCCGCGCAGGTGCTGCTGACGTTCTTCGACCTCTCGCACCGCACGCACTACCTCAACGCGCGGCAGGCGCTGCGGCGGCTGCTGGACTGGGGCGTCGTCCCGATCGTCAACGAGAACGACACGACCGCGACCGACGAGATCACGTTCGGCGACAACGACTTCCTCGCCGCGCAGGTCGCGATCCTCGTCGAGGCCGACCGCCTGGTGCTGCTGACCGGGGTCGACGGCGTCTACACCGCGGACCCGAGAACCGACCCGGACGCCGAGATCGTCCGGGAGATCACCGACTTCGAGGAGCTCGCGTCGCGGGCGCGAATCGGCGAGTCGACGAGCGCGCTGGGCAGTGGCGGCATGCGCTCGAAGGTCGTCGCGGCCGAGATGTCGACCGCCGCGGGCATCCCCGCGGCGATCGTCAACGGCCTGCGCCCCGGCGCGCTGCCGCGCGTGCTCGACGGAGCGGTCGACGAGGGCACGCACTTCCCCGCCCGCGACCTCGGCATCTCCTCCTTCAAGCTCTGGCTGCGCTACGCCAAGCCCGCGCACGGGACGGTGACCGTCGACGTCGGCGCCGCCCGCGCGCTGCGCGAGGGCGGGACCTCGCTGCTGCCCGTCGGCGTGACCGGCGTGTCCGGCGACTTCGCCGCCGGCGACGCCGTGACGATCCACTCCGCGCCCGACGACCGCCTGCTCGGCAAGGGCATCGCGAACCTCTCGGCGGCCGAGCTGCGCCGCGTGCGGGGCCTGCAGTCGGCCGAGGTCCGCGAGGTCCTGCCGCACGCGGCCGAGGAGGCCGTGCACCGGGACTACTTCGTCCTGGCGTAGGGGGTGCTCGGCCACTTGGGGTCGGGGTCGTAGAGCGCGGAGGCGGCCGGTACCCTTCGGCCATGGCCATCGCCACCCCTTCCGTGACCGACGTCTGCCGCGCCGCCAAGGCCGCGTCGCGCCGGTTGGCCGCGTTGCCGACGGCCGAGAAGGACGCGGCGCTGCTGGCGATCGCCGACGCGCTGGTCGCCAGGACGCCGGAGATCCTGGAGGCCAACGCGCGGGATCTGGAGGCGGGCCGGGAGGCGGGGCTGAGCGACGCGCTGCTGGACCGGCTGCTGCTGGACGAGGCGCGGGTCGCCGCGATCGCCCAGCAGGTGCGCGACATCGCCGCGCTGCCGGATCCCGTGGGCGAGGTCATCGACGGCTTCCGGCTGCCCAACGGGCTGGACGTCGCCAAGACGCGGACGCCGCTGGGCGTCGTCGCGGTCGTCTACGAGGCGCGGCCGAACGTGACGATCGACGCGGCGGCGCTGTGCCTGAAGTCGGGCAACGCCATCGTGCTGCGCGGGTCGTCGTCGGCGACGCACTCCAACGCGGTGCTGGCGTCGATCGCGGCGGACAACGCGCCGGTCCCCGGCTCCGTCGGCCTCGTCGCCGGCGGCGGCCGCGAGGAGCTGAAGGACCTCGCCACCCAGGACGACCTCGTCGACCTCATCATCCCGCGCGGGGGCGAGGGGCTGAAGCGGGCGCTGACCGAGGTGGCGACCGTCCCCATGATCTTCGCCGCGTCGGGCAACTGCCACGTCTACGTCGACGCCGACGCCGACCTCGCGATGGCGCGCGACATCATCATCAACGCCAAGACCCAGCGGCCCGGCGTGTGCAACGCGGCGGAGACGCTGCTGGTGCACGAGGACGTCGCGGACGCGTTCCTGCCCGACGCGCTGCGCGCGCTGCGCAACGCCGGCGTCGAGCTGCGCGGCGACGAGCGCGTGCGACGCCTCGACGACGCGGTGCTCGCCGCCGGCGATGAGGACTGGGACACCGAGTTCCTGGCGCTGACGCTCGCGGTCGGCGTCGTCGGCTCGGTCGAGGAGGCCATCGACCACGTCAACCGGCACGGCTCGGGCCACTCCGAGGCGATCGTCACCGGCCGCTACGCCTCCGCCCGCGCCTTCGAGCTGGGCGTCGACGCGGCCTGCGTCTACGTCAACGCCTCGACGCGCTTCACCGACGGCGGCGAGTTCGGGTTCGGCGCCGAGATCGGCAACTCCACCCAGAAGCTCCACGCGCGCGGGCCGATCGGCCTGCGCGAGCTGTGCTCGTTCAAGTACGTCGTCCGGGGTGACGGGCACGTCCGCTCCTGACGCCGTGCCGCCGGTCCGCCGCCTGGGCATCCTCGGCGGCACCTTCAACCCGCCGCACCTCGGGCATCTGCTGATCGCCCAGGAGGCCTACGACCAGGTCGGGCTCGACGAGGTCCTCTTCATGCCGGTGGCCGCGCCGCCGCACAAGGAGGTCCACGTCGACCCGGGCGCGGAGGCGCGGCTGGCGATGGTCGCCGCCGCGATCGACGGCGACGAGCGCTTCTCGGCCTGCGACCTGGAGATCCGCCGCGGGGGACCGTCCTACACCGTCGATACGCTCCGCGCACTGCATGCGACGCATCCGGATTCGGAGCTGACGTTCATCGTGGGAGGCGACATGGCCGCAAGCCTTCCCACGTGGCATCGCCCCGCCGAGATCGTGGCCCTGGCGCGCTTGGCGGTCGCCGAGCGCGAAGGCGCGCGCCGGACCGATATCCTGGAGCGGCTGGCGACGATCCCCGGCGCCGTCCAGCGGGTCGACTTCTTCGACCTTCCGCGCATCGACTTCTCGTCCTCGCTGGTTCGGCGGCGGGTGGCCGCGGGCCGGCCGATCACGTACCTGGTCCCCGATCGGGTGGCCGAGTACATCGCGCAGCACGGGCTCTACCAGAGCCCGGTGGGGAGCCCAACATCCGCATGACACGAGAGGAAGCGCTCGTCTTGCCCAGCAGCAGCACCGTCCCGATGACCGACCACCAGCACAACGACGAAGAGATCACGCCCGAGCGGCTCGCCCAGCTCGCGGCGTCCTACGCCGCCGACAAGAAGGCGATCGACCTGCAGGTGATCGACCTGCGGGGCGTCTCGTCCTACACGGACTTCTTCGTCATCTGCTCCGGCAACACCGACCGCCAGACCAAGGCGATCCACGACGCGATCCACGAGGGGCTGAAGAAGGACCACGGCCAGCTCCCGCGGCGCGTCGAGGGCGTCGGCGAGTCGCGGTGGATCCTGATGGACTACTTCGACGTGGTCGTCCACGTCTTCGTCCCCGAGGTGCGCGAGTTCTACCGGCTCGAGCAGCTGTGGGGCGACGTGCCGCGCCTCGACGTCGACCTGCTCGAAGTTCCGCAACGCTGAGACGCGCGGGACGTCGTTTGTGACGCGCCCGACAAGTTCTCGCTCCTGAATCGCGGCGCGCCGGTCAAGAACTCACACCGGCGCGTGCGTAGGCTCGCCGATCGGGTCGCGGTCCCGCGGCCCGGTCCATTTCAGGAGGAGAGAACATGCGGCACATGCTGCGGCGGCTCACGGGAGCCGTCATGCTGGTCTGCGCGCTGGGCGGCCTGGTCACCGCCTCGGCGGTCGCGGACAACTACGTCGCGCTCGGCGACAGCTACTCGGCGGGCACCGGAACGCGCGACTACTCGCTGAACTCCGGCTGCAACCGCGGCCCCTACGCCTACCCGGCGCTGATCAAGGCCGACCGGCCCAACACGAACCTGACGTTCGTGGCCTGCAGCGGGGCCAAGACGACCGACGTCCTCAACAACCAGGTCCAGTCGCTGAGCACGTCCACCAACATCGTGACGATCACGATCGGCGGCAACGACGCGGGCTTCTCGAACGTCATCACGCAGTGCGCGCTGCCGCTGGTGTCGTGCAACAGCGACATCACCAACGCCAACAACTACATCTCCAACACGCTGCCGGGCCAGCTCAACAGCGTGTACTCGCAGATCAAGACGCGGGCGCCCAACGCGACCGTCGTCGTCCTCGGCTACCCGCGCCTGTTCATGGGCGTGGACTGCAACGCGGGCACGTTCTTCTCGACCGACGAGATGACCAAGCTCAACGCGACGGCCGACCTGCTCAAGAGCGTGACGGCGGCGCGCGCGGCGGCCTACGGCTTCACGTTCAAGGACGCGATCCCGTCGTTCACCGGCCACGCGGTCTGCTCGTCGAGCGAGTGGCTGAACGGCCTCTCCAACCCGATCAGCGACAGCTACCACCCCAACCGCACGGGCCACAAGTCGGGCTACGAGGCGCTGGTGCGGCAGGTGATCGGCTAGGGCGCGTCGGCGCCCGCGCCGCGGGCGGCCCGGGCGCGCAGGACGACCTCGAGCTCGAAGCGGGCCTCGGGGTCGTCCAGCGCCGGGCCGAGCAGCTCGCGCAGGCGCGCGAGGCGATAGCGGACGGTCTGCGGGTGGACGTGGAGGTCGGCGGCCATCCGCGGGCCGTTGCCGCGGTGGCGCAGGTAGGCCAGCAGCGTCTGCTCCAGGCGGCTCCGCGCGGAGGGCGTGAGCGCGGCGAGCGGCGCGAGGCGCAGCCCGGCGAGGTCGTCGACCAGCGACGGGTCCTCGGCCAGCAGCAGCTCCAGCAGGTGGTCGTCGGCGTGGTGCAGGCCGTCGGCGGCCTGCCCGCCGCCGGCCACCAGGCGGCGCAGCGCACGGGCGCGGGCCCAGGAGCGGGCGGCGTGCTCGACGGCCACCGGCGGGCCCATCGCGGCGGTGACGCCGCGCAGCGCGGCGGCCAGCTCGCGCGTCCGGCCCGGGCCGTCCGGGTCGGCGACGACCAGGCAGGCGCAGCCGTCGGCAGTGCCGGCCAGGACGTCGGCGGGCAGGCGGTGGGCGCGCAGCTCCTCCGGGTCGCCGAGCGCGATCGCCGCCACCCGCCGCGGCAGCGGCCAGCCGGCCTCCAGCGCGGCGCGCTCCAGCACGGTGCGGTCGGGCGCGGGCGTGGCGACCAGCAGCGCGAGCAGGCGGGCGCGGCGGCGCTCGACCTCGCCCGCGGCGGCGGCCTGGGCGGCGACGAAGCCCTCGACGGTGAGCGCGGCGATCTCGTCGAGGTAGGCGAACAGCGCGTCGGCCAGGACGGCGACGGTCGCCGCGGTGGCGTCGGCGCCGGTGGCCACCGCGGCGATCCGCCGCCAGACCACGCGCGCGCCGACGTGGTAGCCGGACTGGAGGTCGTCGAGCGAGTGGCCGGAGCGCAGCCAGCGCTCGCCGACCGCGACGTAGAGCGCGCGGTCGGGCGTCGGCGGGCGGTGCTGGATGACCGCGGCGAAGTCGTGCAGCGCGTCGGCGACGGCCTGGACGACGTCGCGCCCGAACGGCCCGTCGAGCGTCCGGTAGACCGGGATCGCGGGGCCGAGGACCTCGACCAGCTCGTCGGCGATGCCCGGGATCGCGGCGCTGACCAGCGCGCCGAGGTCGTCCGGCAGCGCGTGCCAGGGGCGCGGGGTGGACCGGACGTCGGACGCCATGGGGCACTCTCGCAGCGCGCCGCTCCGGAAGGCAAGCGATCGGGTTCGCGCGCTCTTTGCGAACCTATGTTCGATCTGACGTGGACACGAACACTTGTTCGTGTCAACCTGTTCGGGTGACGTCGGAGGCCCAGCAGAATCGAGGATGCGGTGTCCCGCCGGGACGGGCCGGCGGGACCTCCACGGAGCGGCCCCGGTCTCAGTCGACCGGACCGCTGGCGATGATCGCCTCGAGGACGTCGTTCAGCGGCCGCCAATCCGCTCGGGCGACGAACTGGTCGTCGTCGTCACGGGTCAACAGGCCGGCTTCCTCGAGCACGGCCAGATGTCGCCGCGCCTCGGCCTCTGACAGGCCGAGGTCGTCCAATGCCCGCGGCGCGACCGAGCACGCCAACAGGATCGGAAGCCGCGCGGGGTGCATCGCCGCGCGGTACGCAATCTCATCGATCACGCCTCGACCCTACGTCATATCTGACGTGGCGCGAACTGACGACCGGCAACAGGGTCGCGACGGTGCTTGACCCGCTCAGAACCTTCACCACTAATTTGCGCCGGAGACGGGCGGAGCTGGGGCTGTCCCAGGAGGCGGTCGCCGCCGAGGCGTCGATGGACCAGAGCCAGTACAGCCGCATCGAGCGCGGCGAGGTCGATCCGTCGATCCGGACGCTCACCCGCGTCGCGCGGGCGCTCCAGTCGACTCCGTCGGAGCTGCTCCGAGGGATCTCGTGACCGCGCGGGCGTCGGGCGTGCCGCCGCCGTGCGGTGGAGGCGACCGGAGGGATGCGCGGGGTGGCGTCCGAGCGCGGGCCGGCGTTCGGACGCCTCGCGGCGCGTCAGGCCGCCCGTCGGGCCCGGCGCGTCAGGCCGCGCGCTGGACGCCGCGCCCGGCGCCCTTGGCCGAGTACAGCGCCTCGTCGGCGCGGCGCAACAGCTCGCTGAGGTCGGCGCCGGGCTCGAGCGCGGTCGCGGACCCGATCGAGACGCTGACCTGCAGCGCCGGGTCGGCGAACGCCGAGTTGACGGCGGCCAGGATGCGCTCGGCGACCTCGCGGTCCGGGTCGGGCTCGGCGGTGATCACCGCGAACTCGTCGCCGCCGAGGCGGCCGGCGAGGCCGTTGGCGCTGAGGATCCGGCCGATCTCCGACAGGACGAAGTCGCCGGTGTGGTGGCCGTGGAAGTCGTTGATGCGCTTGAAGTGGTCGACGTCGCAGATGAGGACGCTCGCGCCCCGCGCGGAGAGCTGCTCGCGCGCGGCCAGCGACCAGTAGCGGCGGTTCAGGAGGTCGGTCAGCTCGTCGGTGCGGGCCTCGCGCTCCAGGCGCGACACCTGCTCGGCGAGGCTCGACGGCTGGGCGGCCTCGGCGACCGCGGTCGGCAGCGCGGTGGTCGCGACCTGGTCGATGTCCTCCATCGTCAGGCCGAGCTCGACGAGGCCGGCCTGCAGCAGCTCGTGGTCGGCGGGGTGGCCGCCGATCAGCGCGACCATCGCGTTGGCGACCTGCACGCAGCGGGCGACCGGCGAGTGGTCCGGCCCCGCGCCGTGGTGGGCGGCGATCGCGTCGACGATCTCCCCCGGCAGCCCGGCCGAGGTGGCGAAGCGCGCGCCCGCCAGCGCGTGGTCCACGCCGAAGGCCTCGCGCTCGGCGTCCGGCCGCTGTGGGCCGGCCGGGGTCGCGCCGGCGATCTCGTCCACGGCGGACGCGCCGAACGCCACGGGCAGCACGAGCTTGCCGAGGTCGTGCAGCAGCCCGGCGAGGTGCGCGGCGCCGGCGTCGGTCCCGGCGCGGCGCGCCAGCTCCGCGGCGCACGCGCCGACCTGCACCGCGTGGACGTGCAGCTGCCCGCGCGCGATCCCGCCGCTGCCGGGCGCCTGCTCGAAGAACGTGCAGACCTGGGCCTCCAGCGCGATCCGGCCGACCGACCGGCGGCCGATCAGCATCACGGCCTGGTGGATCGACGACGCGCGCACCGGGTGCGCGTTGGCGGCCGAGTTGGCGAAGACCAGCAGGTTGGCGGCCAGCGACGCGTCGCTCTGAAGCGCCTCGACCAGCTCGTGGGTGGACGCCTCCGGATCGTCGGAGAGCTCGCGGACGCGCAGAAGGCTGCGATCGAGGACGGGCAGCTCGCCGAGCTCGGCGATGGCCTGGTCGATCTTGGGCAACGCGACGGCGCCGATGGTGGTCGACGGACTGCTCACGGCCTGATGCTCGGCCGGAACGTCCGATGGTTGACACCTCCGGTCGGTTTGCACGGCCTTTGGGCGCGAAGGCGCTCGCGGGCGGACGGGTGTTCAGCGGTGCGGCCCGGACACGGCGCTGACGGCGTCCGGGCCGCGCGCGACGTCGATCGTCAGGTCGCAGTGCTGGACGACGTCGTCGGTGTGGGAGATCACGAAGACCTGGCGGAACTCGGAGTCGGCGATCGCGTGGAGCTGCTCCAGCAGGGTGCGCCGGCGGTCGAGGTCCTGGCTGCCGAAGACCTCGTCGAGCAGGATGAAGCCGGTCTCGGCGCCGCGCTGGCGGGCCAGCGTGCGCGACAGCGCCAGCCGCAGGCAGAGGCCCGCCAGGTCCTGCTCGCCGCCGGAGAAGCGCCGCAGCGGATGCAGGCGGCCCTCGTCGACCAGCTCCAGCTGGTAGTCGGCGGTCAGCGCCACGCCGCCGTAGCGGCCGCGCGTCGTCTGGGCCAGCAGCAGCGCGGTCTCGTGCTCCAGCGTCGGCCGGGCCGCGCGGGACGCCTCCTCGCGGTAAGCCGCCAGCGCGTCGGCGACCTCCTGGCGGACGCGCAGCTCGCGGCGCTGCTCGCGCAGCCGCGCGGTCAGCCGCCGGCCGTCCTGCAGCCGCCGTCGCGCGGCCGCGACCGCCTCGGACTCCGCCGACGCCACGCGGTTGGCCTCGATCAGCGCGGCGGTCGCGGCGTCGACCGCCGCGTCGGCGCCGGCCCGCTCGGCCTCGGCCGCGCTCACGGCCTCCGGCGCGACGCCGTCGGCCTCGGCCGCCGCCCGCAGGCGCCGCGCCGCCGCCTCGGCGTCGGCGCGCACCCGCTGCTGCTCGTCGCGCCGGCGCGCCAGCAGCGGCGCGCCGTCGGCGCGGGCCCGCAGCGCCGCCGCCTGGTGGCGCGCCGCGTTGGCCCGCGCCAGCTCCTCGCGGACGCGCGCGAGCGCGTCGGGGTCGAAGTCGTCGACGCCCAGCTCGGCGCGCTGCGTGGCCAGCCGTCGCGCCTCGCGCTCGGCGGCCGCGCGCTCGGCGACGTAGGCCGCCTGCTGGGCCGCGGCCTCCTGCAACCGGGTCGCCTCCGCGCGCAGCGCGCCGCGCTCGGCCTGCAGCTCGGCGCGGCGGTCGCGCGCCCGGCCCTCGTGGAAGACCAGCTGGGTCAGCTGCTCGTCCAGCGCCGCGCGCTCCTCGCGCTGGGCGGTCAGCTCCTCGGCGCCGGGGACGTCGTCGCCCAGCGCGCGGCGGTCGGCCTCCAGGTGGCGGACGCGCTGCGCGCGCCGCCGCGTCTCGCCCGCCAGCGCGCGGCCCGTCACCAGCTCGGCGTCCAGCTCCTTGAGCCGCTGCTTCGCCGCCGCCAGGTCCGCCTCGTAGCGGGCCAGCACCTCGTCGCGCTCGTCCGCGGAGAACGGACGCCGACAGGTGGGGCAGCGTGCCTCGCGGTCGCCGGCCAGGACCGCGTCGCGGTGCTCGGCGTCGTGGCGGATCGCCTCGGCGAGCTGGTCGCGGCGCGCGCGCTGGGCGTGCAGCGCCTGGTCGGCGGCCTCGGCCGCGGCCTCCGCGTCGCCCAGCGCGGCCAGCTCGCCGTCGATCGTCGCCGCCCGCGCGCCGCGCTCGATCGCCGCGCGCAGGACCGCGACCCGCCGCTCGGCGAGCGTCCGCGTGCGCGCGACCTCCTCCAGCGTGCCGTCCAACCCGTCCAGCTCGGCGTCGATCGCGTCGCCGCGCTCGCGCGCCGCCTCCAGCGCGGCGGCCGGATCCTCGCCCAGCGCGGCGGCGCGGTCGGCGAGCTGGGCGGCCCGCCGCAGCGCCTCGTCCTGCGCGGCGCGCAGCGCCTGGGCGCGCTCGCTCTCGGCCCGCTGGGCGTCGAGCCGCCGCTCCAGCGCGGCCAGCTCGCCGGCGCGCGCCGCGACCGGCTCCAGCTCGGACAGCTGGGCGGTCGCCGCCTCGGCCTCGGCGGCCTGCGCGGCGAGCGTCTCGAACGCCGCCGCCTGGCGCGCGGCCTCCGCGGCGGCGGCCTCGGCCCGCCCGCGGCGCGCCGCGTCCTGGGCCTCGGCGGCGCGCAGCGCGTCGAGGGCGTCGCGCGCCGCGTCGCGCCGCTCCCGCGCCGCGGTCAGCGCCGCCTCGGCCTCCTGGACGACCGGCGCGGCCTCCCGCGCGGCGCGCTCGATCCGGTCGGCCTCCTGCTTCAGGGCCGGGACGTCCGGGGCCTCGGCCTCCAACGACTCCACCAACAAGCGCTGCTCGCGCGCGGCGGTCGCCGCGTGGGCGGCGGCGCGGCGCAGACGCTCGATCCCCAGCAGCAGCTCGACCTGCGCGCGCCGGCGGTCGTTGTCGGACTCCAAGGCCTGGACCTCGCGCTGGCGCGCGTAGAACGTCGCGCGGAACATGTCGCGCGTGAGCCCGAGCAGGATCGCGACCTGGCGGCTGACCGGCTCGCGCCCGCGGACGATCGGCTCCTCGTCGGCGCCGAGGTCGGTCAGCGTCGCGTCCTTGCCGTCGACCCGGTGCGCGCGATAGGCGCGGCCGCCGACCTCGAACTCCACCGCGACCCAGGTGTCCTCGTCCTCGGGCGCGCCGTCGCGCCGGGCGGGCAGCGCGCCGCGCCCGCGCGCGCCGCCGTACAGCCCCCACTCGATCGCGTCGAACAACGTGGTCTTGCCCGCGCCGTTGGGCCCGACGACGGCGATCAACCCATCCACGTTGAGATCGACGTCGAGCGTCGCGAAGGACCGGAAGTGCTGAACGCGCAGCCCCAGCAGCCTCACGTGGCCAGCTCCTCGTCGGCCAGCGCGACGAAGCCCTCGGCACGCGCCACGAAGTCCTCCGGGTCGACGCCGCGCGCCTGCGCGCCCGGCCAGCGCAGCAGGAACTCGCGCAGCGCCGGGACCGCCACCGCGTCGGCGGCGCGCGCGCCGGCCAGCGACCCGCGCGGCTCGGCCCGCCGCTCGAAGTGCAGGCACGCGGCGTAGGCGGCGGCGATCGCGGCGTGGTCGACCGCGTTCCAGTCCGCGGCGGTCACGTTGCGCACCCAGAGGCGGGCGATCGCGCCGCGCAGCGCATCCACGCCGACGTCCTCCGCGCGCGCGACGATCGCCGCGGTGAGGTCGTCGACCTCCGACGCGTCCACGGGCTCCAGCTCGAGCTGCGCCCGCGCGGGCACCGCGTGGCGCCGCAGGTATTCGCGGTCGGTCGGAGCGCGCGCGAGGTCGACCTCGACCAGGCCCTTGACCGGCGCGTCGTCGGCCCACGACAGGCGCTCGGTCGACCCGGCGTAGGCCGCGTTGTCGGCGACCGGCGCGAACTTGTGCAGGTGGCCGAGCGCGACGTAGGAGAAGCCGTGCGCGCCCGCCAGCGCCTCGCCGGAGATGGCCAGCGACGCCTCGGGTCCGACCACGCCGCCCAGCCCGGCCAGGCCGACGTGCGCGACGAGCACCGAGGCCTCGGCGTCCGTGTCCGGCCGCGCGGCGCGGATCGCGTCGGCCATCCGCGCCAGGTCGTTGTCATAGGGGATGCCGTGGACGGCGAGGCCACCGACACGCACGGTCTCCGGCGCGGCGTGGATCGCGTGGACGCCCTCGCCGAAGCGCTCCAGGACGCCGAAGATGTGCTCGGCGGCGGTCGCGCGCGGGGTCTCGTGGTTGCCGGCGATCAAGATGATGGGGATGCGCGCCGCGCGCAGCCGGGCGAGGCCGTCGAGCGCGGTGCCCAGCGCGGCGGCCGACGGGTGGTGGGAGTCGAAGAGGTCGCCGGAGTGGATCACCGCGGCGGGCGCCAGCGCGATCGCGCGGTCGATCGCCGCCGTGAACGCGCGCGCGACGTCCTGCTCGCGGACGTTGCGCCCGGCCTCGTCGACGCGGTTGAGCTGGCGGAAGCCGAGGTGGGTGTCGGAGAGGTGGACGACCCTCATCGCCCGGCATCATCGTCCACGACCGGCGCGGCCGCCATCCACGGCGGCAGCAGCCCGAGCGTCAGGAGCCGCAGCCGCAGCGCGGGGACCGAGACGTCGAAGCGCTCCGCGAGCATCGGCAGGTTGCGCCCGGTCTCCGACGCCTGGGCGACGACGAGCACCTCGGGCATCAGCAGCTCGCGGGCGAACGCGTTGGCCTCGGACTCCAGCCGGCGGCGCCCGCGCGCGCGGGCCGTGCCCTCGTCGTCCTCGGCGACCTCGCCCGCCCGGCAGCCGGGCTCGTGCCGTGCGCCGGTCGTCGCGGGCACGTGCAGGACCCAGTGCGCGATCTCGTGGGCGATCGTGAAGCGGCGCCGGCCCGGGCTGCGCGCGGCCTCGCGGCGGTCCAGCCAGATCGTCTTGGTCGCCGGGTCCAGCAGGCCGGAGAGGCGGCCCTGGTCGGTCGGCGCGCCGGGCAGCGCGCGGACGTCGTCGACCTCCTCGACCAGCAGGCCGAGGTGCGACTCGGCGATGCGCTCGACCGGGACCGGCGGCAGCGTGCCGGGGTCGAAGCGGGACTCGAAGTCGCGCAGCAGCGCCAGCGCCGCCTGGCGGGGATCGGGCTTGCGGATCGCCATCGCGTCAGGCGTCGGGACCGCCGCAGAACAGCCGGGCGACGCGCTCGGCGTCGGGGTCGGGCGCGTCGGCGGCCCGGCGCGGCTCCGACCGGCCGGCCGGGGCGCCGCCGCCCGGTCGCGGTCGCGCGTCGTCGCCCGCGCCGCGGGCCAGCGCCGCGGTCGGCGGGGCGCCGCCGCCCGCCGTGCCGGTCGGCTGGATCGCCGCCACGAAGTCCTCCAGGCGCGCGCCGAGCCGGCGCGCGAGGCTGGCCAGCACGCGGTGCGAGACGCGCGACCCCAGCAGCGTCCCGGTCTCCAGCTGGTGGTAGTAGCGGCGCAGCGCCGGGCGGCCGCCGGGGCCGATCTCCAGCTCGGCGGCGAGGTGGTCCAGGACGTCGTCGCGCTCGACGCCGCGCGCGCGCCGCAGCGCGATCAGCGCCTCGGGCAGGATCCCGGACGGCCCGCCGGCCGCGCGCGTCGCGGCGACCGCGGCCAGCGCGCGCTCGTGGGCCTCGTCCGGGGACACGCCGGCGGGCGACGGCACGCGGCCCGCCATCGCGGCGGTGAGCCGGTCGACGAACTCGTCGCGCCGGTCGGCCGGGACCATCGTGAGGTACTCGTCGGGGTCGGCCAACCGGTCGTGGGCGAGGTCGTCCAGCGCCCGCGCGAAGGCCTGCTCGAAGCCGCTCATGCCGCGCCTCCCTCGATCACGCGCAGGTGGGGACGGCGGTCGGCCAGGCGCGGCGGCGCGGGCGCGGCGCCGGGAGCGGGCGCGGCTCCGGGACCGGAGCCGCCCGCGTGCGCGCGCACGGCGACCGCCGCCACAGTTCGCGCCAGCTCGGTCACCGGCGCCAGCGGCTCGGGCGTGTGCAACCGCATCAACAACGTCACCGCGGCCTCCTCGCCGGCCAGCAGCACCGCGGCGCGCGACAGCCCCGCGGCGTCGCCGAGCCGCACGGTCGTGCGCGCGACGGTCGGCATCGCGCGCGTCATGAGGTGGTCGATGAGCAGCCGGCGGCGGTCGTCGCCGGCGCGCACGAGCGTCCAGCGGCGCCGCTCCAGCGTCGCCTCGTCGGCGGCGGCCAGCGCGGCCTCGTCGTAGCGGACTGGGGTGGAGGGGTCGGTCATGCTGCCTTTCCGTCCGAAGGCGCGGCGCCCGGTCTTTCACCGTCGGCGGGATAGAGCCGCTTGAGCGCGCGGTGGGTCGCGGTGTCCACGGCGCCGCGCGACATGTCCAACAACTCGGCGATCTCCTCGATCGGCCGCCCGACGAAGAAGCGCTCGGTGAGGATCCGCTGGTCGCGCCCCGACAGCTCCTCGATGCGATGGGCGAAGTCCCGCGCCTGGTCGGCCAGCGTGTCGGGATCGGGATCGGCCAGCTCGGCCAGCTCCTCGACCTCGCTCGGGGTCTCGGCGCCGTGGCGCATCCGGCGGCGCACGACGTCCTTGACCTCCCAGTCGACGTTCGCCGCGACCACGTAGCGAAACGCGGTGGTGAACCTCGTCTTGCGCTCCAGGATCTGGGCGAGCCGCAGCAGGACGCCGTTGGCGATCTCCGCGCGGTCCTCCTCGGTGGCGCGCCAGGCGTGCGTCTTCCAGCGGATGCGCTGGTCGATCGCGCCGACATGGCGCTGCAGCAGCTCGGTGGTGACCAGCCCGGCGCTCAGCCCGCCGTCGTCGCGGCGGCGCGCGACGGCCAGCTGCTGGAGCAGGAAGGCGTCGGGATCGTCGGGGAGGTCGTCGTGAAGGGACATGCGCGAAAACAGCCGTTCGGCTACGAACCGTCTGACCTTCCGCACGTCTTACACCGTGCGCGCAGGTCTCATGCGTCCTGACCGGCGGTGAGATTACGGCCAGGCGGCACGGTCGTTCAGCGGCGCTGATGATGCCCGACGACCCACTGGACGCCTTCACGACGAACCTCGCGCGCCGCCGACGCGCGCTCGGCCTCAGCCAGGAGGCCGTCGCGGCCGCTGCGACGATGGACCAGAGCCAGTACAGCCGCATCGAGCGCGGCCGCGTCGACCCGTCGATCCGGACGCTGACGCGCGTGGCGCGGGCGCTGCGGACGACGCCGTCGGAGCTGCTGCGCGGGATCGGGTGAGGCGCGTGCTCGGGATCGGGTGAAGCGTGCGCGGGGTCGCGCGTCAGGCCGGCGCGCGCTCCGGCTTGCGCAGCCCGCCGCCGCCGAAGCGGCCGTGGTCCGCGGCCAGCTCCATGATCGGGTAGGTCGCGGCGCGCATGTCGGCCTCGTAGGCGGCGAGCGCGTCGGCCGTCGGGCGGTCGCCGCGGGCCGCGGTGACGAGCGCGTCGCGCAGCGCGGCGGCGTTGCGCATCGCCATGTTGGCGCCCTTGCCGAGCGTCGGGAGCATCGCGTGGATGCTGTCGCCGACGAGCGTCACGCGCGAGGTCGGCCACGCCGGCGTCGGGTCCAGGCGGCGGAAGGGGTGGGCGAAGATCGAGCCCGGCTCGACGCGCTCGACGAGCCCGCGGATCGCCGGATGCCAGTCGGCGACGACGGCCATCATGCCCGCGTGCATCTGCCGTGGCGTGTCGGCCGTCCACGCGCGCGGGTCGGGCACGGTCGTCCCGGGCCGGATCCCGCCGAGGATCATCATGTAGGGCTCGATCGGGTCGACGCGCACGCCAGGCGCGACTGCGGCCGCCGCGGCGTCCGGGGCCTGGCGCGGAACGTAGCCGCCCATCGCCAGCAGGCCGCCGCGCTCGTCGCGCGCGATCGTGAAGCCGGAGGCGATCGTCTCGGGCAGCGCCGCGAGGATCGCGTCGTCGACCGGCGAGCGCCCGAAGAGGTCCAGGCCGCCGACCGGCGCGGGGACGATCGCCACGTCGGGCAGCAGCGCGCGGCGCACCGCTGAGCCGACGCCGTCGGCGCCGACCAGCACGTCGCCCGTCAGGGTGGATCCATCGGCGAGGATCGCATGCACTCGGTCGTCGTCCTGCTCGAAGCCCGTGACCGCCGCGTCGTGGCGCAGCGTGCCGTCGTCGGCCAGGCCCGCCTCGAGGATCTGGCGGAACACGCGGCGGTCGATCGCGGTGTGCGGGCGGTCGCCGTCGTTGGGCGGGCCGAGGTGGGGCGCGGTCGTCAGCTCGCGGCCCTGGCTGTCGATCACGATCGCGACGTCGTGGCGCTTCGGCGTGACGTGCGACGCGCGCAGGTACAGCTCGTAGAGCGCGGGCGGCAGGCAGGCCTCCAGCGCGTTGCCGCCGTCGGCGTCCAGCGTCAGGCGGTAGCCGGAGCGGCGGCGGTCGGCCGGCTCGCGCTCGAGCACCACGCAGTCGATGCCGGACCGCTTCAGGCCCTGGGCGAGCAGCAGGCCGCTGATGCCGCCGCCGGCGATGAGGACGAGCATGGAGGACATGTCGAGCTATTGCATACAGTTCAGCCAACTGTGTCAAGTCGTCGTCCGTGAGCGGCGGATAGCGTTGCGGGCGTGCGCATCGCGACCTGGAACGTGAACTCGCTCAAGCAGCGGATGCCGCGGGTGCTGCCGTGGCTGGACGAGCGGCAGCCCGACGTCGTCTGCCTGCAGGAGACCAAGCTCAACGACGACGCGTTCGCGGAGGTCGTCGGCGCGGAGCTGGCCGACCGCGGCTACGAGGTCGCCGCCCACGGCGAGTCGGCGTGGAACGGCGTGGCGATCCTCTCGAAGGTCGGGCTGGAGGACGTCGTGCGCGGGATCCCGGACGGGCCGGGCTTCCCGGAGCCCGAGGCGCGCGCGGTGTCGGCGACGTGCGGCGGCCTGCGGATCGTCTCGGTCTACGTGCCCAACGGCCGCTCGGTGGGCAGCGACCACTACACCTACAAGTTGGCGTGGCTGGAGGCGCTGCGCGCCTTCGTGGCGCCGGACGCCGAGCGCGCGGTCGTCTGCGGCGACGTCAACATCGCGCCGACCGACGACGACGTCTTCGACCCGGCTGCCTACGAGGGCCACACGCACGTCACGGCGCCGGAGCGCGAGGCGCTGGCGAGCATCCAGGCGCTCGGGCTGCGCGACGTCGTCCGCGACCGCTGGCCCGACGACGACCGCGTCTTCTCCTACTGGGACTACCGCGCGGGCATGTTCCACCAGGACCTCGGGATGCGCATCGACCTGATCCTGGCCGGCGGCCCGGTGGCCGAGCGCGCGAAGGCGGCGTGGATCGACCGCAAGGCCCGCAAGGGCAAGGGCCCCAGCGACCACGCGCCGGTCATCGTCGACCTCGACGAGGCGCCCGACGGCGACGTCGGCCCGGTCGTCCCGCCCGCCAGCGCGCCCGCGCCGCGCAGGGGCGGCAAGAAGCTGCCGCAGGGGCCGGCGGCGGGCGGGGAGTAGCGCTCGCGGCGCGTCCGCGCCGCGTCGGCGCCGCGTGGCGGCCGTCCGCTCGTGCCGGTCCGGCGGCGCGCCGCTGGCCGCGGACGCGCCGCGCGTCAGTCCCGCGCGCGATCCGTGTCCCGCGACGGCTGCACGCGCTTGGGCTCGCCGGGCATCTTGGGGTAGTCGGGCGGGTAGGGCATGTCGCCCGCCTCGTCCTTCTCATACAGGTCGAGCAGCGGCGTGAGGTCGTGGGCGACGTCGTCGATCGCGGCGTGCTTGTCGCCGACCTCGGCGAAGCGGGCGGGCATCGACCCCACCGTGAAGTCCTCGGGCGCGACGTGCGGCAGCTCGTCCCAGTCGACCGGCGCGGAGACCGGTGCGCCCGGCTTGGGGCGGATCGAGTAGGCGGAGGCGATCGTGCGGTCGCGGGCGTTCTGGTTGTAGTCCACGAAGATCCGCTCGCCGCGCTCCTCCTTCCACCACTTGGTGGTGACCTCGCCGGGCAGGCGGCGCTCCAGCTCGCGGCCGAAGGCGATCGCGGCGTGGCGGACGTCGGTGAACGTCCAGCGCGGCTCGATCCGCACGTAGATGTGGACGCCGCGCCCGCCGCTCGTCTTCGGGAAGCCGACGTAGCCGAGGTCGGCGAGCAGCTCGCGCGCGCACGCGGCGACGCGGACGGCGTCGGTGAAGTCGGTGCCCGGCTGTGGGTCGAGGTCGATGCGCAGCTCGTCGGGATGGTCGACGTCGTCGCGGCGCACCGGCCACGGGTGGAACGTGATCGTCCCCATCTGCGCCGCCCAGCCGACGACCGCGATCTCCGTCGGGCAGACCTCGTCGGCGAAGCGCCCCGACGGGAACGCGATCCGCGCGGTCTCGACGTAGTCGGGCGCGCCGCGCGGGATCCGCTTCTGGAAGAACGCGTCGCCGCCGCCCCGCTCGCGCGTCGAGACCACGATGCCTTCGTGAACGCCCTTCGGCCAGCGCTCCAGCGTCGTCGGCCGGTTCCGCAGCGCGCGCAGGATCCCGTCGTCGACCGACAGGTAGTAGCGCACGACGTCGAGCTTGCTCACCGCCGCCGTGCGCTCGGTCGCCGGGAAGATCACGCGGTCGGGGTTGGACACGCGCAGCTCCCGCCCGCCCGCGTCGATCGTGATGGCCTCGGAGGTCGCCATGATGGACAGGTTCTACCGGCAGGGCCGGTCTCCCGCATCTCCTCGCCTACTCGGCGCTGAGCGGGATGACCGTGATGTGTCGTGCCGTCGTAGGCGGCGAAGACGTCGGGGACCACGGTGGTGCCGTCGACGAGCGCGCCGAAGGTGGCGTTGCCGTTCCCGCTGCCGCAGGCCGGCGTGAGGTCGCCGGTGAGGATCACCAGCGCGCCCGGCCCCTGCGCACCGGCGGCGTCCGCCGGGCCCGGCCGCGCCGGCCACACCCGCCTTGTCCAGCTTCTTGACGACCGCCTTGGCCAGCTTGCCCTCGGTCACCGCGTGGGCCTTGATCCGCGTCGAGCCGACGCTGTTCCTCGGCGGCTTGGCCGCCGCGTAGGACGTGCCGCCCAAGGCGATGAACAACGCGAGCAGGCCGATGTGGTGGCGCTTCAGGTACTCGATCATTCGCGCGCGTGAGCGCATAGACGCCGGCCGACGGCTCGCCTCCGATCGCCCGGAAGGCGGTCTGACACGCGCGTACGCCAACGTACCCACGCGTCGTGTCGGCGCTTGCGCGCGGGGTAAGGTCGGCTCACCATGACCTCCTCCCGGACGGCCGTTGACGGCGCGGTGGTGGCGGCGCACGAGTTCTTCCGGCGCGGCGAGGCCAGCGCGGAAGGGTGGAGCATGCTCATCGGCCGCGGCTGCGACTGGGAGCGCGCGTACCGGGACCGGTGGGCGCACGACAAGGTCGTCCGGTCCACCCACGGCGTCAACTGCACCGGCTCGTGCTCGTGGAACGTGTACGTCAAGGACGGGCTGATCACCTGGGAGACGCAGGCCGTCGACTACCCGCGCACCGACCCGGGCCGTCCCGACCACGAGCCGCGCGGCTGCCCGCGCGGCGCCTCGTTCTCCTGGTACACGTACTCGCCGGTCCGGCTGCGCCACCCGTACGTCCGCGGAAGCCTGCTCACCGCCTACCGCGCCGCGCTGGCCGAGGTCGACGGCGACCCCGTCGCGGCCTTCGCCCGCGTCGCCGCCGACGGCACCTACCGCTCCCACCGCGGCCGCGGAGGGTTCGTGCGCGCCAACTGGGAGGAGGCGGTCGACCTCGTCGCCGCCGCGACCGTCCACGCGATCCGCGAGCACGGCCCCGACCGCGTCGCGGGCTTCACGCCGATCCCGGCGATGTCGCCGGTCTCCTTCAGCGCCGGGAGCCGCTTCGTCTCGCTCATCGGCGGCTCGATGCTCACCTTCTACGACTGGTACGCCGACCTGCCGCCCGCCTCGCCGCAGGTGCTCGGCGACCAGACCGACGTGCCCGAGTCCGCCGACTGGTGGGACGCCGGCTACCTGATCATCTGGGGCACGAACCTCCCGATGACGCGCACGCCCGACGCGCACTTCATGACCGAGGCGCGCTACCGCGGGCAGAAGGTCGTCGTCGTCTCGCCCGACTACTCCGACCACGTCAAGTTCGCCGACGACTGGCTGCCCGCCCAGCCCGGCACCGACGGCGCGCTGGCGATGGGGATGGGCCACGTGATCCTCAAGGAGACGTGGGTCGACCAGCCCGTCGCGCGCTTCTCCGAGTACGGGCGCAAGTACACCGACCTGCCCATGTTGGTGTCGTTGACCGAGCGCGACGGCGCCTACGTCCCCGCCGGCTTCCTCACCGCCGCCGACCTCGGCGAGACCGGCGAGAACGCCGAGTGGAAGACCGCCGTGCTCGACGCGGCCACCGGCGCGCCCGTCGTCCCCAACGGGTCGATCGGCTTCCGCCACGGCGAGGCGGGCGTCGGCCGCTGGAACCTCGACCTCGGCGACGTCGAGCCCCTGCTGACGCTGCTGCACCGCCCGGACGGCGAGGCGGTCGAGGTGCTGCTGCCGCGCTTCGACGTCGGCACCGGCGAGGACGGCGGCCAGGGCGGCGGCGTGATGCGCCGCGGCGTCCCGGCGATCCGCGTCGGCGACCGCCTCGTCACCACGGTCCTGGACCTCACGCTGGCCACCTACGGCGTGCGGCGCGACGGCCTGCCCGGCGCGTGGCCGGCCGACTACGACGACGCCTCCCAGCCCTACACGCCCGCCTGGCAGGAGGCGATCACGACCGTCGACCGCCACCTGGCGGTCAAGGTCGCGCGCGAGTTCGCGCGCAACGCCGAGGTCTCCGGCGGGCGCTCGATGATCTGCATGGGCGCCGGGACCAACCACTGGTTCCACTCCGACCAGACCTACCGCTCGTTCATGTCGCTGTTGCTGATGTGCGGGTGCATCGGCGTCAACGGCGGCGGCTGGGCGCACTACGTCGGCCAGGAGAAGATCCGCACGTTCGCCGGCTGGCAGATGGTCTCCGGCGCGGCCGACTGGGGCGGCCCGCCGCGCCAGGCCCAGGGCACGTCGTGGTTCTACACGCACACCGAGCAGTGGCGCTACGACCGCCTGCGCCCCGAGCGCTTCGCCTCGCCGCTGGGCGACGGCCTGCTCGCCGGCCAGACCGCGATCGACGCCCACGCCAAGGCCGTGCGGATGGGGTGGATGCCGTCGTTCCCGACCTTCGACGCCAACCCGCTGGACCTCGGCGACGAGCTGCACGAGCAGGGTGTCGACGCCGGCGCCGAGGTCGCCGCGCGCCTGAAGGACGGCCGCCTCACGTTCGCCGTCGACGACCCCAGCGCGCCGACGAGCTTCCCGCGCGTCCTGTACGTCTGGCGCTCGAACCTGCTCGGCTCCTCGGGCAAGGGCCAGGAGTACTTCTTCTGGCACCTGCTCGGCGCGCCGCAGGAGCACCCGCTGGCGCAGGAGCTACCTCCCGACGAGCGCCCGCGCGACGTCGCCTGGCGCGACGAGGCGCCGCGCGGCAAGCTCGACCTGCTCGTCACGCTCGACTTCCGGATGACGACGACCGGCTCGTTCTCCGACGTCGTCCTGCCGGCGGCCACGTGGTACGAGAAGCACGACCTGTCGATGACCGACATGCACCCGTTCGTGCACGCGTTCTCGCAGGCCGTGCCGCCGCCGTGGGAGGCGCGCAGCGACTGGGACTGCTTCGGCGCGATCTCGCGCCGCTTCTCCGAGCTGGCCGCCGACCGGCTCGGCGTCCGCCACGACGTCGTCGCCACACCCGTCCAGCACGACACGCCCGGCGAGATCGCCCAGCCCGGCGGCGTCGTGCGCGACTGGCGCGCCGGCGAGTGCGAGCCGATCCCGGGCCGGACGATGCCCGCGATCGCCGTCGTCGAGCGCGACTACGGTGCGGTCGGCGACAAGTGGGCGGCGCTCGGCCCGCGCGCGGAGTCCGTCGGCTCGACGGTCAAGAGCGCGAAGTGGATCCCCGACGAGGAGGTCGCGTGGCTGGCGCGGCGCAACGGCCGCGCGGTCGGCGGCGCCGCCGACGGCCGCCCGTCGCTGGCCCGCGCCGAGCACGCCGCGGAGGCCATGCTGCGGCTGTCGGCGGTGACCAACGGCCGCTTGGCGGTCGCGGGCTTCCGGACGCTGCAGGAGCGCTGCGGCGTCGAGCTGGCCTCGCTGGCCGAGCCCGCCGAGGACGTGCGGATCACGTTCCAGGACACCCAGGTCCAGCCGCGCCACGTCATCACCTCGCCGGAGTGGTCGGGCATCGACGAGGAGGGCCGCGCCTACGCCGCGTTCACCATCAACCTGCGACGCGGCAAGCCGTGGCACACGCTCAGCGGCCGCATGCACTTCTACCTCGACCACGCGTGGATGCGCGAGCTGGGCGAGGCCCTGCCCGCCTACCGGCCGCCGATCGACCCCAGGATGATGCTCGCGGGTGGGGTGGAGGTCGGCCCCAACGGCGCGCCGGAGATCGCGCTGCGCTACCTGACGCCGCACTCCAAGTGGTCGATCCACTCCGAGTACCAGGACAACCTGCACATGTTGACGCTGTTCCGCGGCGGCTCCGGCGTCTGGCTGAGCCCGGACGACGCGGAGGCGATCGGCGTCAAGGACAACGACTGGGTCGAGGCGTTCAACAAGAACGGCGTCGTCGTGGCGCGCGCGGTCGTCTCGCACCGCGTGCCGCGCGGCGTGTGCCTGCTCTATCACTCCAAGGACCGCCAGATCAACACGCCGCGCAGCGAGATCGACGGCCGCCGCGGCGGGACCGAGAACGCGCTGACGACGATCGCGATGAAGCCCACGCACATGATCGGCGGCTACGCCCAGCTGTCGTTCAGCCCCAACTACTACGGGCCGACCGGCTCCAACCGCGACTCGGTCGCGGTCGTCCGACGGCGCGCGAGCGAGGTCAGGTTCTAGGCCATGAACGTCAAGGCGCAGATGGCGATGGTCATGAACCTCGACAAGTGCATCGGGTGCCACACCTGCTCGGTCACCTGCAAGCAGGTCTGGACCAACCGGCCGGGCACCGAGTACGTGTGGTTCAACAACGTCGAGACCGCGCCCGGCCAGGGCTACCCGCGCCAGTGGGCGTCGCAGGACCGCTGGCGCGGCGGCTGGGAGCTGGACCGCCGCGGGCGGCTGCGCCTGCGCGCGGGCGGGCGCGTCAAGAAGCTGCTGACGATCTTCTCCAACCCCGACCTGCCCGGGTTGGACGACTACTACGAGCCGTGGACCTACGACTACGAGACGCTCGTCACCGCGCCGCTGGGCGACCGCGACCCGGTCGCGCGACCGCGCTCGCAGATCACGGGGGAGGCGGTCGACCTCGCCTGGGGCCCGAACTGGGACGAGGGCCTGGCCGGCGCGCCCGAGCACGCGCACAAGGACCCGCACCTGGACGGCCTGCAGGAGCGCGTGCGCATGACCTACGAGCAGGCCTTCATGTTCTTCCTGCCGCGGATCTGCGAGCACTGCCTGAACCCGTCGTGCGTCGCGTCGTGCCCCTCGGGCGCGATGTACAAGCGCGAGGAGGACGGGATCGTGCTCGTCGACCAGGACCGCTGCCGCGGCTGGCGCTACTGCGTCTCGGGCTGCCCCTACAAGAAGGTCTACTTCAACCACAACACGGGCAAGGCCGAGAAGTGCACGCTCTGCTACCCGCGCATCGAGCACGGGCAGCCGACGATCTGCTCGGAGACCTGCGTCGGGCGGATCCGGTACCTGGGGTTGGTGCTCTACGACGCCGACCGCGTGGAGGCGGCGGCGTCGACCCCCGACGAGCGCGACCTGCTCGCCGCGCAGCGCTCGGTCTTCCTCGACCCCGAGGACCCCGAGGTGATCGCCGCCGCGCGCGCGGCCGGGATCCCCGAGGACTGGCTGGACGCCGCGCGGCGCTCGCCGGTCTACGACCTGGCGATCCGCTGGGGCGTGGCGCTGCCGCTGCACCCGGAGTTCCGCACGCTGCCGATGGTCTGGTACGTGCCGCCGCTGTCGCCGGTCGTCTCGACGCTGGAGCACGACGGCTACGAGGCCGACCCCGACGACGTCTTCGGCGCGATCGACGCGCTGCGGATCCCGATGGAGTACCTGGCCAACCTGCTGGCCGCCGGCGACGTCGAGACGATCCGCGGCGTGTTGCACCGGCTGGCGTCGATGCGGGCGTTCATGCGCAAGCGCGAGGTCTTGGGGATCAAGGACGACATGTTGCCCGACCACGCCGGGCTGACCGCGGCCGAGCTGGAGCGGATGTACCACCTGCTGGCGATCGCCAACTACGAGGACCGCTACGTGATCCCGCTCGCGCACGCCGAGCTGGGCGACCGGCTGATGGAGCAGCAGGGCGCCTGCGGGCTGGACTTCGAGGACGGGCCGGGCAACTGCGGCGCGGTCGAGCGACCGCCGGTGACGTCGTCGCCCGAGGTCACCAACTTCCACCTGATCGACCTCCTGGAGGGCGGGCGATGAGCCGGGCGGCCGCCGCCCCGCCGCCGTGGGCGTTGTTGTCGCTGATGCTGCGCTACCCGGAGGACATCCCGCCGGGCGCTTTGGAGGCGGGCGTCGCTGAGCTGCCGCGACGCGGCGCGCCCGCGCGGGCGCTGTTGGAGCGCTTCCTGGCCGAGTGGGACGCGGACCCCGCGACCTACGTCGCGACGTTCGACCTGCGCCGTCGCGCGTCGCTGGAGCTGACGTTCTACCGCTACGGCGACACGCGCGAGCGCGGCCCGGCGCTGTTGCGCATCAAGAAGCTCTACCGCGCCGCCGGGCTGCCGCTGGACAGCGCGCAGCTGCCCGACCACCTCACGGTGATGCTCGCGTTCGCCGCGCTGGCGCCCGACGGCTACGGCGCGGCGCTGCTGGCCGAGCACCTGCCCGCGCTGGAGCTGCTGCGCCGCTCGCTGCACGACCTCGACAGCCCGTACGCCCACGTGGTGGACGCGGTGATGACCGGCCTGCCGCCGCTGGACGTCCACGAGCGGGCCGAGGTCGTCAAGCTCGCGCGCGAGGGGCCGCCGGAGGAGGCGGTCGGCCTCGAGCCCTACGGGCCGCCGGAGGCGATGCCGCGATGAGCTTGGCGCACAGCCGCTCGGCCTCGCGGCGCCCCTTTCGGAGGAGGTGGCCGGCATGAGCGCCGGGGCGATCCTGTTGTGGATCATCCTGCCCTACGTCGCGATCGCGACGTTCGTCGTCGGCCACTGGTGGCGCTATCGCACCGACCAGGTCGGCTGGACGAGCCACTCCACGCAGATCTTCGAGCACAAGATCCTCGGCTGGGCCGGGCCGTTGTTTCACTACGGCGCGCTGGCCGCGGTCGGCGGGCACGTCATCGGCCTGCTGATCCCCAAGTCCTTCACCTCGGCGATCGGGATGTCGGAGTCGACCTACCGCTGGTTCAGCGCGATCGCCGGCGCGATCGCGGGCGCGATCTGCGTGGTCGGCTTCGTCGGCCTCTGCTGGCGGCGGTCGACCAACGCCCGCGTGCGCAAGACGACGTCGCGGACCGACCTGGTGGTCTACGGGTTGTTGACGATCTTGATCGGGCTGGGCTGCTGGATGACCTACGCCCACAACCTGATCGCGGCCTCGCCCTACGACTACCGCGAGACCGTCTCGCTGTGGTGGCGCTCGCTGTTCACGCTGCGGCCGAACGTCGGCGCGGTGCAGCACGCCAACACCGTCTACCAGGTGCACGCGATCGTCGCCTGGGCCTTCTGGGCGCTGTTCCCGTTCTCGCGGCTGGTGCACGCGTGGTCGATCCCGCTGCAGTACCTCGGGCGGCCGTACATCCTCTACCGGCGCCGCTACCCGGCGCGAGCGCGATGAGCGACGACGCGACGGCGGCGGCGGCGGCGGCGACGACGACGACGGCGCGCGACGCCGAGGCCACGCGCCAGCTCGTCCTGGCGACCGTCGCCTTCACCGTCTGCTTCTTCGCGTGGTCGCTGCTCGGCCCGCTGGCGCCCGACCTCCAGGACGACCTGGGGCTGTCGAACTTCGAGTCCTCCGTGATGGTCGCGGTCCCGGTGCTGCTGGGCTCGGTCATGCGGATCCCGCTGGGCTGGCTGACCGACCGGCTCGGTGGCCGGCCGATCTTCATCGCGCTGATGGCCTTCACGGTCCTGCCGCTGCTGGGCCTCATCGTCTGGCACGACTCGCTCGGCGTGCTGCTGCTCTTCGGCCTCCTGCTCGGCCTCGCCGGCGCGTCGTTCGCGGTCGGCGTCCCGATGGTCAACGGGTGGTACCCGCCCGCGCGCCAGGGCTTCGCGCTCGGCGTCTACGGCATGGGCATGGGCGGGACGACGCTGGCCGGGCTGATCGCGCCGCGCATGGGCTCGATCACCGCGCCGTTCTGGGTGGCCATCGGCGCGTTGTTGGTGACGATGGCGTTGTTCGTGGCCTTCGCGCGCGACGCGCCGCGCCCGCCGCGCGAGGGTCCGGCGCCCGGCATGTTCGCCGCGCTGGGGATCTTCAAGACCTCGGGCCGCGCGTGGGCGCTGACGTTGTTCTACTTCCTGGCCTTCGGCGGCTTCGTGGCGATGTTCCTGTACCTGCCCAAGCTGCTGACCGGCGTGCACCACCTGTCGAAGTCCGACGCGGGCGCGCGGGCCGCCGGCTTCGCGCTGCTGGCGGTGATCGGGCGGCCGACGGGCGGCTGGCTGTCGGACCGCATCGGCGCCGCGCGCGTCCTGCACGTCTGCTTCGTCGGGACCGCCGTCCTGGCCGCGGTGCTGGCGTTCACCTACAAGCACATGGTGCCGCTGACGATCGCCTGCCTGGCGATGGCCGTCGTCCTGGGCCTGGGCACCGGTGCGGTCTTCAAGCTCGTCCCCGACTGGTTCCCGGACCGCGTCGGCTCGGTCACCGGCGTCGTCGGCGCCGCGGGCGGGCTGGGCGGCTTCTTCCCGCCGCTGGTCATGGGCGTCGTGAAGTCGGCGACCGGCAACTTCATCATCGGGTTCCTGCTGATGGCGCTGGTCGCCGTGGTCTGCGAGCTGGTGCTCTCCGTCGTTATGCGCAGCAAAGCTGCGCAACCGGCGGTCCGCGCGCGGTCGGCGTGACGGTCGACGGGACCGTGCGGCCCGGGCGGCGGCGCGCGGCGCGTCCGTAGTTCGCCGCAGCGGGTTCGCGGGTCGTCGCCGATGGCGGGCGGGGCGAGGGCTGCGAGGGTTGGGGCATGGTCGCCAAGCCCATCGTCGTCGCCGTGGCCGCCACCGGGCGGTCCGGGACGCCGGACGTCCTCGCCTGCGCCGTCGCGGCCGCGCGCCTGCTGCGGGCGCCGCTGGTGCTGGCCGGGATCGCGGTCGGCGAGCGGCCGGCGGACGCGGGGGAGCGGCCGGACGCGCTGCGCGCCGCGGTCGCGCGCGAGCTGCACCGGCAGGCCGACGTGGTGCCGGACGACGTGCCGTGCACGGTCCACGCGCGGCGGGCGGCGAGCGTGCCCGAGGGGCTGCGCGCGGTCGCCGCGGAGGAGGACGCGCAGCTGCTGGTCGTGGGGAACGGCGATCGGGTGCCGCGGGGCGCGAGCTGCCCGGTGCTGGTGACGCCGGCGGGAACGAGCGCGCCGGAGCGGCCGGCGGTGGCGGCGGCCCCGGCCCCGGCGGCCGCCCCGGCCTGACCGCGTTCTTGCGGGCGCGCGGGCGCCGCGCGCCTACCATCGGGGCATGGCCTCCGACGACGGCCGAGACCCCGAGCTGGACGAGCCGCTCTCGTCGCTGGACGACGAGGCGGGCACGCGACGCCTGTCCGAGATCTCGGTGGCGTCGGCGAAGGTCGCCGCGATCGTCGAGGCCGCCGAGCGCGCCGCCGAGGAGATGCGGATCAAGACCGAGGAGAAGGTCCGGTCGCGCATCGCCGAGGCCGACCGGGCCGTCGACCTGCGCGTCGAGGCCGCCGAGGCCGAGGCCCGCGAGATCCTCGACGCCGCCCGCGCCGAGGCGGCCGGGGTGGAGGCCGAGGCGCGCGAGAGCGTGCGGGCGATCCACGAGCGCGCCGCGCAGGCCCGCGAGGAGGGCGAGCGGCGTCGGTCCGAGCTGATCGCCGAAGCTCAGGCCGAGGCGACCCGCCTCCGCGACGACGCCGCCATCGCCGCCGAGCAGACGACCCGCGACGCCCGCGACGAGGCCCGCGCGATCCTGGCCGAGGCCAACGCCGCCGCCCGCGGGGTGCTCGCGGACGGCACCGAGCTCTCCGGCCACCTGTCCGAGCTGAGCGAGTCCCTGCGCCGCAACGCCGAGCGCCTCCTCAACGACGTCAAGCTCGCCCACGCCCGCCTGACCGCCGACCTCGACCAGGGCACGCCGCCCGGCACCTCGATCGACACCGCGCCTTCCGCCTCACGCCCTTCCGCCACACCCTCCGGCCGCCGCCGCGCCGTCGGCCCATCCGACGACGACTTCGAAGTGCCGGAATTCGTGCCCGGCCGCCGCTGAGCCGCCGACGCTGTTAAGATGTCTCTCTACCTGGGGCCATAGCTCAGCTGGGAGAGCGCCTGCATGGCATGCAGGAGGTCGGGGGTTCGAGCCCCCCTGGCTCCATCGGTACGAAAGCCCTGCATATGCGGGGCTTTCGTCGTTCTTGGGGCGGTGGTTTCGGGGCGGTCGATCGCGCTTGGTCCTGCGCGCGGTTTTCAGGCACTGGTGCCTTCGTTCGCGAACTTGGCCGTGGATTGCGGTCGATCGCGGTCGTTTCGGCTACCGCTTTCTCGTCCGCCGAGCCAGCGCCGGCGCTCCGGCCCGATCGTCGGCGAAGAGCGTCCCGCGACCGTTGGAGCAGCCCGGTGGCATGGCCCACGGAGAACGACCTCCATGGACGACAAGAACCGTACTTGCTGTGCCACGGCTGCTGCGTGTGACTTCGGCGAATGGGGAGAGGACGTGCGCGCACACGTGTCGCACGCTGCGCGGACGCTCGACGTCTTCCGGTTGGTGACCCCCGACCGCCTTCCAAGGCGCTTAGCTTGCCGACAACGCGCTGCGATGGGCCGAGTACCCGCGCGAGCAGCCACTGACCCTGGAGACGGTCGGCGACTGCTCGTCCGACTTGGCGAGCTCAGGGAGCTGGTCAAGGTGCGAGACCGGGCGGCCCGGCACCTCGGGCTGGTCGCGTATGTCGCACGCGGTGGTGGTCGGTCCGCTGCTGACGTTGGGCGGCACCGCGGAAGGAGCGCCGCTCGCCGGGGCTGGGTCCATACGATCGGGGGAGGATCCTTGACTAAGGAGTCCTTAGCGTAGAGGGTGTCGCACTGTCCACCGCGGCACGCGGTATCTCTCACCAGGGAAGGTCTTGACTCCGATGAATCTCGTCACGGAGCGACTCGGTTGTCGCGCGCTGGCCGTTCTCGCGCTGCTCGTGATCGGTTCGGGCGTGCTGGGCGTGTTCCTGTTGGGTGTGTCGCGCTCCTCGGCGCAGGAGGGGAACGCGGTGCCCGAGCCGCGTGGCTCGGTCGACCGGTTGCTCGATGGCGCGGAGCCGGTTCCGTCGATGTCGACGGCGACGTCGCGGACGTATCGGCGTGGGGACGGCACGTACATCTCGCGGGTGTTCGCTCAGGCGCCGACCTACAAGGCCGCCGACGGCGAGGAGCGCGAGGTCGACGACACGCTGCGGCCGGTCTCGGGTGGGTTCGAGACGACGGCCGATCGTTGGACCACCTTCTTCCCATCGAGCCTGGCGGAGCCGATCCGCATCCGCCGTGGTTCGGACTGGGCGTCGATGGAGCTGCAGGGCGCGAGCGGTGCGGGCGCGGTCGACGGCGAGAGGATCACCTACGCGGGGGCGTTGCGGGATGCCGATGTCGAGTACCGCGTGTCCAGTGGTGCGATCGGTGAGGAGATCCACCTCCATGGCGCCGACGCGCCTTCCCGGTACGTCTTCGATCTCCGGGCGGCCGATGGCGTGCGCGCCGAGGAGCAGAAGAACGGCACGATCTCTCTCGAGGACGCCGACGGCGACACGGTGCTGGCGTTGTCGCCCTCCTATGCCTTCGCCGACGTGGACCGCACGGCGACCAAGAAGGTGTCGACCGATCTCGATCGCACCGAAGACGGTTGGCGGGTCACGCTGACCGTCGAGGACGAGGCGTGGCTGCGGGAGGCGCTGCGCTCCGGCTCTGTGACGATCGACCCGACGGTCGCGCTGCAGACCCCGACCAAGGACTGCGGGCTGAGCTCCGACACGCCGGCGACGAGCTTCTGCTCGGGCAGCCAGCTCTGGGCCGGCTGGTCCGGTGATCACGATCATCACACGTTGATCCGCTGGGATCTCAGCGCGGTGCCGGCCGATGCGGTCACGCTGTGGGGTGACGTCGGCCTCTATCAGCCCAGCGGGTGGAGCATCTCCACCAGCAAGCAGCTCACGCTGCATCCGCTGACGCGCAACTGGACCAACGGCGCGTCGTGGAGCACCTACGACGGCACCAACACCTGGTCCACGCCCGGCGGTGACTTCGATCCGACCCCCGCGGCGAGCACGACCGTCCCGGCGCATCACACGGGCTGGACCGACTGGTCGGTCACCGGGCTGGTCCGGCGCTGGGTGGAGGGATCGCTGCCCAACTACGGCATCGCGATCCAGGACAAGGCCGGCCCGCACGTCGTCGGAGAGGAGGACTTCCTCTCCACCGAGGGCAGCACGGCCAACCAGGCGCCCGAGCTCGACATCGTCTGGATCCCGCGGACCGGTCGTCCCACGTCGTCGACGTTCGAGGCCCAGCAGCTCGACAGCAAGACCAACGCCGCGGTCAACGTCGCCAACGGCAACCTGCTGCTGGACACCAGCGACCTCGCCGTCCCCGGCACGGGCCTCGATCTCCGGCTCGACCACTATCACAACAGCCTGGCCAGCGCGACCGAGCTGCAGGGCATCGGCATCCGCGGCACCGCCAGCCTCGGTCGTGATCTGCACCTGAAGGCCTTCGACGCGCAGACGATCGCCTTCTACCGCGGCGACGGCCTCGCGCTGCCGTTCCTGGACCCGCAGGCCGACGGCACGATCACGACCTACAGCAGCCCTGCCGAGTTGGCCTCGGCCACGCTCACCAAGAGCGCGACGACCAACAAGTACACGTTGCGCCTGCCCGATGGGCTGCCGACCTACCCGAACGCCGACCTGACGCTGACCTTCGGCTCCGACGGCCGCCTGCTGACCCTCGCCGACGCCGCCGGCCACGCGATCGCGTTCTCCTACTACAGCGACGGCGACACCGAGATCCCCGCGTTGAACGGCATCACCGATGCCAACGGCGCCGCCTACCGCGTCACGCGCAACTACGTCGGCGACGGCTACATCCAGGACATCTTCGACACCGCCGGCCACACGTGGAACTTCCTCTACGGCCACGTCGACAGCGACTACCTGACGCGCTACACCGCCGGCGACGGCGCGATCAGCCGCTACGCCTACGACGCGCGCAACCGGCTGAAGTCGATCACGACGCCCGACGGCAACGTGACGCTCGTGACCTACAACGGGACGACGTCGCAGGTCGCGTCGATGGTCCGCACCAACAACGCGACGCACACCACCGGCCCGACCACGACCTTCACCTACAGCTCGCCGAGCACGCCGTGCGTGACGACCGGCGCGGACTTCGCCAAGACCGTCGTCCAGCGGCCCGACGGCACGTCCACCACCTACTGCGCCAACAACCACGCGCAGGTCACGTACGACAGCGACCCGCCCACCGCCTCGCCCTTCGGGGCCTGGCACGATCTGCGCGACCACTACACCAACGGCACCGGCACGCAGTCGATCACGCTGGCCGGCACCGACGCGGGCTCGGGCGTCAAGAAGCTCGCGCTCGAGGTCGTCGGCGGCGCCGAGGTGGCTGCCTCCACGCTGCCCTGCGACCCGCGCGCCGCGACCGACCCCACGGCCTGCCCCCACAGCACCAGCGCGACGCTGACCTTCGACCCCAGCGCCATCGGCGAAGGCCACCGGCCGTTCCGCCAGACCACGACGGACTTCGCCGGCAACGTCAAGGGCTCGTCCGCGTGGACGGTCGCGATCGATCGCACCCCGCCGCCCGCGCCGACCAACATGCAGGTGGAGTCCTACAACTCGACCACCGACGTGGCGCGGATCACCTGGGAGGCACGCGTCGATCCGGCGCTTGCCGACGGCAGCGCCGGCTCTGGCCTGGACCACGCGCAGGCCCGCTACCGACGAGCCGGTGGCGACTGGACCGCGTGGGCGACGGCCGACGCGCTGGGCCACTTCGACCTGCCCAGCGCTGCCACCGGCCAGCCGGTCACCGTGCAGGTCCGCACGGTCGACGCCGTCGGCAACGCCTCCGACAGCGCGTCGCTGGACGCGAGCGTCGACATGTCCGCGCCCGCGAACACGACCGAGCCCTCGATCTCCGGCACGCCGATCGACGGGCAGGCGCTGACCGTCGATAGCGGCGCGTGGGCCGGCACCGAGCCGATCGCCTACGCCCGTCAGTGGCAGCGTTGCGATGCGACGGGCGGTGGCTGCGTTCCGATCTCGGGCGCGACCGACGACACCTACACCTTGACGCCGGACGACGTCGGCGCGCGGCTGCGGGTCGCGGTCACGGCGAGCAACGCGGTCGCGTCGGTGACGGCGACGAGCGCGCCGACCGCTGCCGTCGAGGCGCTTCCGCCGGCCAACACGCAGCGGCCGACGATCGTGGGTTCGGCGATCGAGGGTCATACGCTCACCACGCACAACGGCACCTGGCAGGGCACCGCGCCGTTGACGTACGCCTACCAGTGGCGCCGCTGCGCGGCCGACGGCACGAGCTGCTCGGACATCGCCGGCGCGACCGACGCGAGCTACGTCGTGACGACCGCGGACGTCGACTCGGCGCTGCGCGTGGCGGTCACCGCCACCAACATGGCCGGTACCGACGCCGGCGAGAGCGAGCCCACCGCGGTCGCGACCGGCGCGCTCGCCGTGCCCGCGCTGCCGCGTCACGAGACCACCGACGTCGGCGATGCCACGTCCTTCCTGTACTCGGGCGACGATCCGGTGCAGCAGGGTGTCGCCGCGGGCACGATCGTCCACCAGCGTGCCGCGGTCGTTCGCGGCCGTGTGCTCGACGCCGACGGCGCGCCGCTGGCGGGTGTCACCGCCAGCGTGGTCGATCACCCCGAGCTGGGCAGCATGGCCACGGCTGCCGATGGCCAGGTGTCCCTTGCGGTCAACGGCGGTGGGCGCCTGCGCATCCGCCTGGAGCGTGCCGGCGACCTTCCGGTCGAGCGTCAGGTCGACGTGCCGTGGCAGGACTACGCGTGGTTCGACGACGTGCGGCTGGTGGCGCTGGACACGCACGTCACCGACGTCGACCTCTCCTCGCCGTTGGCGCCCGCGCAGGTCGCCCGCGGGTCGCAGGAGACCGACGATGCCGGCACGCGCCGCGCCACGCTGCTGTTCGGCGCCGGCACGCAGGCGACGATGAGGTTGCCCGGCGGCGGCTCGCTGCCGCTGTCGCACCTCAACGTGCGCGCGACCGAGTACACGGTCGGCGCGCACGGCGACGAGGCGATGCCCGCGCACCTGCCCCCGACCAGCATCTACACCTACGCGGTCGACTACACGGTCGACGAGGCGCTGGCCGCGGGTGCGACCGAGGTCGACTTCGACAAGCCCGTCGTCACCTACACCGACAACTTCATCGGCTTTGACGTCGGCGCGCGGGTGCCGGTCGGCTACTACGACGCCCAGCGCGGCGCGTGGGTGCCGTCCGACGACGGGCGCGTCGTCAAGGTGCTGTCGGAGTCCGACGGCGTCGCGACGCTGGACGTCGACGGCGACGGCGATCCCGCGACGACCGCTGAGCTCGAAGATCTCGGCGTCACCGACGACGAGCTGGCCCAGGTCGCCGATCTCTATGCGCCCGGCGACACGCTGTGGCGCGTCGCGGTCACGCACTTCACGCCCTACGACTACAACGCGGGCGTCTGGTGGCCGGCGGGCGCGCCCAACCCGGACGGGTCGCCGATCCTGGGCCTCTTCGGTGGCGGTGGGTGCTCCAGCGGCGGCTCGGTCATCGGATGCGACGACCAGACGCTCGGCGAGGACGTCGCGCTTTCGGGCACCGGCACCGCGCTGCACTACCGCAGCGACCGCGCGCCCGGTCGCGTCGTGGGCAACACGATGGAGTTGCAGGTCACGCCCGACGACCCCGGGCCGTTGCGCCGCGCGCAGATGACGATCGACGTCGCGGGCCAGCGGATCGTCCGGCAGTTCGACAACCGGGCCGGCCAGTTCTCGAAGTTCATCTGGGACGGCAAGGACGGCTTCGGTCGCGACGTCAACGGCGCAACCGAGGCGACGGTGACGCTGAGCTGGATCTACCAATCGCAGTACGCGCTGGACGACCGGTCCGGCGGCCGGGCCTTCGCCCAGGCGGGCGGCGCTTCCACCGGCATCCCGTCCCGCATGGAGGGCGGGATGGACGAGACGTTCAAGGTCACGCTCGGCGGCGCGGACGAAGCGCCCGACGACCTCGGCGGTTGGACGCTGGACGGCCACAACAGCTACGACCCGACGGCCAAGGTCCTGCGCCTCGGCGACGGCTCGCAGGTCAGCACCGACGAGGTCGGCTCGTCGGTCACGCGGATCGCGGGCGACCCGAGCTCGGTCATCATCAACAACCGCGCCTCGACCGCGCACCGCGACGCCGGCGACTCCGACGGCTGGGGCGACGGCGGCCCGGCGAAGGACGCGCTCTTCCTGAACCTCGGCGGCGGCGCCGCAGGCCCAGACGGCAGCCTCTACATCGCCGACACCGGGCACCATCGCGTGCGGCGGATCGCGCCCGACGGGACGATCTCGACGTTCGCGGGCGGTGGCGATCCGGGCCCGGACGACGCCGACGCGGGCGACGGCGGGCCGGCGACCGACGCCTACATCGACGCGCCGCTGAGCGTCGCGGTGGGCCCGGACGGCACGGTCTACATCGCCGCCCTCTTCAGCGTCCGCGCGGTCGGGGACGACGGGGTCATCCGGACGGTCGCGGGAACCGGAGGGGGCGGGACGCCGTCGGGCGACGACGGCCGGGCGACCGACGCGGTCCTCAGGGCCAACGCGGTTGCGGTGACGCCCGACGGCACGCTCTACATCGACGACTTCAACCACCACCAGATCCGACGCGTCGCGCCCGACGGCATCATCAGCCGCTTCGCGGGCACCGGCACATCGGGCTTCTCCGGTGACGACGGCCCGGCGGATGACGCCGAGCTCAACTACCCCTCGGGCGTGGCGGTCGGCCAGGACGGCGCCGTCTACATCGGCGATTCCTCCAACTATCGCGTGCGGCGCGTGGGCACCGACGGCATCATCACGACGGTCGCGGGCGACGGCGGACCCGGCCGGTCGGGCAACGGCCTGCCCGGGACCCAGGCGCATCTGCTGTACCCGGCGACGGTCTCGGTCGGCCAGGACGGGACGCTGTACATCGGCGAGACCGGTGACATCCGGCGACTGGACTCCTCCGGCGTCATCTCGGCGCTGGCCGGCGGCGGCAACCAGGACCCGGGCGCGGGCGGCGTCGCCGGGGCCGCGTGGCTGGAGTGCCCCAATGCGGTGATCCCGATGCCGGACGGTGCCAGCACCTACGTGACCGACAGCTGCGACGCGTCGCTGTACCGCGTCGGCCCAGCGCTGCCCGGGGTGGGCGCGGACGGCTACACGATCCCGTCGCCCGACGGCACCGCGGTGTTCCAGTTCGACCGCCACGGCCGCCAGACGCGCACGCTCAACGCGCGCACCGGCGCGGTCGCCGGCACGTTCGCCTACGACGGCGCGGGGCGGCTGACGTCGATCACCGACGGTGACGGCAACCAGACGCGGGTCGAGCGCGCCTCCGACGGCCACCCGACCGCGATCGTCGCGCCGTTCGGGCAGCGCACCGACCTGCACCTCGACGCCCACGGCCGGCTGTCGGGCGTCGAGGATCCCAACGGCCACACGACCTCGATGACCACGTCGAGCGACGGGCTGCTGAGATCGTTCCAGTCACCGCGCGGCGCGACCAGCACCTTCCAGTACGACGACGAGGGCCGTCTGACGCGCGACGCCGACGCGGTCGGCGGCGCCAAGTCGCTCGCTCGTGCCACGCACAACGGCGGCGCGACGGTCACGATGACCACCGCGGGCGGCCACGCGAGCAGCTACGCGCTGACCCGCGACCGCGACGGCGTCACGACGCGCGGCTACACCAGCCCGCAGGGCCAGACCGGCGGCACCAGCAAGGGCACCGACGGCGTCCTCACCCGCACGCTGCCCGACGGGTCCACCGTGACCAACCAGCGCCAAGCCGACCCGATCTTCGGCCTGGCGGCGCCGCTGACCAGCGGCTCGGTCTCCACACCGGGCGGCCGGACCTACTCCGTGACGACCAGCCGCGACACCGAGCTGTCCGACGACGACGACCCGCTGTCGCTCTCGAGCTCCGACGACGAGGCGGAGATCAACGGCAAGACGTGGCAGGTCCGCTTCGACCGCGGGACGACGACGCTGACGACCCTCTCCCCCGAGGGTCGGACGACCACGGCGGCGCTCGACGGGCAGGGGCGGCCGACCGCGAGCACGCAGCCAGGCGTCCTGGCGGCGACGACGAGCTACGACGACCGCGGACGGGTGAGCCAGACCGTCCAGGGCGCCCGAACGAGGACCTACCACTACAACTCGGCCGGCCTGGTGTCGGAGGTCGACGCGCCGCTCGGCGCGGTTACGTCGTACCTGTATGACGCGGGCGGCCGTGTCACGTCCAAGACGCTGCCCGGCAGCGCTTCGATCGCGTACACCTATGACGCCGACGGCAACCTCGCGTCGATCACGCCGCCCGGCCGCCCGGTGCACGTGTTCACCTCGACGGCGCTCGACCAGCCCAAGAGCTACACGGCGCCCGACGTTGGCGACGGCGCGACGCCCGTCACCTACCACTACGACGCGGACCGTCTGCTGACGTCGCTGGACCGCGCGGACGGCACCTCGCTCCAGTACGACTACAACGCCCACGGGAGCCTGGCGTCGATCGCTTCCGGCGGCGACGAGGTCCACTACCACTACAACTCCACGACGGGCCAGGTCACCAGCATCGACGGGTCCGACGGCGAGGACCTGTCCTTCGGCTACGACGGCGGCCTGGCGACGAGCGACACGCTGTCCGGCGCGGTCTCGGGCACGGTGACACGGACGTTCAACGACGACTTCCGCGTCTCGCGCGTGCAGGTGGCCGATGGCGCGACGGTCGACTACGCCTATGACGACGACGGGCTGCTGACGCAGGCCGGGCCGGTCACGGTCACCCGCGCCCCGGCTACGGGGATCATCACCAGGACGATCGCGGGTCGGGTGGCCACGACCGCCACCGTGGACGACTACGCCGAAGGCACCGGCTGGAGCGCGTCGGGCGCCCAGACGACGCTGCTATCCGCGACGTACGCACGCGACGAGCGCGGGCGGATCGTCTCCGAAGACGAGACCGACGAGGACGGGACGACCCACCGCACGTACGGGTATGACGACTCCGGGCGGCTGGAGGAAGTCCATCAGGACGGAGCGCTCATTGCGCACTATGCCTACGACGCCAACGGCAACCGCACGGCGGTGACGACGCCCGACGGCACGACGTCAGCGACGTTCGACGCGCAGGATCGACTGATCGGCGCCGGCGACGTTGCCTATACCTACGACAAGAACGGGCAGCTGACCGGCCGCCAATACGGCAGCGCGGTCACCACCTACACCTACAACCGCTTCGGAGCACTGCACGGCGCCCACCTGGCCGACGGCCGCGAGGTGGAGTACGTCCTCGACGGGCAGAACCGCCGTGTCGGCAAGAAGGTGGACGGGGACCTGGTCGAGGGCTTCCTGTATGGGAAGGCGCTGAACCCGGTCGCGGAGCTCGACGCCGATGGCGACGTGCGCAGCACGTTCGTCTACGGCGCCGACGGGACGACGCCGTCGCTGATGGTGCGCGGCGACACGACCTACCGGTTCGTAACCGACGAGCACGGCAGCGTCCGCTTGGTCGTCGATGTCGCCACCGGGACGGTCGCTCAGCGCATCGACTACGACGCCTACGGGCGGATCACGCTCGACACGAGCCCGGGCTTCCAACCCTTCGGCTACGCGGGCGGGCTCTACGACGCGGACACCGGCCTGACGCAGATGGGCCAGCGGCAGTATGACGCCGAGACGGGGCGGTTCACGACCAAGGATCCGGCGGGCTTCGGATCGGGCGCGACCAACCTCTATGAGTACGCGTTCGGCAACCCGATTAACCTCGCGGACGCGACCGGCGACGGGCTGGCCGACGCGATCGGCGGTCTAGTCGGGAGCATGGCTGGGGGTGCGGCGGGTGCCGTCTCGATGGTCGGCAACGCGATGGCGACGGCGGTCAACGCCGCGCCGGACTTCGCCGCCGGGGCGCTTGACGGCCTCACCGCGGGGCTCAGCACCCAGATCGCCGGCAGCCTCTTCGGGTTCAACCCGTCCTGCGCGGACTTTGGCACCGCGGGCGGCGTCGGCCAGGGCATCGGCATGGTCGCCTCGATGTGGGACGGCGCCGGCGCGGCGCGGCTCGCGGAGGAGGCGGCAGAGGAGACGGTGCGTGTCGGACGGTGGATGTCGGCCGAGGAGGAGGCGGCGATGCGCGAGAACGGTGTGGTCCAGGTCGGGGGCGGCGGCACCACCCACGTTGCCTATCCGGCCAACCCCAGCGCGTACGAGCGCCAGGCCAAGCCTGGCTCGCGATACGTTGAGTTCGACGTCCCGTCCGGCAGCGTCCACCCCGGCGGCCGCGCGGACTGGGGGCAGATCCCCAGCCCCGACAGCCCGGCGGGCCGGAATGCGGCGAGGAAGGGCAAGCCGGTGCAGTACCCCGTCCCCACAAGCAACGTCTCGCACGTCTCCACGAAACTGCCATGACCGACCCGTTCCTCGACTACCTCGAGCGCTGGACCACCAGTTTGCAGCGCCCAGAGCTGATGGTGCAGTTCACGGCCGGCCCGACTGACCGACCTAAGCGCGCAGCGTGGGCCGAGCTAACCGGCCCGAACGTCACGGGCGGCTTTTCGGTCTGGGAGTCCGGCGAGGTCGAGGTCGAGGGCTTCGAGGTCGCGACCGGCCGACGGATCATGGTGAAGAGCACGAAGGTCGGCTCACCGGCTGAGCTAGACCCGCTGCTGGAAAGGTTCGCCGAGACGTGCGCGTTGCGGCGCGAGGCGGCGGCGAAGCTGGAGAGTGTGTAGGCGGGCGTCGAGCCGCGATCCGGCATGTCGCGGCTGCTCGCAGCGGCTTGCGCCTGCCGTGGACGCGCACGCAGAAGTCTGAGGGCACCGCAGGAACATCCCGCTGGTCGAGCGCGAGCTCATGCCCGACAACCGCCGCCGGTTGTCCTTGTTGCGTGCGGTGCCGTTGGAGGTCGGGAAGACGGGGTCGTCGCGGCCGCTGTGCGCGCTGCGGGCCTTGTGCGCGAGCAGCTCGAGATGCAGCGCGGGGACCATCGGGATCTCGCGCAGGCCGGCCTGGGTCTTTGAGCGCCCGATGGAGATGCGCCGGTTGGCGAAGTCGATGTCGCGCCAGAGCAGGTGGCAGAGCTCGGTCGCGCGCGGGGCCGGCCCGTGCTGACCGAGGACGTCGACACGCGCGAGCTGGTGATGGCCTAGTCATGTCCTACGCCTTGATGATCGCCGGCGCCGTCGCGGACCTCGGGTAGCTCATCGCCACCGCGGTCGGCCTGGCCCTGGCCGTCTGGGTGGCCGGCGGCGTCCTGTCGCGCGTCGGCGGCGCCTGCCTGGTCGTCGCCGGCGCCCAGCTGCTCGCCGCATTGCCTCGGAAAGCCGGCCGGACCGGACCTAGGTCACGGTTTCTCGTAAGACGGGCCACTAGGTGTTCATGATGCGCTTTCGAGACAAGGTGGCGATCGTCACCGGTAGCAGTCGGAACATTGGACGGGAGATCGCGGCCGGGATCGTCCGCGAAGGGGGACGAGTCGTGATCAACGCGCGCGAGTCGGCCGATGAGCTCGACGGGACCGCCGAGGAGCTGCGTGCCGCCGGCGGCGACGTGTTGTCCGTGCTCGCCGACCTCGCGGTGCGTGGCGCCGTGGACCGCATGGTGGCTGAAGCGATCGAGGCCTACAAGAAGATCGACGTCCTGGTCATCAACCACTCGATCCGGCCGGCGAAGGGCCTTCTGGACATCACCGACGAGGAGCTGGACCTGGTGCTCGGCGTGAACCTGCGCGCGACGTTCCATCTGCTGCAGGCGGTGCTGCCGGGGATGGTCGAGCGTGGAGCGGGCTCGGTCGTGATGCTCGGCTACCCGCCGGCCGGCGGTCGCGCCGGCGTGGTCGCCGAGCCGCGGGCCCACTCGCTCGCATCGCTGGCGGCCAAGCACGCCGTGATCCGGTCGGCGATGTACGAGTTCTCGCCGCACGGGATCCGGTTCAACTGGGTCAGCCCCGGCATGACCGACACCTTGCGCAAGCACCCTGAGTGGTACCCGGACGCGGGCGGCCAGCTTCAGGCGCGCGAGGACATGCTTCGCCTCGTTCCGATGCGCCGGCCGGGGCAGCCTGGGGAGGTCGCAGCCGCGGTGCTGTTCCTCGCCTCCGACGACGCGTCGTACGTCAACGGCACGATGATCGGGGCGGACGGGGGCTTTCCGCTGTAGGCGATCAGCGACCAGGCACCGGCCGGGTTCAGCTCCCGTGCCCGAAGTGCTCGCGGTTGAGCGCGGCGAAGCGCGCCCACTCAGGTGGGAGCATGTCCTCGGCGAACGCCGCGTCGACAGGACAGGCCTCGACGCACGCGTCGCAGTCGATGCACTCCTCCGGGTCGATGTAGAGCTGCTCGGCCTCGGCGAATCCGGGCTCCTCGGGCGTGGGGTGGATGCAGCTCACCGGGCAGACTTCCGAGCAGGACGCGTCCTTGTTGCCGATGCACGGTTCGGCGATCACGTAGGCCATCGGGCGACCCTAAAGGCGGCGCGGCTCACCGCACGGCGACTCAGGTCACAGGCTCGGGACGCTCGTCGAGCAGTGAACCGGGTCCTCGCGCCGCACGGCGGGCGAGGGAAGCCGGCGACTGATTCCAACATCCGATCCGCGACGTCATGGTGTCCCTGACGCCCGCGTCCAGACGAGCGCCCGCTCATGAACCACCACGAGGTCATCGACGTGACGACGCTGCCGTGACCGCTCGCGGGGTAGGGACATCGTCCCTGCCCCGCAGCGACTTTGGTCGTTTGTCGGAGGCGGGCCGCGGGCTACCGTCGCGACGATGGACGCCCGACCCGTCGCCGAGGCGCTCGCGGACTTCGCCGCGGGCTTCGACCTGACCACCGACGATCGCCGCGACGCGCTGCTCGCCCGAGCGCGCCTGCACGTGCTCGACACCGTCGGTCTCGCGCTCGCCGGCTGGCGGGCCGAGGACGGTGTCGGCGATGCGCTCGTCGCCGGGCTTCTGGGTGCCGAGGAGCGCGGTGGTTCGACGATCATCGGCTCGGATGTCGGGGGCACCGCACCGATGTCGGCCATGGTCAACGGCGCGCTGGCCACGGTCTGGACCTTCGACGACATCGACCCAGGCACCGTCATGCACTGCGAGGCGTTCGCGACCGCCGCGACGCTCGCGGTCGCCGAGCAGACGGGCGCGTCCGGCTTGGAGCTGTTGGAGGGCTTCGTCGTGGCGACGGAGGTCGCGTTGCGGCTGGCGTCCGCCGCGCACGGCGAGTCCGGCCTGTACTTCTCCGGCTTCCACGGGACCTCGGTCTTCGGCACGGTCGGTGCGGCGGCCGGAGCGGCCAAGCTCCACGGTCTCGACGCGAATGGCATCGCCGACGCGATCGCGCTCTCGGCGAGCATGGCCGGCGGGACGTCGGCGGGGTGGACCGCGGCGTCGGGGCGCAACAAGACGATGCACCCGGGCTGGGCGGCGCAGGCCGGCGTGGTGGCCGCGCGTCTGGCGGCGGCCGGCTACGGCTGCAGCCACGACACGATCGACGGCGAACGTGGTCTGCTCGAGGCGCACACGTGGCGCGAAGGCTGGTCGCCGGAACCGATCCTCGCGGGCATCGGCGAGGACTGGCGCCTCTTCGACCTGTACGTCAAGCTGCATCCGACGGGCTCGTCGACGCAGGCGACCGCCGACGCCGCGTCGATCCTCTTCGAGGAGCACGGCATCCGCGCCGGCGACGTCCAGAGCGGGACGATCATCGTGCCCGCGCAGCTCGCTCAGATCCTGGAGGACATCGGCGACAGCCTCTACCGGCCGTCCACCGGCTCCGCGTCGATCGGCGCGTTCCCGCTGCTCGTCGCGCGCATCTTGATGGAGGGCGGCTACACGCTCGCGCATCGCACCGACGCGGCGGTCCGCGAGCCCGAGCTGCTCGCGCTGGGCGATCGCTTCGCGGTCCGCGCCGACGACGAGCACCTCGACCTGGCGCCCGAAGACCGGCCGACGACCGTCGAGGTGGTCACCGCCGACCGAACGGTGCGTGCGACGACCACGTCGAAGGCCAAGGACTTCCCACACGACTCGATCGTGCGCAAGTTCCACGCCAACGCAGGGCTCGCGCTCGGACCGGCGCAGGTCGACGACCTCGCGGCGACGTTGCTCGCGCTCGACGAGCTGCCGGACGTCCGCGAGCTCACCGCGCGCCTGGCGGTGCGTGCTGACGCGACCGCGCTCGGCTAGCGCGCGCAAACCCGGGACGTGACCGCGGTCACGGATTCCACGCCGTCCTTCGCGCTAGTTGTAGGACGCTGTCGTCGTTGTCGGAGGGAGTCGGAGATGAGCGTTGCCGTTGCGGCAGACGTGGGCGCGGACGAGGCGTGGCGGGATGGACCGTTGGCCGGCCTGCCGCCGTCGACCGTCGCGTTGCTGCTGGAGGACGCTCGCGTGCTGGAGCTCGCGGCGGGCGAGAGCCTCTACAGGAACGGGGCGGACCCGGTGCAGCTGATGCTGATCGCCGACGGGATGATGCGCATGTGCATCACGCGCGACGACGGCCGCCGCCTGACGATGCGCTACGCCGACCGTGGCGCGCTCGTCGGCCTGTCGGCGGTCCTCTCGACCCCCACCGATCATCGGCAGGAGCGGACGTGGTCGGAGATCAGCGGAGCGCGCCGCAGTTGCGACGCGCTCCGCGACACGGTGGTCCTCGTCCTGCGCACCGAGCGCTTCCTGCGTCTCCTGCGCACCGATCACCAGGTCGCCGACGCGATGCTCCGCTACCTCGCGCGCCTGGTGGACGAGGGGCAGCGCTGGCTCGGGTCCGACGTTCTGCTCTCGGTGCGCGAGCGCCTCGCCCGGCACTTGCTGAGCCTGGCCGAGCGGGTGGACGGCGAGTTCGCCGTGCGGGCGACCAACCAGGAGCTCGCTGACTCGGTGGGCTCGGTGCGGGACGTGGTGTCGCGCGTGCTCGGGGACCTGCAGGCCGATGGGCTCGTCAAACGCCGCGGTCGCCGGCTCGTGCTGCTCGCGCCCGCGAGCCTGCATCGCCTGGCGGTCGGTCGGCCGGTCGTGTCAGGGCCGTGAGCTCTCGGACGTCGCCGACCTGCGAGAGGCCGAGCGCGAGGCGCTCGATCGGCTCGGGGTCCGGCGAGAAGGGGGCGAACGCCGCGCACTCGCGGAACTTGGCGACGACCCCCTCACGGTCGAGCCGCCGGGGATGGCCGGGCTCGATCCCGACGGCGTGGGTGACCGTGCCACGCGGGGTCGTGATCGTCACGGTGACCGGGTGCTCGTCGGTCGGCACGTCGTCGCGTGGTGTGTCGAGTCGCAAGGCGAAGCGGTCGGCCAGGGCCTGGAGCTCCGGGCTGCGCACGGACGCGTCGGTGCGGTGTTCCAGCTGGTAGCGCCCGCTGAGCACGATGCGCGCGGCCGTGCACGGCACGGAGTAGAACGACGCGGCGGCCGACGGCGGGCGGTAGAGCGCATCGCCGAGAGCCATGATCGCGCCGTAGCGCGGGGGCAGCACGATCTCGGCTTCCAGCACCTCGTCGGGCCGGATCTGATGCTCGGCCACCAGCGTCGTCACGCACTCCGGGATCGACTGCGCCGCGCCGCCGGGCAGGAGCAGCTTGATGCCGAGGTCGAGGACGCGCCAACGCTCGCCGAGACCGTCCACGACCGGCCCGGGGTCGATCGAGCGGCCACGGAGGTGGCTGAACACGAGCCCGCGCGGCCCGGAGAGCGTGTCAGCGCCGACGCCTATGCCGCAGGCGGCCATCTGCGCGGCGATCACCCCCGATCGTGCCGCCCAGCCCGCGTTGAGCGGCTTGTTGCGTGCCGTGCCCTGCATCCAGCCGACAGCCGAGCCGCTCGCGAAGCTCACGGCGAGCGCCAGCGCCTCGGCGGATCGACGTGCGTCCAGCCGAAGCAACCGGGCCGCGGCCGCCGCGGCGCCGCACGCCCCGAAGATCGACATGTTGTGGAACCCGTAGCGTGCGGTGCCGTGCTCGATGCCGTCGCTGGTGGTCGCCAGTCGCTGAGCGACCTCCGCGCCGATGATGTAGGCGTCGAGCAGCGCCGCGCCGTCGGCTCCTCGCAGCTCGGCGATCGCGAGTGCCGCCGGCAGGACGGTCGGCTCGCAGTGCATCGCCGTTCCGATGGCGATGTCCTCGAAGTCCCAGCTGTGGATGAGCGTCCCGTTGACGAGCGCCGCGGTCGCCGCGCCGGCGCGGTCGGTCGTGCCGATGATCGTGCACGGCCGGTCGTCACCGACGTCGTCGCCCTGGGCGCGCAGCAGCTTCTGGGCGAAGCGGTCGTCGGCCGACCACGCCGCGAGCGCCAGGCCCAGGCCGTCGAGGACGAACCACCCGCCACGCTCCAGCAGGGCCGGTGTCGACGCGGCGCGCGGCGCGCTGCCGGCGACGAACGCGCCGAGGCGCTGGGTGAGGTCGACGGTGCTCATCGCGGGGCGGCGACGGTACAGGGGGCGGCGCTCGCCGGCATCGACTTAGGTCATGGAGTCGCGGTGGGTGCGCTCGTACGCTCGCCCGATGAAGTTCGGGGTCAAGCTGCCACACACCGGGCCGTTCGCCAGTGCGGAGGCCATCGCTCGCACGGCGGTCGCCTGCGAGGAGCTCGGGTACCACTCGCTCTGGGTGCGTGACTCGCTCACCCGCAAGCCGATGGACGTGAAGTTCCATTTCACCGCCGGGTCGATGGCGGCGTGGGAACGCCACGAGGGGCCGATCGTGCCCGACATGTATGAGTCGGTGTCGACGCTGTGCTACGTCGCGGGGATGACGAGCCGGATGGAGCTGGGCAGCTCGGTGGTGATCCTCCCGCTCCGCCATCCGGTGTGGCTGGCCAAGACCTACGCAACCCTCGATCGCTTCTGCGGCGGCCGCTCGATCCTCGGCGTCGGCATCGGGTCGCCGCCGTACGCCAAGCAGGAGTTCGCCGCCCTTGGCGAGACCCGCTTCATGGGCAGGCGCGGTGCGGTCGTCGACGAGTGGATCGCGATCATGCGCCAGACCTGGGAGCAGGACTCGGTCGACTACGACGGGCAGTTCATCACGATCCGGGACGCGGTCGTCTACCCGAAGCCCGTCCAGGATCGACTGCCCATCGTCTACGGCGGGATGGGCGACGCGGTGATGCATCGCATCGCCCGCGACCTCGACGGTTGGTACATCCAGTGGTTGCCTCCCGAGCGTCTGGCCCGCGAGTGGGCTGAGCTTCAGGGCTTGGCCGCCGGGTACGGGCGAGCCCCGTCCGAGTTGGTGCTCTACACGGAGTACTGGATGGCGATCGACGAGGACGGCGACCGGGCGCGCGCCGAGGAGCAGGCGATCAGCCGTGCGTCGTTCGACTACGGCGGCACCCGCGACATGCCGACGCTCACGCCCGAGCAGCGGGAGATCTTCGAGCACGCGTCGCGCGTGAGCCTCGCCGGGAACGGCCAGGAGGTCTTGGAGAAGGTCGTCGAGTACGGCGACGCCGGGGTCGATCACATGGTCCTGCGGCCGGTGGCGGACGACGTCGAGCACATGATCGATCGGCTCACGCAGTTCAAGGAGCAGGTGATGGACCGCTACCCGGGCACCGTGGCCGCGTGAGCGCCGGCCCGCGCCGGGTCCCGTGGCTGGTCGCTCTGCCGGGCGTCCTCTTCCTCCTCGCGTTTCACATCGTGCCGACGATCGTCGGCGGTCGCTACGCGTTCACGGACTGGAACGGCATCGACCAAGCCCATGGTGTTGGGCTGGGCAACTTCCGTGAGATCTTCCGCGACCCGGTCACCGAGCACTCGCTCTGGAACACGCTGAAGTTCGCGGGCGTGTTCTTCGTCGCGGTGAACGCGATCGGCCTGGCGCTGGCGCTGGCGCTGCGGCGGACGCTCAAGTCGCGCAGCGTCCTGCGCGCGCTGTTCTTCGCGCCGGTCGTGATCAGCCCGCTGGCCGTCGGGTTCCTGTGGCGGTACATCGCCGACGCCGAGGGCGGCTTCAACGACGTGCTCGGAAAGCTCGGCCTCGCGTCGTGGGAACACGCCTGGACGGGAGATCCGAAGTGGGCGATGTGGACGATCGTCGTCGTCCTCGTCTGGCAGTACTCGGGCCTGACGATGGTCATCTACCTGGCTGGGCTGGAGGGGATCAGCGATGAGCTGATCGAGGCCGCCACGGTCGATGGTGCCGGGCCCTGGCTGCGGTTCCGTCGCGTCGTGTTGCCGCTGCTGGCCCCGGCGATCACGGTCGCGGCGACCATCAGCCTGATCTTCGGGCTGCGGCTGTTCGACCAGATCCTGTCGGTCACCGGCGGTGGTCCGGCCAACGCCACCGAGACGCTCGCGACCCAGGTCTACACGCAGACCTTCGTCAACGGACGGTTCGGGTACGGGGCGGCGCTCGCGCTCGTCCTGACCGTGCTGATCGCCGCGCTCTCGATCGTGCAGATGGTCGTGCTGCGGCTCCGGGAAAGGGCGATGTGACGATGTTCCGCTACACCATCAAGAGCTTCGGGCGCGAGCTGACGGTGCTGGCCGGCGCGGCGGTGTTCGCGTTCCCGGTCTACGTGCTGGTCGTGATGGCGTTGAAGGGCGATCAGCAGGCGGCGTCCGATCCGCTCGGACTTCCGTCGCCGGTCAGGGCGAGCAACTTGAAGGACGCCTGGGAGGGCGGTGGCACCGCCGGCCTCGGCCACGCGTTGACGAGCAGCTTGATCATCACGATCGGCTCGGTGGTCTGCCTGGTCGCGATCGGGTCGCTGTGCGCCTACGCGATCGCGCGACGCCCCTCGCGGCTCGGCACCGGCCTGTACATCTTGTTCATGGTCGGCATCATGCTGCCGCTCCAGCTCGGCGTCGTGCCTCTGTTCGTCGCCTTCCGCAACCTCGGGCTGACCGGCAGCTACGTCGGCATGATCGTGCTCTACACCGGGTTGTTCATGCCCTTCACCGTGTTCCTGTACACCGGCTTCATCCGGGCGCTTCCCAAGGAGTACGAGGAAGCCGCGCAGGTCGACGGCGCTGGGTTGGTGCGGACCTACCTGCGCGTCGTGTTCCCGCTGCTGCGCCCGATCACCGGCACCGTGGGGATCCTCGCCGGGCTGCTGATCTGGAACGACTTCTTCGTCCCGCTGGTCTTCCTCTCGGGCAGCGACAAGGAGACGCTGCCCCTCGCGCTGTACTCGTTCGTCGGGGAGAACACCTCGGCGTGGAACCTCATCATGGCGGCGGTGGTCATCTCGATCGCGCCGATCATGGTGTTCTACCTGTTCGCCCAACGGCAGCTCATCAAGGGCTTCGCGGGCGGGCTCCGGGGGTGATTCGCGTTGGCGACGCTGACGTTCGACGGCATCGGCAAGGTCTACCCGGGCGGCATGCGCGCGGTGAAGGACCTCAACTTGGAACTGGACCACGGCGAGTTCATGGTGGTCATCGGGCCGTCCGGGTGCGGCAAGACGACCGCGCTGCGGATGGTCGCTGGGCTTGAGGAGATCTCCGAGGGCGAGTTGCGCGTCGACGGCGAGGTCGTCAACGCGCTCGATCCACGGCGGCGCGACGTGGCGATGGTCTTCCAGAACTACGCCATCTACCCGCACATGTCGATCTTCGAGAACATCGCGTTCCCCCTGCGGGCGCAGCGAATGCCGAAGGACGAGGTGCGCGACCGCGTCGAGCGCGTCGCCGGCCTGCTGGGCCTGGAAGCCGTCCTGTCGCGCAAGCCGCGGACGCTCTCGGGCGGGCAGCGCCAGCGCGTTGCGATGGGCCGCGCCTTCGTGCGACGCCCGCGGGTCTTCCTGATGGACGAGCCGCTCTCGAACCTCGACGCGAAGCTGCGCGTCCAGGTGCGCGCGGAGATCGCCCAGCTGCAGCGCGAGCTGGAGGTCACGACGCTGTACGTGACACACGACCAGGTCGAGGCGATGACGATGGGGACCCGCGTCGCGCTCATGCGCAAGGGCGTCCTGCAGCAGGTCGCGGCGCCACAGGACATCTACGACAACCCGGTGAACCTGTTCGTCGCGACGTTCATCGGGTCGCCGGCGATGAACCTGGTCACCGCCACGCTCGACCGCGATGACACGGGCCTGATCGTCCGGGTCGGCGAGCAGGTCGTCCGCGTGCCCGCCGCCACGGCGGCACGGCGCCCCGCGCTGGCCGGTCAACGGGACCGGCCGATCGCGCTGGGCATCCGCCCGGAGCATCTGAGCGACGCCGCGCTGAGCGGTGGGGGCGAGGCGGATCTCCGACTGCGCGGTGACGTCACGCTGGTGGAGACGCTCGGATCCGAGCGCCTCGTGCACTTCGGGGTGCCGGGTCAGCCGGTGCTCACCGACGAGGTCGTGGAGGTCAACCGCGACGCCGACGCCGCGCTGGCCGACGCGGCAGAGCGCGGCGCGCAGGAGAGCACCGTCCCCATGGTCGCCCGGGTCGACATCCGGTCGCGGCTCGAGCGCGGTGAGACCGCCGAGCTGGTCATCGACGCCGGGCACCTGCACTTCTTCGACCTGGCCACTGGCGCCGCGATCACCGGCTGACGCGCGGCTCGCATGCGGCGCCAACGCACGAACGGCCCGGGCTGAGCCCGGGCCGTTCGCGTCGTCCCAACAACAGGACAGGTGACGTGCGCGGAGTCGCTCAGCCGACGGGGCCCTTGTCCCAGGCCTGGTCCATCGTCTTGAGGACCTGCTCGGTGCTCATCTGGCCGGTCAGCACGCCGGCGGCGCCCGTCGCGGCCGCGAGCGCGACGTCGGGGCTCTGGAACAGCCCGAAGTTGCTCACCGCGACCCTGTCGGCGTCGATGAGCTTCTGGAACGGCGCGAAGTCGGCCGGGTACTTGCCCGCGTTGATGTCGTAGGGCGACACGCTCTGGTTGGCCTCCGCGAACTGCCTCGACGCGCTCGGCGAAGCGAGGTAGTCGAGGAACGCGTCGGCCGCGGGGAGGTTCTTGGCATGGGCGTTGATCGAGAGGGCCGCCGACGGCGTCGAGGCGATGATCTGCGACTCGGCGGTGTCGCCCGGCAGCGGAGCCAAGCCGATCTCGCCCTTCTTGCCGAGGGCGGTCGAGGCCGTTCCCAGCTGGTTCGGCGTCGCCATGACCGACAGCGCCTTGCCCTGGGCCAGCTCCTGCATGCTCTGGTCCAGCGTCTGCACGGTCTGCGGCGACCGTCCCAGGCACCTGGCGTCGTTCATCGCCTTGGTGTGGTCGAACACCGCCGTCCAGCCCTTGTCGCCGGCGAAGGTGACCTTGTTCGCCTTGCGCTGCTCGATGAAGTCCGGCTCGGCGGCGGAGACGAGCTCGGCCGACCAGCCCGCGGGGTAGCTGACGACGTTGGTCGACAGCAGGTACTTGCCCTTGGCGGCGACCTGCTTGCACTGGGCCAGCAGCTCGGAGAACGTGGTCGCCGGCGTCAGACCGTACTGCTGGTACAGCGTCTTGTTGTAGAGGATGGCCGCGATCGAGGTGTCCAGCGGCCAAGCGTAGATCTTGCCGTTGGCGGTGATCAGCGGCTTGGCGATGCCGAGCACGTCCTTCGCCCACGGTCGGCTGCTGAGGTCTTGGACCCGACCGGCCTGGGCGAGCGGCAACACCGCGGCCGCGTCGGCGCTGCCGGGCCGCGTGAAGAACACGTCGGGCCCGCCGCCGGACGCGAGCTGCGTGCGGATCAGCGTCCCGGCCTGCGCCGACGGGACGTACTGGACGTTGAGCTTCACGCCCGGGTACTTCTGCTTGAAGCCGGGCAGCACGCTCTCGAACCCGGCCTTGCGCGAGGACTCGAGGAGCACGCGCAGCTGGCCGGAGGGCTGCTTGGCGTCGGCCGCGGTGGACTTCGAGCTGTCGTCGCTCGATGACCCGCAGGCCGACAGCGTCCCGGCGATCGCGGTGGTCAGCACCGCCCCGACGAGCACGTTCTTGTTCACGGGATCTCCTCCCTGATGCGCGGTGACGGCCCGGCGCGGTGCTCCTGCGCACCGCCGGCCTGCACGACGCTGGTTGACCCCGGCGACTCTCGTCGGCGGCGCCGCTCATGGCCATGACATAAGTCTCGACGGACGACGCGACCGGTTCAGCCGCGCGCGTAGGTCGGATCGTCGCGGTCGCGACGGGCGCGCGCGCCTCGCGCGTGCAGGAAGGCCGCCATGCCCGCGTCGTCGAGGTCGGCGCGCCAGAGCGGGGTGGAGGTCGCGCTCGTGATGCGCCAGACGTCGTTCGTCCGCTCCAACTCCACCAGCTCGCGCGCGCCCTCGAGCGTCGTGGCTCCAGGACCGGCGCTGCGCATGACGAGGACCGGCGCCTCGTGGCGGGCGTAGTCGCCTGCGACGTCGGTCGTCCCGTCGAGCACATGGTGCTGCGTGGCCGCGGCGTCACGCGCGCGTTCGAGGACGGATCGGCCGGCTCCGGGGTAGGCGTGCACCTCGTCGAGCAGTTGGGTGTCGAGGCGATCCAGCGCGCGTGCTCGCGCAAGGACCCGCTCTTCGACTTCGGCGACGTCGTGCGTGTGTCCCTGTTCGTCGCGCCTGGTCGTCTGGCCGGTCACCGCCGGCGTCTGGGCGGTGATCTCGCCGGTCAGCTGGACGGCCCAGTCGGCCACGGAACGGCGCTCCTCCAAGACCCATGCCGAAGGGCCGCGCACCCAATCGGCGGAGATGCGCCCGCCGGCCATCGTGAGGCCGTCGCGCGACGCGCGGACGTCCAAGCTGTAGGACTCGGTGTTGGCGTGCTGATCTCCGAAGCAGTCCAGGCTGTTGCTGGTGCAGGCTGCCGCGGCCGGAGCATCGCCGGGCTCGAGCGACGGCGCGGTGGCGTGCCACTCCGCGATCATCTGACGATGGGCGATGCGCCACTGCCCATCGCGCCGCTCGAAGCGATCGGCGTAGCGCCCGGCCATGAACGTCGCCGTCCAGGGGACCTCGGCCGCGCGCAGCGGGAGCATCGTCGCCAGGTAGTAGGCCTCCGACCAGGCGACGTCACCGGACCGGTCGACGCGGTGGTTGGTGATCACGTGGCGACCGAGGGTCAGCGTGCCGGAGGCCGCGACCATCGCTTCGGCGAAGCCGTCCACGGTGATCTCCGTCCCGACCGGGCCCATCTCGATCACGGCGTGGGGGTGGAACGAGGAGCGCAGCAGCGCCTCGTCTCCTTGGTCGATGGCGCGTCCGTAGCGCATCAGGCACGTGCGGATGGCGGTCCGGTCCGTGACGGCAGGCAGGGCGGTGTCGGTCATCGGCCCATTCGAGCCGCTGGAGGGCGCACCCGCCATGACATACATCAGAGTGTTCAGCAGTGTGGTGCAACCAGGTGCAGGTCACCGAAGACGGAGCGTGCGTCCGCTGCCTCGTCGCATCGGAGGACGCGGTCCTCGACGGCCGTCACCGCCTCCGTGTCGAGGACCGCGCCGGCGGTGCGTCGGAACTTGCCGATGACGCGCTCGCGGGTGAGCACGCCGGGATGTCCGCGATCGCGTTCCATCCGGCCCTCGAACGTGCCGCGCCGGGTGCGGACGGTGATGGTGACCGGGCGCGCCGCGGGGTCGGCGGCCGGGGCCGGAGGTGCGGTGCTCAGCTCGATCCGATCGGCGAGCGCGAGCATCACGGGGTCGCGCACCGCGGCATCGGTCCGGTGCTCCAGCCAGAACGATCCGTCGAGCAGGACCCGCGCGAGGATGCACGGCACCGATCCGATCGACGCGGCTCCGGTCGGTGGGCGCCAGAGGCTCTGGCCGACGTCACGGAGGACCGGGGCGTAGGCGTCCGGGAGCACCACCTCGACGCTGAGGACCTCGTCGGCGGCGATGCCGTGCGTGGCGACCATCTCCTCCATGAGCTGTGCGGCCGGCTGCGGCAGCGTGCCGCAGGGCAGGAGCTTGATGCCGACGTCCATGGTGCGCCAGCGATCGCCGAGGGCGGCCAGCGCCTGCGCTCGCCGAGGCGCCTTCCCGCGGGTGTGAGCCTCGTAGAAGCCGCGTGGTCCGTCGAGGGTGGAGTCCGGGCAGCCATACCCGGTGGCGGCGAGGTGCGCGGCGGAGATCCCGGCGTGTGCGGCCCAGCCCACCTGCGCCGGCTTGTGGCGCCCGGTGCCCAGCGTCCAGGCGGCCGACGTTCCGCTCGCGAACGAGGCGGTCAGCGCCAACGCGTTGGTCGCCTCGCGTTCGTCGAGGCCGAGCAGCCATGCGGCGGCGGCCGCGGCGCCGAAGGCGCCGAACAGCGAGGTGTTGTGGAAACCCGCCGAGTAGGTGCCATGCTCGCCGGCGGCGCCATCCGCCAGGCGCACGGAGACCTCGCACGCGAGCACGATGGCGGCCAGCAGCGCGGCGCCGCTGCGCTGCTGCTCCTCGGCGACCGCGAGCGCGGCGGCGACCGCGAACGACTCGCAGTGCATGATCGTGTCGAGGAAGAAGTCGTCGAAGTCCCAGCCGTGGGCCAGGGTGCCGTTGACGAACGCGGCGGCCGGAGCGCCGAGCGGCCGGGGGCTGCCGATCACGGTGCACGGGCCGAGGTGCCCGGCCCGCGCCGAGGCCGTCCTCGCCGCGAACCCGTCCTCGGCCGTCCAGGCGACGAGCGCGAGCCCTGCGGTGTCGAGCAGCAGCCAGCGGGCGCGTTCGAGCAGCTCGGCGCGGTGAGCAGAAGCCTCGAGGTCGAACCCCGCGACGAACGCCCCCAGCTCGGCGGCGAGCGGCGTGCTCACGCTCCGACCGGAGCCTTGGCGCGCGGGATGAGCTCGCCCAGCAGCTCGAGCTCGCGCGGAGAGTCGACGAGGCAGGTGATCTGGTCCACACCGCGGGCCGCCAGCGTCCGCATGCGCTCGACGACCTGGTCCGGAGTCCCCACGATCGCGAACCGCTCCAGGAAGTACTCCGTCAACCCGAGCTCGTTCATCAGGTCGACGTTGTCGTAGCCCGAACCCGGGAGCGGGTTCTTCCGTGCCCAGTCGTAGCGGCGGTGGTACTCGGCGAGCGGCTCCCAGAGCTCGGGCGGTACGCCGCGCTCGGCGAAGTCGGCGCCGCGCAGCGAGTGGTTGCCCATCGACGTGAGGCTCTCGGCGATCGTCGCCACGGCCTCCTCATAGGTGTCGCCGATCGCGAACCGCGTGACCCACCACACGTCAGGACGGGCCCGCCCGGCGGCGTCGGCGCCGGCGTCCAGCCACGCATGCGCGCGGGCGATGTTGTCGGGCGTCACGCCCGTGGCGACGTATGCGCCATCAGCGACCTCGCCGGCGACGCGCATCATCTTGGGCCCGCCGGCGACCAGGTAGAGCGGGACGCGCGGTCCGGGCGCGTCGGGCCACGGCAGTCGGACGTGGCGGTCTCCGATCCGGGCTTCGCGGTCGGTCAGCAACGCGCGGATCGCCAGCAGCGCCTCGCGCGTCTCGCGGATCGTGTGGGGCCTCAACCCAAGGTTCTTGACGACGCCGTCGCCGCGGCCGAGCACCATGAACGCGCGCCCGCCGGTGACCGCGTCCAGCGATGCCAACGAGGCGGCGTGGAGACCGGGATCGCGCGTGGCGGCGGTCGTCACGAACGCGCCGACCGCGGGCCGGCGTGCCAGGGCGGCGAAGTACCCGAGGCCGAGGTACTGCTCCAGCGAGTAGCCCTGGACGTCGCCGGTGGACAGCCGGTCGACGTCATAGGCGTCGATCGCCGACAGCATCGCCTCCAGGCTGGACGTGCCTGGCAGGCCGTCGTGATCCGGGCGGGCGACGATCGGGACGTGGATCGCCTTGACCGGAGCTTGCTCCATGCCGCGAACGTAGGGAGGCACGCCGGACAGGGCGATGACGAAAGTCGTTCTCGGACTCGCGAGCGGGAGACCTCCACCTGAATCGGAGATCTCCCGCCACGGGCACGGGCCGCGCTCCTGCGCACTTGGGGCACGCCCGCGATGGCCGGGCCGTCCGCGCAGGTCATGAAGTACCCGGTCGGTGGGGTCCTGGGACCTATGTCACGGACCGCGGCCGACGGCGCTGCGATGGTGGCGAGCAACCTCATCATGTCGGTCCGAACCGTCTACATCCCGCCCGTCGGGCTCGACGCCGGGAGCTGGTGGCTGGTGCCCGAGGCTCGGGACGGCGTCCTGCACGAGCTGCCCGGCTTTGGTTCCGCGCGGCGAGCTGATGTCCAGCCCACGATGGGCGATCTCGCCGATGCGCTCGTCGAGGCGCACGACGGTGCGCTCCACTTGGTCGGCGTCTCGATGGGCGGCATGGTCGCCCTCCACGCGGCGGCGCGGCATCCGGACCGTGTCGTGTCCGTGCTCGTGGCCTGCACTGGCGCGCGTGCGAACCCGGACACCATGCTCGCTCGCGCGGCGGCGGCCGAGAGCGGCGGCATGGCGGCGGTCCTCGACAGCACGCTCGCGCGCTGGTTCACGCCGCGGGCGCTCGCGACGCCGGGGCACCCGGGGGTGCGCTACGCCCGGCGGACGCTGCTGGCCCTCGAACCCGGCGCGTACGCCGACGGCTGGCGTGCGATCGCGACGCACGACGTCACGCCGTGGCTCGGCGAGCTCCGCGTTCCGGTGACGGCCGTGGCCGGCGCCTGCGACACAGCGTCGCCGAAGGCGCGGTCGGCGGCGATCGCCGAGCGGGTGCCGGGCGGGAGGCTGGTCGTCGTCGACGACGCCCCGCACATGATCCACCTCGAGCGGCCGAGGCAGTTCTCCGCGGTCGTGCGCGAGCACCTGGCACGCGCCATGACCTCGGTCACTGACTGAGCGCGTGAGCGCATCCAGGATGGTGGTCATGGCTTCGCAGACGCCGCCGTCCACGCTGGAGGAGCAGGTCCGTTGGCTGCTGGACCGCGCGGCGATCAACGACCTGCTCGTCGAGCACGCACGATGCCTCGACGACAAGGACTGGGACGGTTTGCAGGCGCTGTTCACCGAGGACGGGTACCTGCAACTGCCGTTCGGGCGGATCGAGGCTGACGCGATGGGCTCTACAAGCGCCACGCACCTCGACAGCTACTTCGCCACCCACCACATGAGCTCCAACTACGCGATCGAGCTCGACGGCGACACGGCCAACGCGCGGTCGTACTTCTCGGCGGCGCACGTGCCGTCGAGTGAGGATCTCTGGGCCCATGGCGACATCGGCGGCTGGTACCAGACGACGTTCCGGCGTGTGGACGGGCGGTGGCGGATCGCGACGATCGACGAGACGTTCCTCTGGCGCATCGGACGCGGGGCGCCCGACGACCGATGAGCGTCGCGGTCCTTTGCGGCAACCCGAACCCGCGGTCGCGCACGCTGACGGTCGCCGAGGCGGTCGCCGGCCGGATCGCGGATGCGCTCGGCGCGCCGATCGGACCGGTGATCGACCTCCACGACCGTGGGGCCGCCCTCGCGGCCCGCGCCGGGTGACAAAAGTCGCTGTCGGTGAGGGCGGGCGTTGGTTGCATGGCCTGGCCCATCCGGGCCAAGACCCGACCCACCTCCTCGCATGACCGACACCACCACCTTGACCATCGACCCTCAGACCGCCGCTCCCGCCACGACGCGGATGCGGTTGCTCGTGACGTGTCCCGACCGCCCGGGGATCGTGGCCGCCGTCTCGCGGTTCGTGTTCGAGTCGGGCGGCAACATCATCAGCTCTGACCAGTACTCGTCCAACCCGAGCGAAGGGACGTTCTTCCTGCGCGTCGAGTTCACGCTGCCCCAGGGCGACCGCGCGTCGTTCTCGGAGCGCTTCGGGCTCACGGTGGCCGAGCGGTTCGGCATGAGCTGGCGCCTTTGGGACGCCGGACACAAGAAGCGCATCGCGGTGCTCGTCTCCCGCTACGGCCACTGCCTGCAGGACCTGCTGTGGCGCTGGCGCCAGGGTGAGCTGGACGGCGAGCTGGTCCTGGTCGCCTCCAACCACGAGGACTTCCGCGCCGATGTCGAAGCGGCCGGCCTCCCGTTCCACCACGTGCCGGTGGAGAAGGGCAAGAAGGCCGAGGCCGAGCGCGAGCTCGTCGAGCTGCTCGAGGGCCGGTGCGACCTCGCGGTGCTCGCCCGCTACATGCAGATCCTCAGCGGCGACTTCCTCGAGCAGGTCGGGGTGCCGGTCATCAACATCCATCACTCGTTCCTGCCCGCCTTCGCGGGCGCCGGGCCGTATGAGCGGGCCAAGGAGCGCGGCGTCAAGCTGATCGGCGCCACCGCCCACTACGTCACCGAGGAGCTCGACGCCGGCCCGATCATCGAGCAGGACGTCGCCCGCGTCACCCACCGCCAGAGCGCCGAGGAGATGGTCGTCGCCGGCGCCGACGTCGAGCGCAACGTGCTCGCGCGAGCGGTGCAGTGGCATTGCCAGGATCGCGTCCTGCGCCACGGCAACACGACCGTCGTCTTCTGAGCGTGGCCGACATCATCGACGGGCGGGCGGTCTCGCAGCGCCTGCGGGCCGCGATCGCCGCCGACGTCGCGCGGCTGGACGAGGCGCCGGGCCTCGCGACGATCCTGGTCGGCGACGATCCCGCCTCGGCGGTCTACGTGGCATCGAAGCGCAAGGCCTGCGCGGAGGCCGGGATCACGAGCGTTCACCACCCGCTGCCCGCTGCGACCCAGTTGCCGGAGCTGCTCGGGCTGATCGACGAGCTGAACGCCGACCCGTGCGTGTCGGGGATCCTGTGCCAGCTTCCGCTGCCCGCGCACCTCGACGCGGCCGTCGTGATCGAGCGCATCGACCCCGACAAGGACGTCGACGGCCTCACGGTCGCCAACGCCGGACGGCTGGCCCTCGGTCAGCCCGGGCTGCGTCCGTGCACGCCCGCCGGCGTGATGGACCTGCTCGCCGAAGCCGGGGCCGAGTTGCGCGGCGGCGAGGCGGTCGTCATCGGCCGCTCGAACCTCTTCGGCAAGCCGATGGCCCAGATGCTCCTTGCGGCGGACGCGACCGTGACGTGCTGCCACCGATACACGCGCGCGTTGAACGAGCAGTGCGCCCGCGCCGACGTGCTGATCGCCGCCGTCGGGCAGCCGGGCCTCGTCCGCGGCACCTGGATCAAGCCGGGCGCGACGGTGATCGACGTCGGCATCAACCGCACCGACGACGGCCTGGTCGGCGACGTCGAGTTCGAGGCGGCCGCCGAGATCGCCGGGGCGATCACGCCCGTTCCGGGCGGCGTCGGCCCGATGACGATCGCGTGCCTGCTGCGCAACACCCTGATCAGCGCCTCACGCACCCAGCGGGCGCGCGAGGCGGCCTGATCTAGGATGCGGTTGCAGCCGAGAGCGGGGCGGGGGCGACCCCGCTCCACTCCGGCAGCGTTGTCCAGCCGGCGATGCGCCACTCGTCGCCGCGTCGCTCGAAGTCGTAGAGCACGCGGCTGCTGTGGAGCAGGACCTCGCCGGGGCGCGCGATGCCGCCGACGAGCTCGGCGCCGGCGGCGAGCGCGGTCGCGATGAGCACGCAGGCCTCCGAACGCGCCACGCCGTCGCCGATCTCGACGAGGTGGTTGAACACGTGGTGCACCTTGGCGACGCTGCCCTGGTCCGAGCCCGCGTGGGCGAGGACGCCGGCGATGTCGTGCCAGCAGGCGCCCTGGGCGAGCGCCACGTCGCCGATGTCGATCCCGGTCACGAGCCGCAGCGCCGCGTCGTGGATCGCCTCGCGGTCGAGCGCCGCGCCGACCGGGTCTCTCGTGGTGGCCGGAGCGAGCGCCTCCCGGTAGGACGGGTCCTGCTGGTCACGCGTCGGCCGCTGAGCGGTGGCAGGCGCGTGGGCGGTCCGCAGGCCGTCGATCGTCGTGAACGACTCGCCGAGCAGCTCGCGCGACACGAGCTTCCAGCCGTCCTCGCGTCGTTCCAGCCGATCCGCGTAGCGGATGCCCGAGAGCGTCAGCTCGCCGGCCGGCGCGCCGTCGGGTCGCGGCATGAACGCGTGCTGCTCACCCTCGTTGAGCATGACTGCGCCGAGCAGATAGGACTCGACGTAGGCGACGTCGCCGTCCTGCTCGATGTGGTGGTTGGCGATGAGGTGCTGGGTCACCGCCCGCGCTGCTGCGAGGCCGTGTGAGCCTGCCCAGAACGCCTCGGCCGGGATCACGTTTGGGCCCATCAGGAACTGGAGATCGGCCGACGTCGCGGCGAGGATCTCCTCGTCGAGGCGGTCCGTCCCGCGCATGTAGCGCAGCAGCGCGTCGCGGATCGCGTCGCGATCGGCGAGCGCCGCGGGGTCGAAGGAGGTCGCGGGTGCGACCGCCGGATGGTCGTAGGTCGCGTCGTCGCGGTCCCGGGTGCCGCGGTTACGCATCACCGCGAGGTACGGGGCCGTGAAGGCGCCGTCGCCCGAGGCCTCCCAGACCCGGGAGACCTCACGCGCGCTGATGCGCCACTCGCCCGCGCGACGGTCGAGCCGGTCGACGACCCGATCCCCGGAGAGCGCGACCACGGGCTGCTCGCCGGCGGGGACGGTGATCGTCAGCAGGTAGGCCTCCGACGTCGCGGTGGCTCCGTCCAGCTCGATGCGGTCGTTGGTGACGAAGCGCTGGCGCGAGACGACCGCGTCGCCGTCGGCGTCGAGCGGCACCAGGGCCGGGTCCTGCAGCGCCGAGGCCAGCAGGCCCGCGTCCGCGCGATCGAGGCCGCGGATCGACCGCAGCACGCAGTGGCGGATCGCCTCGCGGTCGAGACGATCCTGCAGCGCGTTCTGCTGGCTCATTCGGTGTCGAAGAACGGCGTCTCGTCGTCGCTGGCGACGCGGATGTCGAAGCGGTATCCGCCATCGACGGGCTCGGCCGTGACGCCGGCGCGCTGGGTCTCGTCGAGCTGGGCGAAGACAGGATCGCCCGCGTTGGCCTCGGTCTCGTCGCCGAAGTACAGCCGCGTGAATGCGGGGCGGATCTGGCTGACGATCAACATCAGGATGCTGATGTGCGGCGCCTGCCCGTCCACGGCAGCGGGCTTGACCGTGACCAGCTCGAAGCCGCCCTCGAGGTCGGTGACCAGACGGCCGCGGCCATCGGGCTGGAAGGTCTCGAGCATCGTGTAGCCGATGCCCTTGCCCTCGCCGTCGAGGACGCGGCCGGTGATGCGGATCGTGTTCGCGGTGCCCGGGTCGACGACGTTCGGCTGCGCCGGAAGGGCAAGCGTGTAGTACGGCCCGATGACCGTGCGCGGGGTGTGGATGGTGGTCGGCATCGTGTTCTAGTCCTCGTCGAGCGGGGTCGGGTTCGCGCCGCCGAGCACGATGTCGTAGCGGTAGGCGATGGCCTTCTCGGGGACGGTGCGCTCCCAGTCCAGCGAGCTGATGTTGAGGTCGCGGGCCTTCTCATCGCGGACTGCGAGGTACACCGGGTCGAGCGCCAGGAGCGGGTCGCCCGGGAAGTACATCTGCGTGATCAGACGGTCGGTGATGCCGCGACCGGTCAGCGAGAAGTGGATGTGGCGCGCGCGCCACGAACGCGGGTCCGTCCACCAGGGGTAGGCGCCGGGCATGATCGAGGTGAAGGTGTAGCGGCCCTCGTCGTCGGTGACCGTGCGGCCCGCGCCCGTGAAGTTGGGGTCCTTCGGGCTGGGGTACTGGTCGGCTTCGTGCACGTACTTGCCCGCCGAGTTGGCCTGCCAGATCTCGATCAACGTGTTGCGGACGGGCTTGCCGATGCTGTCCGTCACGCGCCCCGTGATGACGATGCGCTCGCCGAGCGGCGACCCGGAGTGATGGGCGGTGAGGTCGTTGTCGTGCTCGCCGACGCGGTTGCTGCCGTACACCGGCGCGGCCTCGTCGAGGAGGCGCTCCGGGATGATGACCAGGGGCTTCTTGGGCGTCCAGAGCGCGGTCGACATGTAGTCGGGCTCCTCGAACGCGTCAGGCATCGTGTTGTGCCAGGGTTCGGTGTGCATCGGCCGGGTATATCTGCGGCCCGCAGCGGTCGCGGTGACAACAGTCACCACGACCGCGCGCGCTACACGACGCTTCCGAGGAAGTCGAGCAGAAGCCCGTTGAAGCGCGAAGGTCGCTCCCACGGCGCGGAGTGGCCGGCGTCGGCGATCTCGGCCATCCGCGCCCCGGGGATGTGCCGCGCGACCTCCCGGACGGCCGGCGCCGGGAGGATCAGGTCCGCGCCGCCGCCGACGAGCAGCACCGGCATCGCGAGCTGCCCGAGGCGCTCCCAGGTGATGTCGTTCCGGAGATCCTGGGCGACCATGGAGGCGCCGTCGTAGGCCAGCGCGTGGAGGCGGTTCCACTCGGCCACACCCTCGGGGTCCTCGGCGCGGTAGCTGGGGCCCAGCTCGAGGAAGTCGTGCGGGAGGTCCATGAACCCGGGGAAGGACAAGGAGCGCACGCGCGCCTGCCACTCCGGCTCGGAGATGCCCATCAGGCTGGAGACGATCGTCAGGCTGCGCACGCGCTCCGGTCGAGAGAGCGCGAAGTCGGTGGCGAAGTAGCCGCCGCCGGCCGCGGCCACGGCATGGAACGGCTCCAGCTCGAGCGCGCGGGTCAGCGCGCCGAGGTCGTCGGCTCCGCAGCCAGGGGCGTCGGGCGTCAGCGGCGAGGATCGGTGGTGGCCGCGCCGCGAGTACGCGACCACCCGGTAGCCCGCGGCGATCAGCGGATCACGTTGTTGGGGCCAGCTGAGCGCCGAGCCGGTGCCGGCGTGCAGGAGGACCACCGGCGGCCCGTCGCCGCCGGTGTCCCAGTACCAGAGGTGGCCCTCGGGGAGCTCGACCGTTCCCTCGCGTGGCTCAGGCATGTGAGGGCGCCGCGCTCGGGCGGGAGAGCCCGAGGTTCTCGCGCAGCGTCGCCCCCTCGTAGTTGGAGCGGAACAGCCCGCGTCGCTGCAGCTCGGGCACGACGAGCTCGGCGAAGTAGGTCAACGACGGCTCGGGGTCGGCGATCCGGACGACGAAGCCGTCGGCCGCGCCCGCTTCCTGCCACTCCTGCATGAAGTCGGCCAGGGACTGCGGCGTGCCGGCGTGGAACAGCCCGACGGTCCGCGCGAAGTGCTGGACCAGCTGGCGGATGCTGAGATCCTCCTCGTGGGCGCGCTGCAGGAGCACGGCCTGGACGGTCTGGCCGCCGGCGGTCTTCTCGGGCTCCGGCACCGGGCCGTCGAGCGGGTGCTGCGAGAGGTCGACGGCGAGGAAGCGCGAGAGATCCGGGAGGAGCCGGTCGATGTCGACCAGGCCGTCCAGCTGAGCGAGCCGGGCGTCGACCTCGTCCCGCGTGCGGCCGAGCAGGATCGTCAGATCGGGCAGGTACTTGACCTGCTCCGGGTCCCGGCCGTTGCCTGCGGCCATCTCCTTCAACGTGGTCCGGAACTCGCGAGCGGCGGCGATCGTCAGCGGCATGCCGAAGACGACGTCGCCGACGCGCGCCGCGAGGGCCTTGCCCGGGCCGGACGCGCCGGCCTGCGCGATGACGGGGTGGCCCTGTGGCGGCCGCGCGACGTTCAGGGGGCCGCGGGAGCTGACGAACTCGCCGCGCAGGCCGAGCACGTGGACCTTGTCCGGGTCGTAGAACCGGTTGCCCTCACGGTCGAGGACGAACGCGTCGTCGTCGAACGAGTCCCAGAGCCCGCGGACGGCGTCGACGAACTCCTCCGCGCGCTCGTAGCGCGTGTCGTGCGGCACGGGCTCGAGGCCGAAGTTCGGGGCGTCGTCGACCGCGCCGCCCGCCACGACGTTCCAGGCCAGCCGGCCGCCGCTGAGGTGGTCGGCGGTCGCCAGCCGGCGCGCGACGTGGTACGGGTGGTCGTAGGTCGTCGCCGAGGTGATCAGCAGGCCGATCTGCTCGGTGTGCTGCGAGAGCGCCGAGATCATCGTGGACGGCTCGAGCGTGAGGTGCTCGGGCATCGTGCTGGCGATCGTCATGTCCTCGCCGCCGACGATCGCGACGCGATCGGCGATGAAGTACATGTGGAGCTTCGCGCGCTCGCAGATCTGCGCCCAGCGCCGGTGCGTGGCGAACAGCTGGGCCGGGTCGATCGGTGTCTCTGGCAGTCGCCACGCCGCGCGGTGGGTGCCGCCCCAGCTCGGGAAGTAGGCGAGGATCAGCCGGCGGTCGCTCATTCGTAGACCTCTGGGGCCTGGCGAAGGGTCGTCCACTGCGGTCCGTCGTGGCCGTGGATGAGGGTCGCGCCGGTCTGCGCGGCGATGTCGCGGACGCGCTGGGCGCTGGCCACGGCGTCGTCGACGTTCGTCCCCGTGTTGGGGATCTCGTCCTCCATCTTGATCGCGTCGACCGCGAGCAGGATCGGCCCGCTGCGAGGCAGGTCGACCAGGAGCGAGAAGTGCCCGGGCGTGTGGCCGGGGGTCGAGAGCAGCTTGATGCCGGGACGCAGCTCCTGGTCCTCCTGCTCGATCAGCGTGTAGTCGCGCTCGGGCCAGGCGTCGTAGTAGCCGGGGTTCGTCGGCGCCGGGACGTCGAGCTCACGCTCGACGCGGCTGAGCAGGATCGGGACCGACTCCGGGATGAAGTCGATCCCGCCGAGGTGGTCGAGGTCGCTGTGGGTGAGCAGGAGCAGGTCGATGTCGTCGACCGTCAGCCCGATGAGCGCCAGCTGGCCCGGCACCGTGTGCTCCGGCCCGAACTCGAGCGGCCGGACGAAGTTCGCCATGCCGTCGCGCTCCAGCGCGGCGTTGATGTCCTCGCCCCAATAGCCGGGCAGGCCGGTGTCGACGAGGATGTTCTCGCCCTCGTCGGTCTGGATGAGATAGCCGCGCATCGAACGCGATCGGGGGTCAGGCCCCGCGAGCGGCTCGAGCAGGCCGAAGTGCAGGAAGTAGAGCTTCACGCGCTCGAGGGTCACAACACGCGCCGCGGGTCGCAGCGACCTAAGTCACGGCCATTGCGCGGCATGACTTTGGTCACTGTTCTCGTGCCGCGCTGCCCGAAGACTCCGTCACCGCTCGAACTCACGCCTCAATCGGTGAAGGAAGTAGGAATGTTCAGGATCACAGGCCCAGCGCTCCGCGTCCCCGGAGCGTTGCTCGCGACCGCGGTGGCGCTGGCCGCCGCCGGCTGCGGCGACAAGTCGGACAACGCCTCGGGCTCGGGTGGCGGGTCGTCGTCGCCGACGACGACCGCGGCGGCCAAGCCCGCCGGCACGCCGTTCAAGGTCATGGTCGACTCGGTCACCGGCAGCCCGATCGCGTCGTTCCCTGGCGTCTACGGCGCGGCCAAGGCGGCCGCCAAGGCCGTCAACGACGGCGGCGGCGTCAACGGCCACCCGATCGAGATCGTCACCTGCAACAACCAGCTGACGCCCAACGGCGCGGCGGCCTGCGGTCGCAAGGCGGTCAGCGAGAAGGTCGCCGCCTACGCCGGCTTCGAGGCGCAGGGGCCGCAGATCTACCCGCTGCTGAAGAAGGCCGGGATCCCGTCGGTCAACATGGTGCAGTCGCCTGCTGACGCCGCGGCGCCGCTGCACTACCCCATCTCCTCGGCGGGCGTGTCGGAGGAGATCGGCCTCGCCTTCGCGGCCGCGAAGGCCGGGGCGAAGACGGCTGCCCTGGTCCTCCTGCAGTTCCCGGGGTACGAGGCGATCGTCGATGAGGTCAAGGCCGGCGCCGCGGCCGCGGGCGTGAACCTGTCGAAGGTGATCTCGATCCCCGCGACGCAGAACACCTACGACAGCGTCGTTGCCAACGCCAAGGGCGCGAAGACCGACGCCGTGCTGCTCTCGCTCGGGCCGGCGCAGACGCTGAGCATGCTCAAGGCGGCGCAGGCCGTGGCGTTTCGCCCGAAGTGGGTGACCTACGCGGGCGCCCTCCAGCCCGAGCAGGTCAAGCAGCTCGGCCAGATGACGCCCGACCTCCAGCTCACCAGCGGCGTGCCGCCGGCCGACGCCTCCTCGTTCGCCGGCATCAAGACGATGAACGCCGAGCTCGACGCCGCAGGCAAGGCGGGCGTCTCGGACACCGGCGCGGGGGACCGCAGCGAAGGCGCGATCGACACCTGGCTGCAGATCCACGCGCTCGCCGACGTCGCCAAGGGCATCAAGGGCGACATCACCGCGGCGAGCCTTCTGAGGGCCATCCAGGCGAGCGCGCCGATCAAGTTGTACGACATCACCACCTGGGACCCCGCGAGCCAGGGGCCCAAGCCGTACCCGTCGCTGCGCGACGGCGGCGCCGTCTACTTCGGCCCGGTCAAGGACGGCACGTTCCAGCCGGCGGCCGAGCCGCTGAAGGTGTTCGACGCGCTGAAGCTCCAGTAGGACCCTGGAGGTCACGATCCCGGCGCGGCCCGGCTGCCGCCCCGGGCCGTGACCAGGGTCGCTGACAGCGAGCGCCGAAGCGGCGAGCCTGCGCGCCCATGGCCCGCATCAGCTCCATTCAGGACGGCCTCGACGTGTCGAACCCGGACGTCACGACGCCCGCGGAGATCGCCGCGTTCCACGCCGAGTACGAGCGTACCAAGAAGGGTCGCCTGGACTCGTTCGAGTTCTGGATCGAGTTCCGCCCGGACGTCCTCAAGCGCCACAAGGCACGGTCGCGCCACTTCTTCGGCGACGAGGCGGTCGGCTTCCCCCTCCCGGTCCAGCTGCTGGCCATCCACCAGTACGCGATCGAGGCGTTCCACGGCGGGATCGGCTACGAGATCCGCCTTGCGCGCAGCAACGGCGCGCAGCGCACCGACATCCTCGACGCGCTGTCGGTCGCGTTCATCCACTCCGGGCACGCCGGCATGTACGCCGCGCGCTCCGCGGCGGCGCAGGCCCTACGCGACTACGAGGACCCGCCGCTCTGCGATCGCTTCCCGCCGGGCTGGGAGGTGGATCCGCGTGCGTTCGACTCCGGCATGGACTACGCGCGACGCGACGCGACCCCCAAGGACATGGCGGCGTTGATGGGGTGGTACGAGCGCACGCTGGGCGAGGTGCCGCGATCGGCGCAGCTGCTCGCGCGACACCGTCCGGGCCTGCTCAAGGCCTACCGGAACCGCTACGAGCACGCGATCCGCGACACGCTGCCCAAGCAGATGCTGCCCTACCTGCTCATCAACCACAACGTGGTCCGCGGCCACGCCGATGGCATCCGCGAGCATGTCCTCCTCGGGCGCGCGATGGGGTTGACGACCGAGCAGATGCTCGACGCCGTCGGGCTGGCGGTGCTGTTCGCGGGGATCGAGGTCCTCGGGCTGGTCGAGGAGGTTGCCGGGGACCTGCTCGACCTGTAGGCGTCGCTGGAACCCTGGTCACTGAGGACCGGATCCTCACGGCGCAGAGTGGCAGGCGATGCCGGACTCCACTTCCTCCATCTCGGTCTACTCGGTCGGCGACGTCTTCGCCGACGTCGAAGACGGGCGCGCGGCGTTTCGCCCGCTGGAGCCGCTGCTCGCCGGTGGCGACGTCGTCTTCGGCAACTGCGAGGGGGTCTACTGCGATCGACCCGCGAAGTCGCCGAGCCACAAGCACTACATGGGGACGACGCGGGAGCGCGGCTCGTTCTTCGGCGACGTCGGCTTCGACGTCATGTCGCTGGCCAACAACCACATGATCGACGGCGGCTACGTCGGCCTGCAGGACACGGCCGACCTGCTGCGCTCACAAGGGATCGCGACGACCGGCGCGGGGGAGGACCTGGCCGCCGCGCTCGCGCCGGCGATCCTGGAGCGCGACGGCACACGCGTCGCCTTCCTCGGGGTCTGCAGCGTCTACCCCAAGGGCTACGAGGCGCGCCCCAAGCGCCCGGGCATCGCGCCGCTGCGCGTCATGACCTCGTACCTGGACCCCGACGAGAACTTCTGGGAGCCCGGCATCGACCCGGCGGTGCTGACGAGCGTCGTCACCTCGGACCTCGAGGCGGTCCGCGCGGCGGTCGTGGCCGCGCGCGAGCTGGCCGACGTGGTCGTGATCGCTCCGCATTGGGGCTACTCGAGCCGGCTGGAGCTGCTGCACGACTATGAGCTGGAGCTGGCGCGCGCGATGGTCGACGCCGGGGCCGACGCCGTCCTCTGCTGCCACCACCACGCGGTGCGCCCGATCGAGTTCCACGCCGGCCGGCCGATCTTCTACGGGCTCGGCGCGCTCGTGCACCACTTCCAGGGCACGGCGCTGACGCCGGAGATGCGCGCCGATCGCGATCGCCGGTACGGCCGGTACTCGTCGTTCACCATGCCGGCGGTCGAGTTCCCGTTGTGGCCGTTCGCGGAGGACTCGCGCAAGACCATGGTGTCGGTCCTCGACGTCGGCCAGGACGGCCGGATCGAGGTGGGGTTCTTCCCGGCGCACATGGAGGTCGACGGCTCGACCGTGCCGCTCACGCCGGAGGACACGCGAGCCGAGGCGGTCGCTGCCTACGTCGAGCGCATCTCCCAGGAGGCCGGGTTCGGCACCGGGTTCGAGCTGGCCCAGCGCGACGGCTGGGCGTACGTCAGGGTCCTCGACACGACAAGAGGGAGCGCAGCATGAGCCTCGTCAGCACGCCGGTGGTCGACGCCAACCCGCCGTACTTCTTCCCCGACTACGTCATCACGACCAAGCGCAGCCCGCGCCGGCGCCTGGTGGAGCTGCCGCACGGCTGGTTCCACACCATGCCCGGCCCGGTGTTCGGGCAGATCGCGGTCCGAGCCACCGACAACGACCTGACGATCCAGCACCCGGGCGCGCCCCAGGGGCAGCGGATCCACCTCACCGGCCGGGTGCTCGACAGCGACGGCCGCGGCGTGCCCAACACGCTGATCGAGATCTGGCAGGCCAACGCGGCCGGGCGCTACGTCGATCCCGCCGACCCGGGCTTCATGCCATTGGACCCCAACTTCACGGGCGCCGGGCGGTGCATCACCGACAACGACGGCAACTACCGGTTCGTCACGATCCGGCCCGCGGCCTACGCCGGTCCGAAGGGCACGATGTTCCGCCCGTCCCACATCCACTTCTCGCTGTTCGGTCGGGGTCTGAGCGAGCGCCTCATCACCCAGTGCTACTTCGACGGCGACCCGCTGATCGACCACGACCCCATCATCAACGCGGTCCCGGACCCGGACGGCCGACGCCGGCTGGTCGCCACGTTCGACCACGAGACGACACCGCTGACCTCGGGCGGCGACACCTCGGCGTTGGCCTACACCTGGGACATCGTCCTCCGTGGCCGGGGCGTCACCCCGATGGAAGGCTGAGATCGATGGGCTACTCAGGACAATCCCCCTCGCAGACCATCGGGCCGATGTACGGCTTCGCCCTCCAGCAGGAGGGCATGGAGCGCTCGGTCGCCGACGACGATCCCGCCGCCCTGCGGATCGAAGGCGTCGTGCTGGACGGCGCCGGCGAGCCGCTGTGCTACCCGGATGCGCTCGTCGAGGTCTGGCACGGCGACCAGTTCACGCGCGCGCGGACGGACCCGTTCGGCGCGTGGCACGTCGTCGTTCGCAAGCCCGCCGATCCGGGCGCCCTGCCCGACGGCCGCACGCTCGCTCCGTACCTGCACGTGACGGTGTGGGCCCGCGGCCTGATGAAGCAGGCCGAGACGCGCCTGTACTTCCCCGACGAGCAGGTGGCCAACGCGCTGGACCCGGTGCTCGCGCTGGTGGAGGAGGGCCGGCGGGACCTGCTGGTGGCTCGCCGCCAGGACGACGGCAGCCTGCGGTTCGACATCCACCTTCAGGGCGAGCGCGAGATGGTGTTCTTCGGCTTCTGACGCCGCGGCGGCGGCTCAGCTCACGGTCAGCACGGCGTTGCCGCGGACCTCTCCGCCGAGGAACCGCACGATGACCTCACCGGTCGCCGACCAGTCCTCGACGACCCCGATCTCCGGGTGCAGGCGACCGGTCGCGACGAGCCGCACCAGAGCCGCGAGGTCGTCGGCGTCGGTGGCGGTCGCGTCGGGCCAGTACGAGAAGCGGCGGATGGTCGGGTTGACGCCCGCGCCGACGCGCGAGAAGAAGTCGAGGCCGGCCGGCTCGCCGCCGGCCTGGCCCATCCACACGATGAGCCCGTCGTCGGCCACCAGCTGGTAGGCGCGCTCCAGCGTGGCGCCGCCGACGGTCTCGACGATCACGTCGTAGGTGCCCGCGGCGTCCTGCGCCGCGGCGATCACCCGCTCGGCCCCGAGGGCGAGCAGCCGGTCCGGGACACGGCGCGTGACCGCGGTGATCCGCGCCCCGACCCCCGCGGCCAGCTCGGTGAAGAGGTGCCCCACGCCACCGCCCGCGCCGGTGATCAGGACGCGACCGCCGACGAGGCGACTGCCGATGGCGCGCACCAGCCGCAAGGCCGTCAACCCGGCCATCGGCAACGCCGCCGCCTGGGTGAGCTCGACCCCGTCGGGCAGCACCGCGAGCTGGTCGGCCGGCACGCAGACCCGCTGCGCCCAGGAGCCGGCGAGCACGTGCCCGACCACTCGGGCGCCGGGCTGCAGCCGGTCGCCGGCGGGCGACAGGACCCGTCCGGCGACGTCCTGGCCGGGCCGATCCCCGCGGCGTCGCCGGCGGAGCAGGCGCAGCACCTCGCCACGGTTGAGCGAGTAGCCGTCGACAGCGACGAGGACCTCGCCGGGAGCGGGCCGCGGGTCGTCGACCCGGGACAGGACGACCGGTCGCTCCGGGCGGCCGGTCGAGGTGAAGGCGTACATGTCGGGCGAAGCCTGCACGCTCGGCGGGGCCAGGCAAGTGACCAGGGTCGCTGTGCGCGCGGCCACGGCACGACAGCGTTGCGCGCCATGAGCGCTGTCCGCGGCCTGCACCACTTCGCCCTCACCGTGGGCGATGTCGACGATGAGATCACCTTCCACGAGCGCGTGCTCGGCCTGACCGTCGTGCGGCGAACGCCGATCGACGCGCGCGGCCGGGCGGCCGAGGTGCTGGAGCTCGGGACGTCGGCCGGTGAGTCGGGCTTCCTGCACAGCATCTGCCTGGGATCCGTCGGCCCCGTCGGCCGTCTCGGCAGCAACGGCCCGCGGTCGGCCAACCTCGCGGTCCCGCCCGGCTCGCTCGGGTTCTGGCGGACGCGCCTGTTCGACGCCCACATCGCTGCCGAGCACGTGACGCGGCTTGGCACCGAGCGCCTCGAGCTCACCCATCCCGCGGGCGTGCTGCTGTCGCTCGTCGAGGCCGACGACCCACGACCGGCCGGAAACGGCGCGATCGGTCCGGACCACGCGATCCGCGGGCTGCACAGCGTCACGCTCTCGCTGATGGACGTGCGCGAGACCCACGATTTCCTCGTCGGGGTGCTCGACGCCGACCACGACCTGCAGGACCTCGCCTGGGGGCGCTACCGGCTCGGCGAGGACCCCGGCGCGACGATCGAGCTCCTGCACGAGCCCTACCGGGCGCCCGGCACCTGGACGTTCGCCGTGGGCACGCCGCACCACGTCGCGTTCGACGCCGGAACGATCGTAGATCGCGAGCGGTTGTGCGCGCGCTTGCGTCAGGCCGGCTACGCGGACGTCTCACCGGAGGTCGCCGATGGCGACAGCACCTCGGTGTGGGTGCGGACGCCGGGCGGGACGCTCGTCGACCTCTGCTGCTCGGTCAGGTGAGGACGCCGAGCGCTCGTCCAGGACCCCGAGAGCTGCCCGGTGGCGTGGAGGGCTGTCTCACCTCTCCCGCGGCCCCTCCGCGTCACCGGCGACGGGTCCACCGGGTCCGCGCTCATGATCCAGGTCACTGCCGGTGCCGTTCGTCTGGCCTAGCGTGACGCCGCCTTCCCCTCGACCACGGAGACCACATGGCATCGGTTCTGCGCCGCGGGCACGTCCCGCACCCGCCCTCGGGCATGAGCGAGTTCCTCGACGAGGTGTACACCGTCAAGGGCTTCTACGGCCCTTGGGCGTCGCTCTACCGCCGTCGCAACACCGCGCACCCGGTCGCGGTCTCCGACCCGGCGCTGCTGTTCCAGGGGCTCGCGCTCGGCGCGCTCGCACCCAGCGACGCGACCGATCCGGCCGGTGAGCCGCTGACGCTGATGGAGGGCCCTGACGCCGCCATCAAGATCTCGGGCCGCACGCTGGCGCCGCCGTTCGCGGAGCGTCATGTCGAGCGCCACCAGATCCGCTTCTACCACCAGGGCGAGTACCGGCTGGAGACGGAGTTCGGCCCGTTCGACGTCGGGCCGGGCGACTTCGTCGTGATCCCGGCCGGGATCATCTACCGCGAGACGCCGGTCACCGAGGGCGCGCCCGGCACGATCCTGATCTTCGAAATGGACCAGCCCGTCCACCTCGCCGAGGAGCTCTGGGACAAGGTCGGCTTCGCGGGCTTCTACCGCGAGTACTCGCAGATGGAGCTGCCCGAGCCGCCCGATCGCGGCGTCGGCGAGCCCACGCGTGTGCGGCTGCGCTACGACGAGCGGTGGCACTGGTTCGACTACGACTTCGACCCGTGCTCCGACGTCGTCGGCTGGCTCGGCGACCCGGTCGTCTACAAGCTCAACGTCTGGGACATGCCGGCGATCGGGACGGCCGACGGCTTCCTGACGCCGCCGTCCAACGCGGTGCTCTGGGGCGAGGACTACAACTGGTTCTTCAATGTCCTCGGGCCGCCGGCGTTCCCCTCGTCGCCGCCGCCGAAGGGGAGCATGGGCGCCCCGGCGCACCTCAACGACTACGACGAGGTCTGGTTCCAACACGCCTCGGAGTTCATGCCGGAGAGCGCGGGTGACCTGTGGTCGCTGCCGCGGACGGTGCCGCACCCCGGGCTCAAGCGCGAGGTCGCGTTCCCGCCGAACCCGCCGCGTCGCATCAACGAGATGAAGCTCAACTTCGACACCAAGTCGAAGCTCTACTGGACTGACGCGGCCAAGGCGGCGTGGTTCCCGGACCCGCACGTGCAGCTCTACACCAGCCTCTACGGCACGCACGTCGGGATGGTCCCCGACGAGGCCAAGGCGGTGCGCAAGCACTGATGTCGATGGTCAACGTCGCCACGATGCTCAGCCGCACCGCGCGGCTGCATCCGGATCGTCCGGCTCTGCGCTACGGCGAGCGGCGCATGACGTACGCGGAGCTGGACGGCGCGGTAGCTCGGTTCGCGTCCGGCCTGCGGACCACCGGCCTCGAGCCCGGCGACCGGGTCGCGGTCTTCGCGAAGAACTGCCCGGAGTGCGTGATCGCCATGTACGGCGCGTTCGCCGCCGGGATGACGATCGTGCCGGTCAACGCCAAGCTCGCCGCTCCCGAGCTCGCCGTCATTCTGGAAGACAGCGGCGCGCGGGCCCTCGTCCACGATCACGCCTCGGCCGCGCTGGTCGATGCGGCGGGCACGCCCGGGCTCGACCTCGTGCTGGAGACCGGCGCGGCCTTCGACGCCTTCCTGGCCGGTGGGGACGCCGGCCAGGCGCCGGCCGAGGTCACCGACGACGCCGTGGCATGGTTGTTCTACACGTCGGGCACGACCGGGCGGCCGAAGGGCGCCGAGCTGACGCATCGCAACCTCACCGCGATGACCTGGCTGGAGCTGGCCGACGTCTGCGACTTCCACGCCGACGACGTCGTCCTGCACGTCGCGCCGCTCTCCCACGGCGGCGGCCTGTATCTGCTCGGCGCGATCGCCCGCGGCGCCGAGAACCTGATCTACGACCGGTCCTCGTTCGACGCTGTCGACGTGATGCGGCTGATCGAGCGCGAGGCGGTGACCGTGATCGCGTTCCTGGCGCCGACCATGATCGTGATGCTGCTCGACGCCGACGACGAGGCCGGCGCGGACACCTCGTCCCTGCGCCGCGCGGTGTACGGCGGCGCCCCGATCCACCTCGAGCACGCCCGCCGCATGGTCCAGCGCTTCGGCCCGGCCTTCGTGCAGATCTACGGCCAGGGCGAGTCGCCGATGACCATCACCTACCTCGACACGGCCGCCCCTGGCACGGACGAGCCGGACCTGCTGATCGCGGCCGGCGTCGCGCACGCGGGCGTCGAGGTCGCGGTGCTCGACGCCGACGACCGTCCGCTGCCCGTCGGCGCCGAAGGTGAGGTGTGCGTGCGCGGAGACACCGTGATGCGCGGCTACCGCAACAACCCCGAGGCCACGGCGGCAGCGCTGCGTGGCGGGTGGCTGCACACCGGCGACATCGGCCGGTTCGACGATCGCGGCCGGCTGTTCCTGCTCGATCGCAGCAAGGACACCATCATCTCTGGCGGCACGAACATCTACCCGCGCGAGGTGGAGGAGGTCCTGGTCCAGCATGACGCCGTCGACGAGGTCGTGGTCTTCGGCGAGCCGGACGAGCTGTGGGGCGAGAGCGTCGTCGCCGCGGTCGTGTCCCCGGCGGGCGACCGCCCCAGCGAGGACGAGCTGATCGCGCTGTGCCGCAGCCGGCTGGCGAGCTTCAAGAAGCCCAAGCGCATCGTCTTCGTCGACGCGCTGCCCAAGAACGCCTACGGCAAGATCCTGCGTCGCGAGGTCCGTGACCAGCTCACCGGCGGGGAAGGCGCAGGGACGTGACGGGCGGGGCGCGGGTCCCGCTGGTCGCGCTCGACGATCCCGACTCGGCCGTTCAGCGGGTCTTCGCGACGTTCGCCGCGGAAGGCCGCGAGCCGATCGCGCTCTATCGCGTGCTGGCCAACGCTCCGTGGTTGTTGGAGGCCTACAGCGGCCTGGCTCGCGCGCTGCGCTACGAGGCCACGCTCCCGCGCGCGTTGCGCGAGCTGGTGATCCTGCGCAACGCGCAGTTGACCGGCTCGGACTATGAGTGGTCGCACCACCGCGCCCTCGCCGAGAAGGCCGGCGTTCCCGACGAGAAGGTCGCCGAGCTCGAACGCTGGCGCGACAGCGACCGCTTCGGCGCGAACGAGCGCGTCGCGCTGGACTGCGCCGAGAAGGTGCACCGCCTCGGTCTCGACGACGCCACCTTCGCGGCGGTCCGCGCCGAGCTCGGTGAGCCCGGCGCGGTCGAGTTGATCTTCCTCTGCGGGTTCTACGAGCTGGTCGGCCGGGTCCTGCAGGGCCTCGCCGTCGCCGTCGAACCGGCCTACGAGCCCTACCTCAAGCTTCGCCCGACCGCCTGAGCCCGTTGGTCAGGCAGGCGCAGGCGCCTGCAGGGCGGAGACGTCGGCGCGCCGGTTGTCCGTCTTGTACGGCGCCGGCGCGACCGTCGCGCGGATCTCCTTCTGCGGCGACCCCGGATCGCCCCAGACGACGACGACCTCCGTGCCGGGCTCGGTGTGGGCGACGTCGATCGTGCACAGCGAGAGCATCTCCTTGAAGTACTCGCTGAAGCCGCGGGACGTCGAGACGCCGACATCGGTGCCGTCGGGGAGGAGGACGCGGTCGGCCCACATGTAGCCCTTGAGGTCGCGGGGGATCTCCATGTACTGGTACCGCGGGCCGTCGGTCGAGAGCTGCGAGCGGTAGACGTCGGTGACGTCGTCGGCGTTCCAGCGCAGCGTGACGATCTCGCGTCGCGGGGCGGTGACCTCGCGCTGCAGCGCGTCTCGGCCGACGAAGTCGTGGTCGAACTTGACGTTCCGGCCCCAGCCCAGCTCGACGGGGTTGCGGTACCAGTCGGCGATCTCCGTGCCCTCGAAGCTGCCCTTGACGCGGAACAGCTGCGACAGGAACGGCAGGGCCGCCTCGAGCTCCGCGTAGTACGGCGTCCCGTGGATCGCCGGGACGTAGTCGAAGGTCAGCGTCGGGAAGCAAGCCTCCAGGTGGTTGATCATCGCCACCCGCGCGCCCATCCGGCGGATGCCGAACGGCTGCCCGGCGGCGAGCACCGCCTGGTAGACGTCGTCGCCATGCTCGCGCGCGCCGATCAGCTCGTAGCCGATCTCGCCGGCCATGCCCTGGCGCATCGCCTTGACGCGGTGGCCGGCGATCGTGATGTCGCCCGCGTGCATGAACTTGACGTCGCGCAGGCTCTGGCCGGCGGCGGCCTCGACGGCGAACAGCGCCTTCGGTCCTGACACCTGGTAGTTGAACCAGTCCTCGGAGACGGCCTCGGCGTCATAGCCGCCGGCCCGCAGGCGGTGCGCCAGGTAGAACCCGCCCATGCCGAAGCTGAGGAACTCCTCCTCGCCGAGGCGGAGCACGATGCCCTCGTGGATGATCTGGCCGCGCTCGTCGCACTGGATCGTGTGCTTGGCCTGGCCGACGGCGAACGTGGCGAAGCTGTTGACGGAGTGGTCGGCGATGAGCTTGAGCGCCTCCGGCCCGGTGAAGCGCCACTCCCAGAGGAAGGTCCAGTCCCCGATGTAGCAGTCGGTCTTCCAGGACAGCTGCTCGTCCTGCCAGGTCGTGTACTCCAGACCGCCCCACAGGCCGGAGGTGTCGCCGATCAGCGGCTGGCGGAGCTCGTGCACGGTCGTCATGTCGCGCATCCTCGGCCGTGATCGCGGCGCCGCAAATGACCTGGGTCACAGCGGATGCGCGTGCGCGATCCTCAGGCCGCGCGATCGACGTGACCGTGGGCGATCCTGTGCAGCCCGGCGCTGTCGACGATCCGGAGGTGGCCCGCCGGTCCGCCCACGCGCTCGACGAAGCCGTCGCGCTCCAGCCGCTTGAGCTCGCGCGAGACGACCTCCCGGACCGAGCCCATCGCGGCCGCGATCGCCTCGTGCCGGCTGTGGACGACCAGCTCGCGCCCGGAGCGCTCGGCGAGGTTGAGCAGGTGGCTGGCGATCCGCGAGCGGACCGGGAGGAACAGCTCGGCGGCCAGCTGGAGCTGGGCCTCGGCGAGTTGACCGACCAAGTGCTGGGACAACGCCCAGGCGGCGGTGGCGTCGCGCTGGACGACCGCGCGGAAGCGCGCGGGCCTGAACTGGAGCATCGTCGTGTCGCGGACCGCCTGCGCGTCGCGGGCGTCGCCGCCGAGCAGCTGCCACATCTTCGCCGCGGAAGCGGGCGTGCCCGGGCCCGCCATCAACACCGCCGGCAGTCCGACGACGGTCCCGGGCGGTGCGTAGCGGACCGTGACCTGGCGACCGGCCTGCTCCTTGAGCAGGATCCGGACGAGGCCGTCGACGACGAGCCCGAGCGTGAGCGTGGAGTCGTGGTGGGCGCCGCGGTAGAACACCTCGCCCGCCTCGATCCGGCGGATGCGGGCGTCGACCATGAGCTGTTCGATGACGGCGGGCGGGAAGCCCGCCATGAAGCTGTCGTCGAGCGCGTCGCGCACGTGGCTGTCGACGACGCCGGGCTCGTGGCCGCCCCCTGAAGTGCGATCCCGCATCTTGACCCCTCCTCCTCAGACCCGCGCGTCCCGGACGCGGACGCGGCTCAGGCCAGCCTTGCACGTACCGAACTCCGTACGAAACCGGGTTGGCGGCCCGTGGGCGGTGACCCAGGTCACGGCTGGCCCGATCGAGGCGGCCGTAGCGTCGCTTCATGGCCAACGAGACGAACCTGAACACCGTCGACTGGGACCCGGAGGCCGATCGCGGCGGCGGGGAGCGCGGGGCCGGCTCGCGTTCGGCGCAGCGGCTGGCCGAGTACGACCGTCTGCGCGAGCGGTGCCCGGTGGCCTGGTCGGACCGCTATGACGGGTTCTGGACGCTGACGCGCTTCGACGACATCACAGCGGCCGCGCGCGACCACCGGCGCTTCCGCTCGGGCGCGCCGTTCGTGGCGCTCCCGGAGTTCGGCCATCAGATCCCGATCTCGCTCAACCCGCCCGACCACGCGCCCTACCGGCGCATGTTGAACAAGTACTTCGCGCAGGACCGGATGGACGCGCTGGAGCCCCGGATGCGGGAGTTCGTGCGCGAGCACCTGGCGCCGCTCATCGCGGGCGAGGGCGGCGACGTCATCCCGGCGCTCTGCCAGCCGCTGCCGGCGCGGGCCCTGGGCGTCCTGATGAACCTGCCGGACGCGGCCTACACCGATCTGGTCGCACACATCGCGGGCTTCGAGCAGATGGGCTGGGACCCACAGCGGGTCGGTGAGGTCATCTTCGAGGTCTTCAGCACCCACATCGCGCGGGTCGTCGCCGAGCGGCGCGAGCATCCGCTCGACCCGGAGCAGGACCTCCTCAGCGGCTCGATGGCGATGGAGATCGACGGACAGCCGCTGGCCGACGAGGACGTGATCCAGATCGGCGTGCAGATGATCGCCGCGGGCCACGCCACGACCGCGGACGCGCTGGGCAGCGCGATCTACCGGTTGGCCACCAACCCCGACATCCAGATGCGCCTGCGCCGCCAGCCCGAGCTGATCCCGAGCGCCGCCGAGGAGTTCCTGCGGATCGAGACCCCGCTGCCCGAGCTGTGCCGTCGCGCGGGCACGGACATGGAGCTCGGTGGTCGCACGATCCACGAAGGGGACCTCATCGCGCTCAACTACGGGGCGGCCAACCGGGACCCCAAGGCCTTCCCCCATCCGGAGGCGTGCATCATCGACCGCTCGCCGAACAAGCACCTCGCGTTCGGCCACGGCATCCACAAGTGCCTCGGTGCGCCGTTGGCGCGGCTCGAGTTGCAGGTGGCGCTCGAGGAGCTGCTGGCGTCGACCGCCGAGATCGAGCTCGCCGAGGCGCCGGAGGTCACGACCGGGCTGATGCTGACGGGGTTCACCAAGCTGGTGGTGAAGATCCGCTGATGGACATCGCCGTCGGGGTGCCGTCCCATGTCCCGGGAGCGCGTTCGCGTGATCTCCTTGCGTGGGCGCGCCGGGCGGAGGAGCTCGGGTTCTCCTCCCTGGTCATCACCGATCGCTTCGCGTACGACCAGCTCGAGCCGCTGGCCGTCGCCGCGGCGCTCGGCGCCGTCACGTCGCGGATCGGCCTCCGGCTCAGCGTCGTCCTCGTGCCCAACCGGGGCAGCGCGGGGCAGCTCGCCAAGCAGCTGGCCACGGTGCAGGTCCTGGCTGACGGCCGTCTGGTCGCGGGCGTCGGCGTCGGTGACCGCGAGATCGACTACCGGCTCGCCGGGACCGAGCATCGAGGACGACACGCACGGCTGGAGGCGATGCTCGACGAGATGCTCGCCGTCTGGTCGGGAGCCGACGCGGAGCGCGCCGCCATCGGACCCCGGCCTGCGGGCGGGCAGTTGCCGCTGATGATCGGCGGCAGCGGCGAGCCGACGTGGCGCCGGGTCGCCCGGTACGCGGACGGCTGGACCATGGCGGTCGGGCGCCCCGAGGACTTCGCCGCGGGTGCGGGGGCGGTTCGTGAGGCGTGGTCGGCGGCCGGGCGCGGCGGGCGCCCGCTGCTGACCGCCCAGCGCTACTTCGGCCTCGGCGCCGCGAACGTCGCGGCGGCCGAGGGGTTCCTGCGCGACTACTTCGCGTTCCTCGGCCCGGCGACCGAGCTGGTCGTGCGCTCGGCGCCGACCGACGAGGAGGCGGTGACGGCGGCGGTCACGGCCTTCGCGGCGGCCGGCGCGGATGAGCTGGCGTTCCTTCCGACCAGCGCCGGGCTCGACCAGCTCGAAGCGCTGGCCGAGCTCCTGCTCATCTGAGCGCGCTGGGCGATCAGGCGGCGTGCAGCGCGCCGTCGTCGGCGTTGGAGGCCAAGCGGTGCAGCGCTGCCGGATCGATGAGCCGCAGGCACCCGTAGGCGCCGTCGATCCTCTCGACGAGGCCGTCGTTCTCCATGCGCTTGAGCGTGCGCGAGACGACCTCGCGCACCGAGCCGATCGACGCGGCGATGCTCTGGTGGTTGCTGCGCACGATCAGCGCGTGGCCGTCCCGCTCGGCGAGGTTGAGCAGGTGCCCGGCAACACGCGAGCGCACCGGAAGGAACAGGTCGGCCGCCAGCGTCTTGTGGGCTTGCGAGAGGCGCTCGGCGAGGTGCACGGCGAGCGTCGCGGCGACGGCCGGGTCCTGCTGCACGGCGGTGCGCCAGCACGCCGGGCGCAGGCGGAGGATGACGCTGTCGCGGATCGCCTCGCCGTCGAGCGCCTCGCCGCCGAGCATCCGGAAGCGCTCCAGCGCGCCGCCCCCGCTCGCCTCACCGACGGCGAGCAGGCACGCGGGCAGCCCGATCATCGAGCCCGGGGAGGCGTAGTGCAGCGTCACCTGGCGACCGTCGGCCGACTTCATGTACATGCGCACCAGGCCATCGACGACGAGCGCCAGGGTCGCCGTCTCCTCGTGGAACGCGCCGCGGTAGAAGATCTCGCCGGCATCGAGCCGCGCGACACGCGCTCCATCGACGAGCCGCGCGACCGAGGCCTGCGGCAGCCGCGCCAGGAAGCTGTCCTCCCAGGCGTCGACGACCATCGGTGGAAACCCGTCCAGCGCGTTCGAGCCTTGAGACCCGACGACTGTGTCCATGCTCTCCTCCTTCAACCCGTGGCGCGCTTCGAGTGGGGACGTCCGCACGCCGTGACCTGACCATCAGTCTCGGACAAGGACGGAAAGAACCCCGAAAAGCGCTCCCGTTGCGCGCCTCCGAGGTGGGCCCTCCTTCGCCCGACGGCGCAGGGTCTCACCGAGGACGGGCAGGGTTCCGTGACCTGGGTCCGCACCACGGCTCAGGACTCAGGTCACAGCTTCGGCGCGCGCACGGCCCGTAGCGTCGGGCCATGTCAACCCACGTGGCCGCGCCGACGCTCGACGGGTTCGAGCCGTTCTCCCCCGAGTACCTGAAGGATCCGCCGGCCGCGCTCCAGGACCTGATGCGGGAGACGCCGGTGGGCTTTCATCCGCCGCTCGGCGCCTACGTGGTGATGCGCTACGACGACATGCGCGCGGTCATCAACGACTTCGAGACGTTCTCGTCCAACGCCTACAAGGCGCTGCCGATCGGTGCGGATCTTCGGGACCGCGTGCCGGAGGAGTACGAGCGCGCGGCGCAGGTGATCATCGGGACGATGGCGCTGATCCTCGACCCGCCGGCGCACACGGTGCAGCGCAAGGCGCAGCAGCGCACGTTCACGCGACCGCGCATCGCCGCGGCGGCGGACGACATCGAGGCCAAGGCCAACGCGCTGATCGACGCGTTCGTGGACGAGGGCAGCTGCGACCTCCTCCAGGACTTCGCCTACCAGCTGACCTTGTCGGTGGTCGGCGACCTCATCGGCTTGCCCCGCGACCAGCTGCCGGGCTTCCACGCCTGGATCGGCGACGTGTTCGGGTTGATGGCGCCGATCGACGCCGAGCCCGGGCAGCTCACGCGGCCCGAGGAGGAGGTGGTCGCGGCCTACCAGCGGATGCACGGCGCCTACACCACCTACCTCGAGATGGTCGCGGAGCGGCGCCGCAACCCCGGCGACGACGTCACCTCCGCGCTGCTGCAGCTGACCGACGACGCCGGCGCGCCCCTGTTGTCGGACGAGGCTGTCCTCTCGCACATGGTCGGCATCACGGTCGCGGGCACCGACACCACGGCGAACCTGATCGCGAGCGTCGTCCGCCAGCTCACCGCCGACCCCGGTCTCTTGGCGGAGGTTCGCGCCGACGAGTCGTTGTGGACGAACCTGGTCGAGGAGGGCCTGCGGCGGACCGGGATCGCGATCCACCTCTTCCGGCGCACGACCAGGGACACCGAGGTCCGCGGGGTCCCGATCCCGGCCGGGTCGATGGTATGCCTGCCGCTGTCCGGGGCGAACACGGACCCGGACAAGTTCCCCGATCCCCTGGCGTTCGACATCCATCGGCCGAACCTCAGCGAGCACATGGCCTTCGGCCTCGGCCGGCACTTCTGCCTCGGGGCGCCGCTCGCCCGCCCGGAGGCGGCGATCGCGCTGCAGACGCTGTACCGCCGCCTGCCGAGCCTGAAGGCGGACCTCGACCAGGAGCTCGAGTTCATCCCGGCCTTGACCGTCCGCGGCGTCCTGCACCAGCGCGTCACATGGTGACCATGCCCGCCCGCGACGACTACGCCGGCCAGGTCGCGATCGTCACCGGCGCCGCCCAGGGCATTGGCCGGGCGACGGCCGAGCTGCTCGCCGCGCGCGGCGCCGCCGTGGTCCTGGCCGACGTCGACGCGGCCAAGGCCGAGGCGGCCGCGGCCGAGCTGACCTCCGCGGGCATGATCGCCGAGCCGGCCGTCGCCGACTTGACCGTGGAGGAGCAGGTCGCCGCGCTGGTCGACGGCGTCGTCGCACGCCATGGGCGCCTGGACGTGCTCGTCAACCTCGCCGCGATCTACCCGTTCGTGCCGTTCGCGGACATGACGCTCGACGTCTGGCACACGGTGACCAGAGCGAACATGGACACGACGTTCCTCTGCTGCCGCGCCGCCGTGCCGCACATGCGACGCCGGGGCTACGGCCGGATCGTCAACACGTCGTCAGGCACGTTCAACATGGGCAGTCCGGCCGGCCAGACCGCGTACGTGGCGTCCAAGGGCGGCGTCATCGGCTTCACCCGGGTCCTGGCGCGGGAGGTGGGGGAGGACGGGATCACCGCGAACGTGATCATGCCGGGCCTGACGCCGACGGCCACGCTGCTGTCGGGCTTCCCGGACGAGGCGGCGGTCGACGCGTTCTTCGCGGGCTTCATGGCGCAGCAGTGCGTCAAGCGCCGCAGTCGCCCGGAGGACACCGCGGTCGGCATCGCCTTCCTCGCCGGCTCGGAGGCGAGCTTCATCACCGGCCAGACGTTGAACGTCGACGGCGGGATGTCGTTCGTCTAGAGAGCCCAGGGTCCTCCGGCCGGTCGCCAGCTCCTCCTGGCGACCGGCCGCCTGGGACCGCGGCTATGCCGCTGCGGTCGCCGGGAGCGCGGTGAGATCCGCGCGGCGGTTGTCGGGCTTGTACGGCGCGGGCGCGACCTTCGCGCGGACGCGCTTCTGCGGCTCGCCCGGGTTGCCCCAGAGCACCGTGACCTCGGTGCCGATCTCGGCGTGCGACGGGGCGATCGTCGCGATCGAGATCATCTCGCGGAAGAAGTAGCTGTACCCGCGCGAGGTGGTCTCGCCGACGAGCGTGCCGTCGGCGGCGAGGACCTGGTCGGTCCACATGTACCAATGCGGCTCCATCGGGATCTCCATGAAGTGGTACGGCTGCTCCTCCTTGCGGAAGAACGAGGCGTACACGTCGATCAGGTCCTCGGGGTTCCACACGAGCGTGCGCGGCAGCCGGCGCGGGCTCTCGAGCTCGACCCGCAAGGCGTCGGCGCCCTTGAAGTCGTGGTCGAACTTGATGTTCTTGCCCCAACCGAACTCGACCGGGCTGCGGTACCAGTCACGAACGTCGTCGGACTCGTAGCTGCCGGCGACCCGGAAGCCGACGTCGAAGATCATCGGGAACACCTGGCTGATGACGTCGCGCCAGCCCGACATCTCCTCGGTGAAGACGGCGGGCAGGTAGTCCTTGCCGCCGGTCGGGAAGTAGGCCTCGAGGTGGTTCTGCATGACGGTGCGGCCGCCGAGCTTGCGCATGCCGAGCTCCTGCCCGGCCTCCCACACCGCGTCGTAGACCTCCTGGGCGATCGCGCGGGGGCCCTGCAGCTCGAAGCCGACCTCGCCCGCCATGCCCTGGCGGAGCGCGATGACCTCGTGGCCGGCGATCGTCACGTTGCGGAAGTGCATGAACTTGATGTCGCGCACGCTCTCGCCACAGACCTTCTCGATCGCGTGGATGGCGGTCGGCCCCGAGACCTGGAAGAGGAACATGTCGGCCGGCTCGTGCCGGGCGTCGTAGCGGCCGGTCTGCACCTCGTGGTGAGCGACCCACATCGGCGTCGAGTGCAGCAGGTACTCCTGCTCGCCGACCGGCATCGCGATGCCCTCGCCGATGATCTTGCCGCGCTCGTCGCACTGGACGATGTGCTTCGCGCGGCCGACGGGGAACGACTCGAAGGTGTTGACCGACGTGTCGGAGAGCAGCTTGAGCGCGTCGGGCCCGGTCAGCCGGCCCTTGGGCATGCCCGACCAGTCGCCGATGTAGCACGTGGTCTTCCACGAGAGCTGCTCGTCGATCCAGCCGGTGTTCTCGTACATGCCCCACGAGTCGGTGAGGTAGCCCTGGATGGGACGCCGGAGGGCCTCGATGGTCGGGTTCGTCATGGCGCGGCAAGGTAGGTCTGGTCGCCGGCACCGGCTGTGACTTCTGTCCTCTGTGCCCGCGCCCGGGACAACGACGCAGGTCGTGACCTCGGTCACCAACGTCGAGGGCGCCGTCATCCACGATGCGAGCCGTGTCGTCACGTCTCTCGAAGGATGCTCAGGAGGAGGTCCGTCCCGTGTTCCGTGGTCTCATCTCGCAGCTCGCCCATGTCGAGCTGCACAGCCCCAAGCCCAGCGAGTCGCTGGAGTTCTTCACCAACGTGCTCGGGCTGTCGGTCACCGAGCAGGCCGGCGGGTCGGCCTACCTGCGCGCGTGGGGCGAGCACTTCCACCACAGCCTGGTGATCACCGAGGCGGCGGAGCCGCATCTCGCGCACATCGCGTGGCGCGCCGCGGGCGAGGAGGAGCTGCAGGAGGCGGTGCGCCGCCTCGAGGCCCGCGGTCTGGGCGAGGGCTGGCACGAGGACGGCGCCGGGCACGGCCCCGCCTACCGCTACCGGTCGCCGGGCGGGCACCTGCACGAGATCTTCTGGGAGGTCGAGCGCTACGAGGCTCCGAACGATCAGCAGTCGTCGTTTCCGATCCGCCCACAGAGGATCGGCGCCACGGGCGCCGCGGTCCGGCAGATCGACCACGTGACGGTCGGCACGCCGGCGATCAACGACGACGTCGCCTTCTGGGCCGAGGTCTTCGGCACGCGCTTCATGGAGGCCGCACAGCCGACCGCCGACGCCGAGTTCCCGTTCTTCGCCGCGATGAGCAACAACGAGCAGGCGCACGATCACGGCCTCGTCGTGGATCCCGGCCACCGCGGCCGCACGCACCACGTCGCCTACTGGGTCGACAACCCCATCGACATCTTCCGCTCGACCGACATCGTGATCGAGAGCGGTGTGCCGATCGAGTTCGGCCCGGCCAAGCACGGCCACGGCGAGAACACCTACGTCTACTTCCGCGATCCGGGCAGCAACCACCGCGTCGAGCTGTTCTCGGGCGGCTACCGCAACTACCAGCCCGACTGGGAGACGCGGCGCTGGGTCGGAGGGGTGAGCGAGACCGGTGGCTTCGAGATGTACCGCTCGCTCGCGCTGCCCGCGTCCCTTCGCGAGCTGTTCCCCGGCGGGGAGGCCGACCTCCCCGAAGCCGACCAGATCACCGCGAGCCACGCGTGAGCGGATACGACGACTTCGAGTCTTACACGGTCGTCGTCTACCAGCAGGAGCGGCCGGCCGGCGCCCCAGACCTCGACGAGGACGGGCGCCGGGAGCTGCTCGCCGGCCACCGCGCGTTCCTCGCCGAGATGCGTGCCGCTGGGGAGCTGCTGCACAACGGCCGGTTCGTGGGCGGCGGCGGGCTGTGCTTCTACGCCTGCGACGTCGAGAAGACACGCGCGCTGGTCCAGCGGGACCCCTACCTGATCGTTGGCGATCGGGAGGTCGAGATCTACACGTGGCAGTGCCCGCCGGGCGTCGTCTCGTTCAACACGGAAAGGAACTAGCTGATGCCGCGAGCATTCGGTGCGGGGGAGGCCCGGTCCTGGGCCCTCGAGAACCTCAAGGGGCAGTGCGGGTGCATCCTGCCCACCTTCACGTCGGACCTGAAGGACATCAACGAGGACGCGATCCGGCACGACGTGCGGCGCGAGAAGGAGCTCGGCATGTCCGGCGTCCTGATCGTGTCGGAGTGCGGGACCACGTTCGAAGAGCTCGAGCGCGTCACCGAGATCGTCGTGGACGAGGCGGCCGGCGAGCTGCACACGATCGCGCACGGGGCCCTCGCGACGCTGGAGGACAACGTCCGGCTCGCGCAGCTCTCGGAGGCCGCGGGCGTGGACGGGATCCTCTGCTCGTACCCGCTCATGTTCTATCCGACGAGCGAGGACGAGGTCTACGAGTACACCAAGAAGCTCGCTGACTCCTCCAACCTGGGGTTGATCATCTTCGCGATCAACCTGTGGAACTTCCGCCGGCTGCACCCGAGCGACTTCAACCCCGACCTGATCGGTCGGCTGATCGACGACGCGCCGAACGTCATGGCGGTCAAGACCGAGATCGGCCTGCCGTCCGCCGCCGGCGTGGCGCAGATCTTCGAGCGCTACGGCGATCGCGTCGTCGTGACCGATCCGCTGGAGCCCAACGCGCCGATCTGGCAGCGCAACTACGGCATGCAGTGGATGGGGACCTCCAACTACGAGGCCATGGGCGGCGAGCTGCCCAAGTACTTCAAGCTGCTCCAGGAGGACAAGTACGAAGAGGCCATGGAGATCTACTGGCGCCTCCATCCGCTCCGCCTGGTCAACGGCACCATCAACTGGGGCGCCGTGCAGGGGACCTCGCTCGTGCACCGGCTGGTGTGGAAGTACCAGGGGTGGCTGAACGGCTTCAACGGCGGTCCGATCCGCAGCCCGCAGATGCGGCTCGACGACGCGCAGATGCGACAGCTCCGCGCGGCGGCGATCCAGGCCGGCCTGGACGTGACCGACGAGCCGGACTCCGCGTTCTTCGTCGGGCGGAACCCGCGTTGACGCGCATCCTCCGCGACGAGGACGTACGCCGCGCCGCGCTGTTCCCGGAGACCGTCCACCGGCTCGCCGACGACCTGCGCGCCGACCGCGACGCGCCGGAGGGCGCCAAGGCCCGCTCGATCGTCCGGGTCGAGGGCGGCTGGCTGCGGATCATGAGCGGGGTGCTCCCGAACCACGACCTGCTCGGGTTCAAGGCGTTCCACATGATCGGCGACACGATCCGCTACCTGACGACGCTCTACCGGCTGAGCACCGGTGAGCCCTTGGCGGCGGTCGACGCGGCGCATCTCACGGTCGCGCGCACGAGCGCGGCCGCGGCCGCGGCCGCGCACCACTTCTGGGACGACGACCCGATCAGCGTCGCGGTGATCGGCACCGGGCTGCAGGCCACCGACGGCATCCGTGCGCTGGCGTCGGTGTGCCGGATCACCTCGGTGACCGTGTTCAGCCCGCGTGAGGAGAGCCGGCGGGCGTTCGTCGAGACGCTGGACGACGAGCTGCCGTTCCCGATCAGGGCGGCAGCCTCGGCGCGCGACGCGTGCGCGGGCGTCGACATGGTGCTGTGCGGGACGCTGACGCGCGGGCGCGTCGCGCTCGATCGCGACGACGTCGACCCCCAGACCAAGTACATCAGCTCGATCAGCTCGACGCTGCCGGTCCAGCGCGAGATCGACGGCCGGATCATCGCCGACGCCGACGTCCTGATCGTCGACACCGAGGATGCCCTCGAGGAGTCCGGGGACCTGCTCGACGCACGGGAGCACGGTCTCGACCACGAGCGGGTGGTCCTGCTGAGCGAGTACCTCTCGGAACCCGTCGACGAGCGTCCGCGCACGGTGTACAAGTCGATCGGCAGCGTCGAGCAGGACCTGTCGATCGCCTACGCCGCGCTGGTGGCGAGCGATGGGGACTCGATCGGCGCCGACATCGCGGAGATCGAATCCGCGCGGGTGGTCTGAGGACATGGCCTCGCCGGAAACGATGAAGGCGATGGGCTTCCACGCGTTCGGTGGCCCCGAGGTGCTGGAGGTCGTCGAGATCCCGCGCCCCGTGCCCGGGGCCGGCGAGGTCGTCGTCGCCGTGCGCGCCGTGAGCGTCGGGCGCACGCTCGACATCGCGGCGCGGGCAGGGCGGCTCCCGTTCGCCAAGCTCGTGCCGCCGCACGTCCTCGGCGCCGACCATGCGGGTGTCATCGCCGACGTCGGTCCCGGAGTCGAGGGCCATGCGGTCGGCGATCGCGTCGCCGTGTTCCCGGTCGTGCCGTGTGACGAGTGCGCGCCGTGCCGGGCGGGAGCCGAAGAGGCATGCGTCCGCCTCGAGTTCCTGGGCATCCACCGCCAGGGCGCCTACGCGGAGTACTCGCTCGTTCCCGCCAAGCAGTTGCATCGCCTCGCCGACGACGTGTCGTTCGTCGACGGCGCGGCGCTGGCCCTGCTGGCTCCGTTGGCCTACAACCAGCTCGCCGCGGCCGGACCGCTGGATGAAGGGACCTGGCTGATGGTCCAGAGCGGAGGCTCCGCGGCCGGGACGATGGTGATCGCGTTGGCGCGGCACCGGGGCCTGCGCGTGATCGCGACCTCGCGCAGCGAGGGCAAGCGCGAGGGCCTGCGAGCGCTGGGCGTGGAAGCGGCCTTGGACTGGCGGGAGCCAGGCTTTCGCGACGAGGTGCTGGGGCTGACCGGCGGCGCCGGCGTGACGGCCGTGATCGACAACACCGGCGCCAAGGACCTGTTCGCCACGACGCTCGGCGTCCTGTCGCCGCGCGGGCGCGTCGTGATCTCGGGCGCCTTCGTCGGGGAGCGCCCTGAGCTCGACCTGCAGTCCCTCTACACGTCGAACCAGAGCATCCTCGGAGTCCGCACGGCCAACCGCGCCGGCGTCGCCGGTGCCTGGCAGGAGGTCGACGGCGGCCTGCGGCCGGTGATCGACGCCACCTTCCCGCTCTTCGAAGGCGCCGTCGAGGCGCATCCCCGAGTCGAGTCGGACCAGGGCCTGGGCCGTGTCGTGCTGACGGTCGGGGAGCCAGAACACGATCGCGCCGGTTCGGCGCTCAAGGAGAACAAGTAGATGGTCATCCGCATGGGTTCGGTGGGCATGTGCGTCACCGACATCGACGCCTCCGTGGCCTTCGCGCAGGACGTCCTGGGCCTGCGCGAGGTCGAGCGCGTCGGCAGCACGGTCTACCTGACCTGCAACGAGCGCCACCACGAGCTCGTGCTGATCGCCACCGACTCCGCCGGGCTGGACCATGTCGCGCTGCAGGTCGCGGACGGGCAGGCCCTGAACGACGTCCGCGCGCGCGTCGAGCGGCTCGGCGGCGAGATCCTGCCCAACCGCGCCGACGAGGCCGGCGTCGCCGAGACGTTGCGGTTCGCCTCCCCCGAGGGGCACGTGTACGAGGTCTTCCACGGCATCGCGTCCGAGGAGCCCGCCAAGTACGCGCACATCGGCGTGCGCCCGCGGAAGTTCGCCCACGTCACGCTCAAGACGCCGGACATCTCCAAGACCGAGGCCTTCTTGGAGGAGGCGCTCGGCTTCCGCGTGTCGGACCGCATGGGCGACGCGATGAGCTGGCTGCGCTGCAACGCCGACCACCACGGGATCGGGCTGGTCGACGGCGCCGCCTCGCTGCACCACTACGCCTTCGAGCTGGAGGGCTGGTCGAGCCTCGGCGTGCTCGGCGACCTGCTGCTCTCGCGCGACCTGCAGTTCATCTTCGGTCCCGGCCGCCACGGGCCCGGCAACAACCTGTACACCTACTTCCTCGACCCCGCCGGCGCGATGGTCGAGTACATGGCCGACATCCAGCAGGTCGACGACGAGGCCGTCCACCGGCCGGGCGCGTGGCCGGCCGACCCGCTGACCGTCAACCGCTGGGGCGTCGCGCCGCCGGAGGTGTTCTTCCAGCAGGAGCACCCGCTGGTGCGCGCCGGCATCCCGGCCTGACGACGGTGGGCGCCAACGATCCGAGCACCGGCGTCGACGTCCTGCTCGTCGTCGCGCGCGTGTTCCTGGCCCTGGTCTTCCTCCACGGCGGCCTGCGCCAGATCCGCTTCCCGGAGCTGGTCGCGGAGGTCGCCCGCAACGCGCGCCCCGGTAAGGGGCCGCCTGAGGCTGTCGTGCGGCTCGCGGGCGTGGTGGCGACCGTCGCTGCGGCCGGGATCGTGCTCGGGGTCTGGATCGACCTCGCCGCGATCGCGCTGATCGCGTACCTGCTGCCGGTGACCGTCCAAGTCCATGCCTTCTGGCGCCACACCGAGCCGCGCAAGCGGCGGATGGTGCGGACCGAGTTCCTCATGAACGTCTGCGTCGTGGGCGGGCTGCTGATGCTGCTCGTCTGGACGAACCAAGCCCAACACGCGCCGCTGGCGCTGACCGACACACCCGCGCTCGGCCGCTGGTGAGCAACCAAGATCGGAGAAGGAACATGACCCCGCAACCCTTCATGCAGCACAGCCCCTACATCCCGGTCGATCCGTCCGTCGGCGCCTACGTCACGACGTTCGGGCACCTCAGCCCGCTGACCTACACCGGCTGGAAGGACGAGGTCATGTCCTTCAAGGAGTCGTGCTACATCCACGGTGGTCTCAACCCCCCGGCGCCGTTCCGCGTGACGGGTCCCGAGGCCACCAAGATGCTCAACGAGGTCTGCGTCAACAACGTCGAGAACCTCAAGGTCGGCAAGTCGACGCACGCGATCCTGTGCGCCCCGACGGGCAACATCATCGAGCACGGGATGCTGCTGCGCCTCGGCGAGCAGGAGTACCTCAGCTACTTCCTGTCGCCGCCGCTGGCCTACTACGGCTCGACCGGCCGCTGGAACGCGACGGTCGAGGACCTCACCGGTCAGGTGTTCGTCTTCCAGGTCGCGGGGCCGCGCTCGTTGGAAGTCCTCGAGACGGCGTTCGGCCAGGAGCTGCGCGACATCCCCTACCTCGGCCACCGCCAGGGGCTGCGCCTCGTCGACCAGACGGTCGAGACGGGCGAGCTGCAGGTCCTGCGGATCGGCATGGCCGGCGTCCTCAGCTACGAGGTCGGCGGCAACATCGCGGACGCGATCGCCGTCTACGACGCGCTGGAGGCCGCCGGGCAGGAGTTCGGCATCCGCCGCTTCAGCCTCGGGACCTGGTTCCCGTTCCAGCACACCGAGAACGGCTTCGCGCAGAGCATCGGCCACTTCCAGCTCGCCTTCGACGACGACCCCGGCCTGAGCGCCTGGCTCAGCGAGACGCTGCCGCCGTCGTGGCCCACGCACCCGAACCTCCACGGCAGCATGGGGCCGGACCTCCGCAAGCGCTACATCAACCCGGTCGACGTGGGCTGGGACTACCTCGTCAAGCTCGACCACGACTTCGTCGGCCGCGAGGCGCTCGAGCCGTTGAAGGCCAACCCCACCAAGAAGATGGTCACGTTGGAGTGGAACGTCGAGGACATCCTCGACACCTACCGCTCGCACTTCGAGCCCGGCGAGGAGCACCAGCTCATCGGCTTCCCGACCGACAGCCCGTTCGAGAACCCGGGCTGGAGCGCCTACAACGACCAGGTCCTCAAGGACGGCGTCTACGTCGGCATGTCGATGGGGCGCGTCTACTCCTACTACTACCGGAAGATGATCTCGATCTGCCCGATCGACGTCGCGTGCGGCGAGCCGGGCACGGAGGTCAGCGTCCTGTGGGGCGAGCCCGGCACGCGCCAGAAGGAGATCCGCGCGACCGTGTCGGCCTTCCCGATCCTCGACCTGCCACGCAACGAGCAGATCGACGTCAGCACGCTGCCGCGCGTGGTGTCGGCCGGGGGCGCGGCATGAGGCTGGTGAGCTACCGCGACGGCGACGGTTGGCGACCGGGAGTGCTGGTCGGCGACTCGGTCGTCGACGTGGACCGCTGCGGCGGGACGTGGGGCAGCGTGAAGGAGCTGATCGCCACCGCGTCGGCCACGGACCTGGGAAAGCTGGCGTCCGAGGCCGAGCGCGTGGGGGCCGACGCCGGAATCGCGCTGGCCGACGTCGTGCTCGGACCGCCGATCCCCGATCCCGAGAAGGTGCTCTGCATCGGGCTCAACTACCGCGACCACGTCGAGGAGGCCAAGGACGTGGTCGGCGCGGTCCCCGACCCGGTGGTCTTCGCGAAATTCCCCAACGCCCTCGTCGGCGACGGGGCCGATGTGGTCCTGCCCGCCGCGGCCCCGGACCAGGTCGACTACGAGGGCGAGCTCGCGGTCGTGATCGGCAAGACCGCGTCGCGGGTGTCGCAGGCCGACGCGCTCGACCACGTCGCGGGCTACATGAACATGAACGACGTCAGCGCCCGGGACCTGCAGCTCGGCAGCCCGCAGTGGACGATGGGCAAGGCGTTCGACACCTCGGGTCCGTGCGGCCCGGCGCTCGTCACGCGCGACGAGGTGCCGGACCCGCAGGATCTGGAGCTGGAGACGATCCTCAACGGCGAGATCGTGCAGTCGACGTCGACGGGCCTGATGATCCACTCGATCGCGCGCCTGGTCGAGTACATCAGCTCGGTCATCACGCTGGTGCCCGGCGACATCATCTCCACCGGCACGCCGGCCGGTGTCGGCCTGACGCGGGACCCGAAGCTGTTCATGCGCGACGGCGACTCGGTCACGGTCCGGATCACCGGGTTGGGCGAGCTGACCAACCCGGTCGTCGCGGCATGACCTCGCTCCTCGGGGCGCAGGAGCGCGCGGTGCTCGACGCCGTGCCCAGGCAGCTCTACATCGGCGGTCGGTGGCGCGACGGCGAGCAGGGGACCATGGCGGTCGAGGACCCGGCCACCGGTGAGGATCTGTGTGAGGTCGCGAACGCGTCGCCGGCCGACGCGATGGCCGCGCTCGACGCGGCGGTCGCCGCCCAGCCGACATGGGCGCAGCATGCGCCGCGCGAGCGCGGCGAGATCCTGCGCCGGGCCTTCGAGGCGATCATGGACCGCTCCGACGAGCTGGCCCTGTTGATGACGTTGGAGATGGGCAAGCCGCTCGCCGAGGCGCGGGCCGAGGTCCTCTACGGCGCGGAGTTCCTGCGGTGGTTCGCCGAGGAGGCGGTGCGGATCGACGGCCGGTTCGCGGCCGCACCAACGGGGCGCGGGCGGCTGCTCACGATGAAGCAGCCGGTGGGTCCCTGCCTGCTCATCACGCCGTGGAACTTCCCGCTGGCGATGGGCACACGGAAGGTCGGGCCCGCGGTCGCCGCCGGCTGCACCATGGTGGTCAAGCCCGCCCAGCAGACCCCGCTGTCGATGCTCGCCTTCGTGCGGATCATGGAGGAGGCCGGCCTGCCGGGAGGCGTGCTGAACGTCGTCATGTCGTCGCAGGCCGGGGCGACGATGGGCCCGCTGATCGCCGACTCGCGACTGCGCAAGCTCTCGTTCACCGGGTCGACCGAGGTCGGTCGCCGGCTGATGGAGCAGGGCTCGGCGAACCTCCTGCGCCTGTCGATGGAGCTCGGAGGCAACGCGCCGTTCCTGGTCTTCGAGGACGCCGATCTCGAAGACGCCGTCGGAGGCGCGCTGCTGGCCAAGATGCGCAACATGGGGGAGGCCTGCACCGCCGCCAACCGGTTCTACGTCCAGGCGTCGGTCGCGGACGAGTTCGCGACGCTGCTCGCCGAGCGGATGGGCGCGATGCGCGTCGGCCGGGGGAGCGACGCGGCGACCGAGGTCGGTCCGATGATCGACGCCGCGCAGCAGGCCAAGGTCGCGGCGCTGGTCGACGATGCGGTCGGCCGCGGGGCGCGCGCTCTCGTCGGTGGGCGGGTGCCCGAGGGCGCGGGGTACTTCTACGGGCCGACCGTGCTGTCCAACGTGCCCGCCGACGCCGAGCTCCTGCGCGAGGAGATCTTCGGGCCGGTCGCGCCGGTGCTGTCGTTCGCCGATGAGGACGCCGCGATCGCCGCGGCCAACAGCACCAACTACGGTCTGGTGGCGTACGTGTACACCCGCGATCTGGAGCGGGCCTTCAGGGTGACCGAGCGCCTGGAGACGGGCATGGTGGGGCTCAACCAGGGCATCGTGTCCAACGCCGCGGCGCCGTTCGGCGGCGTCAAGCACTCCGGCTTCGGACGGGAGGGCGGCCGTGAGGGGATCGACGAGTACCTCGAGACCAAGTACGTGGCCATGAGGCTCTGAGCGGGAGAACCGCTCACCACGGTCCAGGACCGTAGTCACTGGTTGGCCCGCGGAGTCGTATTAGCGTCCGCCGCTGATCGGTAAGGAGAACGAATGCGGCTGGTTCGCGGCGTGCACCATCTCGCGTTGGCGGTGGGGCACGCGCAGGAGGACTACGACTTCCATACGCAGGTGCTCGGGCTGCGCAGCGTCAAGAAGACGGTGCGCATCGTCGGCAGGGTCCCGGTCTACCACCTGTTCTACGGCAACGCGGGCGGGGATCCGGGATCGCTGCTGACGACGATGCCCTACGGCCGTGTCGGGTTCAAGGGCCGGCGCGGGTCCAATCAGGTCAAGGTCATCAACCTCGCGGTACCGCCGGGCAGCCTGCCGTTCTGGGCCCGGCGCCTCGACGCGTTCGGGATCGGGACGGCCGAAGCCGAGTGGCTCGGGCGGGAGCGGCTGCTGTTCGCCCATCCGTGTGGCATCGAGTACGCGTTCGTCGAGACGCCGACCGTCGACGCCTCCTCGCCGTGGGAGGTCGCGGGTGTCACGGCGCGCAACGCGATCCGCCGGGTTCACGGTGCGACGATCTCCACGCTCGCGATCGACGAGATGTCGGAGTTCCTGGTGCATGGGCTGGGCGCGGTGGAAGCCGGCCGCGACGGCTCGGCCTTGGCCTTCCGCTGTGGAGCCCGCGGGCGCAGCGGGCTGATCGAGCTGATCCATGAACCTGGCCGTGAGCCGGGGACGTGGAAGTTCGGGTCGGGGACCGTCCATCGCCTCGCGCTCGACGTCGGGACGTGCGCCAACCTGCTCGAGGTGAAGGACTGGCTGGAAGGGCTCGGCTACTGCGACGTCTCCGAGCCCAAGTCGGACCGCTACTACTCGTCGTGCTTCGTGCGGACCCCGAGCGGGGTGATGCTGGAGCTGACGGCGGCGACCGAGCTGGGGTTGCTCGCCGACGAGGAGCCGCAGTCGCTCGGCGAGGTCTTCCACCTGCCCGAGGACTTCGAAGGGCGCCCGGCCGAGCTGATGGCGGCCCTCGATCCCATCGAGCTCCGGGATCTGATCGTCCCGGAGACGGGTGGTCCCGCGGCCGGGACCTAGATCACGGCCACGCGCCCGATCCCGCCGTAGCGTCGCCGCTTTCGCAGTCCTAGAACCAGGAGAGCAGACGTGCCAGCAGCACAGCGTTTCGGAGATCGGGTCGCGATCGTGACCGGCGGTGCCGCCGGAATCGGCTACGCCACCGCCAAGGCCTATGCCCGGCTGGGCGCGACGGTCGTGATCGCGGACGTCGACGAGGCCAAGTTGGAGGCCGTGAAGGCCGAGCTCGGGGTCGACGGGATCGCCGGCGACCTGTCGCAAGAGGTGGACGCGGAGCGCCTCGTCTCCTACGCCGTCGAGCGTCACGGCAAGGTCGACATCCTCGTCAACCTCGCCTCGATCTACCCGCCGGGACCCGTCGAGCAGGAGACCGTCGAGGGCTGGCGCAGGGTCATCGGCATCAACCTCGACAGCACGTTCTTGTGCACGCAGAAGGTCCTGCCGCACATGCGTGAGCGCGGCTACGGACGCATCGTCAACACGTCGTCGTCGACCTTCAACAACGGCCAGCCCGGCATGGTGGCCTACGTCACCTCGAAGGGCGGCGTCGTCGCGTTCAGCCGCGTCGTCGCCACCGAGGTCGGCGAGCATGGCATCACGGTCAACACGATCATGCCCGGGCTGATCGCCACCCAGCATGTGCTCGACATGTTCGGGGGCGACCCGACCGCGCGCCAGGCCAACGACGAGTTCTTCGACGTGGCGATCGCGCAGCAGGCCGTGAAGCGGCGCGGGGAACCCGAGGACATCGCCAACGGCATCTTGTTCCTGACCGATGAGGCCTCTGGCTTCATCAGCGGCCAGGTCCTGCAGGTCGACGGCGGCTGGTCCTTCACCGCCTGACTCCGGTCCGGCGCGCCGGGGTTGCTGTCCGACTCCGGCGCGCCCGCTTCGGGACCTAGGTCACTGAGTGACCGTCTCGTCGGCGAGAAGGTCGCGGCGGTCTGGTCAACGACGGACACGATCGGAGGAGAGTGTCAAAGGTCCGTTCCACCCCCATGGGCGACGCGCGCCCGAAGGTCCGTGAGCTCGCATGACGACGTTCTTCCAGTTCGTGGTCATCGGGATCGCGACCGGGGCGGTATACGCGCTCCTCGCGCAGGGCGTGGTGATGATCCATCGCGCATCGGGGATCGTGAACTTCGCGCAGGGCGCGTTCGCCGTCATCGCCGGCTTCGAGTTCGCATCGTTGACCCAGGAGCACGGCTGGTCGGTCTGGCCGGCGTTCGCGTTCCTGGTGGTGGTGGCGGCGCTGTTCGGCGTGGTCATGTACCACGTCGCGGTCCGGCCGCTGCGCGGCGCGTCGCAGCTGACGCAGGTCGTCGCGACGCTCGCGGTGCTCCTGGTCCTCCAGGCCTTGGCCACCCTGCACTGGGCCGACAACACCGTGTTGGTCGACCAGTACCTGTCGGCGTCGACGTTCACGATCGGTGGCGTCACGATCCAGGTCAGCCAGGCCATCCTCGTCGGCGTCGCCTGCGGGCTGACGTCGGTGCTCTGGCTCGCCACGAGGTTCTCCCTCGCCGGGCTCGCGATCCGTGGGGTTGCCGAGAACCGTCGGGCCACCGCCGCGCTGGGATGGTCGCCCGACCTCATCGCGATGGGGGCCTGGGCGATCGGTGCCGCGCTCGGCGCCGCCGCGGGCATGCTCATCGCCCCGGTCGCGGGCGTGCAGATCAGCAACATGGCGTTGTTGCTCGTCGCCACGCTGGCGGCGGCGCTGATCGGCGGCTTCACGTCGTTTCCGCTCGCGCTCGCCGGCGCGATGTTCATCGGCGTCGGCCAGGCCGAGATCAGCAACTACGTCACCGGCATCCAGGGGGCGGCCAACGCGTTCCCGTTCCTGGCGATCGTCGTGGTGCTCATGATCCGTGGCCAGGGACTGCCGATTCGCGGGCACGTCGTCGAGCGGTTCGCCGACCTCGGAAGCGGCAAGGTCCGGCCGCGCGTCGTGCTCCCCGCCGCCACGGTGGCGATCTTGCTGATCCTCGTCGCGTTCGGCGACGAGTTCAACGCCGCGCTGGCCGCGTCGCTGATGTTCGCCATCGTCCTGCTGTCGGTCGTCGTCCTCACCGGATACACCGGGCAGCTGTCGCTCGCGCAGATGAGCTTCGGCGGCATCGGCGCGCTGATCGCCGGGCGGCTGGTCGAGAGCGCCGGGTTCGGGTTCCTCCCGGCCGCGGTCGTCGCGACCGTCGCGACCGTCCCGGTCGGCGTGCTGTTCGCGCTGCCCGCGCTCCGGACACGCGGCATGACGCTGGCGATCGTCACGTTCGGCCTCGGCTCTGCTGTCAGCGAGGTGGTCTTCAACAACGAGAAGTACGTCGGCGGTTCCTCGGGCACGCCCGTCAAGCCGCCGAAGATCCTTGGCCTGGAGGTCGACTCGGTCTCGCACCCGGCGCGCTATGCCGCGCTGTCGCTGATCCTGTTCGTCGCCTGCGCGCTCGTCGTGGCCAACGTCCGCCGCGGTCGCGTCGGCCGGCGCATGATCGCGGTGCGCTCCAACGAGCGGGCCGCCGCCGCGCTCGGCGTCAACGTCTACGGCGTCAAGCTGTATGCCTTCGGGCTCTCGGCCGCGATCGCCGCCATCGGCGGCATCCTGCTCGGGTTCCAGTTCGAGACGATCCAGTACGGGAGCTTCGACCCCTTCAACTCGGTCTTGGCTGCCAGCTACGCGGTGATCGGTGGGGTCGGCTGGGTGATCGGCGCGCTGTTCAGCGCGCCGCTCGCGACCGGGGGCGTCGGCACGTGGCTGCTCGACCAGCTCGGCACCGACGTCGAGAACTACCTGGCGCTGATCGGCGGCATCGGCCTCCTCGGCATGTTGTTGCAGAACCCGAACGGGCTGGCCAGCGACGCGTCGCGGGTCCTCGGGCGGCTCGAGCGACGCCGCGGCCGGCCGCAACGCGACGCGGAAGTCGGCGCGCTCACGGAGGCTGCGGTCGAGAGGGTGCGCGAGGCCGAGCTCGGCATCGAGGGCCTCGAGGTCCGCTACGGCGGCGTCGTGGCGGTCGACGGCGTGACGTTCACGCTGCGGCCCGGGCGCATCACCGGGTTGATCGGCCCCAACGGAGCAGGCAAGACGACGGTGATCGACGCGATCACCGGCTTCGTGCGCCCCGCCGGCGGCCGGATCGTGCTCGCCGGGCAGGACGTGACCCGCTGGCCCACCTATCGTCGCGCCCGCGCGGGCGTCAGCCGCTCGTTCCAATCCCTGGAGCTGTTCGAAGGCGCCACCGTACGCGAGAACCTGCTCGCCGCCTGTGAGGACCGGTCGGCGGTCGCCTACGGCACCGATCTCATCGTCCCTGGTCGCCAGCCGCTGACGGCCGCTGCGGCTGCCGCGGTCCGTGAGTTCGGCCTGGAGGACGACCTCGATCGGCTGCCCTCGGAGCTGTCCTACGGGCGGCGGCGCCTGGTGGCGATCGCGCGGGCCGTGGCCGCGCGACCCCCGGTCCTGCTGTTGGACGAGCCTGCCGCTGGGCTCGATGAGCAAGAGGCGCGCGAGATCTCGCACCTCGTCCGGCGTCTCGCCAGCTCGTGGGGGATCGCGATCCTGCTCGTCGAGCACGACATGCAGTTCGTGATGAGCGTCTGCGACGACATCACGGTGATCGAGTTCGGGCGCCAGATCGCCCAGGGCACGCCTGGCGAGGTGCGGCGCGACCCGAAGGTGATCGCCGCCTACCTCGGCGAGGCCGACGACGAAGCGGGGTCGAGCTCGGACGCGCACGCGTCGACCGGCAACGGCGAGCCGGCGGGGAGCGCTCGATGACCGCGCTGCTGGCCGCCAAGGACCTGGCCGCGGGCTACGACGGGCATCCCGTCGTGCATGGGTTCGACCTCGAGATCCGCGAGGGCGAGGTGATCGCGCTGCTCGGGCCCAACGGGGCGGGCAAGAGCACCACGATGCTCACGCTGGCCGGTGACCTGCCGCAGATCGGCGGCACGGTCGAGATCCTCGGCCAGGCGACCACCGCGCCACTGCACCGGCGTGCCAAGCGCGGCCTGGCGTTCGTGACCGAGGAGCGCTCGGTCCTCATGGGGCTCACCGTGGCGGAGAACCTCCGGCTCGGCCGTTGCGACATCGCGCGCGTGCTGGCGCTGTTCCCGGAGCTGGAGCGGTTGATGAACCGCCGGTGCGGGCTGCTCTCGGGCGGCGAGCAGCAGATCGTCACGCTCGCGCGCGCGCTCGCGCGGCGCCCGCGCGTGTTGCTGGCCGACGAGCTGTCGCTCGGCCTGGCCCCGCTCATCGTCAAGCGGCTGCTGCAGGCGGTGCGCCAGGCAGCCGACGAGGACGGCATCGGCGTGCTGCTCGTCGAGCAGCACGTCACGCAGGTCCTCCGGGTCGCCGACCGGGCCTACGTCATGAGACGCGGGAGGGTCGTGCTCAGCGGTGACGCCGCCGACGTGTCGGCGCGCGTGACGGAGCTGGAGAGCTCCTACATCGTCGAGCAGCAGGATGCCGCAGGGGCGGCGGATCCGGTCTCGCAGTAACCCAACAACAGGAGGAGCACCTCAATGTCCGTACGCGCGCCCCATCGGGCTCGCTCGATCGTCGCTGTGTCCGTCGCGGCGACCGCCGCGCTGGCCATCTCCGCTTGCGGCGGCAGCAGCAGCAACAGCAGCGGCGACAAGGCCGCGGCGGCGACCACCGCGTCGTCGTCAACGAAGACGACCGCCGCCCAGAAGCCCACAGGCACCCCGATCAAGATCCTCGTCGACTCGGGCGTCGGCTCGCCGCTCGGCAGCTTCCCCGGCGTGTGGGCGACCGCGCAGGTCGCGGCCGACAACATCAACAACGCCGGCGGCGTCAACGGCCAGCCGATCGAGATCGTCCAGTGCAACAACCGCATCGAGCCGAACTCCGCCGCCAAGTGCGGCCGCCAGGCGGTCAAGGAACAGGTCACGGCCGTAACCGGTCAGGACGTCTACACGCCGGCGATCTACCCGGCTCTGCAGAAGGCCGGGATCCCGGCCATGTACATGTCGATCACGGCGCCGGACATCGAGGTGCCGATCAGCCACCCCATCTCCGGCGGCGGTGCGGCCGAGCTGTTCGGCGTCCCGCACGCGGCCGCGAAGGCCGGCGCCAAGAGCATCGCCTTCCTGACGATCCAGATCCCGGGCTTCGACGTGGTGCAGAAGAACGCCATCGCCGAGGCCGAGAAGATCGGGCTGAAGGTCGTCAAGACGATCCCCGTGTCGCCGACGTCCACGAGTTTCGCGGCGCCGGTCCAGCAGGCGCGGTCATCGGGTGCCGATGCGGTTGCGCTGCTGGTCGCCGCGCCGCAGATCGCCGGCATCCTCCAGGCCGCGCAGCAGCAGGGGTACAAGCCGAAGTGGGCGGGCGATGCCGGGACGTTCAACACCGAGCAGCTCCAGGCGGCGTCCAAGCTGGCTCCCGACAACCTCTTCCTGGTGTCGAGCATGCCGCCCTCCGGTGCCGGCGATCAGTTCGACGGCATCAAGCGCTTCAACGCGCAGATGGACGCGGCTGCTGCTGCCGGCAACAAGGACGCGGGCGCCAGCGAGCGCTACGAGAACGTGGTGGTCACCTGGGCGACCGTCTACGCGATCGCGGAGATCGGCAAGTCGATCAAGGGCGAGATCAACGCCAAGTCCTTGACGCAGGCGCTGGAGTCCCCGGACACCGTGGCCGAGGTGCCCGGCCTCCTGACGTTCAAGCCCGGCGCAGCCGGTGATGCCAAGTACCCGGCGCTCAAGGACAACGGCCCCTTGTACGTGGGGCAGGTCAAGGACGGCCAGCTGCAAGTGGACAAGCAGACCGTCGCCTCGACCGAGGGCGTGACGCTGCAATAGCGGTCGGTGGTGGCCGGGCGCGTTGTGCGCGTCCGGCCACCCGCCGTCGCCTCTCCCGAGGACTCCGAGATGCTGAACGTCTTGACCGCCTTCACGACGGCGAACGACTCCGCCGGGGCGGTGTACGAGGCCGCTGAGCTGGCGCGCCGCTACGGCGCCCGGCTGACCGTCGCCGCCGGCCGCGAGCAGCCACTGTTCATGACGCTCGTCCCCGAAGGGGTGCTGGCCGCGGAAGACTTGTGGCACCACCTCACCACGTCCCTGCGGGCGGCCATCGACGAGCTTCCTGACGACGTGTCGGTCCGTTGGTCGCTCGACGACGTCTCGTTGCGCAGCGCTGTCGTGTCGGCGATGCGCCGCGAGACCTACGACGTGCTCGTCATCCCGCGATCGGCGGTCCGGCGCCGCTGGCTGCGGCGGCTCGACATCGAGGTCCGCGCGGTATGACCGGCAAGCGCGTTGCCGCGCGGCTGCGCCGGGTCGACGAGGGCTTCCGGCCCGGCGCGCCGGTGGTGCACCGGCGCTTCCTGGTTGGCCGGGACACCGAGCTGGAGCTGCTGACCGCCGACGGCGCGCCGCGGGCTGCGATCGCGCTTCACGGCGAGCCGGGCGTCGGCATGACGTCGTTGGCGCACGTGGCGGCCGCCGCCGCGCCTGGACGGCGTGGCGGCCGCCGCCGCGCCTGGACGGTCGCGACCGCATCGCGCGGGCCGATGTGGACGTCGCCATCAACCAGGTCTGGAACGCGACGCTGATCGCCGAGCTGCGCGAGAACGGCGGCCGGGCCGGTGGTCGCTTCTCCGGCGCGCCGCTGCTGATCCTCCACACGCGCGGTGCGCGGACGGGCGATCCGCGCGAGCACCCGCTCACGTACCAGCGCGTCGACGGCGACTACGCGGTGTTCGCGTCCAACGCCGGCGCGCCGACCCATCCCGCCTGGCTCCACAACCTGCTCGCGCACCCGGTGGCGCGCATCGAAGTGGACGGCGAATCCGTCGAGGTGGTCGCGCGGGTGGCGGACGAGTCCGACTGGGCGCCGATCTGGGAGCGCCAGAAGCAGACGATGCCGTCCCTGGCCCAGTACGAGGCGCAGACCGATCGCCGTTTCCCGGTCGTGCTCCTCCGGCCGCTGTTTCAGACGACCGTGTAGCCGCCGTCGACGACGAGGTTCTCGCCCGTGATGAAGGCGGCGTCGTCGGAGACCAGGAACAGCGCCGCCTTGGCGATGTCCTGGGGCAGGCCGGCGCGCTTGACGATCTGGTGCGCAAGGAACGCCTCGACCAGCCCTTCGGCCTCGGTCATGGCCTCGGTGGCGGGGCTGATGATGAGCCCCGGGCTGATCGCGTTGACGCGGATCCCGTGAGGCCCACCCTCGAGCGCCAGCTCGCGGGTCATGCCGATCACCCCGTGCTTGGCCGCGGCGTGCACGAACCCACCGGGCGCGGAGGTGATCGCGTTGATGCCCTGCATGGACGCGATGTTCACGATCGACCCGCCGCCGCGGGCGACGAGGTGTGGCCACACCGCCTGGGTGACGTGGAAGACGACGTCGAGCTCGTTGCGCAGCGAGGTGCTCCAATCCTCGGCGCTGAGGTCGCCGATCGAGCCGAAGCGCGGCGCAGACGCGTTGTTGTACAAGATGTCGAGCGGCCCGTGGTCGCGGACCGTCTCTTCCACCCACGCCCGGACGGCGTCGCGGTCGCCGAGGTCCAGCGGGTGGGTCGAGTGCATCGTCCCGCCGCGCTCGCGCACCATGGCGACCGTCTCCTCGGCGCCGTCGGCCTTGAGGTCGCAGCCGATGATGCGGGCCCCCTCGGCGGCGAAGAGCAGCGCGGCCTCGCGGCCTTGGCCGCCGCCGGTGCCGGTGATGATCGCGGTCTTGCCCTCCAGACGTCCTGACATGACGCCGGACGCTATGGCCGCTGCGAGTCGGCGCATGTGACCAAAGTCCCCGCCGGTCCTGCCGTGGGGTCGTACGTTGACGCCGTGACCGCGGCGATCCGCATCGCGCTCGAGTCCGCGCGGCCGCCTGGCGACGTGCTGCGTCTCCTGGCTTGCGACCGGCGCCCGTTCGCGCTGGTCGGTAGCTGGGCCGGCGGCGGCGCGATCATCGGCTCCGAGCCGGTCCGGGAGGTCCTAGGGCCCACCGCGCTCGACGCCATCGACATGGACGGGCTCGAGGCTCCGTCGGGGTTCGTCGGGGGCGGCTGGTTCGGGTACTGGGGCTTCGGCCTCGCCGCCTCGATCGAGCGGTTGCCGCCGCCGCCCGCGCGGCCCGCGGCGCTCCCGGCCGCCGATCTGGCCTTCTACGACCACGTCCTCCGCCTCGACCCGGAAGGCCGGTGGTGGTTCGAGGCCCTGCACGAGGATGCGACGGCGCGGCGACTCGACGAGCTCCGGGCGCGGCTCGCCGCTCCCGTGTCCCGGCGGGCGTGGCGGGTCGGTCCGCTGCGGGTGCACGGGGCGGGCGGCGCGGGCCACCGCGCCGCCGTGGCCGACTGCGTGAACCGGATCGCGGCGGGCGAGCTGTTCCAGGCCAACCTCTGCCTGCGTCTCGACGGTCGCGCGACCGGCAGCATGGCCGACGCCTTCGCGGACGCCGCCGGCGAGCTGCAGCCAACCTACGGTGCGTTCATGGGGCTGGATCGTACGGCGTTGCTCAGCTTCTCGCCTGAGCTGTTCCTGCGTCGGCGCGGTCGCGAGGTGGAGACGGCGCCGATCAAGGGGACGAGCGCACGAACGGACGACGACGAGGCCGCTGCCGTCAGCCGGGCCGCGCTCGCGACCTCGGTCAAGGACGCCGCGGAGCACGTGATGATCGTCGACCTGATGCGCAACGACCTCGGGCGTGTCGCGGCGGTCGGGACCGTGCACGCCGACCGCGCCCCTGCCGTCGAAGCTCACCCCGGGGTGTGGCATCTCGTCAGCCGTGTCCGGGCGCGGCTCCGCGACGAGGTCACCGACAGCGCGCTGTTGCGGGCGACGTTCCCGCCAGGATCGGTCACCGGCGCGCCGAAGATCCAGGCCTTGAAGGTGATCGCGGCGTTGGAAGGGACGGGCCGCGAGGTCTACACGGGCGCGATCGGCTTTGTGAGCCCGGCGGCCGGGCTCGAGCTCAACGTGGCGATCCGGACGCTCGAGGTGCGCGACGGCCGAGCCTGGCTCGGATGCGGAGGGGGGATCGTCGCGGACTCGGACCCCGCGCGCGAGCTGGCCGAGGCGCTCGACAAGGCCGCGCCGATCGCCGCGGCCCTGCACACGACGATCGCCGATCGCCGCGGTCCGCGCCGTCGTCGGGCGCCGGCCGAGCTGCCGGGGCTCGGACGTCGACCGGACCTTGCCCAGGGCGTTCTGGAGACCGTCCTCGTCCGCGACCGGCGCGCGGTCGACCTCGGGCGCCATCTCGAACGCATGGCCGCGAGCGCGCGAGCGGCACTCGACCGTGAGCTGCCCTCGACGACGCGGGCGCAAGCCGAGGCCGCGGCGGTGCTCTCGCGCTCGGGGGCGAGCCGCCTGCGGCTGGCGCTCGGCGCGGACGGTCGCTTGGAGGTCGAGACCCATCCCGCGCCGCCCGCGCGTGACCTCCGGCTGCGCCCGGTCGTCCTTGCCGGCGGCCTCGGTGCGCACAAGCTCGTCGATCGGACGCCGTGGGAGGACTACGAGCGCGGCGGTGACGCGGCGCTCATCTGCGACCTCGACGGCGCCGCGCTCGAGGCGTCCAGCGCCAACCTGTGGGCGTTGATCGGACGCCGCCTCGTGACGCCACCGGCCGACGGCCGGATCCTCGACGGGCTCGTGCGACGCCGGTTGCTCGACCTCGGCGCGGTCGAGGGCGTCACGCTCGTCACCGAGCCGCTGTGGTTCGAGCAGGTGAGGGGTGCGGATGCGCTGGTGGTGACGTCGAGCGTCCGTGGCGCCGTCGCCGCCGGGATCGGTCATGCGCCGACGCAACGGGCGCGGGCCCTCGCTGATGCGATGCGGACGGCGCTGCGGCATGACACCGGTGCGGCCCGCGCTCGTGCAGGAGGAGGGCTGCGGTGATCGAGCCGAGCACGACGCGGCCTGCGGTCATGGGCATCGTCAACGTGACGCCCGACAGCTTCTCCGGTGACGGGCTGTTCGGGGACGGCGCGCGCGCCGAGCGACGGGCACGAGCGATGGTCGCGCAGGGCGCCGCCGTCGTCGACGTGGGCGGCGAGTCCACCCGACCTGGTGCCGAACCGGTCGGCGTCGATGACGAGCTGCGACGGGTCGTGCCGCTGCTGGAGCGCATCGGCGACCTCCCGGTCTCGATCGACACGCGGCACGCGGAGGTCGCGCGGACCGCGATCGCGCTCGGCGCGACGATGGTCAACGACGTGACCGCGATGGAGGGCGACCCCGCGATGGCGGCAGTCGTCGCAGGGGCCGACGTCGACGTGTGCCTGGTGCACATGCAGGGTGACCCACGGACGATGCAGCGGGCGCCGCGATACGACGACGTCGTCGACGAGGTCGCCGCCTACCTCGAGCGCCGCATGCTCGCCGCGGCGGCGGCGGGGATCCGCGAGGAGCGGATCTGGCTGGATCCCGGGATCGGGTTCGGCAAGACCCCACAGCAGAACTTCCGGCTGCTCGGCCGGCTGGAGGTCATCGCCGGAATCGGGCGACCGCTGCTGCTCGGCGTCTCCCGCAAGCGCTCGCTGGCCTGGGCGGAGGGGCGCGACGGCACGGTCGGCTCTGTCGCCGCCGGCGTGGCGGCCGCGGTCGCCGCCTTTCATCGCGGCGCGACGATGCTGCGCGCGCACGACGTACCCGAGCACGTCGCGGCGCTTGCCGTGGCCCGGGAGGTGGAGACCGCCGCCCGGACCTGGGTCACTGCCGGGCCGGGCGCCTCTGTCGAGGGTGTGCGGGCACGCTGATCCCATGTTGAGGAGACACCCATGACGCCGAGTGCCACGTCCGCCGCCCTGGACACCGTCAAGCGCTACTACGCCCTGATCGACGGTGGTGACGCCGAGCAGTCCTACCTTCTCTTCGCCGAGGACGCCGTGGTTCGCTTCGGCGACCATCCCGAGTTGAGCGGCCGCGACGCGATCGCGGACCGCGTCCGCACGATGGTCGCCCTCGGCCGCTCGGTCGAGCACGTCATCAAGCGCTCCTACGAGGTGCCGGGCCCCGAGGACCGGACGACGGTGATCTGCGAGGTCACCGTCACCTACGTGATGCTCCGCTCGGGCAACGTGATCCCGCACAACGGCGTCACGATCCACGAGGTCGACCTGCAGGGCCGCATCGTCCGGCAGCGCAATGTGGGCGATCTCCGGCCGGTGATCGAGGATCACGCGGCGCACGCCTGACCGAGCGGGCACGCTGTCGGCCGCAGTCGATGCGTTCGCCGGTGGTCGCCCGGCGCACGTCCACCTCGCCCCTGCCGCCCATCTGTCGTTGCGCAGAGGTATGGCGCCATCGCGTCGTGACCGCAGTCGCTGAGGGGCGGTGGCGTCCAGACGTCCGAAGGCTTGGGTGATCTGGGCGGCCATCCGGGCCTGCTCGGCAGCGCTGAGACCGTTCACGTTCGCCGATCGGGACATGAGCGCCGGTCCTTGACCCGGATCGGAGCGGCGTGAATTGAGCCGGTGATCGTCCTGGTGCAAGGGCGGATGTGTGACTCACGTCCCTGGCAGGTCCGCGAGCAGCCGCCCGAATTGCCCGCGGAAGTAGGCCAGGGGCGCACCGGGGCGGGCGGCTCCCGTGACCGCGTGCGCGAGGAAGACCGTATGGGTTCCGCCGATCGTGGTCCGATCCACGCGGCATTCGAAGGTGGCCAGCGCGTCGTCCAGGAGCGGCTGTCCGTACGCGCCGGCCGTGACCGCGACGTCGTCGAACCTGTCGGGGCCCTTGCCGGCGAAGCGCACGGCGATGCCGGCGTGGGCCTCGGCCAGGATGTTGACCGCGAAGCGTCTCGACCGTCCGATGGCCCGGCCGGTCTCGGACTGCTGGTGCATGCAGACGACGAGCATCGGTGGCTCCAGGGAGAGCGACGTGACCGCGCTGGCGGTGGTCCCGAAGCGCCGCCCGTCGTGCTCGGTCGTGATGACGGTGACCCCGGTCGCGAAGTGCCCGATGAGGTCGCGGAACTCGTCGGCGGCGAGCGGTCGGCGGCCCTGGAGATCCTGCATCGCCGCAACGTCGCCGCTCCTTGGTCGCCGGGCAGTGACCTGGGTTCTGCCCTCGGCGGACGGATGTCACCGCGGACGTCGCCGGTCCGTGGTCGAATGCCAGCACCTCCGGCACTCCTGTCGAATCCGCACCGTCACGGGACGACGGTGGAGGTTCCGGCACGCCGTACGGCAGCTCGGGGCGCGGTCGTCCTCCTCTCGACCGCGCCTCGAGGTCGGGACCCTCTCGCCGCACGGCGTCGCACTATCGTTGGGGGCGCTGGACGCCATGGACGTCATCGGGTCGAAGCTGGAGCCGCCACCGATCTCGGCGGAGGTGATCGCCCGGCCACGTCTGGACCGCCGCCTGCAGCAGCTGCTCGATCGCTTCCGCGTCCTGGTCGTCGCCGCGACCGCGGGCTCGGGCAAGACGACCGCGGTCCAGCAGGCGGCGCGCCGGCGGGACCTGCCTTTCGCCTGGCTGACGCTCGACGACACCGACGGCGCGCCGGGCCGTCTTGTCACCTACCTCGAAGCCGCGGTCGTCCGAGGGCGGCCCGCGGTGGCCGGTGTCGCGACGGGCGCGCTGGCGGCCGGGCTGTCGCACGGCGAAGCGGCCGGCCTGCTCGCGGACGCGATCGGAGACGAGCCGCTCGTGCTCGTGCTCGACAACGCTGAGCGGCTGGATGACTCGTCGGCCGCGTGGGCGGTGATCGGATCGTTCGTCCGCCATGCGGCGGCGTCGGTCCGGGTCATCGTCATCACGCGCCGGGACTCGCTGGCCGTCCTCGCCGCGTTGCCTTCGCCCGACCAGACCGCATGGCTCGACGACGACGACCTCGCGTTCACCACCGACGAGGCCTCGTCGGCGCTCGAGCACCGCGGCGTGACCGAGGTCGACATCGAGGAGGCGGTCCGCGCCGTCGGAGGGTGGGTGACGGGCGTCCTGTTCGAGGCATGGCGCTCGGACGGGCACATCTCGGGCGCCGGGGGCGAGAGCGACCCGCTCTACGGCTACTTCTCATCGCACATCGTCGCCGTTCTCGCTCCGGCGGACCGCGACTTCCTGGTCGTGACCTCGCTCCTGCCCGAGGTCGACGTCGAGCGCGCGTCGGCGCTTGGCGTCACCGACGCTGCCGCGCGGCTGGCGTCGCTGCGGACGGCGCGGGTTCCGGTCACATGGGATCGTCGGCGCCAGGTGATGCGGTGTCACCCGCGGTTCCGTGAGTACCTGCTCGACCACCTCCAACGCCGTCCTCCCGCGGAGCTGGCCGGGCTCCGCCGGCGCAACGGCGCGCAGTTGCTCGCGGCAGGGCACGATGAGGAGGCGACCGAGGAGCTGCTGCGCGCGGGCGATCTCGAGCAGGCGACGATCGCTGCCGAGCGCGTGATCGTCGCGGTCGTCGAGCGCCAGGATCTCGAGATCGCCGACCGCTGGCTCTCGGCCCTGGGCAGCACGGTGGTCGCGCGGTCGCCGACGTTCGCCAGCGCGGAGCTGATGGTCTGCTGGGCCCGGGAGCGCTACGGCGAGGCGATTGCCTTCGCCGACGACCTCGCGCGCGAGGGTCGCCGCGACGAGCTGATCTCAGCGTCGGTGCGCGCCGCCGGCCTGCTGGCCTGGTGCTACATCGTGACCGGCCACCTCCGTGAGGCCGATCTCGTCATCGAGCGGATGCAGCCCGGCCCGGAGCTGGACGCCGTGCGTTACGCCTCCGACGTGATCCGAGGCGAGGCGGTCGCCGGCGTCCCGCTCGTCGGCGGGACGTTCGATGCCGCGGTCCTGACCGCCACGTACTTCGCGGGCCGGTACTCGGAGCTCGTCGAGGAGACGTCGTCGGCGTGGGCGCGCGCGGTTGCCGGCCCGTGGCGGGTCGCGGGACTGCGCGCGTTGGGGCGCACCGAGGAGGCCCTGACGCTGCACGCCCATGCGACGGAGATCGGTGCGTCCGGGTTCAGCCATCGCTACGTCGTCCCGGAGCTGCTGGCCGATGCCGGCCGCGAGCCCGAGGCGCTCGAGAGCGCGGACGCCGGCCGCCGTCGGGCGGTCGAGGAGCGCGCCTCGACCTACGCCGTGGGGATGACCCTCGTCCAGGCGAAGCTCCTGCTGCGACTCAACCGCGACCCGGCCAACGCGCGGCGGCTGCTCGAACCGATCCGGACCGAGGTCGAGAGCATCGGGGCGGGCCTGATGCTCGCCCAGGTCAACATCTGGCTCGGGCTGGCCGCGCTGCTGGATGACCAGGACGACGAGGCGCGAGCCCGCCTCCGGCAGGCGGTCGACGTCCTGCGCACCTCGGACATCATCCATGAGCTCCCCGCTGCGGGCGTGTACCTGGCCGAGGCCGAGTGGCGGGCCGGGGAGGAGGGGCTCGCCGACGAGGCCGCCGACGTTGCCCTCCGGGCGGCCGATCGGCAGGGCACGAGCCACCTGCTGCTGCAGGCGCTCGCGGACTTCCCGGCCGTGCTCTCGCGACGCATCGACGCCGAGCCGCTCGTGGACTCCGTCTGGCACGACCTCGGTCGCGCGCTGTCGGCGCAGCGGCGCGACCTGGCGATCTCCGTCGCGCCGCGGATCTTCCTGCGTGAGTTCGGTGAGATGACCCTGTGCGTCGATGGGGAGGACGTCGACCCGGGGATGACCAAGAGCCTCGAGCTGCTGGCGTTCCTGGCGACGCGCACGTCGATGTCCGCATCGCGCGCCGAGCTGTTGGAGGCGCTCTTCGAGGGGCGGGAGGACGAGTCGGCCAAGGCGTACCTCCGGCAGGCGCTGCGCCGGCTGCGCCGGGTGCTTCCCGACGACGCGGTGCTGACCGACAAGGGCCACGTCCGGATCGCGGACCGCGCCGTCGTGACGGTCGAGTCGACAGCGCTCGAGGCCAAGCTCGCCGAAGCCGTCCGCTTGCGCGGTAAGGCCCGCCTGGCCGCGACGCAGGAGGCCCTGGCGCTCGTAGACCGTGGGGAGTACCTCTCCCAGCTGCGCTCGCTCTGGGCCGAAGACCGCCGCCGCGACCTCTCACAGGCAGCGGCCGATGCGCGCTTCGATGCCGCAGATCTCCTCTTCCGGTCCGGCCGCTTCGACGAGGCGCGCCTGCTCTGCGAGCGCGCGCTGCGCGAAGAGCCGCTGCGCGAGCGCGGATGGCGCCAGCTGATGCGGATCGCCGGGTCGACCGGGGACGACGACGCCCTGCTGGCCGTCTTCCAGGCCTGCCAGGAGGCACTCGGCGAGTTCGGCGTCACGCCCGCGCCGAGCACGACGCAGCTGCTCGACCAGTTGCGGCGCTAGGCGTACGGCCGGCGGCCCGGTGGGTGGGAGCCGGAACCAGCTTTGCAAGCCACCTCTTCTCGCGTTTTCGGGCGCTGTCACGGACGGGCGACATGCTGGGACGACCGGGTCAACGAAGGAGGCGGACGATCGTGCGAGAGGCGAGCAGCGTGAGCGGCGTCGGGACGGAGCGGTTCCCGTGGGCCGTGCGCGAGGCGTGGGAGGACAGCTTCCTGGCGCGCCTGCCCGATCCTGCCGCGCGACTGCTCCTCGACGACGCCCGCCTCACGCGCCTGGCCGCCGGCGAGATCTTCTACCGCGGCGCGCACCACGAGGAGACCGTGACGCTCGCGTTGGTCGTCGACGGCCTGCTGAGAAGCTACGTCAACGGACGCGACCGCCAGGTGACCGTTCGCTACGCGTCCTCGGGCGCGGTCGTCGGCCTCGAGGAGATGCTGCTCGGCGGCACCGGCGAGCTCGGGCGGCGCTCCTCGGAGCGCTGGCGCATGCTCGGTGGCGCGGCGCACGACGGCGAGGCGCTACGGGACAGCCTGGTCCTCAAGATCCGGCCGGCGCGGCTGCGCGCCGCGATGGAGCACGACGTTGCCGTCACGCGCGAGGTCACCGTCCATCTCGCGACGCGGCTGGCCGAGACGCACCGCTCGCTGGCGGCCGACCTCTTCCTGCCGGTCAGCGGCCGGGTCGCTCACCACCTCCTCAACCTGGCCGAGTGGGACGGCTGCGCGATGGTGGTGCGCAAGAGCCATCACCACATCGCCGGCGCGGTCGGCTCGGTCCGCGAGGTCGTGTCCCGCGCCCTGAAGCGCATGGAGCACGACGGGCTGGTCGATCGCGTCGGCGGCCCGGCCGGGCCGCTGCGCCTGGTCGACCCGGCGGCCCTTCATCGTCTCGCCGCGGGCGGCGCGGGAGACGAGCTGGCCGCCTGAGCTCTGTGGGGCGTGAGCCTGACGGGCACCGACTTCGAGGTCGGGGTGCCGGACTCCAGCGCGACGCTGTCGAGGGGCACCAACGCGTTGGTCTCGGGGTAGTAGGCGGCAGCGCAGCCGCGCGGCGTGTCGTAGGCGATGAGGCGGAAGCGCTCGGCGACGCGGTCGCCGGGGCCGACGAGGTCGACCACGTCGCCGTCGGCGAACCCGAGGTCGCGCAGGTCGTGGGCGTTGATCAGGACGACGCGGCGCCCGGCCTTGATCCCGCGGTATCGGTCGTTGAGCCCGTAGATGGTGGTGTTGTACTGGTCGTGCGAGCGGAACGTCTGCAGCAGCAGGTGGCCGTCCGGGACCTCGACGACCTCCTGCGGGTTGACCATCAGCTGCGCGCGCCCGTTCGGCGTCCGGAATTCACGCGCGTCCCGCGGGGGATGGGGGAGGACGAAGCCGTCTTCGGCGCGGTTGTTGAAGTCCTCGAAGCCCGCGATCGCCCCGGCGATCGCGTCGCGGATCATGTTGTAGTCGTCAGCCCATGACAGCCACGGGACCGGGACACGGTCCGGGCCGAGCACCTCGTGGGCCAGCTCGCAGACGATCGCGACCTCGGACTTGACCTCACCCGACGGCGGCTTGAGCCTGCCCCGCGAGGCGTGCACGGCGCTCATCGAGTCCTCTACCGTGACGAACTGCTCGCGCCCGGCGCGCACGTCGACGTCCGTGCGGCCCAGGGCCGGCAGGAGCAGCGCCTCACGCCCGCAGGTCAGGTGCGCGCGGTTGGGCTTGGTCGCGACGTGGACGGTCAGCTCGCAGCGGCGCAGCGCGGCGTCGGTCGCGCCGGTGTCGGGCGAGGCGGACAGGAAGTTGCCGCCCATGGCGATCAACACCTTCACCTTGCCGTCGCGCATGTGCTCGATCGTCTCGACGACGTCGACGCCGTGCTCGCGGGGCATCGGGAAGCCGAGCGCGGCCTCCATCCGGTCCAGGAACTCGGTCGTGGGCTTCTCCCAGATCCCCATCGTGCGGTCGCCCTGCACGTTGGAGTGGCCGCGAACGGGGCACGCGCCGGCGCCGGGCTTGCCGATCATCCCGCGTAACAGCAGGGTGTTGACGACCTCGCGGATCGTCGCGACCGAGTTGCGGTGCTGGGTCAGGCCCATGGCCCAGCAGGCGATCGTGCGCTCGGAGGCCATGACGAGGCGTGCGAGCTCCTCGACCTCCGCGCGCGCCAGGCCCGTGACGCGCGCGGTCTCGTCCCAGTCGATGGTGGCCAGCTCTGCGCGTAGAGCCTCAAGGCCATCGACGTGGGCGGCCAGGAACGCGTGGTCGAGGGTGTCGGCGGCCAAGATGAGGTGGTTGACCGCGCGGAACAGCGCGAGGTCGCCGTTGATGCGGATCGGCAGGTGCAGGTCGGCCAGATGCGCCCCGCGCGCGAGCATGCCGCGGACCTTCTGCGGGTTGTCGAAGCGCGTCAGACCCGCCTCACGCAGCGGGTTGATCGAGACGATCTTCGCGCCGCGCCTCTTGGCCGCCTCCAAGGACGACAACATACGCGGGTGGTTCGTTCCCGGGTTCTGGCCGACGACGAGCAGCAGGTCGGCGTGCTCGACGTCTTGCAGGGAGACCGAGCCCTTGCCGATCCCGATCGTCTGCGTCAGCGCCACGCCCGAGGACTCGTGGCACATGTTGGAGCAGTCGGGCAGGTTGTTGGTGCCCAACGCGCGGACGAGCGCCTGGTAGGCGAAGGCGGCCTCGTTGGACGTGCGCCCGGACGTGTAGAACGCGGCCTCGTCCGGCGAGTCGAGGGCCTTGAGACGGTCGGAGATCAGCCGGTAGGCGTCATCCCAGGAGATCGGCACGTAGGAGTCGGCGCCGGGCGCGAGGTGCAACGGGTGCGTGAGGCGACCCTGCTTGCCGATCCAGTAGTCGCTCTGGGCCGCCATCTCGGCGACGGGCCATTGCGCGAAGAGGTCCGGGCCGGCGCGCAGGAGCGTGGCCTCCTCGGAGACCGCCTTGGCGCCGTTCTCGCAGAACTCCGCGTGGTGGCGGTGCTCGGGGTCGGGCCACGCGCAGCCCATGCAGTCGAAGCCGCCGGCTTGGTTGATCAGCGACAGCGTTCGCGCGGTCCGGGCGACGCCCATCTCGCGCAGGGAGTGGCGCATCGCCGAGAGGACGGCCGGGAGCCCGGCGGCGTGACCGCTCGCACCCGAGACCGTCGGCGGCCGCTCGTCGGATCCGGCGCCGGGACGTGGTGGGCGGCGGGTCAACGCCGGGTGGCGCGCATCGCGTGTCGGCGCATCGGCCTGAGGCTACAGGCCGCGCGTCGCGGTCCCTGTGACCGTGGTCCCGGCGAGCGCCGGGCCCCTGAAACTTGTCATGTCAAGCTCTTTCGCTATTCTCTTGTCATGACAAGTAAATTGGACGCAGGGACGCTCTGATGGAAGCCGTGATCTGGATCGTGCAGATCCTGCTCGCCACCGTGTTCCTCCTCGCCGGGCTCACGAAGCTCGGCCAGCCGCGCGAGAAGCTCGTTGAAGGCCCGATGGCTTGGGCCGGAGACTTCTCCGACGTGCAGGTCAAGGGGATCGGCGCGCTCGAAGTCCTGGCGGCGATCGGCCTCATCCTCCCGGCGGCGCTCGGTGTCGTGCCGGTCCTCACGGCGCTTGCCGCCGCCGGGCTCGTGCTGGTGATGATCGGCGCGGCGCGCACGCACGTCGGTCGAGGCGAGGCGCAGATGGTCCCCGCCAACCTGGTCCTGGGTGCCCTCGCCCTCTTCGTGGCCATCGAGCGCTTCGGCCCGCATTCGCTGTAGGGGGCCGCGATGTCCCCCATGGCTCCAGCCCGTCGACCGAGCGCCGCCCGCACGACGGCCGAGGACGCGCTCACGCTCGGCCCCGTGCACCTCGACATCACCGATGAGGCCCGCTCCCGAGGCTTCTGGCAGGGCCTGATCGGCCTCCGGGAGGTCGATCGTCGCGGCGAGGCCATCCATCTCGGTGTCGACGACGCCGAGTTGGTGGTGCTGCACCCCGGCGCGGTCCGCCCGGCGGCCGGCCGCGGGCGCACCGGCCTCTACCACCTGGCGATCCACCTCTCGAGCGAGGCCGACTTCGCGCGCGTGCTCGGCCGCATCGCCCAGGCCCGCTACCCGCAGTCGCCGACCGATCACGTCATGCACTGGGCCACGTACCTCGACGATCCCGACGGCATCGGCCTCGAGCTGAGCTTCGAGACGATCGACCGGGTCGACCAGTTCACGACCGTCGGTGGGCGCCCGATGGTCGTCGATCGCGACGGACGTCTGCGATCCGGGGTCGAGGCGCTCGACCTGCAGGAGGTCTTCGCGCATCTCGGCGACGGCTCGTACGAGAGGCCGATGGCGCCCGAGGCGCGGATCGGCCACGTCCACCTGACGGTCTCGGACCTGGAGCGGTCGCTGGCGTTCTACGCCGACGTGGTCGGCTTCACGCCTGCCATCGTCGCCCCGGCCCATGGGGCCGGAGACATGTCGGCGGGTGGCAGCTTCCCGCACCGCCTGGCCCTGAACGTCTGGCAGGGACCCGACGCGCGGCCCGCTCCGCCCGGCACGGCGGGCCTGCGCCATTTCGAGATCCGCGCCCACGACGGCAGCGGCAGAGCCGACGGTGCGCTGCGGCACGACCCAGCGGGCAACGCTTTCACCCTGTCAGCCTAAGCTGGCAGGGACGATGAGCGCCACCGACGACACCGACGCGGCCCGTCGCGCGACCTACGTGATGGGCGACGGCATCGCAGCCGACTGGGCGCCTGAGCGGCTCGCCGCCTGGACGGCGTTCGTCGAGCTCGCCGGCCGGATCAAGCAGGTTCACGACAAGGAGTTCGAGGCCGAGCACGCTCTGAGCCTGAGCATGATCGGGCTGATGGGCCGGTTGGCGGTGGCCGAGCGCCGCACGCTCCGCCTGACCGACCTTGCCACGGCGATGGGTCTCAGCCTGGGTCGCGTGTCACGCATCGTCGACATCCTGGAGCGCCGCGGGTTGGTCGAGCGAGGTCCGTGCCCGTCGGACGCTCGGGCCATCAACGCCCACCTGACGCGGCGCGGCCTCGCGCAGGTGCGCAAGGCCCAGGCGACCGTCCGCGCCGCGGTCGAGCGCGACTTCGCGTTCGCGCTGGACGACGACGAGACCGCCGCGCTTGCCGGCGCGCTGGCGCGGATGCTCGCGCGGCTCGGTGGGGGCGACGACGGGGCCGACACCTGCTCCGGCGTGGGCTAGCTGACGCCCTTGCACCTTTGCGGCCGGCTTGGGCGGCATTCCTTCTGCTCGGGCGTTCGGCGCCGGCGGCGCCGCGGCTCGGGGCTCGCATCCTTAAAGCTAGAACGCTAGCTTTAATCTCGTTCGGGAAATGGCCGCGAAGCGCGGTCGGTCGAGGAGGGAGAGCGCGGTGAGCGTCGAGACGTATGTGGGCGGGCGACTCGTGTCCGTCGATGTGATCCACGAGTGGGAGCTTCGGCGCATCGTGCGTGTCGCGCGTTCGTTGCGACGCGCGTTCGGTCTGCCCAAGGCCGACATCGCCCGTGACGAGCGGGGCAGAGCGCGCGACGTCGCCGAGATGCGCGACGCGCTGGTCGATCTGAAGCTCGGCATTGGTGTCGACGCACTGCGGTCGAAGATGCGGCGCCAGGTGGATCTCACCGCGGGCTCGACCAAGGTCATGAACATGGCCGGTCGCGGTCGGCGCCGGTCGAGCGTGATCGAGATGTTCGTGCACGGCTGCGTGGCCGCCGACATGCGGGATCGCTACTTCGGGTTGATGTTGCACAACTCGCGACGCAACCGGCACATGACGCTCGCGGCGAACCCGGACCACCATGTCCTCGAGGCTCATGAGGGCAGTGTTCAGGAGGTCGTCGAGACGACGGGCGGTTCGCCGATGGCCTCACGGTTCTTCGTGCGCTACGGCGTCGAAGACGGTCTGACCTCGCGTCCCGACCCGCTGTTTCCCGAGCAGATCGTTGGCGTCTGCTGCCTCGCCGACGGGACCGAGATCGGCGGTGTTCGTCATCAGCTCCGCGATCACCAGGACGGAATGCACGCTCGCCTGGAGGTCGAGTTCCCCGCCTTGCTGCTGCCGCACATGATTCAGCAGCATCAGATGCATCTCGCCTGCGAGTTCCACCGCTGGTTCAGCGACCTGCTGATCCCGATCAACTACGAGCCCGAGGCGCTTCCGCCCGGACCATGAAGGAGCTGCGCGTGGTCACCGCCGTCTCTGGTGACCTGGCAGGGTGGACGCGGTGAGCTCGGAACCCACTCGCAGATCCCGGCCGGGGGGCCGGTCGGCGCGCGTGCGCGCGGCGGTCCTGGACGCCGCGCTCGCGGCACTGCTCGAGCACGGCTACGACGGGATGAACGTCGCCGACATCGCCCGGACGGCCGGTGTCGCGGAGACCACGGTGTACCGCCGCTGGGCGACGAAGGCCGACCTGGCAGCGGCCGCCATCGGTGAGTTGGCAGTTGTCGAGAACCCGCTGCCCGACACGGGATCGCTGCGTGGCGACTTGCGCGCGCTTCTGGCGCAGATCATGGCTCTGCTGCGCCGGCCGGAGGTTGAGCGGCTGGCACGGGCCGCGGTCGCGCTCGCCGGGGATGATCCGCGCAGGTCCGAAGCCCGCACCGCGTTTTATCGGGCCCGGACCGCAGGCTCAGCGACGGTCGCCGTCCGCGCCATCGAACGCGGCGAGCTGCCCGCGGGCGCCGACGCCGAAGCGGTCATCGAGTACCTGGTCGCGCCCGCCTACCTGCGCCTGCTCCTGACCGGTGGCCCGCTGGACGAGGTGCTCCTGGACGACAGCGTCGATCGGACGATCGCGGCGTTTGCACGCTGAGCGTCGCCTCGGTCCAGGCCTGGAGCAGCCGCACCGACCGCAAAGGCCTGCGGGGCTTTCCTCGTTCTGCGGCGAAACCTGCGTGCCACGCGGATCGCGTGCGGCTTGACCCAGGAGCAGGTCGCGCTCGGCGCGCGGATGGCCCGTCAGCGGGTGACGCGGAACCGCTTGGTGGCCGAGGCGATCTTGTGCCCGGCCTGGCGCAGCGTGACGGTTGCGGTGTAGGTGCCGCGCGGCAGGCGGCCGCGGTGCAGGCGCAGGTCGACGAGGCTGCCGGGAAGGATGCGCTGGGCGGCGATCGTGTCGCGCAGCGTCCCGGAGGCGGAGACGATGCGGCTCGCGCCGCTGATCGGCTCGACCGTGTTGCCGAGGTTGCGCACCGCAAGGACGGCGTTGGTGCCGTCGGCGCTCGCCGGCCCGACGCGTACGCGGAGCTTGCGCCGGGCCGGCGTCGGGCTCAGGCGCAGGCCGCCGAGCAGCCGGTAGCGGACCTTGACGCCGTTGGCCGTGCTGCCTCCCTTCGGCGTTCCGAGGACCTCGATGGCGCCGTAGAGCGAGTCCGATCCGGGGCGTGAGAGCAGCGTCGCCGCCACGGTGCGCGCCTCGCCCGGCGCGAGCGTGAACGCGGTGGCGCCGAGGCGGATCTGAGGGAGCGTCCGGCGGCTGTCGGCGTCGACCGCGCCGGAGCGCGCCTGCACCCATGGGCGCGCGCGGATCCGAACCGCGATCGACCGGTTCGACCCGTTGGCGACCCGCAGCTGCCCGACGGCGCCCGGTGCGGCGGTGTGCTCGATGATGGCGGGCGAGATCGCCAGGCCGCCGGAGGCGGTCGTGGTCGCGGCGGACGCGGCGGCCCCGCCGATGGCGGCGGTCAGGAACGCGAGCGCGGCGATGTGAGTGCGGGTCATGGGCTCTGAGGTCCGTAGGTGATGGTCAACTCGGTCGTGCCGCGGGCGCGTGCGGCGGCGCGGGCGCCGGTGATCGGCTTGTCGTAGGTGTGGAGCTCTCGCCCGTCGGCGCTGAGCCGCGTGGGGGCGACGGTGGCGGTGACGGTCGCCTCCACTCGGTCGGGCGCGGTGCGCTTCAGCGACAGCTCGACCATGCCGTCGACGGTCCCGGTCACGCCCGTGCCGGCCGCGCCGCCTGCGGCCGCGACGAGCGCCGCGGCCACCGCTCCGACGACCCCGAGCGCGATCCGCCGCCTCACCGCGCGGCCTTTTTCGTGCTCTTGGCCACGACGATCACGATCCGCACCTCGCTGGTGCCCTTCGCCGAGCGGTGCCGGAAGATCAGCGTGCGCGACGACGTGTAGGACAGGATCACGGTCAGCTTCCCGCCCGTCGCCGTCGTGGCGCCGGTCACGCCGAACGTGTGCCGGCCGACCTTGTTGAGGATCTCGACCGGAACGCCGCGCGGCGCGCTGCGACGCACTCCGGCGGCCACGCAGGTGAGCCTGCCACGGAAGCGGTAACGGCCACCCGCGCGCAGGACCGGATGGCCGTGCGAGATGCGCCGCGGGCGCTGGTCCAACATCATCGACAACCGCGGGCGTAGGCACTGCGGGAACACCCCGGTGGCCGGGGTCGCCGGGGTGCCCGCGCCGCCGACCGGCCCCGCGGACGCGTCCGCGGCCGGCGCGTGCGGGTCTCCGACCACCACGTTGACGCTCGAGGCGAACGCCGGATCCGCACCGGCGACCGCGATCTCGCCGTCGTAGACGGCGGCCGCGTTGCCGGCGCCGTCGAGCACGCGGACGACGAGGTGGTGGGTGCCGGGCGGGATGTGGCTGAGGTCGACGCGCATCGGAACGCCTGTGACTTGGTGGGCGCACCCCGCGAGCGGGAGGTCTGGCTCTGCGGTCGCGCCGCCGTCGAGGTCGGCGCAGCGGTCGTCGAGCGCGACCTCGCTTGCCGGCTGCCCGTCGAGCAGGGCCTGGGCGCGGGCGACGCCAACGCCTGCGTCGGCGGCGTTGACGGTCAGCGACAGCGCGCCTCGCGCTGGGCTGACGACGCCGCCGACCGAGCCGCTCGGCGCGTCGGCGTCGTCGACCTCCAGCACGAGGGCATCGACCCGCACCGCGCCGGCCGAGCCGGCGCCGCAGCGCTCGCCCGCGGGCCGCGCGCACTCAACGCCGGCCGCGACCCAGCCGCCACTCGCCGCGGCGCCGAAGGCGCCGGGCGGCGTTGCCCACGCGTCGAGCAGGTTGACGGACTCGAGCGTCGCGAGGCTGCTGCGCAGCCGGTAGCGCTGCGGCGTTCCGTCGGCGTAGGGCGCCGTCGCCGGGACGATCGTCCGGACCAGCTGAGCGCCGGTCAGCGTCGTGCCGTTCGGGACGTCGGCGCGCCAGCCCGCCGTCGAACCGCCGGCCGGGTCGGGCCGCGAGAACGACGCGACCAGCGGCGCGCCGCCATCGCACACGCTCGGGGACGTCGCGGTCCCGTCCCCGCCCGTGGTCGTGGCCAGGCCCGCGGCGCCGAGCGGCTGGCCGACCGGCCCGTGGCAGCCCCAGAGCGCCACGGGCCGAGCCTGGGCGGTGGCGCCCGCGCCGAGCGCGAGCACCACCGCGGAGAGCCCGGCGATCCGGGTCGAGCTTCCGATGCGGATCGCCATCCCTCGCTACGGCGTGCCGGCCGACAGGGTGAACGTCAGCGTCTTGCCGTAGGTGCCGGCCGTCAGCACGTCGGTCGCGCCGATCGCCTGGCGCAGGCCGACGGTCAGCGGGGCCGCCACGACGCTGGACGGGAACGCCAGCAGCTGCTGGGCGGTCGCGCCGACCGTCGAGTACGAGCACGTCGGCGCCGCGCTGGTGGTCGCGCACGCCTTCAGCGCGGCGGCCAGCGGCGTGGTGCCGTTCAGCAGGAAGCCGGCGTTCGCGCCGGTGTCGCGGACCGTCAGGACCGACGGGCCGGTCGACGTCGCCGTGCCGGTGATCGACGCGTCGTAGTTGTTGGCCACGCCCGGGACGAAGCTCCCGAGGCTCGCCGCCGTCGTGTTGAGCTTCAGGTCGAGCACGCTGCCGACCGTGCCGCTGACGCCGAGCGTCTGGTCCGAGCCCGTCGGGGCCGGCGGCGTCGGCGGGTCCTCGGCCTTCGGCGCGAACGTCACGCTGAACGACTGGTTCGGCCGGTCGATCGTGAACCACGTGCGGATGCTGTCGAACACGGTCGAGGAGCTCAGGAAGCTCGTCGGCGCGGCCGCGGGCGTGCCGGACGGGATCAGGTTGCTGATCGTGTACGACCCGTCGGGATTGACCGTCGTCTGGGCCTGCGTGCCGTCGAGCGCGAAGACCGTCTGGCGCGCGGCGGTGGTGCCGTAGTCGGCCGGCGGCGTGTTGGAGCCGATCGCGCCCGCGGCGATCTGGCCGTTGGCGATCAGCCGGACCGACTGGGGTGCGTCGAACTGCAGCCGCGGGTTGACGACCGACCAGAACGTCTGGCCGTGCGCCGTGAACGTCAGCGTGCCGGCGAAGTTGATGGCGCCGGTCTTGGCCACCGGGTCATACGTGCCCGACGTGCCCGCTGTCGTCGCGGGGCTGCCGGTGGTCGTGGTCGGGAAGATGTAGGGGTACTTCACCCCAGCGCCCGCCGCCGGCTGCGAGCCCGCCGTGATCGTCGCACCGGCCGCCGGTGACGTCGCCGTGACGCTGCCGCCGCCGATGCCAACCGCGTAGTTCGAAAGCGTGCCGGTCCCCGGAGACGGCTCGTGCGGCACGTTCCAGGTCAGGCTCCCCGACCCGACGTCAAACGAGGCCGCGAGGGCCGTCGAGGGTCCGGACATGAGCGCTGAGGCGGCAATGGCGCCCACCACCAGCGTGCCCGTCCGGCACCGCCCGGCCCCACGGATCATCCTTGTCATTGTTGTTGGTGCTCCTGGTTTGAGAGGGATGTGCGTTCCCGCGCTGTTCCCGCTGCGTCATTAGGTCGCCCTAACGTCGCGCACAGTAGCCGATGCTTCGCTCACATGTAGGGCCCCCTAACTCGTACTGGTCGAAGGTCTAGGGGTGTATGTATTAGGGTGCCCTAAGGCACGCCGCGGCGGCCGCGCTCGCCGCCAAACCGTTCCCGCGGGCGGCGGGCGCGACCAGCGCGGCGAGGCTGTGCCTTGCCGGGCGGCCGATGCTCCACGCCGCTTGGTCGTCGATGGTCGAGCGAGGCGCTTGGCGGGCAGGGGTGCCGCGCAGGCTTCATCGCCGCCCGCTGGAGAGGTGGCCGCCGTGCATCACCGTTGAGTGCTGCGTTCCGCTGTTCGGTCGAGCCGGCATGCCTTGGTTTGGCCGACCCGCGGCGACCCGGCGTATCGTCCGTGGGCACACATCGGCGAACGGAGGGCGGTATGAACGTCGGAATCATCGGGGCGACGGGCAACGCCGGACGGGCGATCTTCGCGGAGGCCGTCGGCCGCGGGCATGAGGCGACCGCGATCGTGCGGCATCCGGAGAAGGCGCGGGAGCTGCTCGGTGGCGACGTCCCGGTACTCGACCGTGACGCCTTCGCCCTCGTTCGCGAAGACCTGGTCGCGTTCGACGTCGTCGTCGACGCGTTCTCCACGGCGCCGGCGCAGGCGTACCGGCACCTGGACCTCGCGGCCCGCGTCATAGGCCTCCTGCGCGAGACGACGGCGCCCCGGCTGGTCTTCATCGTCGGCGCGGGGAGCCTGATGACCGGAGAGGATCACCACCTGCTGGTGGAGGATCTCCGCAAGGCCCCCGAAGCGCGGGCATGGATCGCGACGCCGGAGAGCCAGCTCAAGGAGCTGCGGTTCCTCGAGTGGGTCGACAACGTCGAATGGGTTGCCGTGTCTCCTTCCGAGACGTTCGTTCCCGGCGAGGCCGGCGAGGTGGTGCTCGGACGCGACGAGCTGCTCGTCGCACCGGACGGCGCTTCGCGGGTGACCACGGGGACGATGGCGATGGCGATCCTCGACGAGATCGAGCGCCCCGCTCACCGTCAGGAGCGCTTCACCGTCCGCGACGCGTAGACCAGCCCGGGTCAGTCGGGGACGTCCACGGAGATGAGGTGGCTGGTTTCCGGCGGCGTCTCCGCGAGGTCGATCGTGCGCCGCTGGAAGTCACGGTCGGTTCCGGTGAGCCGCTCGTGGTGCTGGCGCTGGTGCTCCTCCCATGTGGGGACGGCGAACAGCTCGACGTAGGACTCACCGTCTTCGCCTTGCCGGTACAGACCCCATCTGATCGCTCCGGTCCGATAGCGCGATTCGCGCACGCGTGCCATCGCCTCCAGGAATCGCGGTGCGTTCGCCGGCGCGACCCTGTAGAGGACCGTGACCACGACGGGCCTTCCGGCGGCGTCGACGTCTGCGGCGAGCTGCGGCTCGGGCCAGTAGACGACGGTGCTGCGGTCCATCCCGCTGGTGTCGATGAACGGCCAGATGCGAATCGTGGCGGCCGCGGCGGCCGCGATCCCGGCGGCGATCAGCAGCGCCTGCACAAGGCCCAGCCCGCCCGCGAGGGCTCCGAACAGCAAAGCGCCGAGCGCCTGGCTTCCGAACAGGACCACCTGGTAGGCAGCCAGGCTGCGCCCGCGAACCCAGGCCGGCAGGAACAGCTGCAGCGAAGCGTTCACGTTGGACAGCACGACGACCCACGCGATGCCGGCGGGCACCAGCACCACCACCGCAGGCACGACGTCTCGCAGCACGGCGATCACCGCGAGCGCGACGGCGTAGACGCCGCCGGCGGCCGTGATCATCTCGTTGGCCGACATCCGCGAGCGGACCCAGGGCAAGAGCAACGCGCCCCCGATCGCCCCGGCCCCGAGCGCGGCCAGCAACAGGCCATAGCCTCCGGACCCGAGCCCGAGCCGCTGCGAGGCGATCAGGGGCAGCAGCGCGAAGAGCGAACTGGCGGGTACGAGGAACAAGGCCGCGCGAAACATGATCCGCCGGACCACCGGCGCATGGCGCACGTACCGCTCTCCGGCCCGCATGGCCGCGCTGAACGGCTCGGGGGTCCTCACCTTCGCCTCTGGCGGCCGCCAGAGGGCGACCACCCCCGCGTAGCAGAGGGCGCAGGCCGCACCGACCGCGAAGGTCTCGCCCACTCCGGCCTGGGCGATCAGCACCCCGGCAATCGCCGGGCCGACCGCCCGGGCGGCGTTGATGGCGATCGAGTTGAGCGCGGCCGCGGCCGGGACCTCCGAGCGGGGGACGAGCTCTGGGAGCAGCGACTGGTAGGCCGGGTTCCCGAGCACGGCGCCCGAGCCCATCAGGAACATCAACAGAAGCAAGAGCGCCGGGGGCATCTTGTCCGCGAGCGTCAGCACCGCCAGGAGCGCGCCGAACGCCGCCACGCCCGCCTGCGTCGCGATCAACAACCGGCGACGGTCGAGCGTGTCCGCCAGCACCCCGGCGATCAGGCCGAAGAACACGAACGGGAGTGCGTTCGCCGTCTGCACGAGCGCCACGAGGACCGACGCGTGCGGACGGTGCACGAGCAGCCACTGCGCACCGACCGTCTGCAACCAGCTCCCGGTGACGCCGGCCAACGACGCCAGCCACAGGGCACGGAACACCGCGATCCGCAGCGGCGCCCACGGCGATCCCTCGGCGCTCTTGTCGCTTCGATGGGGCGCTGGCGCGCTGATGACGACAGGGTGAACGCCGGCCACGCCGGGTTCAAGCCGCGCCGTGCCATCGGCCCGCGGTCACCGACGCGTCGGCATGCGTCTCGCCGGGATGGAACGTCGCGTCGGCCGCGACTCGCTGGGAAGCAGGGGAAGCAGCGCGAAGAGTCGAGGTCGGCCGCCGTGAGGTGCACGGGGCCCATGGTCGTGGCCGCCGATGCGCCGGTGTCCGCGACGTTCGGGCATCGGTCGCGTCTGCGCGCGCCGCCGACCGGGAACCACGGTCGCGACGACGCCGGAACCGAGCTGACGAGGAGGTCGTCATGAGTGGAGCCGACCGGCCGGTCGCCGTGCTGGGCACCGGCCTGATGGGAACGGCGATGGCCCATCGGATGCTGGACCAGGGTCTGGCGGTCGTCGTCTGGGACCGCACGATCGACCACGCGCGGCCGCTGGCCGAGCGCGGGGCCGAGGTCGCCGCGACGGCGGCCGAGGCGGTGCGCGACGCGCGGGCGGTGATCACGATGCTGCCGACGGCCGACATCGTCCTGGACGTCGTCGAGCCGCTGCTCGACGACTGGCCGCAGACGACGATCTGGCTGCAGATGAGCAGCGTCGGGGCCGGCGAGGCCGACCGCCTCACCGAGATCGCCACCGCGCACGGCGTGACGCTGGTCGACGCGCCGGTCTCGGGCAGCACCCATCCCGCCGAGGAGGGGCTGCTGACGATCCTCGCCTCCGGACCGGACTCCACGCACGCGCCGCTGGAGCCGGTGTTCGCCGCGCTCGGGTCGCGTGTCCAGTGGGTCGGTCCGGCGGGTATGGGCTCGCGCCTGAAGCTGGCGGCCAACCACTGGATGATCGCGATGGTCGCGGCGCTGGCCGAGACGATGCATCTGTGTGGGCTGATGGGGCTCGACGATCGGTATTTCGTCGAGCTGCTCGACGGCGGGCCGCTGGGCTGCTCCTACGGCGTGGAGAAGCTCGGCGAGATGCGGCGCGAGGAGTACCCGGCCGGGTTCCCGGTCCGGCTCGCGCTCAAGGACCTCAAGCTGGTCCGGGAGGTCGCGAGCGCCAACTCGGTCGAGCTGCCGGTGCTCGACGCCGTCCTGGAGCGGATCGGCGACGTGTCCCGAACCCACGCCGACGACGACCTCGCCGCGGTGTACGAGATGAAGCTCCCGGCCGCCGGGTAGCCCGGGCGGCATGGCGGTGGGCGTCCATCGCGTGGTGATCGTCGGCTCCGGCTTCGCGGGGCTGTTCGCCGCTCGCCGCCTGGAGGGGGCGCCGTGCGAGGTGACGGTCGTCGACCGCCGGACCTACCACCTCTTCCAGCCGCTGCTCTACCAGGTCGCCACCGGGATCCTGTCCGAGGGCGACGTCGCGCCGCCGACGCGCGAGGTCCTGCGCCGCCAGCCCAACGCGCGCGTCGTGCTGGGCGAGGTCGTCGACGTCGACGCCGCCGCGCGCGTCGTGACCGCCCGCTCGCCGGTCGGCGAGACGGCGCTGGGCTACGACAGCCTGATCGTCGCCGCCGGCTCCGCGCCGTCCTACTTCGGCCACGACGAGTTCGCCGTCCACGCCCCGGGCCTGAAGTCGCTGGACGACGCGCTGGAGGTCCGCGGCCGGATCTTCGGCGCGTTCGAGATGGCCGAGAGCGAGCCGGACCCCGAGCGGCGCGCCGCGTGGCTGACGTTCGCGCTGGTCGGCGCCGGGCCGACCGGGGTGGAGCTGGCCGGCCAGATCGCCGAGCTGTCGCGGCAGAGCCTGCGCGGGCGCTACCGCGCGATCGACCCGGCGACGGCGCGGATCGTGCTGCTCGACGGCGCGCCGCGGATCCTGCCCGCCTTCGACGAGCGCCTGTCGGCGCGGGCGGCCGACCGGCTGCGCGAGCTGGGGGTGGAGATCGAGCCGTCGGCGATGGTCGTCGGCGTCGACGCCGACGGGATCGACGTCCAGGGGTCTGACGGGGCACGGCGCCGGCTGGTCACGCGGACCAAGGTCTGGTCGGCCGGCGTGCAGGCCTCGCCGCTGGGCGCGCTGCTCGCGCGGCGCGCCGGGGCCGCGCTCGGCCGCCACGGGCAGGTCGAGGTCGAGCCCGACTGCACCCTGCCCGGCCATCCCGAGATCTTCGTCGTCGGCGACCTGATGTCCTTGGACGGGCTGCCGGGCCTGGCGGAGGTCGCGATGCAGTCCGGGCTGCACGCCGCGTCGGAGATCGACCGGCGGCTGGGCGGCGATCCCCGGCCGCGTCGCTTTCAGTACCGCGACCTCGGATCGCTGGCGGCGATCTCGCGCGGGTACGCGATCGGCCAGCGCGGCCGCGTCCAGGTGTGGGGACGGCCCGGGTGGGTGATCTGGCTCACGGTGCACTTGGTGTTCCTAACTGGTTTCAAGAGTCGCGTGGCCGCGCTGTTCCACTGGGTCTTCAGCCTCTTCGGCCGGGCGCGCTACGAGCAGTCGACGACCCTGCGGCAGGTGACGGCCCGGACCGCGTCGCCGTCGCGGCCCGGCTGAGGCGAGGTTCTCCGCGGCGATGGACATCCCGGCCGGCTTCAACCCGTCGCTGATCCTGGCGCTCAACCTCGCGGGCACGTTCATCTTCGGGCTGAGCGGCGGGCTGGCCGCGGTCCGCGCCAAGCTGGACATGTTCGGCGTCGTCGTGCTCGCCGCCGTCGTGGCGCTGGCGGGCGGGATCACGCGCGACCTGCTGATCGGGACGCCGCCGGCGACGTTCCGCGACTGGCGCTACCTGGTGGCCGCGGGGGCCGCCGGGCTCGTCTCGTTCTTCGCGCGGCCGCTGCTGGACCGCGTCAACCGCAGCGTGCTGGTCTTCGACGCGTTCGGCCTCGGCCTCTTCTGCGTCACCGGCTCCACCAAGGCCTTGGACTTCCGGCTGGGCCCGGCGCAGGCGATCCTGCTCGGGGCGATCACCGGGATCGGCGGCGGCATGCTCCGCGACGTCCTGCTGCGCGAGGTGCCGACCGTCCTGCGGCAGGAGCTGTACGCGATCCCGGCGCTGCTGGGGGCGGGCGTGCTCGTGCTCGCCCAGAAGACGGGCCACACGGGGCCGGTCTTCCCGATCCTCGGCGTGGCCGTGTGCGTCGTCGTGCGGCTCGTCAGCCTCCACTACGACGTCAGCGTCCCGATCGCGCCCAGCGAGCGCGAGGGCGGGCAGGGCGACGGGCGGCTGAGCCAGGCCGCGAGCCGGCTGCGCCGTCAGGGGTCGGAGCGATGGAGGCGCCGCTCGTCCTCCGGCGGGCGGTCCTCGCGGCCGGGCGGCCCGTAGGTCGTGCGCGACCGCCGCCTTGGCCGCTCACCGACGCTCCCCCGCGGCCGGCGGGTTTGGCGTCACCTCGAGTGACGCTCGCCGCGCATCGTCGAGCACCACGTCCTGCGCAGGCGTGAGTGCTTCGCTCCTATGCGGGCGTCCGTTGGCGCCGGGCCGGGGGCAGTGGCCAACGCAGCCAGTCCTCGAAGATCCGACCGGCCGCGGCCAGGCCGTCGCCCTCCGCTCGGATCGAGGCACCGAAGGCCTCGGCGCGCCCGGCGACTCCTGGAGCGCGTAGCGTGGTCAGTCCGGCGCGGAGGCGGTCGCGGTCGAGATCCCGGAACGGGACATGCGCGCCGATGCCGAGGCGGACGATGTGCTCTCCCCACCAGGGCTGGTCGCCGAGGATGGAGCAGACCATCGTCGGCAGGCCGGCGCCGAGCGAGGCGTGCAGCGTGCCGATGCCGCCGTGGTGCACCGCGGCGGAGCAGCGGGTGAAGAGGCGGTCGTGGTCGACGGTGCCGGCCGCGAAGAGATGGTCCGGCAGCTCGTCGTCGGCGGGCACGCAGTTCTCGCTGACGATCGCCCGCAGGCCGAGCCCCTCGGTGACGGCGGCGATGTCGTCGAGCAGGGGGCGCGGGTCGAGCACGGGCATGCTGCCGAAGCCGAGGAAGACGGGCGGTTCGCCCGCGTCGAGCCAGGCTTCCAGGTCTGCCGGCAGGGTCTCCCCGAGATCGTCGCGCAGCTCCGCCGGCAGGGTCCAGGGCGCCGTCACCGCGATGTGGTCGGGCCAGTCGGAGGGCCGCGGGAAGAGGCTCGAGCTGAGCGCGTACAGCGCCAGGTGGCGGGGGTCGCGCATCAGCCGTCGGATGGTCGGCGCCGCGCTCGGCGCGAGTCCCAGCTCCGCCCGGAACGCGTCGACCGGACCGGACACCTCGCGCCACCAGACCCGGATGGACAGCTCGTGCGCGGCCATGCGCAGCGTGGGCGAGCGCAGCCGGCCGCGCGTCGTGAACGGCGCGTACTCGCGCGACGGCGCCAGCGGGAACGGCACGTAGATCGCGACCGGGACACGGAGCGCGTCGCCGAGCGCGACGGCGCGGTCGATCGTGATGTGGTTGCCGACCAGCACGTCGGCGCCCTCTGCGGCGGCGCGGTGCGCGGCGTCGAGCTCGGGCGCGTGGTGCCGGTACTCCTGCGCCCAGCGGCGCATGAAGGTGAGGCCGCCGGTCTGGAGCAGCTGCTGCCCCTCTGGCGTCCGCAGCCATGCCATCATGTCCAAGGGCAGTGGCGCGGCTCGGAGGCCGGTCTGCTCGACGAAGGCGCGGAACTCCTCGGGCACCGCGACCGTGACGTCGTGGCCACCCCGGGTGAGCACCCAGCCGAGCGCGACGATCGGCGCGACGTCGCCGCGGGTGCCGTGGGCGAACAGCACGATCCTCATGGGTGCAGCGCCTCCACCAGCTCGCGGATGGCCTTCTTCGTCGCTGCCGCGCCGAGACCGCGGTCGCGGCGCAGCAACTTCCAGGTGTACACGTCGGTCGCGCAGGCGAGCAGGTCCAGCCGGCGCTGCCGCGCGGCGCCCCGCAGCCCCGTCAACGCCGCGGGGAAGGATGCCTCGACCCAGCGGCGGTGGTCCGCCCGCCCGCCGTCGAGGAACGTGCGCAGCGCCGGCCTTCGCACCTCGAGCGCGAGCGCCCGGATCACGGCGTCGCCGACGTGCTCGTAGTTATCGATGAGGATGTCGATCGCGCCCGCCACGTCATCCGGCGTCGCGGGCGGCCGTGCCAGCCGGCCCTCGGCCTGATACTCGAGCACCGCCGCCGCGACGTCCTCCTTGGTGCCGAAGTGGTTCACGACCGTCTGCAGCGCCACGCCCGCCCGCGCGGCGATCTGCTTGAGCGTGATGTCGTCGAACCACTGCTCCAGGTACAGCTCGAGGGTCGCATCGATGATCCGCTGCCGGGTGGCGGCGGTCGACGCGGCGCGCTCTCGCATGCGGTACTGCCGGGTCTTGGGCCGCTCCGGCAAATTCATTTGAAAACGATGCTAGTGAAATGGTGGGCACAGGGCAAGCCCGGCGTGCGCCGACTTCGGCCGCACGTTCCGTGTCGCGTCCAACCTCGCGTTCGCCGCGTCGACGTTCACGGGGTTTGGTGCCGCGGCTCCCCGCGACAAATGACGTGCCGGCGTTGCCATGTCGGCCGGTGGCCGATCCGTCGGGTGCCTGATGACGCGGCGGGCGCTGCCCGGCAGCATCGCCGGCATGGCCGACAAAGACTTCTTCGTGTTGGACGCGGTCGTCCATCCGTTCAACTTCGACAAGAGCAACTACGCCGAGCCCGAGGGCGCGCGTGCCATGGCGGAGATGGCCGCGGCGTTCGCCAGCACGGCGGCCGACGAGGGCTACCAGCTGGACCGCGAGCTGTTCATGCGCGACTGGACGGTCGACGAGCTGGCGAACATCTTGTTCCGGGAGAGCCGCACCGACGCGGCGGTCATCATGTCGCTGCCGGTCTTCTCGTTCAAGGACGGCCTCAGCTCGCTGGAGAAGTCGCTCGACGCTCTGGAGCGCTACCCGACGCGGTTCGTCGGCGGCTACGCGTGCGTGGACCCGATGCGCGGCAAGGACGCGCTCGTCGAGCTCGAGCGCCAGGTCGAGCTGTTCAAGCCCTACGGCGGCGCGCTGGGCCTGAAGATGTACCCGGCCAGCTGGCACGACGGCAAGATCGAGTCGTGGAAGATGAACGACCCCAAGATCGCCTATCCGGTGATCGAGAAGGCGCTCGAGCTGGGCCTGCGCCACGTCGCGGTGCACAAGTCGATCCCGATCGAGCCGATCGAGTTCGGCGACGCCTTCAACCCGAGCGACTTCGAGGGCGCGGCGGTCCACTTCCCGGAGATGAACTTCGAGATCGTCCACGGCGGCGTCGCGTTCATCGAGGAGACCGCCCTGCTGCTGGCCCGGTTCCCCAACATCTACGTGAACATGGAGAACCTCAACATGGTCGTCGCGCGCCGGCCGCGCGTGATGGCCCAGATCATGTTGGGGCTGATGCACGAGGGCGGCCAGGCCGTCATGCAGAAGCTGTTCTGGGGCACGGGCACGACGCAGTACCACCCGCGCCCGTGCGTCGAGGCGATGAAGGCCTTCACCTTCCCGGAGGACCTCCTGGAGCGCTACGGCCTGTACATCCCGCTGGAGCAGATCACCGACGAGGACAAGCAGGGCCTGTTCGCCGGCAACTTCTGCCGCCTGCACGGCCTGGACCTCGACGCGATCAAGGCCGGCCAGCGGGGCGACGCCTTCTCCGACGTCACCGAGCTCGAGGCGCCGTGGTCCAACGCCCGGCCCCTGACGCCCGCGGCGGCCTGAGATGGCTGCCGAGCTGCAGGCGCGGATCTACGGCTGCCTCGAGCAGATCGTGGATCCGTGCAGCGCCGCGACCGTCTCGCCGATGAACCTCGTCGAGATGGGGCTGATCAAGGACGTGCGCATCTCCGAGGGCGCCGACCGCGTCGACGTCGACCTGCGGCTCAGCTCGCCGCAGTGCCTGATGGTGGCCTACATGACCAAGGAGGCGCGGCGGCTGATCCTCGAGCTCCCGGGCGTGGAGCAGGTCGAGGTGCACTCCGACGCCGGGCTGGACTGGTCGCCCGACGACATCCACCCGCGCGCGCGGGCGCGCCGACGCCGCCTGCTCGCGGCTCGCGCGGCCGAGGCGGGCGTCCGATGACCGCCGTCATCACGGTCGCGCCGACGGGGCCGATCGCCTCCCGGGCCGACAACCCCACGCTCCCGGTCACCCCGGAGGAGATCGCCGACGCGGTCGCCGAGGCGCATGACCTCGGCGCGGCCGTCGCGCACCTCCACCTGCGCGGGCCCGACGAGCGGCCCACGACCGACCCGGACATCATCCGGCGGGCGATGGACCTGATCGCCGAGCGCTGCGACATCCTGATCCAGCTCTCGACCGGCGTCGGCCTCGGCGTCCCGCTCAGCGAGCGCGCGCGGCTCGTCGAGCTGCGGCCCGAGATGGCCACGTTGAACGTGTGCTCGATGACGTTCGGCCGGGCTGAGTTCTCCAACCCGCTGCCCGACGTCGAGCGCCTCGCCGGCCGCATGCTCGAGCTGGGCGTCAAGCCGGAGCTCGAGATCTACGACACCGGCCACCTCGACGTCTGCCTCCGCCTGCGCGACGCCGGCCTGCTCGCCGATCCGCTGCAGTTCAGCGTCGTGCTCGGCGTCCCGGGCGGCATGGCCGCGACGCCGGAGAACCTCCTGCTCATGGCCTCACGCATCCCCAGCGACGCCAACTGGCAGGTGATCGCGATCGGCAAGGCAAACCTCCAGCTGACGGCGATGGGCCTCGCGCTGGGCGGCAACGCCCGCGCCGGCCTCGAGGACGCGCTGCACATCAGCAAGGGCGTGCTCGCCGACGGCAACGCGCCGCTCGTGCGCCGCGCGGTCCAGCTGGCCGAGGGCCTCGGCCGGCCGGCCGCCGGCCCGGCGCAGGCGCGCGAGATCCTGGCCCTGCCGGCGGTGGTCTGAGGCCATGTCCGACGGCATCGCGCCCGCCCCCGGGGTGCTTGCGTCGCGCGAGAGCCTCCACGAGTCGGTCGCGCACGACGCCCTCGTGCATCTCGGGCGCACCGACGCGGCGGTCACCGTGGCCTTCGGCGGCACCCTGATCGGGCGCCTCGCCCGCACGGTGTCGACGATCTCCCACGATCCGCCGCGGCTGCTCGTCGCGCTGGACGGCGAGGGCCGGACCGCCGAGGGCCTCGACGCCGTCGGCGCGTTCGCCGTCAACCTCCTCGACGGCCCCGCCGACGCCATGACCCGGCGCTTCGCCGGCAACGGCGACGTGGGCCTGGAGTGGTTCTCGGTCGCGCGCGGCTCGTCGAGCGGCACCCCGCTGCTGCGCGAGGCCGCGGCGCAGCTGGAGTGCGTCGTGCAGGACGCGTGCACGGTCGGCGACGTACGGGTCTACGTCGCCGGCGTCGTCGACGTGCGCGCTCGGACCGGCGCCTCGTTGCGCGCACTCGACGACGGCCTGCGCAGCCTCGTCGCCTCGCGCGACGACGAGACCTACCACGCGCTCCGCAAGCTCGTGCTCGCGCGCGAGATCCCGCTCGACAACGAGCTGCTGGTCGAGGACGTCGTCGAGCATCTGGGCGTCGAGCGCGCCAACGTCACCTATGCCTTGGCGCGGCTCACGCACGAGGGCCTCGTCACGCGTCAGTCGTCCGAGCGGTACCTGATCACCCCCGTCGACGAGCACCTCCTGGTCACGCTGCTGCACGCCCGCCGGACGCTGCTCATGGGCGTGACCGACGCGCTGATCGACGAGCTCACCGACGAGGAGATCGCGACGGTCGTCGAGGCGGCCGAGGCCACGCGGCGCCCGAAGGGGACGACCGACTTCGGCTTGGAGAACGACCGCTCCGCTCAGATCTTCCGCGCGTTCAACGAGGTCATCGTCGGCCTGTCGGGCAACTCGGTCCTCCTGGACGAGTACCGGCGCCTGAGCGTCCCGACGGTGATGGGCCGCATCCTGTGGCGCATGGACTGGTCGACGCTGCACGACCGGCTCAGCGAGCACGCGATCGAGTTCGCCACCGCGCTGGCCGCTCGGGACCGGGCCGACGCCATCCGCGCGATCCGCGCGTTCAACGACTCGGTGCACAAGTACGCGGTCGGCGTGCTGGAGGCGACCGGAGGGCGGCTCTGATGGCGCGGTCCTACGCGAGCGGGATCGTCGCCGCCCCGGTCGACGACGTCTGGCGCCTGGTGCGCCGCTTCGACGGCCTGCCCGAGTGGCATCCGTTCGTGGAGACGTGTGACATGGTCGACGGCGCCGACCCGGCGGCGGTGGGAGCCCATCGGCGGCAACGCCTGGCCAACGGCGGCGTGGCGCGAGCCCGCCTGGCCGGCCTCGACGACGAGCATCGCTCGCTCGTGTACGAGATGCTCGACGGACCGTGGCCCGTGCGGAACTACCTCGCCACGATCCGCGTCTTCCCGATCACCACGACGGGCGACACGTTCGTCGAGTGGAGCGGGCGCTACGACGCCGATGCCGCCGTCGAGCCGGAGCTTGCCCACGACTTCGGCGTGGCGACGTACGACGCCGGCGTGCGGGCGCTCCAGGAGTGGTTCGCCACCACGCGCCCGAAGGCGTAGCTCCGCTGCGTCCTCTGACGCGGAGCAACACGTCGTTTGACCGATGAACGCCGTCGCGTGGGCTGGTGAGCTTGCCATGGGTCGTCCGCCAGGGCGCGATCGCCAACGTGGAGGAAGAGATGGGACAGGAGAGCATGGACTCGGCACCGGACTTCGACGCGGTCATCATCGGAGCCGGCTACAGCGGCATGCGCATGCTCGTCGAGCTCAGACGGCTGGGCATGACGGCACGCATCTTCGAGACCGGTGCGGAGGTCGGCGGCACGTGGTACTGGAACCGGTACCCCGGCGCGCGCACCGACAGCGAGGCGTGGGTCTACTGCTATGACTTCGACGACGACCTGCTGGACGAGTGGGACTGGGCCGAGCGCTACCCCACGCAGGCGCAGTCGCTCGCCTACCTGACGCACGTCGCCGATCGCTTCGACCTGCGTCGCGACATCACGTTCAACACCACCGTGACCGGCGCGCGCTGGTCGGACGAGACGGCGGCCTGGGTCGTCGAGACGTCGGACGGCGCGAGCACGACCGCTCGCTTCCTGGTCAGCGCGATGGGGCAGCAGTGCGTCGTCGTCGACCCGCCGTTCCCGGGCGCCACGACCTTTCAGGGCGAGTCCTACAACAGCAACCGGTGGCCGGACCGGAACACCGACTTCGCGGGCAAGCGCGTGGCGATCGTCGGCGCCGGCGCCACGGCGATCCAGATGATCCCGATCGTCGCCGAGGAGGCGGCCGAGCTGGTCGTCTTCCAGCGCACGCCCAACTACGTCCTGCCGGCGCGCAACTACGTGACCACCGAGGAGCAGCGCAACTCGATCAAGCGCCAGTACCGCGCGGTGTGGGACCACGCGTACAACCATCCGTTCGGGCAGTACTTCCCGCCCGCCAACCGCGTCAGCGCGGACGTCCCGGACCCGGAGGAACGGCGCCGGATCTTCGAGTACGGGTGGGAGCGTGGTGGGTTCCGCTTCCTGTTCGAGACGTTCGACGACCTGACCACGAACCAGGCCTGCAACGACGAGGCCTCGGAGTTCGTCCGCGACCGGATCCGCGCCATCGTCCACGACCCGGAGACCGCGGAGCGGCTGTGCCCGAAGGACTACCCGTTGGGCGGCAAGCGTCCGCCCGCCGGGCACTTCTACTACGAGACGTTCAACCTCCCGCACGTCAAGTTGGTGTCGTTGCCCGAGACGCCGATCGCCGAGGTCACGCCGACCGGCATCCGGATGGAGGACGGGACGCTGCACGAGGTCGACGTGATCATCTGGGCGCTCGGCTTCGACGCCGTGACCGGAGCGCTGATCCGCCTCGGCGTGGAGGGGCGCGACGGCGTCACGATCGGCGAGGCGTGGGACTCGGACAAGCCGGCGCAGCACTTCGGGCTGACGACGCCGGGCTTCCCGAACATGTTCGCCCTCGCGGGACCGCAGGGCGCGTTCGGCAACTTCCAGTCGTTCATGACCAAGCAGGTCGAGTGGGTCGGCAGCGTCATGGCCCACATGGCCGACAGCGGCGACGCGGCGGTCGAGGTGACCAGGGAGTGCGCGTACGACTGGGCCGAGGCGTGCGAGGAGGCCATCGACGCGACCGTGCTGATGGGCGGCGTGGCCGGGCACTCGTGGTTCCTCGGCGCGAACGTCGAGGGGAAGAAGGCGCGGGTGATGTTCTACTTCGGCGGGGTCAACACCTACAACAAGATGTTGGCCGAGTCCACCGAGAACGGCTTTCCGGGCTACGAGTTCCGGGCCGCCCGCGCCACCGCGACCGTGGAGGCCTGAGCCATGTCCAGCGTGGAGAACGAGGGCGTCCACCGCCTGAACAACGAGCTCCGGGACGCCTGGCAGGCGCAGGCCGTGCCCGGCTACCCCGAGACCCGGCGGATCTTCGACGAGTGGCTGGCGCAGCTGGCCGTGCCCGAGACGGCGCGGTTCTCGCCCGGCTACGCCGGCCGCGTGCCGGTGCTCCACGTCGGCACCCCGGAGAGCGAGGGCTCGTCGCGGACGGTCCTGCACTTCCACTCGGGCGGCTACCTGATGGGATCGGCGCACGGCTACCGGTCGTTCGGCGGGTACCTCAGCGCGCACACGCGGTCGCGCGTCGTGCTCCCCGACTACCGGCTGGCGCCCGAGAACCCGTTCCCGGCGGCGATCGAGGACGGCCTCGAGGTCTACACGCGGCTGCTGGAGGAGGGGCGCGCGGCCGACTCGATCGTCCTGTCGGGCGACTCGGCCGGCGGTGGGCTGGTGTGCGTGCTCGTCCAGTGGATCCGCGACCACGGGCTGCCGCTGCCCGCCGGCGTCGTGAGCCTGTCGCCGGTCGCCGACTACACGCACTCGGGCGCCTCGCGGACCGAGAACGACGGGAAGGACCCGCTCGTGCTCCGCGACCTGCTGCTCGGGATGGGCGCCGACTACTTCGGGGACCGCGACCCGCGTGCGCCCGGCCTCTCACCGGTGTTCGGCAACTGGGCCGGCCTGCCGCCGATGCGTTTCTACGCCGGCTCGATCGAGGTGCTGCGCGACGACGCGAAGCTCTGCGCGGAGGCGGCGGCGGCCGCGGGCGTCGACGCCACCTACACCGAGGGCGAGGACATGGCGCACATCTGGACGCTGTTCGCCGACCGGCTGCCGGAGGCCCGCGCGACGCTCGACGAGATCGGCGACTTCGTCGAGCGCGTCTGCGCGTAGGAGCAGGCCCGTGACCAGCATCGCGGAGCTGCGCGCCGGTTGCGCGGTCGTGACCGGCGCCGGTTCCGGCATCGGCGCGGCCGCGGCGACCCACGCGGCCTCCGAGCTCGGCCTGCCCGTCGCCGTCCTGGACGTCGTGGGCGACCGCGCCGAGACGACCGCGGCGGAGATCACGGCCGCCGGTGGCACCGCGGTCGCGTGGACGGCCGACGTCGCCGACGCGGCGGCGGTCGACGCGGTCGCGGAGGCGGTCCGGGCGCGGCTGGGGCCGGTCACCTTGTTGATGGCCAACGCCGGCGTCGAGCACGCCGGCGCGGTCTGGACGATGCCCGCCGACCAGTGGCGGCGCGTCCAGGACGTCAACGTCAACGGGGTGTTCAACACGCTGCGCGCGTTCGTCGGGCCGATGGTCGAGGCCCGGCGAAGAGCCCACGTCGTGTGCGTCGCCTCGATCGGCGCGCTCGCGATCCGCCCGGAGATGAGCGCGTACATCGTGAGCAAGCACGCGACGCTGGCGCTGGCCGAGTCGCTGACCGTCGACCTCGCGGCGGCCGGGGCGGACATCGGCGTCTCGGTCCTCCTGCCGGGACCGGTGGCGACGCGCATCGCCGTCGACGCGCTGGTCGCCCCGACCGACGGGGCCGAGCCGGCCCGTCGCCGGTTGGCGACGCTGCTGGACGCCGAGGGGCTGGCCCCGAGCGAGATCGCCGCGACCGCGTTCGCCGGCGTCGCCGAGGACCGCGAGTGGATCTACACGCATCCGCGGCTGACCGGCGTGACGGTCGCGGAGCGCGTCGCCAAGCTCGAGGCGAGCGTCGCGCGTCCGATCTAGTGTCGCCTCCGTACGGGACGAATGACCCACTGCCCGGTGCGACTCGCGGCGCAGCCGGGGTCGGGTCAAACGCCCGATGGCAGGCCCTGGGCAAGCTGGTTGGCTGGCCCTGATGTCGTCGCACACACACCGTCGCCGTCGTACGGCGACCTCGCTCAAGGACGCAGCCTGATGCTCTGGCCGTTCATCATCACCGGTCTGGTCAGCGGCGCCGTGTACGGCCTCGCCGGGGTCGGCCTGGTGTTGACGTACAAGACCTCCGCCGTCTTCAACTTCGCCCACGGCGCGCTGGCCACCGTATCGGCCTTCCTGTTCTACGCGATGTCGGTCCAGCACGGCCTGGCCTGGCCCGTCGCCGCCGCGATCGCGATCCTCGTCGTCGGGCCGCTGCTGGCGCTGGGGCTCGAGTACCTGACGCGGTCGATCGTCGGCGAGAACCTCGCGGTGCAGGTGACGGCGACGGTCGGCGTCCTGCTGATCGTCCAGGCGATCTTCGTGCTGATCTACGGCGTCACCCAGACGCGTTCGGTGCCGGTGTTCCTCGCGTCGGGCCAGACGCGCATCGGCTCCACCTTCATCCAGCACTCGGACATCATCACGTTCGCGTTCTCGCTCGTGGCGACGGCGGGGCTCTACCTCTTCTTCCGGTTCGGGCGGATGGGCACCGCGATGCGCGCGGTCGTCGACGATCCGTCGCTCGTCGAGATCTCCGGCATGAGCACGACGCGGGTGCGGCGCGTCGCGTGGCTGATCGGCGTCGTCTTCGCCTCGGCGTGCGGCGTGCTGTTCGCGCCGTTGGTGCAGTTGGACTCGACGGTGATCACGCTGCTCGTCGTCCAGGCCTTCGGCGCCGCCGCGCTGGGGGCGTTCCGCAGCCTGCCGCTGACGTTCGCGGGCGGCCTGCTGATCGGCGTGCTCGCGTCCCTGTGCACGAAGTGGTTCACCAGCGGCGTCCTCGCCGGCCTGCCTCCGGCCGTGCCGTTCATCGTCCTGTTCGTCGCGCTGCTGGTCTTCCCGAAGCGCTACCTGGTCGAGCAGTCGCGGTCGATCCCGCTGCCGCGGCCGGCGTGGACGGCGCCGATGCCGATGCAGATCGGGCTCGGCGGCGCCGTCGTCGTCGTGCTCCTGCTGGTGCCGACGTTCGCCGGCGTCCATCTCGACGACTGGACGACGGCGCTGGGCACGATCATCCTCTTCCTGTCGCTGGGCCTGCTCGTCCGGACCTCGGGCCAGGTGTCGCTGTGCCACGTCGGCTTCGCCGCGATCGGCGTCGCCGCGTTCGCGCACTTCACGACCGACCTCTCGATCCCGTGGCTGCCCGCCCTGCTCCTCGCCGGGCTGGTCGCCGTGCCGATCGGCGCGCTGCTGGCCATCCCGGCGATGCGGCTCACCGGCCTCTACCTGGCGATCGCGACGTTCGGCTTCGGGATCGCGCTGTCGTACATGGCCTACACGCAGAGCTTCATGTTCGGCGACGTCGGCGGTGGGTTGACGCCGCCGCGGCCGCACCTGTCGTGGCTGCCGATCGACACCGACACGGGGTTCTACTACTTGTTGTTGTTCTTCGTGATCCTCAGCGCGCTGTTCGTCGTCGCGTTGACGCGCAGCCGCCTCGGCCGCCTGCTCCAGGGCCTCGCCGACTCGCCGCGCGCGCTCATGACCACGGGCGTCTCGATCAACGTCACGCGGTTGATGGTGTTCTGCATCTCGGCGTTCCTCGCCGCGATCGGCGGCGCGCTGATCGGGGTCGGGCAGGGCGCGGTCTCGGCCAACTCCTACCCGCCGCTGCTGTCGCTCACCTACCTGGTGCTGGTCGTCATCGTCGGCGGTCGCGCCCCGTGGTACGCCGTCGTCGCGGGCCTCGCGCTGGTGGTGGTCCCGTCCTACGTCTCCGGGTTCAACACCTCCTATTGGCTGCAGCTCGTCTTCGGGGCCTCCGCGGTGATCTACGCGCTCACGCCGCCGGAGGCCCGCGGGATGCCGATCCCGCTGCGGCGGCTGATCGACCGGCTCATGCGCCGCCACGACGTGCGGCAGCGGTCGGGGCGTCCCGCCGATCTCGGCCCCGCTCCGGCGGCGAGGGCGTCCGGCCAGCTGGAGGTCCGCGGCGTCACCGTCCGCTTCGGCGGCGTGGTGGCCGTCGACGACGTGTCGCTGACCGTGCCCCAGGGCCGCGTCACCGGGCTGATCGGTCCCAACGGCGCGGGCAAGACCACGCTGTTCAACGCGGCCTCGGGCCTGCGCCGGCCCGAGGAGGCGCAGATCGTCCTCAACGCCCACGACGTCACCCGGCGTGGTCCGGCGGCGCGGGCGCGGCTCGGGCTGGGACGGACGTTCCAGCACGCCGAGCTGTTCGACTCGCTGACCGTCTTCGAGAACGTGGCGCTCGGCTACGAGGGCTCGCGGGCGGGCGGCAACCCGCTCACGCAGCTGGTGACCCGCCGCGCCGAGCGGGCCGACACGGTCCGCGCCGCGTGGAGCGCGCTCGAGCTGTGCGGGATCGCCGAGCTGGCCGACCTGCGGGCGGGGGACCTGTCGACCGGTCGTCGCCGGCTCGTCGACCTGGCCCGTTGCCTGGCCGGCCCCTACAACATCCTGCTGCTCGACGAGCCATCGTCGGGCCTGGACGTCGCCGAGAGCCGGGCGTTCGGCGACGTGCTCGAACGGGTCGTCGCGGAGCGCGGCGTCGGGATCCTGCTGGTCGAGCACGACATGTCGCTCGTCATGCGGCTGTGCGAGCACATCCACGTCGTGGACTTCGGCAAGGAGATCTTCACCGGCTCGCCCGGCGAGGTCCGCGCCGCACCGGTCGTCCGCGACGCCTACCTGGGCGACGCCGGCGTCGAAGAACACCTGCCGGCCGCCCACGGCGTGGGCGCGGGGGAGGCGTCATGAGCGTGCTCGAAGTGCAGGGCCTGGCCGCCGGCTACGGCGACACGGACGTGGTCTCGGGCCTCGACCTCGTCGTCGACCCGGGATCGGTCACCGCGCTCCTCGGCGCCAACGGCGCCGGGAAGACGACGCTGCTGCGCGCGATCTCCGGCCTGCTGCCGGCACGCGCCGGCCGGGTCGCCGTCGGCGGGCACGACGTCACGACCGCCAAGCCGCACGCCCGGGCGCGGCGCGGTCTGTGCCTGATCCCCGAGGGGCGCAGCGTCTACCCGACGCTGACCGTGGCCGAGAACCTGCTGATGGCCAAGCCGGCGTGGCTGAGCGAGGACCGTCGCGATCTCGCGCTCGACGCGTTCCCGATCCTGAAGGAGCGGCTCAAGCAGCGGGCCGGAACCATGTCGGGCGGCCAGCAGCAGATGCTCGCGCTCGCGCGCTGCTTCATCGCGAACCCCACGATCGTGCTCCTCGACGAGGTGTCGATGGGGCTCGCGCCCCGGATCGTGGACGAGATCTTCGTGGCGCTCGAACGACTGGCCGCCACCGGAACCGCACTGCTCCTGGTCGAGCAGTACGTCCACCGCGCGCTGACGATGGCCGACGCCGTCCATCTGATGTCGCGCGGCTCGATCACCTACTCAGGACCGCCGAGCGGCGTCGACGAGGAGTCGTTGACGCGGGGCTACCTGGGTGCGGAGCTCGAGACCGAGTAGGAACACCAACGGAGGAGACACCATGCGCAGTTCGTCGTTGAGAAGGACGGGCGGCTTCGCGCTGCTCGCGCTGCTGCTCGTCGCGGCGTTGTTCGCCGCCGGATGCGGGTCGTCGGACGACGACGGCGGCGGAGGCTCGAGCGCCGCCGCGGCCGACGCGCCGGCCCCGGCCGACACCACGAGCGCCGGCGGCGCCGCCACCACGTCGGAGCCGCCCGCCAAGGCCGCGACCGGCGACCCGATCGTGATCGGCACCATCTGCAGCTGCACCGGCGCGGTGTCGTCGACGACCGCGACCGACCCCGACACGATCCAGGCGTGGGCGAAGTGGACCAACGCCCACGGCGGCATCAACGGCCACCCGGTCAAGGTCATCGTCAAGGACGACGCGCTCAACGCGGGCACGACCGTCAAGGCCGCGCACGAGCTGGTCGAGAAGGACAAGGTCCAGGCCATCGTCGGAGAGACGAGCAACCTCGACTTCCTGTGGGCCAAGTACGTCCAGTCCAAGGGCGTGCCGGTGATCGGCGCGGCGACGTTCGAGTCGGTCTATGAGTTCAACCCCATGTTCTTCGCGACCGGGGCGCAGAACCCGACGATGGTCTACGGGACGCTGGCCCAGATCAAGAACGCGGGCAAGGCGAAGGTCGGGCTCATGTACTGCGCCGAGTCGCCGTCCTGCGCCCAGTACGCGGCGCTCATGACGAAGGTCGGCAAGGTGCTCGGCGGGCTCGACGTGGTGACCAACCAGAAGATCACGGCGACGCAGCCGAACTACACCGCCGCGTGCCTGTCGGCCAAGAGCAAGGGCGCCGACGCGTTGATCATCCTGCACGCCTCGGCGATCGTCACCCGCGTGACGCAGTCGTGCGCGCAGCAGGGCTTCACGCCGCCGCAGTTCAACTTCAGCTTCACGCCCGGCGTGGACTGGCAGAAGGACCCGAACATGCAGGGGCTGCTGGCGATCTCGCCCAACCAGTCGCTGTGGGACGACTCGGTCCCGGCGACGCAGACCTACAACAAGGCGATGGACCAGTACGCGCCCGGCATCAAGGACCGCCCCGAGTACAACCCGTCCAACGCGTCGGTGTGGGGTGCGGCCGAGGTGTTCCGGGTCGCGGCGGAACGGGGCAAGGTGACGCCGACCTCGACGCCCGCCGCCGTCCTGAACGGCCTGTACACGTTCAAGGACGAGACCGTGGACGGCCTGGTCCCGCCGCTCACCTACACCAAGGGCAAGAACAACCTTGTCGGCTGCTACTTCCTGTCGGCCATCAAGGACCAGAAGTGGACGGCACCCAACGGCGGCAAGCCCGTCTGCGTGCCCGACGACGTCCTGCCGCAGCTCGAAGCCCTCATGGCCAGGTCCTAGGCCATGACGTCGGTGGTCGCCCAGAACGCCGGCCCCGTCGGCGTGTGGACGTGGACCTTGGATCCGCGTCCGCACGCCGAGACGGTCGAGCTCGCGCGGCTCGTCGAGTCGCTCGGCTACGGAGCCCTCTGGTTCAAGGAGGACTTCGGGCGGGACGGGCTGGCCGCCGCCTCGGTGCTGCTGGCCGCCACGGAGCGGTTGGTCATCGCCAACGGCGTCGCGAGCATGTACGCGCGCGACGCCGTGGCGATGCGCAGCGCGCAGCGCGTGCTCGGCGAGGCGCACCCCGGCCGGCACCTGCTCGGCGTCGGGGTCAGCCACGCCGCGCACGTCGAGGCGCGCGGGCAGCGCTACGGCTCGCCGGTCGACACCGCGACGCGCTACCTGCAGACGATGCGGGAGGCGGCGTTCATCTCGCCCGAGCCCGCCGTGCCGACGCTCACGCTGCTGGCGGCGCTCGGCCCGCGGATGCTCGACGTCGCGGCGCGACACGCCGATGGCGTGCACGCGTTCGGGATCACGCCCGGGCACACCCGCGCCGTCCGGGCCGCCCTCGGCCCCGACGCGTTCCTCGCGCCGGTCGCGCCGGTGGTCCTGGACGACGACGTCGAGCGCGGCCGCGTCACCGCGCGCGCGTACGTCGGGCTGCTCGCCGGCCTCGAGAACTACCGCCGGGCGTGGCGTCGGCTGGGCTTCGGCGACGAGGACCTCGCCGGCGGCGGCAGCGACCGGCTCGTCGACGCGCTCGTCGCGGTCGGCGACGAGGACGTCGTGAGCGCGCGCGTCGCCGCCCACCAGGACGCCGGCGCCGACCACGTCGCGATCCAGTTCCTCAGCGCCGACCTGCAGACGCCGCCCGCGGCGGCGTGGACGCGGTACGCGGCGCGGCTCAGCGCTCGCGGCTGAGCATCCAGGCGGCGATCTGGCCGCGCGAGTTCATCCCGAGCTTGCCGCGGATGTGCTCGGCGTGGCTCTCGGCGGTGCGCTCGGAGATCACGAGCTCGGCCGCGACCTGGCGGTTGGTCATGCCGCGGGCGATCAGCGTCGCGACCTCGAACTCGCGCGCGGTCAGCGGGCCGGCCTCGGCCGCGTCCGGTGCCGGCGGGCGCGCGTCGTCGTCGCCTCCGAGCGCCAGCTCGACGGCCTCGACCGTGCTCAACCGGGCACCGCGGTCGGCCGCGGCCTCATAGCGGCGATGGCCGACCTCCGCGCGGGCGGTGCGCTCGCACGCCTCGGAGTCCCGCAGGACCGCCGTCCAGCCGAAGAGGCGGTTGCCGCCGGTCGAGCGCCACAGCCGGCGTGCGGCGCCGCCCAGCCGCGCCGACAGGTCCGGATCGCCCTCGGTCTGCGCGATGCAGGCCGCCAGCTCGAGGCAGGCCGCGATCCCGACGTCGTCGTCGAGGTCGGCCTTGGCGCGCAGCGCGCGCTCGGTCGCGGCCTTGGCCGCTGGGAGGTCCTGGCCGAACCACGACGAGCACGCCAGCAGCCACAAGGCCCAGGACCGGCACCAGAGGTCGCCGGAGGCGGTGGCGGCCTCCACGCCGGTGGTCGCCAGCGCGAGGCCCTCGTCAGCAGGCCCGGCGAGCACGAGGGCGACGCCCAGCTGCCCGATCGCGATGATCGTCGCCGGGTGCCGTTCGGCCGTCCGCTCGAAGTAGCCCACCGACGTCTCGAGCAGCGCGATGGCCGACGGCAGGTCGTCGGCGAACATGTGGGTGACGCCCAGCAGCTGCGCGGCCTGCGCCGCGAGCGCCTCGTCGGCGAGGTCGCGGGCCAGCTCCTGGCACTGCGCGAACAGGGACGCGGCCTCCTGCAGGTCGCCGGCGGTGAGCGCCACGTAGCCCGCCGTCCACAGCGCGCGGGCGCGGTCGACCGACGGCGCGACGTTGGCGCGCAGCGCGCGGTCGAGCCAGTGGCGTCCCTCACCGGTCGCGCCGCTGACCCACAGGAACCACAGCGCACCGCACATCCGCAGCGCGTCGGTGGAGCTGTCGGGCTGGTTCAGCGCGACGTCCAGCGCGAGCCAGAGGTTGGGGCGCTCGTCGCGCATGCGCAGCAGCCACGCCGCCTGCCCGGACCCGTGGTTCTGCTCGGCCGCGCGCTCGGCGAGCGCGAGGTAGTGCGCGCACACGCGCCGCATGAGCGCGTCGCGCTCGCCGCTCTCGGCGAGTCGCTCGCGGCCGAACTCGCGCAGGGTCTCCAGCATCCGGAAGCGCACCGTGCCGCGGGCGTGCTCGCTGGTGAGGACGGACATCGCGGTCAGCGCCTCGAGCGCGGACAGGACCTCGATCGGCGAGCGGCCATCGGCGAGGCTGGCCGCCGCGTCGAGGTCGAAGCTCCCCGGCAGGACCGACAGCTGCATCCAGAGCTCCTGCTCGCGCGGCGAGCACAGCTCGTAGCTCCACTCGACGGCGGCGCGCAGGCTGCGATGACGCCGCGGCGCGTCCGCCGGCCCGTTGCGGAGCACGTCGTAGCGGTGGTCCAGCGCGTGCAGCAGTTGCTCGACCGACATCACCCGCAGCCGCGTCGCGGCGAGCTCGATGGCCAGCGGCAGGCCTTCGAGCTTGCGGCAGAGGTCCTCGGCCGCGGCGCGATTGCTGTCGTCGAGCACGAGCCCGGGGCTGCTGGCGGCGGCGCGGTCGAGGAGGAGCGCCAGCGCCTCGGTCGGCTCGCCCGTGGCGTCGTCGCCGGCCACCCCCAGCGGCGGCACGGGCCAAGAGTGCTCGCCGGCGAGGCCGAGCGGGATGCGGCTGGTGGCCAGGACACGGAGCTCGGGCGCGACGCGCAGCAGCGACGCGATCAGCCGGCCGGCGGCCTCGACGAGGTGCTCGCAGTTGTCGAGCACCAGCAGCGCGCGACGATGGCGGAGGTGCTCGCGCAGCACCTCCTCGGGATCGTGGGTCGAGGGGACCGGCAGGTGGAGCGCCGCGGAGACCGCGTGGCCGGCGAGCTCCGGGTCGGTGACCGTGTCGAGCGCGACGAACCACACGCCGTCGCGGAAGGCGCGGCTGTGCCGGCGGGCGAGCGCGAGGGCGAGTCGCGATTTGCCGACGCCGCCCGGCCCGGTCAGCGTGACCAGGCGCGAGCTGCCCAGGACCTGCTGCAGCGCACGGAGCTCATCGGCGCGGCCGACGAAGGTCGTGACGTCGCACGGAAGACCGGACCCAGGGTCGCTCGGCTGCTTCGTCAAGGGGTTCAAGGGACAGGGGGCTCGCGTCCATCATGCCAGCCGGACGTGCGTCACGCCGCAATCGACGTGGAGCTCGGTGCCGGTCGTCGACCGCGCCTGGGGGCCGGCCAGGAACAGGATCGCCGCCGCGACCTCGGCGGTGCTGACCAGCGTCCGCGTCGGCTGCCGCGCCTCGAGCCGCGCGCGGACCTGCGCTCCGTCGGCGCCTTCCAGCCGCGAGGCCAACCACGGGCTGTCGACGGTGGCTGGGCTGACGCAGTTGACGCGGATGCCGTGCCGGACGCCGTCGGCGGCCATGGCGAACGTCAGCGCGCGCACGGCGCCCTTGGTCGCCGAGTAGAGCGCGAGGCCCGGCATCCCGGTCGTCGCGGCGATCGAGCAGGTGTTGACGATCGCCGCCGAGTCCGAGCGCAGGAGGTGGGGCATGGCGGCGCGGGTGGCGCGGACCATGCCGAGCACGTTGACGTCGAGGACGCGGCGCCACTCGTCGTCGTCGTTGTCGGTGATCGTCCCGTGCGCGGGAACGCCCGCGTTGTTGACGAGGACGTCGATGCCGCCCAGCGCGTGGGCCGCGCCGGCGACGGCCGCGTCGACCGAGCCGGCGTCGGCGACGTCGCAGGGCCAGGACGCGATGCCGTCGGGGACCTGGCCGGCGTCGAGGTCGAGGACCGCGACCCGCGCGCCGGCGGCGGCCAGCGCCGTGGCGGTGGCCAGCCCGATGCCGGAGCCGCCGCCGGTGACGATCGCCGCGAGACCATCGAACGATTGAGGAACTTGAGCGATCATCAGCTCACTCCGACCAGCCGGCGCGTCGCGGCGGCGGTCTCGTCGAGCGCGACGCGGGCGACGTCGAGCCGATCGCCGAAGGCCAAAAAGCCGTGGAACATGCCCTCGTAGCAGCGCGCGTGGACCGGGACGCCCGCCCGCTCGAGCCGGGCGGCGTAGGCGTTGCCCTCGTCGCGCAAGGGGTCAAGCGCGGCGGTGACGACGATCGCCGGCGGGAGCCCCGCGAGATCGACGGCGGCCGCGGGCGCGGCCAGCGCGTCGTCGGCGGCGTCCGGGTCGGCGAGGTACTGCGACCAGAACCAGCGCAGGTGCGCGGCGGTGATGTAGAAGCCTTCGGCGTTTTCCGTGAACGAGCCGGTGGCGCACCCGGCGTCGAGGACGGGGTAGAGCAGGATCTGCGCCGCGATCCGCGGACGGTTGTCCCTCGCGCGCGCGTAGAGACAGGCCGCGGCCGCGAGGTTGGCGCCGGCGCTGTCGCCCGCGACGACGAGCCGCGAGCCCGGCGCCAAGGACCTCGCGGCGTGGTCCAGCGAGGCCAGCGCGTCGCGCAGCGGCGCGGGGTAGGGGTGCTCGGGCGCGCGGCGGTAGTCGACGGCGACGACGGTCGCGTCCAGCGCGACGGCGAGCCGCCGGACGAGCTCGTCGTGGCTGTCGAGGCCGCCGAGGACCCAGCCGCCGCCGTGAAGGTAGACGACGGTCAGCTCCGTGGTGCCGCCGGAGCCGCGAGGGGCGTAGCGGCGCACCGCCAACGTGCCGCCGGCGCCGTCGGGCCAGCGCTCGTCGGTGACATGGGCGACCGGCGTCGGCGTCTCCGGCGGGCGGCGCAGGCCGTCGAAGATCCGGCGCGCCTCGACGGCGTCCACCACGTCGGTGCCCAGCGCCGGGAACGCGGCGTTCAGGCGGTCCAGCAGCGCCGCGACGTCGGGGTCCATCACGTCTCGACCGTCGCGGCCACGTCCGCGGCGAAGCGGAAGCCCTCGAAGTCGCGTCCGAGGATCTCGGCGCACTCGGCCTCGAACTCGACCATGCCGGCGGCGTACGGCACGAACCGGCTGGGCTTCCCCGGGATGTTCGATCCCGAATACCACGAACGCGACTGCCCGACGAGCGTGCCGGCGGCGATCGTCGTGACGTGCTCGGCCCAGCGCTCCTCGGCGGCGGCGTCGACCTCGACCGCGAGGGGGGCCCGTCGCAGCGCCTCGTCGAGGACGGCGAGCATCAGCTCGACGTGCTGCTCGATCGAGACGGCGACGTTGCACAGGATCGACGGGCTCCCGGGTCCGGTGAGGACGAAGAGGTTCGGGAAGCCGGCGCAGCACAGGCCGAGGTAGGCGGTCGCGCCGTCGGCCCAGTGGTCCTTGAGCGTGGCGCCGTCGCGGCCGCGGACGTCGATGGCGTTGAGCGTGCCGGTGATCGCGTCGTAGCCGGTGGCGACGATCACCAGGTCCAGGTCGTGCTCGCCGGCGGTCGTCCGGACGCCGTGGGGGAGGAACTCGACGATCGGTGTCTCCTTGAGGTCGACGAGCTCGACGTTGTCGCGGTTGAACGTCTCGAAGTAGCCGGAGTCCACGCACGGGCGCTTGCCGCCGAGCGGGTGGTCGTGCGGCGCGAGCCGCTCGGCCACCGCGGGGTCGTCGACGATCGCGCGGATCTTGTCGCGGACGAACTCGCTGGCGATCGCGTTGGCCTCCGCGTCGGTGGCGAGATCGCCGAAGGTCGCCGTGAAGATCGCGCCGCCGTTGTCCCACCCGCGCTCCAGGCGCTCCTGCTGCTCGGCGGGCTCGAACGCGAAGATCGACTCCGTCGTCACCGTGGCCGGCAGCGGGAACCCGCGACGGGTGCGCCGCGCCTCGGCACGCCGCTCCGGGTAGGTGGCCTTGATGGCGTCCATCGTCGGGGCGTCGAGCGGGTGGTTGTGGGCGGGCATGCTGTAGTTCGCCGTGCGCTGGAAGACGACGAGCCGCTCGACGTCGGCCGCCAGCGCGGTGACGAGCTGGATGCCGGTCGAGCCCGTGCCGAGGACCCCGACCCGCTTGCCGTGCCAGTCGACCTCGCGATCGCGCGGCCAACGACCCGGATGGATCAGCTCGCCGGCGAAGCCGTCGATGCCGGGGTAGTCGGGGACGTTGGTCGTCGACAGGTTGCCGGTGGCCATCACGCAGATCCGCGCGCGCACGGCCTCGCCACCGTCGGTGGTCACCAGCCACGTGAGCGAGGCCTCGTCGAAGACGGCGCTGACGACGCGGGTGTCGAAGGTGATCGCCTCGCGCAGGGCCAGACGGTCGGCGACGTGCTCGACGTAGCGCAGGATCTCGGGTTGGGCGGCGTACCGCTCCGTCCAGGTCCACTCCTGCTGGAGCTGCTCGTCGAAGCCGAACGAGTAGTCGATGCTCTCGACGTCGCAGCGCGCGCCGGGGTAGCAGTTCCAGAACCACGTGCCGCCGACGTTGCCGCCGACCTCGAAGGCCCGCACGCTCAACCCGCGCGAGCGGAGCTGGTGGATGGCGCAGAGCCCGCCGAGTCCCGCGCCGACGACGATGGCGTCGACATCCGGCGTGGGGTCCGACGGGGTGGGGAGCGGATCGGTCATGGACTTCGCATCGTGTCGGCCGGTGGTGCTCCTGACATCGGAGCATCGACCCGATCGGCGCTCGGCGGTGGCGGCAGGTGGGCTCGCGACAAACGACGTACCGCCTCGGCTCAGACGGACAGCCCAGCGACGCCGTTCTTGATCGCCCACAGCGCGGCCTGGGTGCGCGACTGGAGCCGCAGCTTGAGCAGCACGGCGCTGACGTGGGAGCGTGCGGTGCGCTCGCTGATCACCAGCTTGTCGGCGATCTCGCGGTTGGAGTAGCCCATGCCGACGAGCGCGAGGACCTCGCGCTCGCGCGGGGACAGGGGCTCGGCGAGCGACTGCTCGTTGAGCATGGACGCCGTCAGGCGGCGCGCGACCGCCGCGTCGAGGTAGAGCTCGCCGGCCAGCGCCGCGGAGATCGCCTTGGCGACCTCGTCGGCGTCGGCGTCCTTCAGCAGGTAGCCGGTCGCCCCGGCCGCGAGCGCCGCCCGGACGCGCTCGGGCTCGCCGAAGCTGGTCATGATGATCACCTGCAGGTCGGGCAGGTGCTCCTTGAGCTTCCGCGTCGTGGCGACGCCGTCCAGGCCGGGCATCATGAGGTCCATCAGGACGACGTCGGGGGTACGGCCCTCGGCGGCGAGCAGGCGGATCAGCCGGACGGCGTCCTCGCCGTGCGGCGCCGAGCCGACGACCTCCATCGCCGGCAGCTCGGACACGTAGGCCTGGATGCCCTGCCGGACGACGGCGTGGTCGTCCACGATGAAGATCTGCACGGGGTCGCTCACGGGGTCTCCCTTGTGGTGATGACCGCGCGCACCGAGGTGCCGGTCGCGGTGCTGTCGATGGTCAGGTGGCCGCCGAGGTGCTCGCAGCGCTCGCGCATCGTCGCCAGCCCGAAGTGCCCGGGGCGGAGCTGTGCCGGGTCGAAGCCCTTGCCGTCGTCCTCGATGGAGATCTCGACGGCGTCGGCGTCGGCGTCGTGGCGGCGCAGCACGACGTGGACGTGGCGGGCCTCGGCGTGGTGGATCGCGTTGCTCAGCGCCTCCTGCAGGATGCGGAACGCCTCGACCTCGGACCGCCCCGCCAGCGGCGGCAGGTCGGGGCCGTCGTCGACGGAGATCGCCACGTCGCAGCGCGCGGCGAGCGTGTCGGCCAGCCGGCGCGCGGCGCCGGCCAGACCGTCGTCCTGGAGCTGCTCCGGCCGCAGCTCGGCGATCAGCACCCGCATCTCGGCGAGCACGGAGGACGTGAGCTCGCGCACCTCGGCCAGGCCGGCGCCGACGCGGTCGTGACGCTCGGGATCGTCGCTCTGATGAGCAAGGCTCAGCGCCTTCGTGCGGAGGCTGAGCGAGAAGAGCGACTGGGTCACCGAGTCGTGGAGGTCCCGGGCGATGCGGTGCCGTTCCACGAGCGTCGCCTTCTGCTCGAGCGCGGCGAGCAGGCGGTGGTTGCGCACGGCCACGGCGACGAGCGCGCCGATCGACAGCAGGAACGACACCTCCTCGGCGTTCGGCGCCTGCCCGCCGCGGTAGAACGCGGTCAGCGCGCCGATCGGCCGCTCGGCGGTCATGACCGGCACCGCGCACAGCGCGTTCCAGTCCTGCCCGCGGATCACGGGGTGCATCGGAGCCCAGCGTGGGTCCGCGAGGACGCGCCGGCCCCAGTTGGTGGACACGAACGGCTCCCGCTGGGTGTAGGCCAGCCACGACGCCAACGGCGCGCCGCGGCGCCGGCAGCCCTCGAGGCGCCGGCCGTAGTCCTCGGGGTAGCCGCCCGCCGTGCCGATCTGCTCGAAGCCCCGAGTGGTCGCGTCGTAGAGGACGACCGTGCAGGCCGCCGTCCCGGTGGCCTCCAGGAGCGCCGCGGCGACCGTGTCGAGGACGCCCTGGAGCGTCGCGTCGCCGACCATCGAGCCGGCGGTGCGGGCGAACGCCGCCAGGCGCAGCGCGTCGCGATCGCGGTCGGTCGCGTCGCTGAACACGACGATCGTGTGGTCGCCGTGAGCGTGCTCGCGTCGCTGGAGCGTGCGCGCGCCGTCGACTCCCGGGACGCTGACGGTGGTCGTGGGGCCGGGAGCGTCGAAGACGAGCGCCGGCTGGCCGAGCACCCGCTCGGGATCGACGCCCAGGACGATCGCGCCGGCGGGGTTGAGGTAGACGAAGCGTCGTTCGTGGTCGACGATCGCCAGCCCGTCGCCGGAGACGGCGGCGAGCTGCGCCATGAGCTCGATCGGCGCGTCGGTGTGCACGGCCGGCATCGCGGTCACGTGTCCAGGACCAGCCGCGAGGACTTCGCCCGCGACACGCAGACCATCATCGACCGGCTCGCGGCCCGCTCGGCACGTGTCAGCACGTGGTCGCGGTGGTCGACCTCGCCTTCGAGGACCTGGCACTCGCAGCTGCCGCAGAGGCCCTCTTCGCAGTCGGTGAACACGTCAACGCCGGCGGCCCGCAGGCACTCGAGCACGGTCTGATCGGCGCCGACGGTGAGCGTCGTGCCGGTCTGTGCGAGCACGACCTCGAACGCGCCGTCCGCTCCCTCGGCGGTCTCGCCGTCGCCGAGCGGCGCGACGCCGTCAGCGGCGAACCGCTCGTAGCGGACGGCGTCCGCGCGGCCGCGTCGAGCGGCCTCGTCGGTGACGGCGGAGATCAGGCCCGTCGGCCCGCAGACGTAGACCAGCTCGTCGTCGGCGAGCCCGTCGAGCGCGCGGGCCACGTCGATCGGCCCGTCGGTGTCCTCGGGGTGGATGCGCGCGTGCGCGGACTCCGGCAGCGCGTCGAGGAAGGCCATCGACGACCGCGCGCGCCCGCCGTAGTCCAGCGACCACGGCGTGCCGGCGCGCCGGCACGCGCCGATCATCGCGATGATCGGGGTGATCCCGATCCCGCCGGCGACGAACCGGTGCCGGGCGGCCGGCTCGAGCCGGAAGTGGTTGCGCGGTCCGCCGATCTCGACCCTGGCGTCCTCGTGCAGCCGGTCGTGGACGTACGCCGACCCGCCGCGGCCACGACCCTCGGCCTCGCGCAGCACGGCGATCCTGTAGACCGAGCGCTGCGCGGGATCGCCGCACAGCGAGTACTGCCGCGTCAGGCCGTTGCCCAGCCGGACGTCGATGTGGGCGCCGGGCTCCCAGGCGGGCAGCGCGGCGTCGTCGTCGGCGCCGAGGTCGAGGACGAGGACGTCGTCAGCGACGCGGAGCCGGCGCAGGACCCGAAGCGTCATCGTCGCTCTCCTCGACGACCAGGGCGCGCAGGGGACAGGCCTCCGCGCCCTCCCGCGCCTCTCCCTCGAGCCCGGCCGGCACGCGCGCCGGGGGCTGCCCGACGAGCGCGTTGTAGCCGGACCCGTCCAACTCATAGGCGTTGGGCGCGAGATCGGCGCAGAAGCCGTAGCCCTTGCACTTGCCCTCGCGGACGGCGACCTTCACGACGACGCTCCGGCACGCTTGGTGAACGACAACCGCACGGCGCGAGGGCTGCGGATCTGCGTCGCGGTGAACTCGACGGGCGCGGTCAGCGCGAGGTCGTCGAGGCGCTCGATCAGCCGGCCGAACGCCGTGCGCAGGGTCATGCGGGCGAGGTTGGAGCCCAGGCACCGGTGCATCCCCGCGCCGAAGCTCACGGCCTCCTTGGCGTTGGGTCGATCGAGCGAGAAGCGGTTCGGCTCCGGGAACGCGTCGGGGTCCCGGTTGGCCGCGGGGAAGACGATCAGCACGCGGTCGCCCGCGCGGAGATCCTGATCGCTCAGCCTGGCGTCGCGGGTCACCGTGCGCATGAGCGCCGTCGGCGAGGCCAGGCGGATGATCTCCTCGACCGCGGTCGGCAGGAGGCTCGGGTCGGCGCGCACCCGCGCCTGGATCTCCGGGTTCTCCACCAGCAGCACCGTGCCGTAGCCGATCACGCTCGACGCGGTCTCCAGCCCGCCGATCGTCACCGACATCAGCGCGGAGACCTGCTCGTCGTGCGTCATCGCGCGATCGAAGACGCGGCCGCGGATGAGCCCGTCGATGAGGTCGTCGCGGCGCTCGGCCGCCTCGCGGCGCCGGATCAGGTCCGAGCACCACTGCTTGAGCGCGTCGAAGCCGGCCTCGACCTCCTCCAGGGTCTCGGAGCTCATCGCCGCCTCGACGTGATGGTTGGCCTCGACCTCGTCGTCGCCGCGGACGTCGAGGATCAGGCGCAGGAACACCTGGTTGGGGAGCGGCTGGGCGAACTCGCCGTAGAGCTCGCAGGTGCCGCGGTCGATGAAGGCGTCGATCAGCTCGTCGGCGGTGCGGCGGATCTCCGGCTCCAGCGGAGCGACACGGGCCGCCGACAGGTAGCCGTCGATCAGCCGCCGGAACTCGCGCTGCAGCGGCGGGTCGACGTCGGTCGGGATGAGGCGCTGGTTCCCGGGCAGCGGCGTCAGGAAGACACCGCCCTCGCTCGAGTAGGTCTCGTGGTCGCGCAGCACCGACATGATGTCGTCGTGCTTGGTGAGCACGTAGTAGCCGCTCTGATGCCGGCTGTGCAGCACCGGGCAGCGCGAGCGGATGTGGTCCTGCAGGCCGTGGAAGTCCTCGCTCCACAGCGGGTGCGTGATGTCGAAGTCCTCGAGGGCACGGTCGTACGCCTCGACGTGATCGGTGGCGGCCATCTCTCCTCCTGCGAACGCCTGGGGCTGGTCGGGACAGGACGACCGACCTTGAAGCGACGACCGAGCCGCGACAACGGCAGAACTACCTAGGTAGTACCGAACCTCGGTATCGGTAGTGCGGTTCACCTATAGGTTGGCCGCATGATCAAGCTGGTGGTCGGCTATCACGCGCCCGACGACGCGGTGGCGTTCGAGGCGCACTACGCCGGCACGCACGTCGGCCTGGCCGAGGCGATCCCCGGCCTGCGCCGGTTCGAGTGGGGGCGGGTCCTCGGGACTCCGGACGGGAGCGTGCCGCCGTACGCGTACCTCGCCGAGCTCTGCTTCGACGACGAGACCGCGATGAACGCCGCGCTCACGAGTCCCGAGGGATCGGCGGCAGGGGCGGACGTCGCGAACTTCGCGTCGGGCGGCGCGACGTTGATGGTCGCCGAGGTACGGGAATGACCACGACGTCACGCCACGAGCTGTCCCGGATCGACCGGGCGTTTGGGACTGGGGCGTCGGGCGCGGCGGTCGGTCAGTCGGTCACCCACGGTCGAACCGCGGGAGCGGAGCGGCGGCGGGGACGCGGTGAGGCCGCACGGGCATCGACATCAACTTGATCGCGTCTGTCTCGCGCGGTCATCCCTGTGCTCCGAACGAGAGCGAGAACGACCCGGCGGTCAGCCCGCCGTCCGCCACGTAGACGTGGCCGTTGGTGAACGACGCCTCGTCGCCGACGAGATGCGCGACGGCGGCCGCCATCTCGTCGGCGGTGGCGAAGCGGCCGAGGGGATGGGCGGCCAGGAGCGCGCGGCGCTGGTCCTCGGTCATCTGCCCGAGCGATCGGTCGTGTGCCGGCGTGATCGTCTCGCCCGGGCAGAGGGCGTTGCTGCGCACGCCGGCGGGGCCGTGATCGAGCGCCATCGAGCGCACGAGCGCCACGACCCCGGCCTTGGCGGCGTTGTAGACCGCCAGGTCGCGGGCGGGCCGGATGCCGGCGACCGAGGAGACCGCGACGAACGCTCCGCGCGTCGCGATCAGGTGGGGGAGCACGGCTCTTGCGAGCATGTAGGTGCCGTTCAACGTGATGTCGACCGCGCGCCGCCACGCGTCCTCGTCGGTCTCCAACACGGTGCCCACGGTGTCCTGGTCGGCGGCGCAGGCGACGGCCGCGTTCACGGTGCCGAACCGGTGCTCGGTCTCGGCCACCGCGTGCCGCATCGCGTCCTTGGAGGTCACGTCGCAGCCGAACGCCAGGGCCGGCAAGCCGGCCTGCGTCAGCTCGGTGGCCAGCCGCCCGGCCGCCTCGGCGTTGATGTCCAAGATCGAGACCGCCCATCCGGCGTTGGCCAGGCGGATCGCGCTCGCACGACCGATGCCCGACGCTGCCCCGGTGATGACGACGGCGTTCCGCGCGCCGTCTGCTCCTGCTCCGTTGGTCATGCGGCGACGCTAGACGCGCGCCGGGAGCCGTTTCCCTCATACGTCCGCACCAAAGGGGACCGGCGATTCGGAAGGCGGCACGACGGCCCTGAGGTGCGGATCCGGCCTCATACGATCCGTCAGTCGACCGGTCTCGAACGCTTGCCCTTCGATCGATTGTCCGGGCTGGAGGGCGGACCTAGCGTTCTCTCAGCGTCGAGCAGCCGATTCGAGCGCTGCTCGGGAAGAGAGAAAGGGAGTCCGACATGGCCTACGTCAAGACCGCGGAAGAGCTGGCCCGGTACCGGCAGTACCACAGCTCCTACGAGGAGCACTTCCAGCGCCTCACCGTCCAGTTCAGCACGACCGAGGCGTTCGCGCGCGAGGTGCTGCCCCCGTGCTTCGAGGTGCCCGCCGAGCCGACCGGCAGCGTCTCGATCGGTGCCGCGCGCGTGTCCTACGACGGCAGCATGATCACCGACGAGTCCGAGTACGCGACGTTGAAGCTGCGGGCCGGCCATCGCGGCGTGGAGGGCAACTTCGTCCTGTCGGCGATCGTCAACGGCGACATGATGATCTCGCTTGGTCGCGAGGCCTGGGGCATGCCCAAGAAGCGTGGCGAGACCCGGCTGTACGACGACGGCAAGGTCATGTACGGGTTCAGCGAGCGCCGGGGGACGCGGCTGATCGAGCTGGAGGCGGCGGTCGGCCCGGACGCCGGGCCGCAGCCCGAGGCGTCCTATCGCTTCTTCGAGCTCAAGGCGTGGATGGCGCCCGGCGGCGCCGGGCTGCACCACCCGCCGGAGGTCGTGGCCTTCGACGGCGTCGCGCGGCAGCACGTCCTGCGCGAGGGCGACCCGGAGTCCGTCCGCCTGCGGCTGACCGGAACGGCGGCCGACCCGGTGGACACCGTGCCGGTCCTCGGGATCAACCGCGTGTTCGCGGAGTACGGCGTGAGCGTCACGACGCTCGCCTACGCGGAGACGCTGACCGACGCCGACTACGAGCCGTGGGTGTACGGGCGCAGCTGGGACGACCTCGGCGACCCGGCGCTGCGTCCCTTCGCGCCCGCCGCGGCGCTGGCCTGACGACCGGATGCGCTGCCGTATCTCCGTCGACATCGGAGGCACCTTCACCGACCTGGTGCTCGCCGAGGCGACGGGCACGATCCACGTCGGCAAGGCGCCGACCAAGCATGCGCGCGTGTTCGAGGGCATCTGGGACGCGCTGCGCATGGTGGCCGAGAAGCTCGACATGCCCGCGGCGAACCTGCTGCGGGACTGCGAGGCGTTCGTGTACGCGTCGACGCGCGCCACCAACGCGATCCTCGAGGGCAAGACGGCGCGCACCGCGCTGCTCACCACCGAGGGGTTCCCGGACACCCTCGTGCTTCGCGAGGGCGGCAAGCAGGCGGCGTTCGACTTCCGGACGCCGTACCCGGAGCCCTATGTCCCGCGCCGGCTGACGTTCGAGATCCGTGAGCGGATCACCTCGGAGGGCGAGGTCGCCGTGCCGCTCGACGAGCAGCGGTCGCGCACGACGCTGCGGGGGCTCGCCGCGCGGCGGATCGAGGCGATCGCCGTGTGCCTGCTCTGGTCGCCGGTCAACGCCGAGCACGAGATCGCGCTCGGACGTCTCATCGATGAGGAGCTGCCAGGGGTTCCGTACACCCTGTCGCACCAGCTCAACCCGATCCTCCGTGAGTATCGCCGCGCCTCGTCGACGGCGATCGACGCCTCCCTGAAGCCGCTGATGGAGGATCACCTGCGCGGCCTGGAGGCCGACCTCGTCGACGCGGGCTTCGCGGGCCGGCTGCTGGCGGCCGTCTCGTCGGGTGGGGTGACGCCGTTCGACGAGCTCATGCGCCGGCCGATCTACAGCGTGCGCTCGGGCCCGGCGCTCGCGCCCGTCGCCGGACAGGCGGAGGTGGCCGCCGACGGAGCGGACGGCGACCTCATCGTCTGCGACACCGGAGGGACGAGCTTCGACGTGAGCGTCGTGCGCGACGGTCGCATCAAGCTCACGCGCGAGACCTGGCTGGGCGAGCGGTTCACCGGCCACCTGACGGGCCTCTCCTCGGTCGATGCGCGCAGCATCGGCGCGGGCGGCGGGTCGATCGCGTGGATCGACGCCGGCGGGCTGCTCCGGGTCGGACCTCAGAGCGCGGGCTCGGAGCCCGGGCCGGCGTGCTACGGACGCGGCGGGACCCTGCCCACCGTGACCGACGCGGCGGCGGTGGTGGGGTACCTCGACCCGGACTTCTTCCTGGGCGGGCGCATGCGCCTCGACCTCGACACGGCACGCGCGGCGCTGGGCGAGCTGGCGATCGCCTTGGACCGCTCGATCGAGGAGACGGCGATCGCGATCCTCGCCGTGGCCAACGAGCACATGGTCGGGGCGATCCAGGACATCACGGTCAACGAGGGCATCGATCCTCGCGAGTCGCTGGTCGTCGCCGGCGGCGGGGCGGCGGGCATGAACATCGTGAAGATCGCTCGCGAGCTCGGGTGCCGGCGGGTCTTCGTGCCGCGCGCCGCCGGTGCGCTGAGCGCGGTCGGAGCGCACCACTCGGACCTCGTCAGCGAGGTCAGCGTGAGCGAGTACGCGCGATCCGACATCCCGGACCTGGAGACCCTCAACGCCCGGCTCGCGGAGCTCGACGCGTCGCTCGACGCGTTGCAGCGCGACCTCGGTGGGCGCGGCGTGTCCCGCTTCGACCGGGCCTTCAGCGTCGAGGCCCGCTACCTCAACCAGATCTGGGAGCTGCAGATCCCGGTGGCGGATCGCCGTCTCGACGAGGCGGCCGTCGAGCGCCTGGTCGAGGGGTTCCACGAGGAGCACGAGCGCGTGTTCGCGGTGCGCGACGGCGGAGCCGCCGTCGAGTTCATGCTCTGGCGCGGTCGGCTGATCGGTGAGCGTGGCCGCTCGGTCCTGACCATGGGCCGCGACCCTGGCGCGAACGGGCACGGCACCCGCCCGGTCTTCTTCGCGGACGCCGGCCTCCTGCCCGCGACGATCGTGCACGGGCCCTCGGCGCCGCTGGGGTCCGTCATCGAGGGCCCGGCCGTGATCGAGGAGCCCACGACCACGGTGGTGGTCTACCCGGACAGCCGTGCGACGGTCACGGACGAAGGCAACTACATGATCGAGGTGGACTGAGATGGCGCACGCGATGGCCGACCGCGCGGGAACGCCTGAGGTGGAGGACCGCTTCGACCCGGTGCTCATGGCCGTGCTCGCCAACCGCTTCGACGCGATCGTGCGCGAGATGACCAACACGCTGCTGCGGGCGGGGCGCTCGACCGTCCTCGCCGTGGCGCGCGACTTCTCCTGCTCGATCGTGACGGCCGAGGACGAGCTGCTGGCCGGCGCCGAGGGCCTCCCGGTGCACATGTTCAGCTCGCACCTGCAGACCGAGGTCATGTCGAAGCTGCACGACGACGTCGCCGACGGCGACGCGTTCTTGGACAACGATCCGTACCTGGCGGGAACGCACCACGCCGATCACACGCTGCTCGTCCCCGTGTTCGTCGACGGCGTCCACCTGTTCACGACGGTCGCCAAGGCGCACCAGGCGGACTGCGGCAACAGCACGGCGACGACGTTCACCCCACGCCCGAGGGACCTCTACCAGGAGGGGGCCCTCAGCTTCCCCTGCGTGCGCATCCAGCGCGACCGCCGCGACGTCGAGGACATCATCCGCATGTGCCGCCGACGGATCCGGGTCCCGGACCAGTGGTACGGCGACTACCTGGCGTCGCTCGGGGCCGCCCGCGTCGGCGAGCGGCGTCTGCAGGAGCTGGTCCGGCGCTACGGCGTGGACACGATCCGGGAGTTCACCTCGGCGTGGTTCGACTACTCGGAGCGTCGCATGGCGGCGGCGATCCGCTCGCTGCCGCACGGCACCGTCCGGGCGAGCGGACGGCACGATCCGGTCGATGAGCTTCCGGACGGCGTGCCGATCAACGTCGAGGTCCAGGTCGACGCCGACCAGGGCCGCGTGACGATCGACCTCCGCGACAACGTCGACTGCGTCCCGGCCGGGCTCAACCAGAGCAGGGCGACGGCCACCAACAACGCGATGACGGGGCTCTTCAACGTCCTCGAGCCCGACCTGCCGCACAACGCCGGGAGCTTTCGGCGCGTCGAGGTCCTGCTGCGCGAGAACTGCGTCGTCGGGATCCCGGTGCACCCGGCGTCGTGCTCCGCCGCCACCACGAACATCGGCGACCGGTTGGTCGGCATCATCCAGTCGGCCTTCGCCCAGTACGGGCTCGGCCACGGCCTGGCTCAGAGCGGCGGGAGCCAGAACCTCAGCGCGGCCATGTTGTACGGGAACGACGCCCGGCGCGGCGGCGAGCCGTTCGTGAACATGATCGTGGTGAGCAACCACGGTGGGCCGGCGTCCCCGCACTGCGACGGGTGGCTGACGTTCGCCACGCCGGTGTGCGCCGGGCTGCTGTACCGCGACTCGATCGAGATCGACGAGCTCCGATACCCGATCCACTTCGAGTCGCTGCGTCTCGTCGAGGACTCCGGCGGCGCGGGGCGGTTCCGGGGCGGCGCGGCCGGGACGGTCAAGTACACCGCCAAGAACGAGCCGATCGACTACGAGTGGGCGATCGACTGGGCGGTCAACCCGGCGCAAGGCGTCCTCGGCGGCCATACCGGGCAGATCGCCGGCGCTCGGAAGATCGCCCCCGACGGCGAGGTCGTCGACCTCCCGCAGTTCGGCGGCGGACGGCTCGAGCCTGGGCAGTGGCTGGTCTCGATCGACGCGGGCGGCTGCGGGTACGGCGACCCGCTCGACCGGGAGCCGGCGCTCGTGCTGCACGACGTGCTCGAGCGCTGGGTCTCGCGCGCCGCGGCCGAGGAGATCTACGGCTGCGCGTTCACCGGGTCGGTCGACGACGAGACGCTCGCCGTGGACGAGGCGGGCACGACCGAGCGGCGAAGCCAGATGCGAGAACGGCGGTGACCGAGGCTCGCGGTCCGGGCCGGCCGAGGGGCCGGCACGGACCGCGCATGAACGTCGGGGACCTGCTCGGCCTGCCGGGCGCGCACGCCAGGGCGCTGGCGGGCGAGCAGGGCCTCGGGCGGCGGGTCGCGTGGGCGCACGCGATGGAGTTCGCCCATCCCCATGAGTGGCTGGCGCGCGACGAGCTCGTGATGACGAGCGGGCTGAACCTCCCCGCCGGCGCGCGGGCGCAACGCAAGTACATCGACAACCTCGAGGGCGTGGGCGCGGCGGCGATGGTGATCCTGGACGATCGCCGAGGGCCGCCGCTGACCAACGAGCTGCTCGCGCGGGCGGACGAGCTGGGCTTCCCGGTGCTCGAGGTCACGTCGCCCGCGGCGTTCCCGGCGATCGCCAAGGCCGTGGCCGAGGCAGGTCGCGGCGCCGCGGCCGACGCGCTGCTCGCCGCGGAGCAGATGTACAACGCCCTGCGCGCGGCGACCGTGGCGAACGTCGCCGGCGGGTGCCTCATCGCCGACGTCGCGGCGTCGCACGGCTGCACCGCCGCGGTCCTGGACCGGGCCACCGGACGGGTTCTCCTGCGTGACCCCGATCGCCCGGTGGCCCCGGCGCTGATCGCCCAGGCGGCGGCCGCGGTGCGCGTGGAGCGTGAGATCCCGGCCCACGCCATCCGGGTGCGCGATGGCGATGACCATGGGCTGGCGGTGTCGCTCGCCCTCGCCGGCGGTGCGCTGCTGCTCGTGGGCCACCAGCCGGCCGACGACCCCGACCCCATCGCGATGCATCACCTGGCGACGATCGCCACCGCCGAGCACGAGCGCCTGCTCGTCGCGCGCCGGCGCGACCAGGACCGCGGCGCGGATCTGCTCGCCGCCGCGATGGACGAGGCCAAGCCGCCCGAGATCCTCGCCGTCGAGCTGGCCGCGAGCGGGATCGCCGGCCCCTACGAGGTCGCCGCGCTGGATCCCGTGCCCGGCGACCCAGGGCTGCGGGCGCTGTACTTCGCGCTGGCGGAGGAGGGCATCGCCGCGCTGACCCGGGTGGGCCCAGATCGGTGCTACGTGCTGGTCTCGGCGGACGGCGGCGCGCTGCGGGGCCTGCTCTCGCTGGTGAGCGAGACGTCCCGTGTCGGTGTCTCGGCGCCGGTCGCGGATCCGGAGCGCGTCGCGCACGCGACGCAGCAGGCGCGGTGGACGCTCAACCTCGCGCGCCAGGGCGGGGAGCGGGTGGTCCGGCACGTCGACGAGCGGCTGGCGGCGTTCGTGCCCGAGTCGCTCGACGACGCCCAGGGGATCGTCGACGCGCTGCTCGGCCGGCTGATCGCCTACGACGCGGAGAAGGAGGTCGACCTCCTGCACTCCCTGCGCACGTTCCTCGAGGAGAACCGGTCGTGGCAGCGCGCCTCGGCACGCCTGTTCGTCCACAAGCAGACGCTCGTCTACCGCATGCGCAAGGTCGAGGAGCTGACCCGGCTTCGCCTCGACGACACCGAGGACGTCACGCAGCTCTGGCTGGCGCTGCGCACGCGCGACATGCTCGGGTGACCGGTCGGGCGTTCCGTCGCGCGGACGAGACGGCGCGGTGGGTCGGGCGGCCGACGTCGCCGCCGGTCATACGATCCCACGACGGCACTCCGGAATCGCTGCCATTTCGACTGATTGCTGGCGGCGGGCACCTCACCTTAACGTCCCTTCAGGCCGTCGCCCTCCCGCTGGCATTGGGCGCGGCGGCCGACGGCGGGACGCGTCGTGCGCCCCGGTCGCACATCTGGAGGAGAGAGAGATGACAGCAAGACGTCTGACGGACGTCGGCGTCGCCGTGCTCGCGTGCGCCTTCTTGGCCGCGGGCATCTCGGCGTGTGGCAGCAGTGACGCGACGAGCACCGCCTCCGGCGGCGCGTCGTCGGGCGCGGCGCCGCAGGGCGACACCACCGCCCTGCGGAAGGCCGACAGCACGTGGGCGACCGGCACGCCGCCCGCGCGTGAGCAGGCGTTCGCGAAGGCTGACAACGGCAAGAAGGTCCGCATCGCGTACTTCGTCGCCGCGGCCGCCAATCCGTTCTGGGCGAAGACCACCGCCGCGCTGCAGGAGGTCGCCAAGGCGCGCAACGCGACGGTCAAGGTGTTCGACGGCGGCTTCGACCCCGCCAAGCAGCAGAGCCAGATGCAGGACGCGCTCACCAGCGGCCGCTACGACGCGTTCGTCGTCGTCCCGGTCGCCAACACGAACCTGATCCCGATCGCCGCGCAGGCCAAGGCGAAGAAGGTCCCCGTCGTCGTGACCGGCGACTTCCCGCTGGGCCCGAGGTTCGACACGGTCGAGCCGCAGGTGCCGGGCGTCGTGGGCGTCGCGATGACGCCACCGCAGTCCATCACCGACGCCGTCGTCGAGGGCGTGCTCCAGGCGTGCAAGGGCATCGATCCCTGCGAGATCGCGCAGATCTCCGGTGGGTTCAAGCTCCCCGTGGAGGCCAACATCTACAAGTCGCTCCAGGCCGGCGTCGCGAAGATCCCCGGCGGGAAGATCGTCGCGCGCGAGGAGGGCGGCTACCTGGTCGACCCGGCGCGGACCGCCATGCAGAACATCCTGACGGCGCACCCCGCCGTCGACGTGGTCATGACGACCTCGGACGCGATGGCGGCGGGCGCGGAGACCGCGATCAAGCAGGGCGGCAAGCTGGGCAAGATCAAGTTGAACGGCGACGCGGGCTCGCAGGAGGGCGTCGCGGCGGTCCGGGACGGGCGCTGGTTCATGACCGCGCTTCAGCTTCCGTACGACAACGGCCTCTACGCCGGCGACCTGGCGCTGAGGGCGGCGCGCGGGCAGACGATCGACGACACGAGCATCGACACGATCCAGAAGTCCGGGCTCGAGATCGTGGGGACGAAGGTCTCGTTGGCGAAGACACCTGACTTCTCCGGACAATGGAAGAACGGCTGACGATGCGCGACGTGGGCGGGGCCGGCACGGCCCCGCCCCTCGTCTCGCTCCGCGGGGCGCACAAGCACTTCGGCGGCGTGCGGGCCCTGCGCGACGTGAGCGTGGACATCGCCGTCGGCAGCGTGCACGCCCTCGTCGGCGAGAACGGCGCCGGCAAGTCGACGCTCGGCAAGATCGTCGGCGGCGTCCTCCAGCTCGACGGCGGGGAGCTGCGCGTCTCCGGCGAGCCGGTGCGCTTCGCCGCGCCGCGTCAGGCGCTGAGCGCGGGGATCGCCGTCATCGCCCAGGAGCTCGCGCTCGTCGGCGACGCCACGGTCCTGGAGAACGTGTTCCTCGGCATCGAGCGCCACCGGGCCTCCGTCGTCCAGCAGGCGCCGATGCGGCAGCGCTTCGCGGAGCTCCTGGAGCTCTGCGAGTTCCACGGGCTCTCCGCGGACGCGCGGGTGGGCGGCCTGAACGTCGCCGACCAGCAGAAGGTCGAGATCCTCAGGGCGATCGCGCGCGACGCGCGCCTGATCGTGATGGACGAGCCCACGGCGCGCCTGTCGGGGGACGAGGCGCTGCACCTGCGCCGGGCGATCGCGCGACTGCGCGACCGCGGGACCACCGTCGTGTACGTGTCGCACTTCCTCAGCGAGGTGCTCGCCGTCGCCGACACGGTGACGGTCCTGCGCGACGGCGGGCTCGTCGGCACGCTCCCGGCCGCCGACCTGGACGTCGACCGCCTGGCCGAGATGATGGTCGGCCGAGCGGTGCTCTTGGAGCGCGCCGCCGACCACCGGACCGACCCGCCGTCCGGCGCTCCGTGCCTCGCGGTGGAGGGGCTCGCGCGCGGCGGCCGCTTCGCGGACGTCTCGTTCGCGGTGCGCCCCGGCGAGATCCTGGCGATCACGGGCCTCGTCGGAGCCGGCCGCAGCGAGGTCGCGCACGCGATCTTCGGATCGGCGCCCGCGGACGCGGGAACCGTGTGGCTCCACGGCGAGCGCTTCGACCGGCGCTCGCCGCCCGCGTCGCTCCGCCGTGGCCTGGCGTTGGTGCCCGAGAGCCGCAAGGACCAAGGGCTGGTGATGACCGACAGCGTCCTGGAGAACATCTCGGGCGCCACGCTGGCGCGCGTCAGCGCCCACGGGATCCTGCGCAAGCGTGCCGAGCGGAGAAGGGCGCTGGAGGTCGCCGACCGCGTGGGTCTCGACCGTGGGCTGCTGACCAGGCCGGTGTCCCTGCTGTCGGGCGGCAACCAGCAGAAGGTGCTGTTCGCCAAGTGGCTGGTGGCCGAGCCCTCGGTGCTCGTCGTCGACGAGCCGACTCGCGGTGTCGACGTCGGGGCGAAGGAGTCGATCTACGAGCTGCTGCGCGGCGCCGCCCACGCCGGCGCCGGCGTCGTCGTCATCTCGTCGGAGATCGAGGAGGTCCTCAGCCTGGCCGACCGGGTGCTCGTGATGCGTCGCGGGCGGATCGTGGCCGAGCTCACCGGCGATGACATCGCGGAAGATCCGATCACGCGCGCCGGCCTCGGCGCGAGCAGCCTGCGGGAGGAAGCGGCATGATGAACACACAGGGCGTGCCGAGCGCGCGCCTGCGCGACTACGGCGTCCTGGGCACGTTCCTCGTGCTCTTCATCGGGTTGAGCGTCTCCGCCGACGCGTTCCTCACGAAGGACAATCTGATCAACATCCTTGATCAGTGGGCGCCGGTCGGGATCGTCGGCTGCGCGGCGACCTTGGTGATCGTCGCGGGCGGCTTCGACCTGTCCGCCGGGGCCGTCGCGGCGGTCGCGGGGATCGCCGGCACCAAGGTCGCCGCCTCCGGGAGCACCGAGCTCGGGATCCTCGCGGGCGTCGGCGTGGGCGCGGCGCTGGGGGTGCTCAACGGCGTCCTGGTGACCGCGGGACGCGTCAACTCGTTCATCGGGACGCTCGCCTCCAGCATCGTGCTGCGCGGCGTCGCGCTCACCGCCACGGGAGGCGCGCTCATCACCGTCAGCGACCCGAGCTTCACCAAGCTCGGGCTGGGGCGGCTCCTGGGCGTCCCCTACACCGTGTGGATCCTCGCGGCGTTCTTCGCGCTGACCTGGTTCGCGCTGTCCTCGACGACCTTCGGCCGCTACGTCCGAGCGGTCGGTGGCAACGCCGAGGCCGCGCGCCTCTCCGGCGTGCGGGTCAACCTCGTCCGCGCCTCGGCGTTCGTGATCTCGGGCGTCGCGGCGGGGGTCGCGGGCATGATCCTCGCGTCGCGCGGCGGCACCGCCCAGCCCGACGCGGCCACGGGCCTCGAGCTGACGGCCATCGCCGCGGTGGTCATCGGTGGCACGAGCATCGCCGGCGGCCGCGGCGCCGTCTGGCGGACGATGGTCGGCCTGCTCATCCTCGCCCTGATCGGCAACGGGTTCACGCTGCTCGGGCTCGACAACACCTACCAGCAGATCGTGCAGGGCGCGATCATCATCGGCGCCGTCATGCTCGACGCGTGGCTCCGACGACCGGGGACGTGATGCCACGGGCACCGGGCCCGGGGCGGCGCCGGAGCATGACCGTGCGGGAGCTGGTGGCCACGCCGCATCTCAGGACGCGCGTGCTGGCGGGCGAGGCGGGAACCGGCCGGACGATCAGCTGGGCGCACGTGTACGACGGCCCGGCGCCGTGGGAATGGCTCGGCGAAGGCGAGCTGGTGATGGCGAGCGGGCTGGGCATCCCCGCGCAGGCGCGGGCCCAGCGCGCGTTCGTCGAGCGCTTGGACGAGGCCGGGGCCACCGGGCTGACGATCTCCGAGCACCACCTCGGTCCGCCCGTGACCGGCGAGATGCTGGCCGCGGCGGACCGCCTGGGGTTCCCGCTGCTCGAGACGGCGTGGGAGGTCTCCTACGGCGCGCTGGCGCGTGCCGTCGCGGACGTGGGACACCGGGCGGCGATCGCGCTGGCGAGCACCGAGCGGATCTACAGCGCCCTCCACGCCGCGACGCTGGCCGACCGGTCCGGGGGCCGGCTCATCGCGGAGGTCGCGGCCTCCCAGCACTGCACCGCCGCCGTGCTGGACCGGGACAGCGGACGGATCCTGATGAGCGATCCTGACCGGCGGGTGCCGGCGCCGTTGATCGCCGCGGTCGCCGCCTCGTCACGGGGGGAGCGCCGCCGCCGGCCGGCGCCGACCGACGTCGTCGCCGGAGGCGATCGCGGCGTGGTCGTCCCGCTGGCGCTGCCCCGGGACGCGATCCTGGTGGTGGCGCACAGCGGAGGCGACGAGCCCGATCCGGTCGTGCTGCGCCACCTGGCCACCGTCGTGATGGCAGAGCACGAGCGGAGCGTCTCCTGCCGCCGCCGCGAGCAGGACCGCGGCGCCGAGGTGCTCACGCGCGCGCTGACCGCGTCGGTGCCGCCCGCCGTGGTCGCCGCGGAGGTCGCCGAGCGAGGGCTCGACGGTCCGCTGTGCCTGGTCACCATCGACCGCGCCGCCACCGACCCGGACCTCCGCGATCTCTACTTCCTGCTCGCGGAGGCCGGCGTGCCGGCGCTCACCGCGCTCGGCCGCGCGCAGGCCAGCGTCGTCCTGCCCTCCGGTGCCGAGCCGGTCGGCCTGCTGCTGGGCATGCTCGACGAGGAGCAGCACGCCGGCGTCTCGGAGCCGTTCGCGGACTGCGGCGAGCTGGCGCACGCCGCGCGACAGGCGCGATGGACGCTGAGCCTCGCCCGGGTGACCGGGCGGCGCGTCGTCCGTCACGCCGACCATCGGCTCGCCGCGTTCCTGCCGCAGGCGCGCGAGGACGCGCGCTCCGTGACCGAGCGGATCCTCGGGCCGCTGGCCGAGTACGACGGCAAGGGCGTCGAGCTGGTCTCCTCCCTGCGCGCGTTCCTGGAGGAGAACCGGTCGTGGCAGCGGGCGGCGGCCCGGCTGCGGGTGCACAAGCAGACGCTGGTCTATCGCATGCGCCGCGTCGAGGAGCTGACCGGGCTGCACCTCGACCGCACCGAGGACGTCTCCCAGCTCTGGCTCGCGCTGCGAACGCGCGACCTGCTCGGGTGAGCGCCGCCGATCGCGTCAGACGATCGAACGAGGGATGGCTCACGCGGCTGGGACCTTCGCCCAATTCCGGTCGTCCCGGCGCGAACGTACGGTCGCGACTGGCAACCGAACGGGAGGCGAAGCATGCGAGGACGGAGGGGGCGCACCGCCACGCCGGCCACCACGAGCCGCCGGAGCGGACCTTCGGCCGAGCGGGGGCCCGGCACGCGGAACCGCCGTCGCCTGACGGTGCGGGAGCTGGTGGCGATCCCCCACCTCGGGACGCGCGTGCTCGCCGGCGAGGCCGGGCTGGATCGCGAGATCTCGTGGGCCCGGGTGGTCGACCACACCGAGCCGTGGATCTGGATGGAGCACGACGAGCTCGTGCTCACCTCGGGGCCGACGCTGGTCGCGGGGGCGCGAGCGCAGGGGGAGTACCTCGCGCGGCTCGCCGAAGGGGGCGCGGCGGCGCTGTCGGTCGGCGAGCACCACCTGGGCCCGCGACTGACGACCCAGATGCTGGCGACGGCGGACCGGCTGGCCTTCCCCTTGCTGGAGACCGCTTGGGAGGTCCCCTGGGCGGCGCTGGCCCGCACCGTGTCCGACGCCGGCCGGGACGAGGCCGTGGTCGCCCTGGCCGCCGTCGAGCGGGTGTACAGCGCGCTGCGCGCCGCGACGCTCGCGGGCCTCGCGGGCGGACGGCTCATCGCCGAGGTCGCCGCCTCGCAGAACTGCGTCGCCGCGGTCCTGGACCGGGCCAAGGGCCGGATCGTCCTCCAGGATCCGCGGCGGCCCGTGTCGCCGCGGATCCACCAGCGCGCGCAGCGGGCGCTGGGGCGGCCGGGACCGCAGGGGCTCCCGGCACACCCGCGCTTCACGGCCGGCGGGCAGCGCGGCATCCTCCTGCCGCTGCCGCACGACCGAGAGGCGATGCTCCTGGTGGAGCACACCGGCCGGCGCGACCCCGGCCCGATCGTCCTGCGGCATCTGACGACGGTCGCCTCGGGCGAGCTCGCTCAATCCCTCGTCAGCCGCCGCCGCGAGCAGGAGCGCGGGGCGGACCTCCTGGAGCGCGTGCTCGCGCAGCGCTTGCCTCCGGAGCTGGCCGGCCCCGAGCTCGCCGAGCTGGGGCTCCGGGACCACCTGCAGGTGGCCGCGATCGACCCGCCGGTCGACGGGGCGCTGCTGGCCGCGACGCACTGGACCCTCGCCGAGGCCGGGGTCCCGATGCTGGCGACCGCCGATGGCGATGGCGCGCTGGTGCTCCTGCCCGCGACGTCGCGCTCGCTGGACGCCCTGCTCGACGCGCTCCCCGCGCGCGCCCGGCTCGGGGTCTCCGACCCCGCGGACTCCGCCCTGCGCCTGGGCGAGCTGGTCCATCAGGCGCGCTGGGCGCTCAGCGTCGCGCGCGCCTCGGGAGCGCGCGTGGTCCACCACGAGGACCAGGTGGTCACGGCGTTCCTGCCCCGGAGCGTCGAGGACGCCGGGTTCGTGGTGGAGCAGCTGCTCGGCCCGCTCGAGGCGCACGACGCCGACGGCCGCCCCATGGACCTCCTGCACTCGCTGCGGACGTTCTTGGAGGAGAACCGGTCGTGGCAGCGCGCGGCCACGCGCCTGTTCGTGCACAAGCAGACGCTCGTGCATCGCATGAAGCGCGTCGAGCAGCTGACCGGATTGCGGCTGGACAGCACCGAGGACGTGGCGCAGCTGTGGCTCGCCCTGCGCACGCGGGACATGGTGCGAAGCCGTCGTACGATCGACTGACGACGTCGATCGAGCGCTGCGGCTTCGACGCATTGTCGGCGCCCTGTGGCACGCCCTAGGTTCACCGGCAGGTCGTCGACGACGGCGGCCTCGTGAGGAAAGGATCTGCTGTGCCTGCACCTGCCGTGCGCCTGGCCGTCGATACCGGCGGCACGTTCACCGATCTCGTCGTCGAGGACGCCGAGGGCGTTCTCGAGGTCTACAAGAGCCCGACGGTCCCCGCGGATCCGGTCCAGGGAGTCCTCGACGTCGTCGCCCACGCGGCGCAGGAGCGTGGCGTCACCACGGACCAGCTGCTCGGTGAGTCGAAGTTGTTCATCTACGGCACGACCCACGCGATCAACGCGATCCTGACCGGGCGCACGGCGAAGACCGCCCTCCTGGTCAGCGAGGGCCATCGCGACATCCTGCTGCTGCGCGAGGGCGGGCGGATCGAGCCGTTCGACACGACGCGCCCGTACCCGAAGCCCTACATCCCTCGCGCGCTGACCTTCGGCGTGCCGGAGCGCATCGGCTCCGAGGGCGAGGTCGTGCTCGACCTCGACGAGGCGGCGGTGATCGACGTCCTCGGGACCCTGCGCGAGGAGGGCGTCGAGGCGATCGCCGTCTCGCTGCTGTGGTCGTTCGTCAACGACGCGCACGAGCGGCGGATCGGCGAGCTGATCGAGGAGCACCTCCCGGGCGTGCCCTACACGCTGTCGTCGAAGCTCAACCCGATCATCCGCGAGTACCGGCGCACCTCCTCGACGGCCATCGACGCGTCGCTGAAGCCGCTGATGGCCGAGCACATGGGCAGCCTCAGCTCCCGTCTGCAGGCCGCCGGCTTCTCCGGCCGCCTGCTGGTCATCGCCTCCAGCGGCGGCGCGCTCGACGCCGCCGACATCGCCGAGGCTCCCATCCACTGCCTGAACTCCGGGCCGTCGATGGCGCCGATCGCCGGCCGCTACTACGCGCAGCGCGACTGCGGGCGCAGCAGCGCGATCGTGGCCGACACGGGCGGCACGAGCTACGACGTCAGCCTGATCCGCAAGGGCCAGATCCCGCGCAGCTCGGAGACCTGGCTCGGCGAGGAGTGGTTCGGCCACATGACCGGCTTCCCGTCGGTCGACGTCAAGAGCATCGGGGCCGGCGGCGGAAGCATCGCGTCGGTCGACTCCGGCGGGCTGCTGCACGTGGGCCCCGCGAGCGCGGGGTCCGACCCGGGGCCGGTCTGCTACCGCCGCGGCGGCACGATGCCGACGCTCACCGACGCCTGCGTGGTGCTCGGCTACATCGACCCCGAGTACTTCGCCGGGGGCCGGATCAAGCTCGACGTCGAGGCGGCCCGCGAGGCGATCGACCGGGAGGTCGCGAGCAAGCTCGGGATCTCCGTCGACGAGGCGGCCGAGGCCGTCGTCCGCGTCTCGACCGAGAACATGGTCGGGATCATCGAGGACATCACGATCGACCAGGGCGTCGACCCTCGCGGGGCGCTGCTGGTCGGCGGAGGCGGGGCCGCGGGGCTCAACTCGGTGGGCATCGCGCGCCGCCTGGGCTGCAAGACGCTGCTCGTGCCCGAGACCGGGGCGGCGCTGAGCGCGGCCGGGGCCCTGATGTCCGACCTCTCCGCGGACTTCTCCGGCACGTTCATGACGAGCTCCAAGGGGTTCGACTTCGACGGGCTCAACGCGGCGCTCGCCACGCTCGAGGCGCGCGGCGCGGAGTTCGCCTCCGGCCCCGGGGCCGACGCGATCGCGGTGCGCTACGAGTACTACGCCGAGGCGCGCTACGAGAACCAGGTCTGGGACCTGGAGCTGCGGCTCCCGGACGATCGCGTCGAGGACGAGGACGGGCTCGCCCGGCTGGTGGAGAGCTTCCACCACCTGCACCGCGACGTGTTCGCCATCGCCGAGCCTGAGACGCCGGTCACCATCAACCGCCTGCGCGTGCGGGTCAACTGCCGTCTCCGCGACGCGCCGCCACAGGTGACGATCGCCGAGGCCGAGCGCCTGCGCGGGACGCGCGAGGTGCACTTCCCCGACACCGGCCGGACCCAGGTCCCGGTCGTCCACGTCGCCGCGCTCGGAGTCGGCGAGGTGATCGACGGTCCGGTGATCGTCGAGTCGCCGGTGACGACGGTCGTCGTGAACCCCGGCGCCACCGCCACCCGCACCGAGGGCGGCGGCCTGTCCATCGACGTCAGCGCCGGGCGCTGACCCGCGGAGCTGACCGACATGAGCACCACCGAGAGCACCACGACCGCGCCGCCCACCGTCGACGGCGTCCGACTGGCGATCCTGACCAACCGGTTCCAGGGCATCGTCCGGAAGATGACCAACACGCTGTTCCGCACCGCGCGGTCCGGCGTGATCAGCAACGCGAAGGACTTCTCGTGTTGCATCGTCACCGCCGAGCACGAGCTGCTCGTCGCGGCCGAGAGCCTGCCGATCCACGTGATGTCCGGCCCGGACCTCATCAGCCGGCACATCGCCGAGTGGCATCCGGAGATGCGCCGCGGCGACGCGTTCCTCCACAACTCGCCCTACCACGGCAACTCGCACGCCGGGGACCACTGCCTGCTGGTGCCGATCATCGACGACGAGGGCAACCACCGGTTCTCGGCGATCGTCAAGGCCCACCTCGCCGACATCGGCAACTCCCAGCCGAGCACGATCGTCCCGACGGTCCGCGACGTCTACGAGGAGGGCGCGCTGATCTTCCCGGGCGTGCAGGTCCAGCGCGACTACCGCGACATCGACGACATCATCAGGATGTGCGAGGTCCGGATCCGCGTGCCGGACTTCTGGCGCGGCGACTTCAACGGCATGGTCGGCGCCGCCCGCATCGCCGAGCGCGAGGTGATGCAGCTCGCGGAGGAGGTCGGCTGGGAGGCGCTCGGGCAGTACGTCGGCGAATGGTTCGACTACTCCGAGCACCGGATGGTCGAGGCCATCCGCGCGATCCCGCGGGGCACGGCCACGGCCGAGACCGCGCACGACCCGTTCGGCGAGTTCCCCGAGGTGCGCGTCAAGGCGACGGTGACCGTCGCCCACGACGATCCGAAGATCACCGTCGACCTGCGGGACAACCCGGACTGCCTGCCGTTCGGGATGAACCTGACCGAGGCGACGGCGCGGACCACCGCGATGGTGGGCACGTTCATGAGCATCGACGCGTCGGTGCCCCCGAACGCGGGCAGCGCCCGGCGCCTCGACATCCTCCTGCGGGACGGGTGCGTGGTGGGCAAGCCGGCGCACCCGTTCTCCTGCTCGGGCGCCACGACCAACATCGCCGACCGCGCGACCAACGCCGTGCAGATGGCGTTCGCCGAGCTGGGCGACAACACGGGGCTCGCGGAGATCGGCGGCGTCATGCCGCCCGCCGCGCCGGTCGTCTCGGGCAAGGACCCGCGCAAGGGCGACGCGCCGTTCGTGGACATGTTGATCATGGGCATGACCGGCGGTGCCGGCGCGCCGGAGGCCGACGCCTGGCTGACCGCCGTGCACGCCGGCAACAACGGCGCGATCCGTCGCAACAGCACCGAGGCCACCGAGCTGCTGCTGCCGCTCCGGATCTGGGTCGACGAGATCGCGCCGGACACCGAAGGGGCCGGCCGGCACCGCGGAGCGCCCGGCAACCTCGTCGAGTGGAGCCCGAACAACACGCGCGTCGAGGCGATGTGGATCTCCGACGGCACGGTGAACCCGGCGCGCGGCGTGCGCGGCGGCCAGGACGGCCATCTGGGCGACCAGTGGATCCGCGAGGCCGACGGCGAGCTGGCTCACACGGCGGCCTTCAACCGCCTGTGGGTCGAGGCCGACCAGCGCGTCGTCTCGCTGTCGCCGGGTGGCGGCGGCTACGGGTCCCCGCTCGAGCGCGATCCCGAGGCGGTGGCGCAGGACGTGCGCGAGGGCTGGGTCACCGCCGACCGCGCGCGTGAGACCTACGGCGTGGTCGTGGCCTCGGACGGCGTCGTCGACGAGGCTGCGACCGGCGCACGGCGCGCCGAGGCGGGTCGCCGGTAGCCCGGACGCAGCACCGGCGGGCCGGGGTCGCTCCTCCTCCGGCCCCGGCCCGCCCGATGGTTCATACGAGCGCACGAACCATCGCTTCGGCTTTGCACAGGCGACACAGTGGCGCCGTCCCCGGCGTCGGGCAACAATCGCTCTCGTGTCGTGAAGGAACGTTCGTTCAGGCATTCGACGATGCCGACGGCGCTCCGGCAGAACCCTCGATCAGCGGAGTCACCGCCTTGAAGATGAAGAAGTCGGCCGCGTGGATGCTCGTGGCCCTCGCAAGCAGCGCGGCCGTCACGGCCTGCGGCTCGACCAAGGGCGCGGCGGCTCCCGACACGGGTCACCTGACGACGACCACCGCCGCGGCGGTCGCCGACGCCGGCGACGTCACCTGGGCCCTGAACTACGAGCCCCAGTCGATCGACCCGATCCACGCCTACGCGGAGTCGGAGAGCGCGGTCGGGGCGAACCTGTGCGAGGCGCTGATCCACGTCAACCCGGATCTCACGACGAGCCCGGGGCTCGCGACGCCGTCGCGCCCCGACCCGACGACGTTCGTGTACGACCTGCGCTCGGGCGTCAAGTTCTGGGACGGCCATCCGCTCACCGCCGACGACGTCGTCTACAGCCTCCGGCGGAACATCGAAGCGGACCAGGGGTCCTACTACGCGGACTACTTCCGGCGCGTCAAGAGCATCGAGAAGACCGGCCCGATGCAGGTCACGATCAAGCTCACCGAGCCCGACTCGCTGCTGTGGCAGGTCATGGGCGTCCTCGGCGCGGCCGTGGTGGAGAAGGACTACGCCCAGAAGGCGGGCGACCGCCTCGGAACCGCCAAGGGCGGCCTGATGTGCACCGGGCCCTACAAGCTCGACGGCTGGCAGCCCGGCTCGTCGATCCGCCTGGTCCGCAACGACGCCTACTGGAACGCGAGCGCGCGCGCGAAGAACCGCTCGATCACGTTCCGCTTCCTCAGCGACCCGTCCGCGGCGACGAACGCGCTCGTCACCGGGACGGTCGATGGCATGTACGACCCGCCCGCGTCCGGGCTGAGCCGCCTGCAGCGCTCGCCGGGCACGCTGACGCTCGGCGAGAACACCTACGTGCACTTCCTGCTGCCGACCGAGTCCAAGAGCGTGCTGCGCGACGTCGACGTCCGCAAGGCCCTGTCGATGGCGATCGACCGCCAGGCGATCGCCAAGACGGTCTACGCCGGCACGGCCCAGCCGGCCCGGACGTTCGTGACGCCGTTCTCCTGGGGCCCGAACGCGCAGATCAGGAAGCTCTATGAGGACGGGGCGTGGCGGCAGGCCGGGGAGCCGAAGGTCGATCTCGACGGCGCCAAGGCCCTCGTCGAGAAGGCCGGCGCGTCGGGTCGGTCGATCACCATCGGGTTCCCGACGGGCGGGTTCGAGGAGCAGCTGATGCTCGCGGTCGCCGACGCCGCCAAGCGCATCGGCCTGGACGTCAAGCTGCACGGCATCGCGCCCGAGGCGTACGCGAACATCTACTTCGATCCGAAGGCGCGCAAGGGCCTCGACGCCATCTTCGGGCCGTTCTCGGTGGACAGCCCGGACCCGATGGCGTTCTACCTGACCTTCCTGCCCGAGATCCAGTCCGTCTACAACTACCCGCGCTACTCGAACGCCTCGGCGTCGAAGCTGCTCCGCCGCGCGTGGGAGACCTACGAGCCCGTCGAACGCGCACGGCTGTCCGTGGAGGCCGAGGAGAAGATCATGGCGGACCTGCCGTTCATCCCGCTCGTGATCCCGGCGACCAACCTGTACATGAAGAAGGGGATCACCGGCGCGGTGCCCACCTACGCCTTCATGCACAGCGCGTGGGCCGCCGGAGTCGGCGCCTCGGGTCAGTGACGTGCCGATGGCGCGCTTCGTCCTCATCCGCCTCGCGTCGATGGTCGCCACCGTCGCGGTGGCGAGCATGGCCATCTTCGCGGCGCTGTTCCTGGCGCCCGGCAGCCCGATCTCGTTCATCGTGGGCGGCCGCAGCGTCTCGCCCGAGCGGCTCGCGCAGCTCAACCAGCAGTACCACCTCGACGACCCGTTCCTCGTGCGCTGGTGGGATTGGTCCCGCGGCGCCGTCCACGGGGACTTCGGCCAGTCGATCGTGCGCCGCACGGACGTCTGGTCGGTGGTCGAGCCGCGCCTCGGAGCGTCGGTGATCCTGGTGATCTACTCAGCGATCCTCATCATGATTGTCGGGGTCGCGCTCGGGATGCTCTCGGGGCTGCGCGGCGGGTGGGTGGATCGCTCGGTCACCTTCGTCACCAGCTTGGGCCTGGCGACGCCCGCCTTCGTCGCGGCGATCGTCCTCATCTGGCTCTTCGCCGTCGAGCTCCCGCTGTTCCCGGTCTTCGGCGGCGGCAGCGGCCTGGCCGACCAGCTCTACCACCTGACCTTGCCCGCCGTGGCGCTCGCCCTGGCCGGCGGCGCCTACGTCGCCCGTGTGACGCGCGCCGCGGTGCGCGAGGAGAACCAGCGCGAGCACGTCGAGACGGCCCGCGCCCGGGGGCTCCCGGAACGGCTGGTGATCCGCCGCCACGTCGTGCGCAACGCGATGATCCCGATCACGACCGTCGCCGGCCTGACGGTGGCGTCGCTGATCGCCGGGACGGTGGTCGTGGAGACCGCGTTCGGGATCGACGGGATCGGATCGTTGCTGGTCCAGTCGGTGCAGCAGAAGGACTTCGCCGTGGTCCAGGCCGTCACGCTGCTGATGGTCGTGGCCTTCGTCGTGCTCAACACGGTGGTCGACCTCCTGTACTCGGTCCTCGATCCACGGCTCTCCCTCGGTCGCGGGGCCCGCGGATGAGCGTCACCGCGGACGCGCCCGCCACGGTCGCGACGGCCCGCCGGGCCGGTCGGGTCGCCGCGTGGCGCCGTGAGATCGGCACGCCGGCGACCTGTGCCGCCGGCGTGATCGTCCTGCTCATGTCGGTCGCGCTGCTCGCGCCGGTGCTGGCGCCGCACGACCCGGCGGCCGTCGACCTGTCCCAGGCCTACGCCGGCCCGTCCGGCGATCACCTGCTCGGCGCCGACGGCTCCGGACGCGACCTCCTGTCGCGGTTGATCTGGGGCAGCCGGACCGCGCTGCTGGGCCCGATGGCGCTCGTCCTGATCGCGACCGTCGTCGGTGCGGCGATCGCGCTCGTCAGCGCCTGGCTCGGCGGACCGTTCGACTCCGTGATCTCGCGCGTGCTGGACATCGTGTTCGCGTTCCCCGCCGTGCTCCTGGCGCTCGTCGTCGCGGCGATGTTCGGGCCGGGGCTCACCGCCGCGGTCATCGCGCTGGCGATCGCCTACGTGCCGTACGTCGCGCGGATCACGCGCTCGGAGGCGATCCGCCAGCGGCACATGGCCTACATCCAGGCCGGTGAGCTGCAGGGCCTGTCGGGCTGGGTCATCGCCCGCCGGCATCTCCTGCCCAACGTGATGCCGCTGATCGTGGCGCAGATGACCGTGTCCTTCGGCTATGCGATGGTCGACCTCGCCGCCCTGTCCTACCTCGGGGTCGGCGTCCAGGCGCCGACCGCCGACTGGGGCGCGATGGTCGCCAGCGGGCAGCAGGGCGTGATCCAGGGCCGGCCGGCGGAGTCGCTGTGGGCCGGCGGCCTGGTCGTGGTGGTCGTGGTCGCGGCGATGCTCCTGGGCGATCGCGTCGGCGCCCGTGACCCGGAGCTGACGCGATGACCGCGCCGGCGCTCGAGCTCCGGCGGCTGACCGTCGACCTCCCGACCCGTGAGGGCCTCCGGCGCGTGGTCCGCGACGTCTCGTTGCGCATCGACGCGGGCGAGGCGGTCGGCCTGGTGGGCGAGTCCGGCTCAGGGAAGTCGATGACGGCGCGATCGGCGATGCGGTTGCTTCCGGCCGGCGCCGTCGTCGGCGGGACGATCGCGGCGTTCGGCGACGCGGTGCAGGACATGAGCGCCCAGCGTCTGCGCGAGCTCCGTCGCGAGGACGTCGCGATGGTCTTCCAGGACCCGCGGGCGCACGTGAACCCGGTGCGGACCGTCGGCGACTTCCTGACCGAGGGCCTGCGGTACGCGGGCGCGGGCAACGCCGAGGCGCTCCGGCGTGCCGAAGGGCTGCTGGCCGAGGTGCTGATCGCCGATCCGGGGCGCGTCCTGCGCCGCTATCCGCATCAGCTCTCCGGCGGCATGCTGCAGCGCGTGATGATCGCGTCGGCGCTGGCGACGTCGCCCCGGCTGCTGCTCGCCGACGAGCCGACGACCGCGCTGGACGTCACCACGCAGGCCGAGATCGCGGCGATCCTCGACCGGCTCCGCCGCGAGCGCGGGCTGGCGATGCTCTTCATCACGCACGACCTCGACCTGGCCGCGGCGATCTGCGACCGGACCGCCGTGATGTACGCCGGCGAGCTGGTCGAGGTCCAGCGCTCCCGGTCGCTGCACCACGAGCCGCGTCACCCCTACACGTCCGGCCTGATCGCGTCGCGGCCGAGCGTCTCCGCCACGGCCGAGCGCCTGCCCATGCTGTCGGGCCGGTCGATCGGCGCGTGGGAGGTCGAGGGCGGCTGTGGCTTCAGCGACCGGTGTCGCCATGCGCAGGACGCCTGTCGCGTCGAGCCGCAGTCCCTCCGTGCCGTCAACCAGGGCGAGGTGGCGTGCCGCCGCGCCGAGGAGATCCAGCATGACCTCCACTCGCGGATCGAGGCCACCGTTGACTGATCCAGCCGCTCCGGTGGTGCGCGCGACGTCGCTGCGCAAGGTCTTCGGTGGACCCGCCGGCCAAGCCGACGTCGTCGCGGTCGACGACGTCTCGTTCGCGTTGGCACGCGGCGAGTCGCTGGCCGTGGTCGGGGAGTCCGGCTCGGGCAAGACGACGGTGGCCCGGATGCTCGTCGGGCTCGAGCGCCCGACCGCCGGCGAGATCGAGTTCGAAGGCCGCCGCCGCGAGCACGGGCGGCGGATGCCGACGCGCGCGCGCCGGGAGTGGGCGCGGATCGTCCAGATGGTCTTCCAGGACAGCTACTCGTCGCTGGACCCACGGCAGACGATCGCCGACGGCCTCGACGAGATCGTCGGGCTGCACGAGGGCGGCGCGCCCGCGGCGCGGCAGGCGCGGGTCGCCGAGCTGCTGGATCAGGTCGGTCTGTTCGAGCGGGTCGGCCGGGCGCGACCGGCGAACCTGTCGGGCGGTCAGCGACAGCGCGCGGCGATCGCGAAGGCGCTCGCCGCCCGGCCGAAGGTGCTGGTGCTCGACGAGTCGGTCTCGGCCCTCGACGTCTCGGTCCAGGCGCAGGTGCTCAACCTGCTGGCCGACATCCGGCAGGCGACGCGGATGTCGTACATCTTCATCTCGCACGACCTGGCCGTCGTCCGCCAGGTCGCCGACCGCGTCATCGTGATGCGCGGCGGCGTCGTGGTGGAGGAGGGCCGGACGGCCGCCGTCCTGGACCGTCCCGTCGACGCCTACACGCGCCGCCTGCGCGAGTCGGTGCCGCGCCCGGGCGGGCGCCCGGGCGCGGCGGTGGCTCAGGCCGAGTAGAACCGGCCCAGGACGTAGGGCGCGTAGTCGTGCCCGTCGCCCTCGAGCTCGACCACTTCCCGGATCTTGTAGTTGTCGACGCCGGCGACGTTCACGCCGTCGCGGAACGCGCCGACCGGGATGGTCGCCACCCCGGGGTCGAACGGCGACTCGAACAGCGTGAGGTCGACGTCCACCAGCGGCTGGGAGCGGTGGAGGTTCGTCTCGATGTCGGTGATCACGAGCTGGGGGTTGGACATCGACATCCCCGTCGGCGCGAGGTAGCCCCGCAGCTCGAAGTACACGGCATGGTGCGTCTCGGCCGGATCGACCTGCTCGGCCGCGCCGAGCGTGCCGCGCAGCTCGACCAGCCGGTGGTGCTTGCGGTCGACGAAGGCGTACAGGTCCTTGCCGTCGTCGAAGAGGTCGACCGCGCCGAGCTTCTTCGGCATCCCCCAGAGCTCACGGCCCTTCTCGATGTTGATCTCCTCGGTCTCGATGACCGTGAGGCAGTACAGGCCCTCCTCGCCGTCGTGGACCGCGTTGATCCCGACCATCGCGGCGCGGTCGCGCTGGGCGACGCTCGGGACGCCGTTGCGCCAGTCCATGAAGGCCATGGCGGAGACCGACAGCGTCGGGTCGGGAGCCGGCTCGAGGCACGGCGGCAGCACGCTCCGGGAGAACTCCTCGGTCGTGGCGAAGGTGGCGAGCGCCGTCATGTGGCGAAACGGCAGCGAGTACGGCGTGGGGTAGTGGCCGCGGATCTGCTCCGGCGTCCAGAGGTAGCTCATCGGTGTCCTCGTGTCGTGGTTCGATGCATCGACTGGCGATCGTCACGACGGGCATGTCCCGGAGCAACCGACTCATACGACAACGCCGGTCGCGGGCGATCGTCGTTGCGTACGAACGCTGCTTGAACGAACGTTAAGTCATGTGCTACGGTCGTCCGGTCACCAAGTGCACCGGAGGAGGTCGCATGGGTCGCACGGTTGCCAACGCCAAGGTCATCGACCTGGCCTCGCGCCGACCTGGAATCGTCGTGGGGGACCTGCTCGGGATGGCGCATCTCCGCACGCGCTGCGTCGCCGGGGCGCGCGGCCTCGATCGCGTCGCCACCTGGGCGCACGTCTATGACGTCCCGGAGCCGTGGGAGTGGCTGGCCCCGGGCGAGCTGGTGCTCAGCAACGGGTTCGGCATCCCGGCGGGAGCGCGGGCGCAGCGGGAGTACCTGACGCGCCTCGACGACGCCGGGGCGGTGGGCCTGGCGATCGCCGAGGGCCATCACGGGCCGCCGCTGACCGACGAGCTGCGAGCGACGGCCGACCGGCTCGCCTTCCCGTTGCTGGAGACCGCGTGGGAGGTCTCCTACGCGATGATCGCCCGCGCGGTCGCCGAGGCCGGGCGAGATCAGTCCGGCGATCTCCTCGCCCGCACTCAGCGCGTCTACGGGGCGCTGAGCGCCGCCGCCGCGGCCGGGCGCTCCGGTGGCGACCTGCTCGCCGAGGTCGCCGCATCGCAAGGCTGCCGGGCGGTCGTGCTGGACCGGCGGACGGGGCAGCCGCTCATGGGCACCGGCACGGTCGCGCGCCCGCTCATCGACCAGGCCGTGGCGTCGATGCGCGGCGACGGCCGGTCCGCGGCCAACGCCATCCGCGTGACGTGCGGTCAGGAGCGCGGCTACGGCGTCGGGCTGCCGCGCGAGCAGGACGCGATGCTCCTGATCTGCCATCGGCACGGGCGGGCGCCGGAGCCGGTGATCGCCCGGCACCTCGCGGCCGTCGCGGCGGGCGAGCTGGAGCGCATGACGGTGGAGCGGAGGCGGGAGCAGGACCGTGGCGCGGTGGTGCTGCGGGACATCGTCGCGGGCGAGAGCGCGGGCGACCTCGTCATGACCGAGCTCGAGCAGCGCGCGCTCGTCGGAGAGCTGCTGGTCGCCGCGGTCGACGTCGTCGACCGCGACCCGGAGCTGCGCCGCCTGTACCTGGCGCTCAGCGAGCTCGGGGCGGCGCCGCTGACGCTGCTGTGCGGCGACCGCGCCCTCTTGGTGATCACGACCGACGCCGCGGTGACCGAGCGGATGCTCGCGATGGTCGACGACCCCCGGCACATCGGGATCTCCGAGCCGTTCGCGGACGCCGGCCGCATCGTGCAGGCCGTGCAGCAGGCCCTGTGGTCGCTCGGGCTGGCCCGGACGACCGGCGAGCGCGTCGTCCGCCACGCCGAGCAGCGACTCGCCGCGTTCCTGCCCGCCAGCGTGGGGGAGGCCCGGCAGGTGGTCGACCGGATCCTCGGCGCGGTCATCGCCCACGACGAGGAGAAGGGGGCCGGGCTGGTGGAGTCGCTGCGCGTCTTCCTCGCCTGCAACCGGTCGTGGCAGAACGCCTCCCGCCAGCTGTTCATGCACAAGCAGACCCTCGTCTACCGCATGCACAAGGTGGAGGAGCTCACCGGCCTCAAGCTCGACCGCACCGACGACGTCACGCAGCTGTGGCTCGCGCTGCGCACCCGCGAGCTGCTGCTGTGACGGCCCGCGCCGGCCGGCCCCCGCGTACGCCATCGCCAAGCTCATGTACAACAACAACATCGAACATGCCGCGCTCGACGAGATCGGGCCGAAGCCAGGGGCGACGGAGGGACAGCCGGTCGAGTCCCTCGTGACCCTGCACGACGACGGCCGCGTCCACCGCGGGGTGTGGCAACGCACGCCCGGCACGTTCCCGTCGGCGCGCGGCCGGGCAGCCGCCGTCGTGGGCCCGCTGCTGCGCGATCGCGCCTTCGTCGGCGGCCGCTGGATCGAGGCTGACGACGGTGCGTCGTTCGCGGTGTCCGACCCTGCGACGGGCGCGGTCGTCGGGCGCGTTCCCGCGCTCGGCGCCGCGGAGACGCGGCGGGCGATCGACTCGGCCGCAGGTGCATTCGGTCGGTGGGCCGAGCGGCCCGCGGCTCAGCGCGGCCGCCTGCTGCGCACGTGGGCGGATCGCCTGGTGGAGCGCGCGGAAGCGCTGGCGACGCTGATCGTGCTCGAGCAGGGCAAGCCGCTCGCGGAGGCGCGCGCCGAGGTCGCCTACGCCGCCGCCTACCTCGAGTGGTTCGGCGAGGAGGCCAAGCGTGCCTACGGCGAGACCATCCCGGCGCCCGAGCGAGACCGGCGGCTGATCGTCGTCAAGCAGCCGGTCGGCGTCGGTGCCGGCATCACCCCGTGGAACTTCCCGGCGGCGATGGTCGCGCGCAAGGTCGCGCCGGCGCTCGCCGCCGGGTGCCCGATCGTCATCAAGCCGGCGGAGCAGACGCCGCTGACGGCGCTGGCGCTGGCCGCCATCGCCGAGGAGGCGGGCCTGCCTCCGGGGCTGCTGCACGTCGTCACCACCGATCGCGGCGGCGCGCCCGCGGTCGGCCGGGAGCTCACCTCGAACCGCGCGGTGCGGAAGCTGAGCTTCACCGGCTCGACCCCGGTCGGCAAGGCGCTCGCGACCGGGTGTGCCGGGGGCGTCAAGCGCGTCTCGCTGGAGCTCGGCGGCAACGCCCCGTTCATCGTGTTCGACGACGCCGACCTGGACGCCGCGGTCGACGGCCTGCTCGTCGCCAAGCTCCGCAACGCGGGGCAGACGTGCGTGGCCGCCAACCGCATCCTCGTCCACGCGGCCGTCCATGACGAGCTCGTGGATCGCTTCGCCACGGCGGTCGCGCGGCTCCGCGTCGGCGACGGCCTCGACGACGGCACGGATCTCGGTCCGCTCATCGACGCGCGAGCCGGCGAGAAGGTCGCCGGGCACCTGGCCGACGCGCTGGACCGCGGCGCGACGCTCGTCGCCGGCGGCGACCACGACGGGCCGTGGTTCTCGCCGGCGATCGTCACCGGCGTGACCCCGGGGATGCGCGTCGCGTCCGAGGAGACGTTCGGGCCGCTGGCGGCGATCACCCGCTTCGACGACGAGGACCAGGCGATCGCGCTCGCCAACGGCACGCCGTTCGGGCTCGTGGCCTACGTCTACACGCGCGACGCCGGCCGGGTCTGGCGCGCGGGCGAGGCGCTCGAGGTGGGGATGGTGGGCGTCAACACCGGCGTGGTCTCGACGGAGGTCGCCCCGTTCGGCGGCGTCAAGGAGTCCGGGATCGGGCGCGAGGGCTCGCGCCACGGCCTCGACGAGTGGCTCGATCTCAAGTACATGGCCATGGGGGGCGCCGGTCGTTCCTTGGTATGAACGCTGGGCGAGGGCCGTCCCATCGACCGATGGCCGCGGCCGTCGCCGGCCAGCAGGCTGGTGCCCATGACCGCACCCCCTGTTCCTGACCTGGACACCGACCTGTTCATCGGCGGAGAGCTCGTGTCCAGCGACGGCGTGCCCATCGCGGTGGAGAACCCGGCCACCGAGGAGCACCTCGCCGACGTGCCGGACGCGACGCCGGGGGACATCGATCGCGCGGTCGCGGCGGCGCGGCAGGCGCAGCGGGCCTGGGCCAAGGTCGACCCGCTGTCGCGCGCGGAGCTGCTGCACGAGTGCGCCGGCCGGTTGCACGACGCGCGGTCGGCGCTCGGCCGGACGCTCACGCTGGAGTCGGGCAAGACGCTGAAGGAGTCCGTCGACGAGGTCGAGTGGTGCGTGACGGCGTTCCGGCACCTGGCGGAGACGGCGCGGGCGTCGGGTGGCCGGGTCGTCGGCCCGACCAAGCCGGGGCAGATGAACTTCGTGGTGCACGACCCGGTCGGCGTCGCGGTGCTGATCATGCCCTTCAACTATCCGCTGGCGCTCCTGGCCTGGCAGGCGGCGGCGGCGCTCGCCACGGGCAACGCGTGCATCGTCAAGCCCTCGGAGCTGACGCCGCTGGCGACGCTCCAGATGGCGCGGGTGCTGGACTGCCTGCCGCCGGGGACCTTCAACGTGGTGACGGCGACCGGGGCCGGCGCCGCCAGGCTCGTCGATCATCCGGGCACCGACATGATCGCGTTCACCGGGTCGGTCGCCACCGGGGCGCGCATCATGGCCGCGGCCGCGCCGCGCATCAAGAAGCTGCTGCTCGAGCTCGGCGGGTCCGACCCGTTCATCGTGGCCGGCGACGCGCCGCTGGAGACCGCGGTGCCGGGCGCGGCGTTCGCGGCGTTCCTCAACGCCGGCCAGGTGTGCACGTCCGCCGAGCGGTTCTACGTCGAGCGCCCGCTCTACGACGAGTTCATGTCGCGGCTGCTCGACACGACCGCGCGGATCCGCGTCGGCGACCCGCTGGCCGACGTCGACGTCGGCTCCATGATCTCCGGGCCGGCGCGCGATCGCATCGCCCGGACGCTCGATCGACTGCATGACCGCGGCGCCACGGTGCTGGCCGGGGGCGGGGTTCCCACCGGGCTGGATCGCGGGTACTTCCACGAGCTGACCATCGTGGAGGTCGGTGACCCGGCCGGGCAGGCTCCAGAAGGTGAGGTCTTCGGACCGCTGGCGACCGTCACGCCGGTCGACTCCGTCGACCAGGCCATCGAGCTCGCCAACGCCTCCCCGTTCGGGCTGGGCGCCAACATCTACACCACGTCGTTGCGGACCGCCATGCGTGCCGCGACCGAGCTGCGGGCGGGAACCGTCTGGATCAACGATCCGCTCAAGGACAACGACGCCGCGCCGTTCGGCGGGCAGAAGATGAGCGGCCTCGGCCGGGAGCTGGGCTCCGAGGGCATCACGGCCTTCTGCGAGCCCAAGCACGTCCACATGGACTTCGAGGCGGCGCCGTCGCCGGAGTGGTGGTTCCCGTACGAGCGGCCGGACGTCGATGCCTGACCTCGCGTCGATCGCTCCCAGGCCCTGGTGGGTCGAAGAGGCGCTCGCCGTCGACCCGGGTCCTGAGACCGCGCCGCTCGACGAGCAGGTGTCCGCCGACGTCTGCATCGTCGGTGGCGGCTACGCCGGGCTGTGGACCGCGTTGCGCATCAACGAGCTGCGGCCGGATACGCGCATCGTGCTGGTGGAGGCCGACATCTGCGGCGGCGCCGCGTCCGGTCGCAACGGTGGCATGGCGCTCACGTGGTGGCCCAAGATCGAGACGCTGATCAAGCGTCTCGGCCGGTGGGAGGCCTATGAGGTGGCGCGGTGCTCCGAGCAGGAGATCGCGCATGTCGGGCGTTTCTGCCGGCAGGAGGGCATCGACGCCCACTACCGGCAGGGAGGCTGGCTGTGGACGGCCACGGCCGGCGCCCAGCGCGGGGCGTGGGCCGGCGCGCTGCGGCTCGCGAGCGCCGAAGGCGACGAGCCCTTCGTGCGGTTGGGCGTCGAGGAGGTCCGCGCGCGCCTGGGCTCCGACGCGCACCTCGGCGGCGTGTTCGAGCCGGCCGCCGCCACCGTCCAGCCGGCGCTGCTGGCGCGGGGCCTGCGACGGGTCGCGATCGACCGCGGCATCCGGATCTACGAGCACACCGCGATGCGCGAGCTGCGCCGCCGTCCGCTGGCGGTCGTCACCGACCGGGGGGCGGTGCGCGCGGAGTCCGTCGTGCTGGCGACCAACGCCTGGGCCTCGCAGGACCTGGGGCTGCGATCCGCCCTCGTGCCGATCTCCAGCGACGTCGTGGCGACCGAGCCCGTGCCGGAGCTGCTGGAGCGGATCGGCTGGACGGGGGACGAGTCGGTGTCCAACAGCCGGCTCATGGTCGACTACTACCGCACGACGGCCGACGGCCGGATCGTCTTCGGGCGGGGCGGTGGCGCCCTCGCCTTCCGCGGGCGCTTCGGCCCGGGCTGGAACGCCGACCGCGGTCGCGCCGCGGCGACGATCGCGGCTCTGCATCGGCTCGTGCCCGCCGCGCGCGACGCGCGCATCACGCACTACTGGGGCGGCGCCGTGGATCGCAGCACGGACGGGCTCCCGTTCGTGCGCCGCGACCCGCGTGGGGCGCCCATCTTCCACGTGGCGGGGTTCTCCGGCAACGGGGTCGCGGCGGCGCCGCTCATGGCGCGGGTGGCCGCGTCCTGCGCGCTGGAGCGCACCGACCGCTGGAGCGGCAGCGGGCTGGCGTCCGGGGTGCCCGGGCGGTTTCCCCCGGAGCCGATCCGCTACCTGGGCGGACGGCTGGTGCGGGAGGCCGTGCGCCGCAAGGAAGAGCGCGACGACTCGGGCCGTCCCGTCGATCGGGCCACGCTCCGGCTGGCCGCCCTGGCGCCGTCCGGCTTCTTCAAGGTCGGCCATGACGAGCCCGACACCATCAACTAGAGGCGAGGAGCCTGCGATGAGCTATGTCTGGACCCCCGAGCAGGTCGAGCGCTACCGCTCGTACTACGACGACATCAGGACGCACCACACGTACTCCTACGTGACCTTCGCCACGACGGAGGCGTTCGTCCGGAGCGTGCTGCCCCCGTGCCTGGAGCCGTCGGCGCAGCCGACGGTGACCGTCGCGGTCATGGCGTTCATGGAGTGGATCGGCGGCGTGCCCAACCGCGCCGGCCGCGACCGCGCCGCGTCCATCGCGGTCGGGGCCCGCTACGGCGACGAGGAGGGCGTGTACTACCTGACGGTGATCGAGTCCGAGGAGGTCAACATCGTCACCGGGCGCGAGCTCTGGGGCATGCCCAAGAAGGAGGGCTCGATCGACCTCTTCGAGGACGGTGAGCAGCTCTTCGCCGTCGTCGAGCGCAAGGACCACCGGTTGATCGAGCTGCAGGCGGCGCTCGGCGAGCCGCAGCACGTCGGGCCCGAGGAGGAGACCGAGATCTACTTCGAGCTCCGGGGGCACTTCGGCCCGAACCTCAAGGGCCTGTCGAACGTCCAGCTCGTCGTGTTCGAGAACCGCACGCTGACGAAGCGGTTGCAGGCGCTCACCGTGGCGCACGTCGGGCTGACCGGCTCGCCGTTCGATCCGGGCGTCGGGACCGTGCCGCTGGGCGAGCAGGTGGACGGCGCTCACCTCGGCGGCGAGACCTCCTACATCATCCGCGACGTCGTCGACCTCGACGGCGACGGCAACGACTACACGCCGTACCTCGCGGGGCGGCTCTACGACGACTGGCCCGACGTGCGGGCCACGGACGGCCGCGTGATCGGCAGCGCCGACGCCGCGGTCGCCTGAGCGCGGGCGCGAGCGTCCCGCGCGATGATCGTCGAGGAGCGGCCGGAGGGTCCTGTCACGGCTCCGCGCCGGCTGCTCGTCGCGATCGCCGCGGTGCTCGCGCTGGACGCGACGTTCTACTCGGCCGTCACGCCGCTGCTGCCGACCCTCGAGCGCCAGTTCGGGCTGACGGCGTCGGCGGCCGGCCTGCTGGTCGCGACGTACGCGCTCGGCCTGCTGGCGGCGGCGCTTCCCGCCGGGTGGCTCGCCGCCCGGATCGGCTGTCGTCCGGCGATGGTGCTGAGCCTGATCCTCTTCGCGATCGCGAGCGCCGCGTTCGGGCTCGGGACCTCCGCGACGGTCCTCGACGCGACGCGCGGACTGCAGGGCGTCGCGGCCGCCGTGACCTGGGCGGCGGGCTTCGCGTGGCTCGTCGCGGTCGGTCCTCGCGAGCGACAGGGCGCGCTGCTCGGCGCCGCGATGTCGGCGGCGGTCGCCGGAAGCCTCTGCGGCCCGATGCTCGGCGCGCTCGCGGCAAGCGGGGGACGCGGCCCCGTGTTCTGCGCGATCGCCGTCGGCGCCGTGGCGCTGGCGGTCGTGATGCGGCGGCTCCCGGCGCCGCCTCGGAGCGGTGACCTGCGCCTTGGGCCGACCGTCCGCGCCCTGGCGGCCGGCGCCGGTGCGACCGGCGGGTGGGTCGTGCTGCTCGCCGGCCTGATGGTCGGCGGCATGGCGGTGGCCGCGCCGCTCACGCTGGACGGACTGGGCGCCGGCCCGGCGGGGATCGGCATGGTGTTCGTGCTGGCGGCGATCGGCGAGGTCGCGATCGGGCCGGCGGTCGGTCGCCTCGTCGATGCGCGCGGAGCGGGTCCGCCGATTCGCCTGACGCTCATCCTGATGGCGTCGCTCCTGGTGCTCCTCAGCCTCGCCGCGACGCTGACGCTCACCGTCGCGCTGCTCATCGTGGTGCTGCCGCTGGCCATCGCGCTGCTCACCCCGGGGTACGCGCTGATCGGAGGGGTGGCCGAGCTCCGCGGGATCGCGCCCGCGGGGCTGTTCGGCGCGGGGAACCTCGCCTGGGCGGGCGGAGAGGGGCTCGGTGCGCTGGCCGCCGGATGGCTCGCGAGCGGCGGCCGGCCCGACCTCATGTACTTGGCCGTTGGTGCGCTCGCGCTGTTGACGGCGGTGGCGCTTCGTACGAAGGTCTGAACCTGGGCCGAGCGCCCACGCTCCGGACGTATGCTGCGGTGGCGGCGCTGCGCAAGCCGTCGCTTCTGTCGGACCGCCGGAGGAGGGCGACGTCGTGGCGTTCACTGTCCGGGACCTCGTCGAGGTCCCGTTCCTGAAGACGCGGGTCCTGGCCGGTCGTGACGGCGCTGGACACGCCATCCACTGGGCGCACAGCTGCGAGCTCGCGGCCCCGTGGGACTGGCTGGGGCGCGGCGATCTGCTGATGACGAACGGGTTCGCGATCCCGGCCGACCGCGACCAGCAGGTCGTGTTCGTCCGCAAGCTGGAACAGACCGGCATCGCCGGCGTCGCCATCGGCGAAGGGCTCCACGCGCCGCCGCTGGCGGGCGCGATGCTCGCGGAGGCCGATCGCCTCGGCTTCCCGGTGCTGAGCACCGCCTATGACGTGCCGTTCATCGCCGTCGCTCAGGCCGTGGCACAGGCCAACCGCCATGGCGAGCAGGAGCGCATGACGCGCACCATGCGCATCTACGAGGCGGTGCGTCAGGGCGCGCACGAGACCCCGGCGGAGATCGTGCGCCGCATCGGGGCGGACCTCGCGACCCGCCTGCACATCGTCGACCGGGCGGGCGCGCCGCTGCTCGACGTCGATCCCCTGGAACCCCGTCTGCGCGAGCAGATCGTGGCCGTGGTCGATGAGCGGGACGGCAGCCTCCCGGCGATCACGCGCGTGCCGGACGGCGCGCGCCAGGCCCTCGTCGCGCCGGTGCCGGCGTCGGAGTTCGCGTGTCTCGTCGCACGGCCGCGCGGCGACGCCGCCCCGGCGCTCTCGGTGCTGCAGCACGTGGCCGCGGTGGTGGCGATCGAGATCGAGCGGAGCGTCGCGCAGCAGGAGGCGCAGCGCCGGCTGGGCAGCGAGCTTCTGGCCCATCTGATCGATCGCCGCATCGACGCCGAGTCCGGAGGCCGGCGGCTGGCCGACTTCGGCCTCGGCGGCGTCGAGCTCGTGCTGCTGGCCGTCGACGCCGACGGCCACGCGGGTCCGGAGATGCTGAACCGGGCGTTGCGCCGGGACGGCGTTCCCACCCTGCAGCTGCGCCGCTCGAGCATCATGTACGTGTTGCTCCCCAGCGGCTCGGCCGACGACGTCGGCGCCGTGCTCGACGCGGAGCTCGTGGTCGGGGCGAGCGCCCCGCTGAGCGGCGTCGGGCAGGTCCCGGACGCGGCGAAGGAGGCCCGCTGGGCGCTCGAGGCGGCGCGCGGTCGCCAGCGAGGGTTGACGCGCTACGGGCAGGAGCCGCCGCCGTTCATGCCACGGACGGTGACCGAGGCGCGCTCGTCCGCCGACGCGGTGCTGGGCGATCTCCTCGCCTACGACGCGGAGCACTCGGGCGACCTGGTCCGCTCGCTGCGCCTGTTCCTGGCGGAGAACCGCTCATGGCAGCGTGCCTCGACCGCGATCGGCGTCCACAAGCAGACGCTCGTCTACCGGATGCGGCGCGTCGAGGAGCTGACCGGCCGGCGCCTCGACGACACGGGCGACGTCGCCTATCTCTGGCTGGCCCTGAGCGCCCACGACCTGCTCTCGCACGCGGACGAGCCCATCGGCCTGCAGCCGGCCGCCGCAGCCGGTGGACCTTCAGGCTGAGCGAGCGCCTCGAAGACCTGCCGGACGCGGTTCTCGGCGCTCAGCCGCTCGTGACCGGCGGCGCGCCGAAGCGGCCGGGCGCGAAGATGCCGGTGCCGGGGCGTTGGCCCTCCACCAGGTCGGCGAGGATCTCGCCGACGACGGGGGCGAGCTTGAACCCGTGTCCCGAGTCGCCGGTGGCGATCAGCACGGCAGGGGCGTCGGGGTGCTCGCCGAGCACGAAGTTCACGTCGGGCGCGTTGGTGTAGCGGCAGGTGTAGCTCTCGACCGGGCGGGCGGGAAGCCCGGGTAGGCGGGCGCGGACGTAGGTGTCGATCAGCGCGAGGTCGTCGGGCGTGACCGCGGCGAGGAACGCGTCGCCGTCCTGGCCGAGCAGGCCGCCGTGGTGGATGCTCGCCTTGAAGCGGCCGCGTCCCTCGGGCAGTCCATAGAAGCACTCGCCGTGCTCGGAGGGGACGGCGATCGGCGCCATCCGCGCGGCGTCCGGCGTCTCGTAGACGGCGACGACCTGCCGCTCGACGTCGATCGGCAGCTCCGCGTGGAGCAGGCTGGGCGCCGCGACGCCGACCGTGAGGACGAGCCGCGCCGCGCGCCGCTCGCCCCTCGTGGTGGTGACCCGGACGCCGGCGTCGTCCGGCGCCCAGTCGAGGACCGGCTCGTCGCAGCGGACCTCGGCGCCGAGCCCGGTCGCCAGGGCGAGCTGCGCGCGGATCGCCGGCTCGGGCCGGAGCACCCCGCCGCTGGGCTCGAACACGACGAGCTCGTCGGGCGCCAGCGCCAACCACGGGAACCGCGCCGCGGCGGCACGCCGGTCGAGCACGTCGTGCGGAACGTCGCCGGCCCGGTAGCTGGCCAGCGCGCCCTCGACGATCGCGTGGCCGGCGGGGCCGGCCGAGATCGCTCCCGGCGTCACGAGGAGCTCCGTGCGGCTGGTGCGCTCGAGCTCGCGCCACAGGGCGTAGGCCCGGGTCATGAGCGGCGCGTACTCGGGAGACTCCGGGCTGGTCATGCGGATCACCCGCCCGTCGCCGTGGTGCGACCCGTGACGATGGGGCGGCCGGCGAGCGTCGACGCCGAGGACGCGATGGCCGCGGGCGGCCAGGCACCGCAGCGTGGCGCTGCCCCAGGCACCGAGCCCCGCGACGATGACGTCGAAGGTCTCTGCGTCGTCGTGCATGACGAGCTTGAGTCTATGCCGGGGCGCCGGCTCCGCCGGTGCCCGTCAGCCCGCCCGCACCATGGCGAGGACGAGCTCGGCGTAGCGCTCGGCGACGTCGTCGGGGGACAGCTCGCCGGTCGGGTCGTACCACGACTGGACGTGCTCGCAGAGCGTGATGATCGCGAACGCCGTCACCCGGATGTCCTCGATCACGAACGCGCCGCCGGCGACGCCCGCGTCGAGGATCCCGCGCAGGCGATCGAGATGGCGCCGCTGCTTGGCGACGAGCGAGCGCCGGTGGCGCGGCGACAGCGTGTGGACGATGTCGCGCATGCCCAGGGCCATCGTGTAGGCGCCGGCCGCCTCGCGCTGCTCGAGCTTCCACACGGCATGCGCGGTCACGAACTGCCGCAGGAGCGCGGGCGGCGTCGCGCCCGTCAGGCGCGCTTCGACGCTTGCCATGAAGGTCTCGAGCAGGTGCTCCATGGAGGCCAGGAAGAGATGCTGCTTGCTCTCGAAATGCCAGTAGAGGGCCGGTGGGGACATCCCGACCTGCTCCGCGATCGCCTTCAGGCTCGTGGCCCGATACCCGTCGCGGACGAAGAGGGCCGTCGCCGCATCGATGATGCGCTCGCGGCTGTCGCCATGTCGGTCGTCGTCGGTGACGATTGTTGCGCGGACGTCGGTCATGTCGGATCTGCTCGAACGAACGATCAGGTTAGACGGTGGGCGGGATGGACGCGAGCGATGTTCGTTCCAACTCGACCGAGGTTCTGTCGATGTTGTCGTTGACACCGCCGTGGTGGCTACCTATGGTCACGCCCCGTGAATGAACGAACGTTAAGGAACGAGGGCGCGACGATGGAGGCCGATCCGCGGGAGCGCCCGCTGGGGGCGCCGCCGGACCTCCGTCTCGACGGTCTGGTCGCGTGGGTCACCGGCGCCAGCCAGGGGGTGGGCCGCAGCCTGGCGCTCGCGATGGCGGCCGCCGGCGCCGACCTCGTCCTGACCGCTCGCAACGAGGGCGCGCTCACGGACCTCGCCGAGCGGATCCGTGCCGGCGGCCGCGCGGTCGAGGTGGTCGCGGGCTCGGTCGGCGACCCGGCCGACGTCGCCGCGGCCGTCGCGGCCGCGGAGCGCACCTGGGGGCGGCTGGACGTCTTGGTCAACAACGCCGGCATCGGGTCCAGCTACCGGCGCGTCGAGCAGGTCGACGACCAGGAGTGGGAGCGGGTGCTGGGCGTGAACCTCGGTGGCGCGTTCGCCTGCTGCCGTGCGGCGCTCCCGCTCCTCAGCCGGTCGGACGCCGCGAGCGTGGTCAACGTGTCGTCGGTCCACGGCGCGGTGGGCGGCGAGCGGCTCGCCGCCTACTCGGCGAGCAAGGGCGGCCTGGAGATGCTGACGCGGTCCCTGGCGCTCGAGTGGGCGGCCAAGGGGATCCGCGTCAACTCGATCGCTCCCGGCTACCTGCGGACGGAGATGACCACGGGCCTGCGCGAGCACGAGCAGCTGGGCTCCGAGCTGCTCGCGCGGATCCCGATGGGCCGGTTCGGCGAGCCGTCCGAGATCGCCGCCGCCGTCCTGTTCCTCGCGGGCCGCGCGTCGAGCTACGTCACGGGCACCACGCTCTTCGCCGACGGAGGCTGGACGGCGCGCTGACGGCGCGCGCTCAGCGCGGCCGCAGCAGCGGCCCGGGTCGGAACCGGGGCGGGGGAAGGCGATCCACGGTGACCAGGCCGGGTGGCGCGGCCAGGACGTCGGGGACGCGGTTGACGACGGTCGCGCACGTGACCATGCGCCCCGGGAAGTCGTCGTTGAGCAGCTGCAGCGACGGCTCGCCGTCGATCCACCAGGCGTTCACGGGCCGCTCGTCGGGCGCGAGCACGAGGCCGGACATCTCGAGCTCGAGGTCGATGCCCTCGGCGGTCGGCACGCGCACGATCTCCGAGACCCCGCTGACCGCACCCGGAGGGATCGTCACCTCCAGGCTCTGGGACCGGATCTCCGTCGCCGCGACGACGGGGGCGAGCCGGCCCTCGAATCCCGTCGGGGTCAGCCCCGCCAGGGCGGCCAGCGCCTCCAGCGCCGATCGGCCGACCATCGGCCCCCACTCGCCGGGCAGCGCGGCGGTCGCCGCGGCGGGATCGCCGCCGATGTGCAGGTGCTCGGCGACCTCCGGCCCGTACTCGTCGGCGCGCCACGTCGACCGGCCGCGCACCCGTCGGATCACGTGGGCGGAGGCCATCAGCGAGACCGGCAGCCGCGACCAGAAGACGTCCTGCATGCCGGAGGCCATGAGCGTCGCGCCACGGTCGCGCGCCAGGGCATCGAGGTCGGCGGCGAGCGATGGCGAGGACCGCCACGGGTGGAAGCACTCCTCCTCGAGCGTGATGACGTCGACCCCATGGGCCAGGCAGACGCGGAAGTGCGAGGCCATCGCCGCGATCGAGCTCGACACGGCCATGACGGCGACGTCGGCGTCGCACCGCGCCAGCAGCGCCTCGGGGTCGTCGGTCACGCGCACGCCGAGATCGCGGCCCAGGCCCGCGAGCTCCCCGAGGTCGCGCCCGACCTTCGCGGGGCTGCGACCCACCGCTCCGGCCACCGTGGCCCCCTTGTCCACGAGCATGCGCGTCAGCAGCAGCCCCATCTCGCCGACGCCGTAGACGACGACCCGGACCGGGCGCGGCTCGGCGGCGCTCATCGGGCGGCGGCCTGCGGTCCGCCGGTGCGCGGCGCGTCGCCCAGCGCGAGCGACCGGCCGATGATCTCCTTCATGATCTCGTTCGTGCCGCCGTAGATCCGCGTGACGCGGGCGTCGGCGTAGGCCCGGCTGATCGGGTATTCGGTCATGTAGCCGTAGCCGCCGTGCAGCTGGAGGCAGCGGTCGATCGCGCGGCCCTGGAGGTCCGTGCACCACCACTTCGCCATCGCCGCCCGCTCGGCGGACAGCCGGCCGGCGTTGATCGCCAGGATGCACTCGTCGACGAACGCCTGCGCGACCTCGACGTCGGTGGCGACCTCGGCGAGGACGAAGCGCGTGTTCTGGAACTGGCCGATCGCCTGGCCGAACGCGTTGCGGCCGCGCACGTAGTCCGTCGTCCAGTCCAGCGCCGCACGCGCCGCCGCCACGCCCGCGACGGCGATCGCGAGCCGCTCGCGCGCGAGGTTGTGGGTCAGGTAGCCGAAGCCCGCGTTCTCGTGGCCGAGGAGGTTCTCGGCCGGCACCTGTGCGTCCTGGAAGAACAGCTCGGCGGTGTCCTGCGAGTGCATGCCGAGCTTGTCGAGGTTGCGACCGCGCTCGAACCCCGGCGTTCCGCGCTCCACGCCGAAGAGGCTCAGGCCCGCGCGTCCCGCGCCGCGGCTGGTCCGGGCCGCGGTGATGATCACGTCGGCGTTGCTGCCGTTGGTGATGAACGTCTTGGCGCCGTTGAGCAGGTAGTGGTCGCCGCGGCGTTCGGCGTTGGTGGAGATCGAGGCGAGGTCGGACCCGGTCCCGGGCTCGGTCAGCGCGAGACCCGCGATCAGGTCGCCGGCGACCAGGCCGGGAAGCCAGCGCTGCCGTTGGGCCTCGTCCGCGTAGGCCAGGAAGTAGGGGATGCAGATGTCGTTGTGCATCGACATCCCCGCGGACAGGGCGCCGAATCCGGCCGCGCCCATGGCCTCCAGCATGACGGCGTTGAACCGGTAGTCCTCGACCTCGGCGCCGCCGAACACCTCCGGCACGTCCACGCCCAGGAAGCCCGCCTCGCCGGCGGCGGCGAAGACCTCGCGCGGCGTGGTCCCGGCCCGCTCCCACTCGTCGTATCGCGGGGCGACGTGGCTTGCGAGGAACGCCTCGAAGCTCTCGCGGAAGAAGCGATGGTCGTCGTCGTAGATCTCGCGCACCCGATGCTCCGTTCAACCGGTCGGCCAATACCTGACTTTACGATCGTTAAGGTAGCAGGAGGAGCCGGGCGGAGCCGGTCGCCGGCGTCGTCAGCGACGGCGCGACGTCGGGCGCTTGGCGGGCACGCCACCCCCGACCATGGCCACGACGAGGTCGGCGTACAGCGTGCCGACGGTCTCGGGCGCGAGCTCGCCGGTGGGGTCGTACCACGTGTGGACGTACTCGCACATCGTGATGATCGCGAAGCCGGTGACGCGGGCATCCTCGATGTGGAAGGCCCCGGCGGCGACGCCCGCGTCGAGGATCTCGCGGAGGAAGTTGAGGTACCCGCGCTGCTTGTCGACGAGCCGGCGCCGGTGCTTGGCCGGGAGGGTGCGGACGAGGTCGCGCATGCCGACGGTGGTGGCGTAGGCGCCGGCGGACTCGCGCTCGTCCAGCTGCCAGCGGACATGGGCGGTCGTGAACTGACGCAGCCGGTCCACCGGGTCCTCGGCGTCGACGCTCTGCACCACGCTGTCGATGAAGGCGGTCAGCAGCTGCTCCATGCACGCGAGGAAGAGATCCTGCTTGGACGGGAAGTGCCAGTAGAGCGCGGGCGGCGAGACGCCGACGTCCTTCGCGATGGACTTGATGCTCGTGGCCTTGTAGCCGTCGCGCACGAAGAGCGCCGTCGCGGTGTCGATGATGCGCTGCCGGCTGTCGCTGCGGCTCTGCTGTTCGGGCACCTCCGGATCGTATCCGCTCGTCGGATGGTGCTCCGGCGGTGGTCCGCCCGGCGCGATGCCCGTCGGGTGACGGGCATGTCTTGACACCCCGTTCAGGCCGCTCTATGGTCGCCTGACCGAACATTCGTTAAGGTGATTCTGGGCGCGCGGGCATCGGTGCTCGCCGGCGCCGGGATCGAGGAGACCGAGGAGACGTGATGAGCGCAACCAGCGAGACGCCGACCAGCGAGGGCGGCGCTCCCGGGGCATCGCCGGCGGTCGCCCGCTGCCACATCGATGGCCACTGGGTCGACGGCGCGGGGGACACGGCCGAGCGCCGGAGCCCCGCGACGAACACCGTCGTCACGCGGATGACCTGCGCGACGCCCGGCGACGTCGACGCGGCCGTCGCGGCCGCGCGGCGCGCGCGCCACGACTGGGCGAACACCGCGGCCCTGCGGCGGGCCGAGATCCTCCATCGCGCGGCGGGCCTCCTGCGCGAGCGCAAGGAGGAGGCCGCTCGGCTGATCTCCCTCGAGATGGGCAAGACGTACGCGGAGTCGCTCGAGGACGTGGAGTACGGCGCGGACGACCTCGACTTCTCCGCCGAGGACGCGATCCGCAACGCCGGCCAGGTCGCGGCCACGAACACGACCGAGCCCGGGACCAAGCGCAAGCGGATCCTGACGATCAACGTCCCGGTCGGCGTCGCCGCGCTCCTGTCCCCCTGGAACTTCCCGATCGCCATCCCGTGCGAGCTGCTGGGTCCCGCGCTGGCGTGCGGCAACACCGTGGTGTGGAAGCCGAGCGAGGCGAGCCCGGCGAGCGGTCAGCTGCTGGCCGAGGTGCTCGTCGCGGCGGGGCTCCCGGCCGGGGTCTTCAACTGCCTGCAGGGGGCCGGGGACGTCGGCGCGCGGATGGTGACCCATCCGGGCACCGACATGGTGGGCTTCGTGGGAAGCACCGCCACCGGTGAGCACATCTCCCGTTCCGCGGGCGTCAAGAAGCTCTTGCTCGAGCTGGGGGGCAACGGGCCGCTCGTGGTCATGGACGACGCCGATCTGGACAAGGCGGTGGAGGCGACCGTCACCGGCGCGTTCTACTGCGGCGGCCAGGTCTGCACCGCGGCGGAGCGGGTGCTGGTGCACGACGCGGTCCACGACGCCTACGTCGAGAAGCTCGTCGCGCGGACCGCGCGGGTGCGGCTCGGCGACCCGCTCGACCCGGCGACCGACATGGGTCCGCTCGCGATCGCCAGCAGCCTGGAGAAGACGCGCGCGCACCTCGACGACGCCGTCGGCAAGGGCGCGCGGATCGTCGCCGGCGGCGCCCACGACGGCCTCTACCACGAGCCGACGGTGATCGTCGGCGTCACGTCGGACATGGACATCGCCCAGGAGGAGACGTTCGGTCCGGTCGTGCCGATCATGCGCTTCGCGGATCGCGACGAGGCGGTCCGGGTCGCCAACGAGACCAAGTACGGCCTCACCGGGGCCGTGTTCACCGAGTCGATGTCCCACGCCTGGTTCCTGGCGGAGGGCATCGAGTGCGGGACCGTCCACGTCAACGAGACGACCAACCACTGGGAGCTGCTGGCGCCGTTCGGCGGCATGAAGCAGAGCGGCGTCGGTCGCATCCTCGGCGATCAGTCGGTCGCCGCGTTCACGAACCCCAAGCAGATCACGTTCGAGCTCGGCGACCGCTGAGACAGGAGCCAGAGATCAACATGTACGACACGATCGTCATCGGCGCCGGCTTCGCCGGCCTGACCGCGGCCCGCGACCTCGCCGAGGCGGGGAGGTCGGTGCTCGTCCTGGAGGCCCGGGACCGGATCGCCGGCCGCACCCACTACGCCAAGCTCGACCCGCTGGACCAGAAGGTCGAGTACGGAGGCACGTGGATCGTGCCCCGGTACCAGCCCCATGTCGCCCGCGAGATCGACCGCTACGGGCTCGAGCTCACCAACAGCCCGACGCCCGAGAGCTACGCCTGGGTCTTCGGCGGCGAGCGCAAGGTCGGCGGGCTCCCGTTCCCCGACGAGGAGATCCCCGACTGCGAGCGCGCGGTCGCGCTGGCGATCGCCGACGCCCGGCGCATCGAGTTCGGCACGCCGTTCGAGGAGCAGGGGCTCGAGGATCTCGACGTCCCGTACGAGGAGTGGCTCGATCGTCACGAGATCCACGGGTCCACGCGCGAGCTGTTCGCGTCCTACGGCGGCGCGCTGTGCTTCGGCGTCGCGCCCAAGGACGTGTCCGCGCTGCACGTGCTCTCCTGGGTCGCCGGCCTGGGCAACAGCGCCTGGAACCTGTTCACGGCGCCGAGCGCGAAGTTCGCCAAGGGCACCGGCGCGCTCGCGGCCGCCATGGCCGAGAGCCTCGACGTCCGGCTCTCGACGCCCGTGACCGCGATCGCGCAGCACGGCGACGCCGTCGAGGTGACCACGGCCGGCGGGGAGACCGTCGCGGCGCGGACGGCCGTCGTCGCCGTCCCGCTCAACGTCTGGAAGGACATCAGCTTCACGCCCGCGCTGAGCGCCGGGAAGACGGCCTTCACCCAGGAGGAGCTGGCCGGCAAGGCCGTCAAGGTCTGGGTCCAGGCGCGCACGACGCCGCGGTTCTTCGCCGGCCTCGGATGGAACACCCCGCTGCAGTGGCTGTCGACCGAGTTCGAGCGCGACGAAGGGGCGGTCATGGTCGGCTTCGGCATCTCCCAGGGCGACGTCGACGCCGGCGATCGGGCGTCCGTCGAGGCGGCGGTCAAGGCCTACGTGCCGGACGCCGAGGTGCTCGACTGGTGGAGCGAGGACTGGAACGGCGACCCCTACTCACAGGGGACGTGGACGGCCTTCCGGCCCGGCCAGATCTCACGGCTCGCCGCCGCCGGCCGGGCGTCCGAGGGCCGGCTCGCGTTCGCCACGGCCGACGTCGCGATCGGGTTCTCGGGATGGATCGAGGGCGCGATCGAGTCCGGCGCAACGGCGGCCGCGACGACCCAGGCGATGCTGACCGCGGCGGGGGCCGCGGTCTAGGGCGCGCGCGACATGGGCTACGTCAGGACCCCCGAGGAGATCGAGCGCATGCGGGCGCTGCTCTCCCCGGCGCTCTTCACGCTGGAAGGCGTCTCCGTCGAGTTCGAGACCACCGAGGCGTTCGCCCGCCAGGTCCTGCCGCCGTGCTTCGAGCCCGACGGCGCGCGCGGCCTGGCCACCGTGTCGCGGTGGCAGGCCGGCGTGTGCGGCGAGTTCGACTCGGCGGCGGTCATGCTCTTCGCGCGGTACGGCGAGGTGGTCGGGACGTACTTCTTGACGCTCGTGGTGTCCGGGGACATGCCGGTCACCATCGGCCGCGAGTTCTGGGGCGAGCCCAAGAAGCTCGGCGCGGCGCACTTCTATCGCGACGGGGACGACGTCTACGCGTTCGGGGAGCGCAACGGCACGCGCATCATCGAGATCGAGGCGACGTTCGGGCCGGACCTGGGCCCGCAGGAGGGCCGATCCCACACGCTCGAGGTGACCGCGCCGCTGTCGCACGACGCGAGCCTGGCGGGTGACCCGGTCGCCCTGGTGTTCGACGTCCGGCGCTCGTTCACCAGCACGCGCGAGGGCACCGGGCTGCTCCGGCTCAACGGCACCCCGTTCGACCCCGTCGACGAGATCCCGATCGTGAGCGTCGGCGCCGCCAACCACTACACGGGCGAGTCGTCGTACGACGAGATCGCGCGCGACGCGCTCCCCGACCGCGAGCGCTACCTCCCGTACATCCTCGGGCGCAGCTTCGACGACCTGGCGCGCTTCCCGAGGCCGAGGCGCCACCAGCACCCGGCGACCGACCTGGCGGTGTGACGATGGCGGTCCTCGTCTGCGGAGGGAGCCGCGGCATCGGCCGCGCCATCGCCGCCGGACTCGCGGAGCCGGGCGGCACGGTCTTCATCAACTACGCCGGCTCCGGCGACGAGGCCGAGACGGCGGCGGCCGATGTCAGGGCGCGCGGGGCGACCGCCGTCCTCGTCGCGGGCGACATCGCGACGCCCGCGGGCGCCGCGACGGTCATCGAGCGGGTCCGCGCGGTCACCGACCGGATCGACACGCTCGTGCACTGCGCCGTGACGACGGTGTCGGGACCCGTCCTCGAGGCGGACCCGCGGGCGTTCCTGCGGGCCGTCGAGGTCAACGCCATGTCGTTGTTGTACGTCGTGCAGGCGGCGCTCCCGCTGATCGGGGAAGGCAGCTCGATCGTGTTCCTCTCCAGCCGCGGAAGCCGCGTGGCGCTCAAGGACTACGCGTCGGTCGGCGCGCCGAAGGCCTTCGCCGAGGGGCTGGTCCGCTACATGGCGGTCGAGCTCGCGGCGCGTGGCGCGCGAGCCAACTGCGTCTCGCCGACGGCGCAGGACACCGACGCGTTCCGGGCGGTCTTCCCGGAGGACCACGAGGAGCGTCTCGCCGCCGCCGCGCGCAACAGCCCGAGCGGTCGCGCCGTCGGGCTCGACGACATCGTCGGGACCGTGCGCTTCCTCGCGTCGCCGGCGGCATCGATGGTGCAGGGCCAGGTCCTCGTCCTCGACGGTGCGAGCACGCTGGCCGCGTGACCGGCGCCAGGTCGCCGGGAGACGACCTGGTGGACCCGAAGTGTCCCCAACAGGCCCGGCGGCATCGCGGTCTACGCGCACGAGGCGTGGCGCAAGCGCTTCTCGCCGATCGGCCCTCTGGCCACGTTCGGCTACTGGCTGTCGTGGTCGCTGTCGATGTCCTTCCTGGCCATCGTCGACCTCGGCCTTCCGCAGTTCATCGCCCTGGGCCTCGTGTTCCTCGTGTGGCTGTCCAACGTGCTCGGCGTGCGGATCGCGGTCGGCGTCAACAAGGCGATCAACGCGGCCCTCGCGCTCGTGCTGATCGGGGTCACGGGGTGTGGACCATGTCCCGCATGCCCAGCGCCGCCGTGTAGGCGCCGGCCGAACAAGGCCGTCGCGGCGTCGACGATGCGGTCCCGGCTTCCACCGGGCAGGCCTTCAACGGCGGCCTCATCGGGAGGACGATCGGTCACGGGGACTCCTTGCTGAAGGGACGTTCAGCTTACACCCGCCCCGGCGGGCCCTGTGCCCGGTCGACGCCTTGCCTTAACGTGCGTTAGGGAATCTGTTACGCTCCGCGAGCCGTGGGCGAAGGCGCTCATCCGGCGCCGGAGCGTCAACTGATCGAATCTTCGTTCGATCCACGGCAGGGTCTCATACGATCAGGAAAGGGCTGGCAGATGCGTTCGGGGTTGATGATGGAGCGCCCGATGCTCGTCTCGACGATCGCGGAGCGTGCCGAGCGGGTGTTCGGCGCTCGCGAGGTGGTCGGCAGAACCGCGCTCGGGATCGAGCGGAGCACCTACGCCGAGGTCGTGCGGCGCGCCCGGCGTCTGGCCGACGCGCTGAGCCGGATGAGGGTCGGGCCCGGCGACCGCGTCGCGACCTTCGGGTGGAACAGCCTGCGGCACCTGGAGCTCTACCTGGCCGTGCCGTCGATGGGGGCGGTGCTGCACACGCTCAACATCCGCCTGTCGGAGGATGACCTGAAGTACATCGTCGAGCACGCCGGCGACCGCGTGATCTTCCTCGACGCGTCGCTCGCGGCGTCGCTCCCGCGCTTCGACGGCGTCGAGCACGAGGTGCTGATGCCCGACGACGAGGCCGTCCGCGCCGGAGCGATGCCGTACGAGGACCTCGTCGCCGGCGGCGACCCCGGCTTCGCGTTCCCGGAGCTCGACGAGAGCGCGGCCGCCGCCATGTGCTACACGAGCGGCACCACGGGTCGGCCCAAGGGCGTGGTCTACTCGCACCGGTCGATCGCCCTCTACTCGCTCATGGCCAACCAGCCCGACGCGTTCGGCATCCACGAGCGTGACTCGGTCATGCCGGTCGTGCCGATGTTCCACGCCAACGCGTGGGGCCTGCCGTTCATCTCCGCGATGGCGGGTGCCCGCCAGGTGATGCCCGGACCGTCCCCGACCCCGGCGATCATCGCCGACCTCATGCGCTCCGAGGACGTCACGGTCTCGGCGGCGGTGCCGACGGTGTGGCAGGGGCTCGCCGATCTCGACCCGCGGCCCGACCTGTCGTCGGTGAGGGAGCTGATCTGTGGCGGGGCCGCGGTCCCCGAGCAGCTGATCCGCACCTTCGACGAGCGTTTCGACGTGCCGGTCGTCCAGGGCTGGGGCATGACCGAGACCAGCCCGCTGGCCGCGATCTCGCGGCTTCCGGTCGACGCGCCGGAGGCCGCGGACGAGCGCTACGCGCTGCGCGCCAAGCAGGGTCGCGTGCTGTCGTTCATCTCGGCGCGGCTCGACGCGGAGAACGGCGGCGAGCTTCAGGTCCGCGGCCCGAGCGTCGCGCGCGCCTACTACGGCGGTGAGGGCGAAGGCAGCTTCACCGACGACGGGTGGCTGCGCACCGGCGACGTCGCGGAGATCGATGACCGGGCGTTCGTCAAGCTCGTGGACCGGACCAAGGACCTGGTGAAGTCCGGCGGCGAGTGGATCTCGTCGGTGGAGCTGGAGACCGCGGTGCTGTTCCATCCGGGCGTGCTGGAGGCCGCGGTCGTCGCGATGCCCGACAGCAAGTGGGGAGAGCGACCGTGCATGTTCGTCGTGGCGCGGGAGGGGGCGCGGCTCGACGGCGCGGAGCTGCGCTCGTTCCTGGGGGAGCGCTTCCCCTCGTGGTGGTTGCCCGATCGCTTCGAGCTCGTCGCGGAGCTGCCCAAGACGTCGGTGGGCAAGTTGGACAAGAAGGTGCTGCGGCGCCGGCTCCTCGGCGACGGCGACGGTCAGTCGCGGTCGAGCGTCTCGGCGACGTAGACGTTGGCGGTCACGCCGCCGTCGACGATCAACGAGGCGCCGGTGATCGCCGACGCGTCCGCAGAAGCGAGGAACGCGACCGCGGAGGCGATCTCGTGCGGTTCGACCATCCGCCCGAGCGGAGCGCGAGGGAACCGGCTGTGGATGCTCTCCCAGTCGGCGTCCGAGGCGTCGCGGCGGACCATGTCGGTGGCCGTGAAGCCGGGCAGCACGGCGTTGGAGCGGATCCCGTGGGGCGCGAGCTCGACCGCCATCGTGCGCATCAGGCCGAGGAGCCCGGCCTTCGCCGCGTTGTAGCCGACGAAGTCTCCGTCGGCGAAGAACGAGTCGATCGACGCGATGTGGACGACGGCGCCGCGACCCCGCGCCACCATGAACGGCACGAGCGCCTGGGAGAGCGCGAACGGCGCGGTGAGGTTGACCGCGACGACCCGGTCCCACGCCTCGCGTGGGTGCTCCAGGAACGGCTGCTTGTGGGCGATGCCGGCGTTGTTGACCAAGACGTCGAGCCCGTCCCAGCGCTCGCGAACCTCCGACACCACGGCGGCGACGCCGTCGTCGGTGGACAGCTCGGCGGCGCAGGTCCGGACGGGACCATCGAGCGCGGCGAGCTCCGCCTGCGCCCGCTGGAGGCTGGGGAGGTCCCGGTCGACCAGGAGGACCTCGTCGCCATCGGCGGCGAACCGCCGCGCGATCGCGGCGCCGATCCCGCGGCCGGCACCGGTGACGACGACACGGCGGAAGGGCTCAGCGCTCATGCGACCGCTCCATGGAGGCGAGCGTCTCGCGGCCGACCCGGCTGCAGGTCGCGGAGGTCGTCGAGGTGCGCGGCCCACGTGGGCTCGCGGCGCAGCCCGGCCGCGAGGTCGGCGGCGTCGGCGTGCGCGTCGAGCAACTCGTGCACCAGCGTCCCGCCGGCAGCGCTCGCGATGCCGTGCAAGGGCAGCATCATGGGACGAGTCGCGCGAGCGCGAGCTCGAGGTCGACCTGACGGTAGCGCTGGGTGGACAGCCCATCTCGGCGCCGCGCCCGGTAGGTGTCGGCGACACGCCGTCGCACGGCCGGCGGCACCTCCTCCAGCCGCTCTCGCACGGCGGCGACCCAGCGCGTGAAGTCGTGGTCCGCGCGCAGCTGCTCGATGAGCGCGCCATCGGCGCCGAGCGCGGCGTCGACGTAGGCCTCCATGTCGAGCGCGCCTTCCGCGTTCTCCTCCGTGGCTGGTCTGGTGCCGGCGATGACGATCTCGCCGTCCCGCACCGCTCCGTCCGCCGCGTACGCCCATGCGCTGCGGATCCTGTTGGTCGCGCTGTTGCGTTCGGGCCACAGCAGCGAGTGGTCTCGCGGCACGCCGTCGGGCACCGCGAGCCGCGTGATGCCACGCGCGTTGACCGCGTGCATGACGGCGCGGGGGTCCGCGTCGACGACGACCTCCTTGTGCCGCGGCCAGAAGTCATAGGCGCTGAGGTCGCCGTGCGGGCCGCCGACGTGGAAGGCGTAGATCTCCGGGTACATCGGCACGGCGTCGAGGGCGTTCGCTCGCCGGTGCTCGAAGAACCGGACGGTCGCGGCCTGGATGAGATGGCTCGCCCCGAGCGCCCCGAGCGGTTCGTGCACCACGACGCCGAACCGGTCGTGCTCGTGCCATCCGGGAAGCAGGTCGGCCATGGAGGCGGGCCGGTCCGCCAGCTCGACGGAGAACATGCTGCTGCTCAACTCGATCGTGTGCATCGATGGATCGCTCGTTTCGGGGGGAACGGACATGCCGCGGCGGACATGCTCATGCTACCTGGCATGAATGAACGTTCAGTCGTCGTCGATGACAGATCGACGGGGCGGGCGTTGCTCGATCGTCTGAACGTTCGCCTGCGCGCTCGCCGGGCGGTTCGAGCCGGCAGTTGAACGAACGAACGTTAAGGTGCGTGTCATGGTCACACGCGACGATCGTGCAGATGAGGGAACGGGCGTCTCGGGCGCCGTGCTCGTGACCGGTGCCGGATCCGGGATCGGTCGAGCGGTGGCGATCCGGATGAGCCGTCAAGGGGCATGCCTGGGCCTCCTCGATCGCGACGCGGCCGGGTTGGGCGCGACGGCGGAGCGGGTCCGCGCGTGCGGGGCCGTGGCGCTCGAGCTGCCGGGCGACGTCACGCTCGACGCGGATCTCGCGGGCGCGGTGGCGCGCGTCGAAGACGCCGCGGGCGCGATCGCGGGTGTGGTCGCCGCGGCGGGCATCTGGGCTCCCGGAACCGTGGAGACGCTTGCACCGCCGGCATGGAGCCGGGCGCTGGCCGTCAACGTCACGGGCGTGTACCTCACGGCACGCCACGCGATCCCGGCGCTGCGTCGCGCCGGGGGCGGCGCGTTCGTCGCGCTGGCGTCCGACGTCGGCGTGCACGCCGCCCGGGAGTGCGCCGCCTACGTGGCGACGAAGCATGCGGTCGTCGGGCTCATCCGCGCCCTGGCGCTCGACCACGGCCCGGACGGCATCCGCAGCAACGCGGTGTGCCCCGGGTTCGTCGAGACGCCGATGCTCGACCGCATCTTCGACGTCGAGCGCCCATCCGGTCGCGAGACGCGCCGGGCCCAGGTACCGCTCGGCCGCTTCGCGACTCCGGAGGACGTCGCCGGGCTGGTGGAGTTCCTCCTCTCGGGCGCGGGGTCCTACGTCAATGGCGAGGCCTTGCTGCTCGACGGCGGCGCGGCGGCGGGGCCGCTCTAGTTCGTTCGTCCGATCGGACGGCGACACCGCGCTCGTCCACGGCTTCGACCCATTGCCGGGCCGTGCGCACGCACGTACGGTCGAGGTCCGCCGAGGGCGGCGCCCGGACGCGCCGACGACGGCTCGGCACAGCACGCATGACACCCATCACTTCTTCTGACCCGGCGACCGCCGCGTGTGCCGCGTTGAGCGTTCACGGGCTGACCAAGGCCTTCGCGGGCGTGCCGGCGCTGGACGGGGTCTCGCTCTCGCTCGAGGCCGGCACGGTGCACGCGCTGCTCGGAGGCAACGGCTCGGGCAAGTCGACCACCATCAAGATCCTCGCCGGCGTGTGCCAGGCTGACGCCGGCACGGTGAGCATCGGGGACCGGCGGTTCGAGGCCGCCGACCTCACGCCGTCCGCGGTACGCGAAGCCGGTCTGCGGTTCGTGCACCAGCAGCCGTCGACGTTCGCGGACCTCACCGTGGCCGAGAACCTGTGGATCGGGCACCGGTCCGGCCGCAGCGCGGTGCGACCGATCGCCTGGCGAGCGCTGAACGCGGCGGCGGCCCGGACGCTCGAGCGCTTCCGCGTGCGCGCAAGCCCGGGCGATCGCGTCGGCGACTTGAGCCTGGCGACGCAGACGATGGTCGCGATCGCGCGCGCGCTGCAGGACGTCGACGAGGCGGACGGCGGCATTCTCGTCCTGGACGAGCCCACGGCGGCCTTGCCGCCGGCCGAGGTGGACAACCTGCTCGACGACCTCCTCGAGTTCGCCCGCGGTGGCCAGACCATCCTGTACGTGACGCATCGCCTCGAGGAGGTGGTGCACGTGGCCGATGCGGCCACGGTGCTGCGGGACGGGTCCGTGGCGGCGACGGTGGGGGCGGACGCCGGCCAGGATCAGCTCGTCGAGCTCATCACGGGGCGGAAGCTCGACCGATTCGTGTCTCGCCCGACGCGCGATCGCGCCGGCCGGCCCTCTCTGGTGGTCGACGGCCTCGTCGCGGGCTCCGTCCGCGGCGTCGACCTCGAACTTCGTCCTGGCGAGATCGTCGGCGTGGCCGGGCTGTTGGGCACGGGCCGCTCGACGTTGCTGCGCGCCTTGTTCGGGCTCCTGAACGTCGAGGCCGGCACGGTGACGCTCGATGGCCGGCCATACGCGGCCGCGAGTCCGGCCGCCGCGATGCGCGAGGGGTTCGCCTACGTTCCGGAGGACCGCGCGCGAGACGCCGCCTTCTCGGATCTGACCGTCACGGAGAACATCGGCATGACGGTCACCACCGCCTATTTCGCCCGAGGGCGGCTGCGTCATCGCCGGGAACGCGCCGACACGGCGCGCCTGCTGGAGGACTACCTCGTCAAGGCCGCATCCGAGGACGTCCCGCTGGCGACGCTCTCCGGCGGCAACCAGCAGAAGGTCATCCTGGCTCGATGGCTGCGCCGGTCGCCACGAGTCCTGCTGCTCGACGAGCCCACGCAGGGGGTCGACATCGGTGCCCGCGCGGAGATCTGGGAGCTCATCCGGCGTGCCGTGGACGGCGGGGCGGCGGCCCTCGTCGTGTCGTCGGACTTCGAAGAGCTTGCCCGCGTGTCGGATCGCGCGCTCGTCATGCGCGGTGGACGCGTGATCGCCGAGCTGGCGCGCGAGGACCTCGACGCCCATCGGCTCCAGCAGGCGCTGCTCACCGCGGGGCAGGACTGACGAAGGCGGGCGCCGGCGCCCCGGCGCCCGCGTTCGTACGAACCATCGGCCTCGGCGGCGCATGTGGTTCATCTCCGTCGTTGTCGCCGTGCGATCCGCCGCATACGGTGATCGCTCCGCAACATCGAACACGGAGCAAGCTTGCGCAGATGAGTTACCTCTGGACACCGGAGCAGGTCGAGAACCACTACCCCGCGTCGCGGGCCGTGGCGTTCCACCACACGACCACGAGCATCACCTTCAGCACCACCGAGGAGTTCGTCCGCAGCGTGCTCCCGCCCTGTCTCGACCCGGCGCCAGAGCCGCAGGTCGCCATCAGCGTCATGGCGATGCTGACCTCGCGCGAACGCGAGCTGAACCCCGCGTCGCGCGACCGTGCCGCGACGATCAGCGTCAACGCCAGTCACGGGGCGAGGTGGGCCGGTACTGCCTCACCGTCATCGAGGTCGAGGAGGTCAACGTCGAGAAGGGACGCGAGATCTGGGGGATGCCGAAGAAGCTCGGATCCATCGACTTGGTCGACGACGGAGCGCGGGTCCACGCGTACGTCGAGCGGAAGGGCCACCTCCTCGTCGAGCTGACCGCGCAGATCGCCGACGGCCCACAGGTCTCCTCGGCCGAGACGAGCGCGTCGACCTACTTCGAGCTCAAGGGGCACCTGGCGGCCAACGGCGTGGAGGTCCGGGACCCCGAGCTCGTCGTCACCGACATCGCGTCGACCGTCCGCCGCGTGCAGGCGGTCGCGGGCGCCGACGTGAGGCTCGGCCACTCGCCGTTCGACCCCGGCGTCGCGACGATCCCGGTGGGGGACTTCCTCGACGGCTGCACCGTCGCCGGCGTGAGCGACTACGCCCTCCGCGAGGTCATCCCGCTCGCCGGCGACGGGCACGACTACACGCCGTACGTCTTCGGGCGCCTGTACTCGCCCCTCGTGTTCGAGCCCCGCCCATGAGCTCGCTCGCACGCGGCGCGCAGAAGCTCGTGGCGACGATCCTCGCCGCGCTGCTCGGGACGGCCGCGCTCGCCGGATGTGGATCGAGCGCACCGGCGGGCACCGGGCGGAGCACGGCCGGATCCGGCGACGCGCTCGCGCGGTCGGCCACGATCGACAAGGCCGTGAGCGACGCCTTTCACGGCTCGACGTTCCGGCGCCCCGCGGAGGGCTCCCCGGCGGCCGTGCCCGGCAAGACGGTCTGGCTGATCAGCGCCGGCCTGGGGATCCCGGAGACCGTCGACTACGCGCAGCACTTCCGAGCCGCCGCGAAGGCACTCGGCTGGAACGCGCGCGTCTACGACGGCAAGTTCGAGCCCAACGAGCAGCTGACCGGGGTCCGCGGCGCCGTGCAGGCGAAGGTGGACGCCATCTTGTTGTACGCCATTGACTGCGCGCCGGTGCGCGCCGGCCTGGAGCAGGCCCGGCGGGCCGGGATCGTGATCGTCGGATCCGAGTCGGCCGACTGCGATCGCGTGACACCGCCCGGGCCGCACCTCTTCAGCGGAGAGACCCGGTACACGCAGGGCGATCTCTTCGCCTGGGAGCGGTTCATCGGCCGGCTGCAGGCCGACTACGTGCTGTGGAAGACGAAGGGCGCGGCCGAGGTCGTGGTGCTCGACGAGACGGACTCGGCCCTGACGCGCCTGAACTACGAGGGCTTCGCGGCGGAGATGAAGGCGCAGTGCCCGGCGTGCGCGTCGCATCCGGTCGAGATCACCGGAGCCGACATCGGTCCCGCGCTGCAGCAGAAGGTCCGCCAGGCGCTTCTGCGCTATCCCCGGGCCAACGCGTTCGTGGCGCCCTACGACGGCCTCATGACGGGCGGGGCGGCCGGTGCCATCCGGGCGTCGGGACGCAACGACCGCATCCTCAGCGTCGCCGGCGTGGGCCAGCCGTCGGCGATCAGCCTCATCCGGAGCGACGGCGGGCTGGATGCCGGCTACGGCGTGCCGCTGGGCTGGGAAGCGTATGACTCGATGGACATCATCAACAGGATCTTCGCGAAGGCGAAGCTGAGACCCTCCGGGATCGGGCTCTCCCTCTATGACGCAGGCGAGGGCTTGCCGGCCAAGGGCAAGGGCTACGTGCCGCCGATCGACTACGTGTCCGCCTACGAGGCGGCGTGGGCCGGGGGCTCGCGATGAGCCCCGTGCGGGCATTGGACGCCGCAGGCCGGACGCGGACGACGCCTATGCCGCCCCGGCGTCGCGTGACGCACCAACTCGAGAGCTACGCGCTCGTCGGCCTGTGGGCCGCCGTCGCGGTCGCCTTCAGCGTCTGGTCGAAGACGTCGACCGCGTTCTTCACCATGGACAACGTCCGTGCGATCCTGATCAGCCAGTCGGTCACGGCGATCGTCGCGCTGGGCGCCCTGGTGCCCCTGGTCACGAACGAGTGGGACCTCTCGGTCGGCGTCGCGTCCGGCCTGGCGGCGGTCGTGTCGGCGAGCCTGATGTCCAATGGCGTGCCGCTGGTGCTCGCCGCGGCGGCATCGATCGTCCTCTGCCTCGCCATCGGCGGGTTGAACGGGGGCATCGTGACGCGGCTTCGCGTCAACGCGGTGATCACGACGCTCGGCGTCGCGACCATCCTCGATGGCGTCATCAATCAGAAGACCGGCGGAAGCGCCGTCGTCGCCGACCTGCCCGAGGGCCTCATCAGCTTCGGGTCGAGCACCTGGATCGGGATCCCGAAGCCCGCGTACGTCATGGCCGCCGCTGCCGGTGGCGTCTACTACCTGCTCCGGCACACCCCGTTCGGGCGCTACCTGTATGCCTTGGGATCCAATCCCTCGGCGGGCGTGCTCGTGGGCCTTCGCACGAAGCTGCTGCTGACGGGCGCGTTCGCCTGCGCGGGCCTCCTCGCGGGCGGCGCCGGGGTCTTGGAGGTCGCGGTCGCCGGCGGCGCCGATCCGCGGGTGGGCGACTCCTTCACCCTGCCGGCCCTCGCGGCCGCGTTCCTCAGCGCCGCGTCGATCACGCCAGGGCGCTACAACGTCGGCGGCACGCTCGTCGCGATCTTCTTCCTGGCGACGCTCAACAGCGGCCTGAACTTCGCCGGCGCGCCACCGTACGTCGGGAACTACGTCAACGGCGTGGCGCTCATCGCAGGGGTGGGCCTCGGCGCGTTCCTCGGCAGGAAGCGGACGCTCGGCGTGACGTAGCACCGAGGCGGCGCCGCTTCGTACGAACGGTCGACCGGGTCGCACGCGCCCATCGGTTCGACCGATTGCCGGCACCACCGGCACGCAGGTACCAGTTCTGGACCCGAACGCCCGTGTGAACGGGCGAGAGAGGCATCGCATGCCCGCAGGGAGATCGGCCGCGAGTCTGGCCGTGGACATGAAGGAGGGCGCCACCAGGCGCCAGACGGTCGACGGCGTTCAGCTGGCGATCCTCGCCAGCCGGTTCCAGCGGATCGTGCGCAAGATGACGAACACGCTCTTCCGCACCGCCCGCTCCGGGGTCATCAGCAATGCCCGTGACTTCTCGTGCTGCATCGTGACGGCCGACCACGAGCTGCTCGTGGCCGCCGAGAGCCTGCCGATCCACGTGATGGCCGGTCCTGACCTGATCAGCCGGTACCTGGCCGAGGTGCACCCGGTCCTCCGGCGCGGGGACGCCTTCCTGCACAACTCGCCGTACCACGGCAACTCCCATGCCGGCGACCACTGCCTGCTGGTCCCCGTCATCGACGACGACGGCCACCATCGCTTCACCGCGGTGGTGAAGGCGCACATGGCCGACGTCGGCAACGCCGAGCCCAGCACGATCGTCCCGGCCGTCCGTGACGTCTACGAGGAAGGCGCGCTCATCTTCCCCGCCGTGCAGGTGCAGCGCGACTTCCGGGACATCGACGACGTCATCCGGATGTGCGAGGTGCGCGTCCGCGTCCCGCGGTCCTGGCGCGGCGACTACAACGGGATGGTCGGCGCGGCGCGCATCGCCGAGCGGGAGATCCTCGCGCTCGCCGGAGAGGTCGGCTGGGACGCGCTCGAGACGTTCGTCGACGACTGGTTCGACTACTCCGAGCATCGGATGGTCGAGGCGATCCGCGCGATGCCCGACGGCACGGCGACCGCCCAGACGGCGCATGACGCGTTCGAAGGGTTCCCCGAGGTGCGGGTGAACGCGACCGTCGCGGTCGATCACGACGACCCGCGCATCACCGTGGACCTCCGCGACAACCCCGACTGCCTGCCCTTCGGCCTCAACTTGACCGAGGCCACCAGCTTGACGACGGCGATGGTCGGCACGTTCATGAGCATCGACGCGTCGGTGCCCGCCAACGCGGGGAGCTTCCGGCGGCTCGACGTGAAGCTGCGCGACGGCTGCATCGTCGGCAGGCCCGTTCACCCGTTCTCCTGCTCCGGCGCCACCACCAACGTCGCCGATCGCATGACCAACGCCGTCCAGATGGCGTTCGCCAGGCTCGGGGGAGCGGTGGGCCTGGCCGAGATCGGCAGCGTCGGACCGCCGTCGTCGGCCGTTGTCTCGGGCCATGACCCGAGAAAGGGCGGCGCGCCGTACATCGACATGATGGTCTTGGGCATGACGGGAGGGGCTGGTGCACCGGCCGCGGACGGCTGGCTGACGGCGGTCCACGCCGGCAGCAACGGCTCGATCATGCGCAACAGCACGGAGGCCACCGAGCACCTGCTGCCGATCCGCATCTGGGTCGACGAGATCATCGTGGACTCGGAGGGTGCGGGGAAGCACCGGGGCGCCCCGGCGAACCTCGTGGAGTGGGGCCCGAACGAGACGCGCGTCGAGGCGATCTGGTTCTCCGACGGCACCGTCAACCCCGCGCTCGGCGTCTGTGGCGGAGGTGCTGGAGCGCTGGCGGATCAGTGGATCCGCCAGGGCGACGGGTCGGTCGAGCGGGCGGCCGCGTGCCACCGCGTCTGGGTCGAGCCCGACCAGCGCGTCGTCTCCCTCTCGCCTGGCGGAGGCGGGTACGGCGATCCGCTCGAGCGCGATCCGGCGTCCGTCGCCGAGGACGTGCGCGAGGGCTGGATCACCGTCGAGCGCGCCCGCGAGACCTACGGCGTCGTCATCGGACCGGAGGGCGGCGCCGAGCCCGCCGCCACGGCTGCCCGCCGCGCCGAGGCCAAGCACGACCGGAAGGACGCGAGCCGATGAGCAGGGATGCCGACGCGATCGTCATCGGGGCCGGACTCGGTGGGCTGACGGCGGCGCGCGAGCTCCGTCGCCGCGGTCATTCGGTCCTGGTCCTCGAGGCCCGCGAGCGGATCGGTGGGCGACTCTGGACCACGGAGTTCGCCGGCCGTGAGGTCGAGCTCGGCGGTGGCTACGTGCACTGGTTCCAGCCGCACGTCTTCGCGGAGATGACCCGGCTCGGGATCGACTACGAGCACGGCCCTCACTTCGAGGAGTGGTGGTGGTGGAACGGCGACGACCTCAACAAGGACTCCGCGGAGGACGTCGTGGCTCGCCTGGACGAGCTGTTCGCGCGCGTCTTTCACGACGCGCGCGCGACCTATCCCAAGCCGTTCGACGTCTTCGCCGGAGGCGAGGCCTTCGCGGCGAACGACGTCGTCTCGCTCGCGCAGCGACTCGACGACGTCGGCCTGACGGCGGACGAGCGGACGATGCTCGGCTCGCACGCCGGGACCCTCAACTCCGCGTACAGCCATGAGGCCGCCCTGACCGCCGTGATGCACTGGTACGCGCTGTCGGACTGCAGCTTCCGGCTGATGCTCGACGCCGTCGGCATGTACGTCATGCGCACCACGGCCAAGCTCGTCGACGGGATCGCGGAGGAGGCCGACGCGGACCTCCGGCTCGGCGCACCCGTCGCGGCCGTCGACGCGGACGATGGCGGCGTCGCGGTCACGACGCGTGACGGGGCCCGGTTCACGGCCGGCGCCGCCGTCGTCGCGGTGCCGCTCAACACGCTCGGCGCCATCCGGTTCGCTGGGCCGTCCACCGGCGGTCTGCGCGACGCGCACGCCGTGACCCAAGCCTCGCACGGACTCAAGACCTGGATCGAGATCCGCGGGGCGCTCGCGCCGCTGGTCGTCTCGGCGCCGGAAGCCGCGGCGCTGACCTCGATCGAGACCGTGTACGAGGTGCCGGACGGTCAGATCCTGCTCGGCTTCGGGCCGGACGCGGCCAAGCTCGACCCGACGGACCGCGAGGCGGTCGCGGCGGTGGTCCACCGGCTCGTTCCCGGCGACTTCGAGGTCGTGGCGGTCGCTGGGCACGACTGGACGGCGGACGAGTTCTCGCGCGGCACGTGGTGCATCACCCGCCCGGGTCAGCGTCTCGGCCGGCTGCGCGGGCTCCAGACGCGGCACGGCCGGATCATGCTTGCCGGCAGCGACGTGGCCGGCGGTTGGAACGGCTTCATGGACGGTGCGATCGAGTCGGGGCAACGGGTCGGTCGCGAGATCGCGACGCTCCTCGAGGCCGACGGCGCGGTGGTCTGACCGGCAGGCCGTTGGAGCGCGTCCGGGCAGGCGATAGGTGCCGCTGACTGTTGGAGAGCTCGTGGAGATCCCGACCCTGAGGTCGCGGTTCCTGGCGGGCGGCGGCGGATCGGGGCGCACGATCGACTGGGCTCACGTCGGCGAGCTGATGTCGCCCTGGGAGTGGCTCGGCCGCGGCCACCTCCTCATGACGAACGCGACCAACATCCCGGTCGACGCGCCGGGGCAGGTCGCGTTCGTGCGCCAGCTCGTCGACTCCGGGGTCGTGGGGCTGGCCGTCCCTGACCTGCCGTCCATCGTCGTCGCGTTGCGGGCGCTGCTTGCGGAGGCCGAGCAGCTGCGGTTCCCGGTGCTCGGGACGGCCTACCACGTGCCGTGGATCGCCATCGCGCAGGCCGTCGCGCAGGCGAACCAGCGGGCCGAGCAGGCGCGCATGACGGCGACGATGCGGATCTACGAGGTGGTGAGGGAAGCCGCGCATCGTGGGCCGTCTGAGGTCGTGCGCCGGATCGGCGCCAACCTCGGGACGCGCCTCCACGTCGTCGACCGCTCCGGCCACCCGCTGCTCGGCCTCGAGGCACTCGACGATCGCCTCCGCGACACCGTCAGCTCGATCGTCGACGAGCGGGCCGAGCGGCTTCCGGCGGTCCTGCGCGTGCCCGATGGGGTGGGGCAGGCGACCATCGTGCCGATGCTCGCGACGCGGTTCGCCTGCCTGGTCGCGCGCCATCGCGCGGACAGGTCCGTCGAGCTGTCCATCCTGCAGCACGTCGCCGCTGTCGTCGCCATCGAGCTGGAGCGGTCCATCGCCCAGCAGGAGGAGCGTCGTCGACGCGGTGGCGAGCTGCTGGAGCAGCTGATCGAGCGGCGCATCGACGCCGAGTCCGGCTCCTGGCGGCTGTCGTTCTTCGACCTGGGCGACGGCGGCGACGGCGGCTTGCGGCTCGTGGCGATCGACGTCGTCCGCGACGACGTCGTCATGGACGTGATGGATCGTCGTCTGCGGCGGGCCGGACTGCCGAACCTCCAGCTGGTCCGAGCGTCGACGGCCTACGTCCTGGTCCCGGAGAGCGCCGCGCCCGACATCGAGCACGTGCTGGACAACGGGCCGCCGGCCGGTCTCAGCGGCCCCATCACCACCGTCGGTCAGGTACCCGACGCGGCGAAGGAGGCCCGGTGGGCATTGGAGGCCTCGCGCGTGCGTGAGCGAGGCCTGACCCGCTACGGAGACGACGTGCCGCCCTTCTTGCCACGAACCGTCACCGAAGCCGGGATCGTCGCGGACCAGGTCGTCGGGGTCCTGGTGGCCTACGACGCCGAGCACGGCAGCGACCTCGTCGGCTCGCTTCGCCAGTTCCTCGCCGCGAACCGCTCGTGGCAACGAGCGGAGCAGGCCACCGGCGTGCCGAAGCAGACGCTGGTCTACCGCATGCGGCGGGTCGAGCAGCTGACCGGCCGGCGCCTCGACGACACCGAAGACGTCATGCAGATCTGGCTCGCCCTCAAGGCCTACAATCTGGTGTCGCTCGCCGACGAGCCGGTGCGCGCCGCGGAGACGACGCGCCGCAAGGGGCGGGAGGACTAGGTCCGGCCGGCCAGCGTCTCGGCGGCCGTGGCGTCGCCGCGGCAGCAGGAACGTCGAAGCGACGTCTCAGATCGGGCGCCCGCAGGCAACCGCGCGGATCGGTCAGAGGTTCGTGCGCGTCCCCAAACGGCCGGGCGAGGTTTGGAGGTCGCTCAGCTGAGCGTGCCGGTTCGCTCGCGCATCATGCGTGGCCGAGGCACCGGCTCTCGTCTCCTCCGAGGCGCCGCGCCCCGAAGGCCTCCGCCCGAAGACGGGAGAGGCCCTCCTTCCGCTGAGGTCGGGCCGCTCTCGGGCGGCCCGGCCGCGGACCTCCGTCGCCCTCCCGCTACGCAAGGAGCCGATCCCCGTTGTCCACCACCGCCACCGCGCCCGTCGCGGTTCGCCCGAGCGACTTCCTCGACATCGACCATCTGCTCTCCGAGGAGGAGCGCGACATCCGCGACACCATCCGCGCGTTCGTCCGCGACCAGGTCGTGCCCAACGTGGGGGAGTGGTTCGAGGAGGCCGTCATCCCTCGCGAGCTGGCACCGGCGCTGGGCAAGTTGGGGGTGTTGGGGATGCACCTGGAGGGCTACGGCTGCGCGGGCGCGTCGGCCACCGCCTACGGTCTGGCGTGCCTGGAGCTGGAGGCCGGGGACTCCGGCGTCCGCAGCCTCGTCTCGGTGCAGGGGTCGTTGGCGATGTTCGCGATCTGGCGCTGGGGCAGCGAGGAGCAGAAGCAGGAGTGGCTTCCGCGGATGGCCGCGGGCGAGGCGATCGGGTGCTTCGGGCTGACCGAGCCGGATGCGGGGTCCGACCCCGGCGCGATGCGCACGCGCGCGCGGCGCGATGGCGACGACTGGGTCCTGCACGGCCAGAAGATGTGGATCACCAACGGCAGCGTCAGCGACGTCGCCGTCGTGTGGGCGGCGACCGACGAGGGGATCCGTGGCTTCGTGGTCCCGACGGGCACGCCGGGGTTCACGACGCAGGACATCCACAAGAAGCTCAGCCTGCGCGCCTCCGTCACGAGCGAGCTGCTACTCGACGACGTCCGCCTGCCCGCCGGCGCGATGCTCCCCGAGGCCACGTCGCTGCGCGGCCCGTTGAGCTGCCTCAACGAGGCCCGCTACGGGATCGTGTGGGGCGCCTGGCGTTCGGCAAGCCGATCGATCACGTGTCGGGCTCCACCCGCCGGCGTCCGAGCTGGCGACCGCGGCCAAGGTCATCGCATCAGAGACCGCGGTCTGGGCGGTCGAATGCGCGTCGCGGCTGGCCGCAAGCCGCTCGTACGTCGGGATGACCGAGCTGGCCCGCCTGCGCCGTGACGCACCACAGACCCAGATCGGCGAGGGCGCCAACGACGCGCTCCTGCTCGCATCGGGCAAGACGATGCTCAAGGAGCATGCGCGAGCGACGACGTCGCTGCTCTCGCCGCGGACGCCGCGGCCGACGTCGTAGGGTGGCGCGGCCCCACACGAGCTGACGGGCGTCGACGGAGCCGACCGCGATCGTCGTTTCCGGTTGCGGTACTCCGTTGACGGAGTACCGTGTCGATGACCCAGCGTCTCCTTGGAGGTGACCATGGCTTCGAGCACCGGGACCCGCAGTGCCCCGTTGATCCCGACCGGTACGTGGACGGTCGACCCTGGGCACTCGAGCGTGAGGTTCTCCGTGAAGCACATGGGGATCGCCAACGTCCGCGGCAAGTTCAGCGAGTTCGAGGGCACGCTGGAGATGAAGGAGAGCCTCGCTGACTGCCGTGCACACGGCACGGTGACCGTGGCGTCGGTCGACACGGGCGAGGCACAGCGAGACGACCATCTGCGCTCGGCGGACTTCTTCGACGTCGAAGCGTTCCCCGAGATCACGTTCGAGTCGACGCGTGTCGAGGCGATCGATGACGAGTCCTCGCGCGTGGTGGGCAACCTCACGATGCACGGGATCACGAAGGAGGTCACGCTCGAGGTGGTGATCCAGGGCACCGACACCGATCCCTGGGGCAACACGCGTGCGGGGCTGGAGGTCGTCGGCAAGCTGCTGCGCTCGGACTTCGACATGAAGTTCAACCAGGCGCTGGGCAGCGGCAACATGATGGTCGGCGACAAGGTCGGGCTCACGCTGGACATCTCGGCGGTGCTGCAGAGCCCGTAGCGCGAGCGTCGACGACCGGGGCGCGGACGTCGAGCCGGCGAAACCGGGCCCGTGGTCGTCACGACCGCCGGCGCTCAGCTCCCGAAGCTGGGCGAGGCCGGGACCTGCGGCCGCGCGGCGCGCTGCTCGTCAGGCTGAGCCTCCGGCACGGCCACGATGATCGAGATCAGCGCGACGAGGCACATGAAGACGTTGAAGAGCAGCCCCAGCCCGCCGCCGAACCGCAGGGCGACGTTGCTCTGGCGACCGAAGAAGATGTGCGGCACGAGGTGAGGCGGAACGTGCGCCGCCGCGGTGTAGATGGCCGCGGAGATCGCGACGCCGAAGGCCGACCCGAGCGACGAGGCCATCTTGTAGAGGCCGGCCGCCTCTCCCGCCCTGTCGTCGGACACGCTCGACATCGCGGCGTCGGTCGACGGGGTCGCGTAGAACCCGAGCCCGACGCCGTACAGGGTGAACCCGATGAAGGCGACCACCGTGTACTGCCCGATCAACAGAAAGGTCAGCGAGGTCAGGATGATGCCGACGGCGGTGATCGACGTTCCCCACATCATCGGCCGCTTCGGACCGTACCTCTGCAGGAGCTTCTCTCCCACCCGGATCGTGGCGACGATCGCGACCAGGTACCCCAGCGTGAGCAGGCCTGCGTGCAGGGAGGACCAACCGGCGGCGTGCTGCACCAAGCCGAGCGCCACCACGAGCGTCCCCGCCGACCCGTTGAGCAGGAAGTTCGAAAGGGTGGCTCCGGCGAACGTCTTGTTGTCGAAGATGCTCAGGTCGACGAACGGTCCCGGCTTGTGCGTCTCGACCCAGAAGAACGCCAGGATGAAGACGACGAACGCGACGATCAGCCCGAGCGACGCGCCCGAGAACCAGCCGAGCCGCGGGCCTTGGGAGATGACGATGTTGATCGCGAGCATCGCCAGGACGAACGCGATCAGGCCCGACCAGTCGAATCGATGGGGCGTCGCGGTGCCGGCGACCCGAGAGACCGGCGTGTCCCTGGTCAGGTAGAGCGCGAGGGCGGCGACCGCGATCGAGATCCAGAAGATCGAGCGCCAGCCGAGGAACGACACGGCCATCAAGCCGCCGAACAGGGAGCAGAAGCCCGAACCGCCCCAGGAGCCGATCGACCAGAAGGACAACGCCCGCTCCCGCGCGTGTCCGTCGTAGAAGTCTTTGATCAGCGCGAGCGACGATGGCATCACGCAGGCGGCAGACAGCCCCTGCACGATCCGGCCGGCCATGATCATCGTGGCGGTCAGCGCCCCCTGCTTCGCCGGGGTGAGGGCGATCAGCAGCGAGCCGGCGATGGACAGCGCGATTCCGAGGCGGAGGATCGTCCCGCGTCCGACGTGATCGGCCAGCCCGCCGAACACCACGATGAACAGGCCCGACATGAGCGCCGTGACCGACACGGCCAGGTTGGCGACCGTGGACTTCAGCCCGAGGGACCCCTGGATGGCCGGTATCACGTTGAGCAGGGTCTGGGCGAACAGCCAGAACGTGACGATCGCGAAGATGATCCCCAGCAACCACCGGTCGCTCGCCCTCCAGGCTCCCGCATCGCCACCGGCAGGCTGTTCGACAGCGCTCATGTCGAGATCACAGGTGGCAGCGTGAGGCCGCTACGACCAGATGTACTCCTCGGCGATCGCCCCGTCCTTCCACTTCGCCACGGTCACCATGCGGCCTCCGCCTTCGAACTCGCCGACGACGCAGGTCCATTCTCCGGATCCGAACGCGATCGGGTGGGCGGCGATCCGGGGTGGTGTGCCGCCCGCTGAATCGACATACGCCTTCATGGCGTCGATGTGCGCCTCGATCCCGTGGGTGGGCGCTTGTCCCTTCCAGTCGACGTCGACGTCGTCGGTGTGGTGGTGGGCGAACACGCCGTGCCAGTCGGCGTTGTTCCATCCCGTGAAGTCGAGGTCATCCATGCCCTCGAGGTTGGCCGCGACCTGATCCTGTTCCACGAGTCTCTCCCGTTCGTACGAGGGGATGTCGCCGAAGGTCTACCCGTACCGGTGACCGTGTACAGCACCTTGGAGCCGATCGTCGGAAGCGGCGGACCGACGCCCGCGTGGGGCCGACTCAGAAGACCAAGGGATCCCCACGACCCCAGCTCCGGGGACCGCCGACTCCGGCTCGGCGCCGGCGACGCGCTCGGTGCGCCCGTGGTCGTTCACGGGTCCGTCCAGGCGGCGAACAGCTGGTTGAGGCCCTCGGCCATGGTCGGATGCGCCAGGATGCCGTCGCGCAGCGCCGACGAGGGGAGACCTCCGAGCATCGCGACTTGGACGGTGGCGATCACCTCGCCGCCGTGGGCGGCCAGGATGGCGGCTCCGAGGATCCGGTCGCTGCCCCGGTCGACGACCGCCTTCAGCAACCCACGGGGCGCGTCGAGCGTCTTGGCGCGGGGGATCGCGGAGGCGGGCAGCTTGGCGACCCGCACGTCATGCCCTCGCCGACGGGCTTCTCGTTCGGTCAGGCCGACGCGGCCGAGCTCGGGGTCGAGGAACACGCAGTAGGGCACCAGGCGCTCGGCGGTGCTGCGGGCGCCTCCGTCGAGGTTGGCCTTGACCAGGCGGTAGTCGTCGAGCGAGACATGGGTGAACTGCGGCCCGCCCGTGATGTCGCCGACGGCGAACGTGCCCGGCGCGGTCGTGCGCAGGTGCTCGTCGACGCGCACGAAGCCGTGCTCGTCGAGCTCCACCCCGGCGGCCTCCAGGTCGATCCCGTCGCTGGCCGGCCGGCGGCCGAGCGCGGCGAGCACGTCGTCGCCGATGAGCTCGCGCCCGCCGTCGACGCTGACGCGGACGCTGCCGTCCTGGCCCCGACCGACTCGTTCGACCGTCGCACCGAGCACGACCTCGATGCCGTCTTCGCCCAGGATGTCCGCGACCGCGCCGGCGACGTCCTCGTCCTCGCGTCCCAGCAGCTGGGGGCCGCGCTCGATCAGCGTCACGTGGCTACCGAGCCGATGCATCGCCTGGCCGAGCTCGACGCCCACGTAGCTGCCGCCGATGATCAGCAGGCGCGACGGGATGCGCCGCAGATCGAGCAGCGTCTCACTGGTCAGCGGCGCGGCGTCGACCAGGCCGGGGATGTCCGGCAGCGCCGGCCGCGTGCCGAGGTCGATCACGGCGCGCTCGCCCTCCAGCACCCGTGCGCCGTCGGCGGTGCGCACCTCCACGCGGCGCGGGCCGACGAAGCGGGCGGAGCCGATGACCAGCTCCATGCCGCTCGCCCGGAACTGGTCGAGGTTCATCGCGCGCATCCCGTGGACCACCGAGCCGACGCGTCGGCGCAGCGCCGGCGCGGCGAGCGCGCCCAGCGTCGCGTCGATCCCGAGCTCCGGTGCCCGGCGCACCAGCTCGGCGACCTCGGCCGAGCGGATCAGCGTCTTGGTCGGGATGCACGCCAGGTTGATGCAGGTGCCGCCGATCATCTCCGGCACGCGCTCGACCATCGCCACCCGGCGTCCGGCCGTGGCGAGGTCCATCGCGAGCGTCTTGCCGCCCTTGCCGCCCGCGACGACCAGCAGCTCGAAGTGCTCCGGCTGGGTCATCGTCGCTGGTCTCCGTTCGGAACTGCGGGTCCGACCGAGCGTACTCCTCCTCGTCGGGAACCGAGCGACGCCAGACGGAGCATCGTGGTGCCCCTGGCCGGCGGCAAGTCCGCCCCACCGGCCGGCGGCCTCGTATGCTGGCCGGCGCATGGAAGACGCGTCCGACGCCGCCCGCGCGCTCACGTTCGTGGGGGAGATCCATGGGTACCTCGACGTGCGGGAGTTCCGGAGCGGGCTGCTCGATGCGCTGGCTCGGCTCGTGCCCTCCGAGTGGGCGTCGCTGAACGAGATGGGGCGGGCGTCGGACGAGGTGGTGTTCGTCACCTCGCCCGAACCCGCGGACGAGTACCGCGAGGCCTTCACGCGCCTCGCCGGCCAGAACCCGCTCGTCGAGCGCTTCCTGCGCACGCTGGACGGGCGGTCGTATCGCTTCTCCGACGTGGTGTCGCGCGATGAGCTCCACGCGCTCGACCTGTACCGCGAGGTCTACGCGCATATCGACGTCGAGCACCAGATCGCCTTCGTCGTGGAGACGGCCTCCGAGACCTTCCTCGCGGTGGCGCTGAGCCGGCGCGACCCGGACTACACCGACGCCGAGCGCGCGCTGCTGGACCGCGTCCGCCCGGCGATCATCCAGGCGCATCGCCATGCGGTCGCGCACATGCGCCTGCGGTACGCGCTGACGCGCGAGCAGTCCCAGGCGACGATCGCCACCGCGCTCCGGGACGCGGGGCTGACCGTGCGCGAGGCCGAGATCGTGAGCCTGCTCGCCGTCGGCCACTCGAACGCCTCGCTGGCGACCGCGCTCGGGATCAGCGTTCGAACGGTGAACAAGCATCTGCAGACCGCCTACCGCAAGCTCGCCGTGGGCGGGAGGTCATCGGCGGCCGCGGCGGCTTGGGACCTGGTCCCGCACCTGGATCCCGGGGCTCTCACGACTTCTTGACGTACACGGCGACGGCCTGGAAGCCGTAGATCCCGAGCGTCTTGCCCGCGAAGACGCTGAGGTCCTGGTCGTCGGATCCCAGGAGCTTCGGCGTGCGGACCTTGATGGCCTCCTTGCCCTTGGCGGCGGTCGAGCCGCTGTACGGGTCCGACGTGTAGGACACCCACGCGAGCAGCTCGCCGCCCTTGGTGTCGGGGCCCGCCAGCGCCGCGTACGCCTCGACCCCGCAGATCCGGTACCCCTTCTTCGCCTTCCAGCTGAAGGTCGGGAAGCCGCCGGTGTTCACGGTGAACGTGACGCGCCGGTGGGTGCTGGGCGTGGTCGTCGGCGCCCCGCTCGTCAGGGAGGTCGGGAACCACTGCTCGTCCGAGAGGCGGCACCCGTGGAACCGGGAGGTCGACGACTGGCCGCCGAAGTAGTGGCCGGCGCCGTCGGCCGGCCCGAGGCGCTGGTCGGTCTCCGGATCGGAGCGGGGCTTGGCGGCGGCGAGCGCCGGCGAGGCGCTGAGGCACACGACGGTCGCAACGGTCAGGACGCGGACGAATGGGCGCATCGGACGAACCTACTCCAGGCCTGCCAGATGTCTACGCGTTTTCCGGCACCGGCCCCGTTGATCCGGCGGCGAGGACCTGGCACGGTGGCGGCCATGCCCGACACGACGCGACGCACGGCGCCGACCCTGATCACCGCGCCGGCCGCGCTGCTCCTGGCGGCGACGCTCGCGTGGGCGTCCGGGCCCCCGCGGGCACACGCCGCCGCGAGGGCGCCGCTCAGCTGGGGCGCGCGCCTGCCCGTGGACACCGCCGACGGGCTGCGGTCCGTCGCGTGCCCGACCACGACCCTGTGCGTCGCCGGGGCGAACGCCGACACGGCCGACGGTGCCGTGCGGATCGCCACGACGTCGACCCCCGGCGTCGCCGGCGGTTGGACGACCACCACCGTCCCGGTCCCCGCGCCGAGCGGCGGCCTGGTCAGCACGTCATGCCCCACGGCCGACCTCTGCGTGGCGGTGGACGGCTACGGCCACGTCCTCTCGTCGACGAACCCGACCGGCGGGGCGGCGGCCTGGCGGGTGGACACCCTCACGACCGACGGGACGCACCCGCGCCGGTTCACGAGCGTGTCGTGCCCGACCGTGACGCGGTGCGTCGCCATCGACGGCAGCAATGCCGTCCTCACCACCGCGACGCCGGCCTCCGGGAACTGGTCCGCCTCCGGCACGGGCGTCACGTGGGGCCGCGTCTCATGCACGGCCACCCTGTGCGCGGCCACCAACGGCCCGAACGTCTTCACGACCACGACCCCTGCGGGCGGAGCCTCGGCCTGGAGCAAGGCGACGATCGTCCCGTCGGGCTCCGGCGGCATCGCGCAGGGCGCGCTGAGCGGCGTGGCGTGCATCCCCACCCTCTGCGTGACCGCGGACGCCGGCAGCGCCACCACCGACAGCGGCACCTGGAGCTCGACGCATCCGCTCGACGGCGCGTCGAGCTGGACCAAGGCGTCCAACCCCACGATGGACGGGCTGACCTGCGTCCAGGGCTCCGTCAGCGACCTGTGCGCCGGATGGTCGAGCTACGGCGCGTACGTCACGGCCACCACCAATCCGGCCGGATCGAGCGGCGACTGGGTCAGCACCGAGAACGTCGCCGACCCGGCGACCTCCGACCACGTCGCGGACGTCAGCTGCCCGGCGGTCGGCCTGTGCGTCGCGGTCACCACCCGAGGCGCCGCGGTCGTGGGGACGAGCGGCGACAGCGGAGGCGGGGACTCCCCGACCGGCCCGACCACGGAGCCGCCCGCCACCACGCCGACGACGCCGACGACGCCGAGCACGACCGTCGGCGGCTCGCCCGGCCCGGCGACGCTGCCCGCGTCCGGATACCCCGGCGCCGGCCTCGTCGGGAACGACGTGTACGCGGTGACGGGCAACGCCGTGTCGTTCGCGCTGAACAGCGCCAACGACGTCACGGGCAGCATCGCCGCCGCCACCGTGTCGAGCTACGCGACGACCGCGAGCCGCGCCGCGACCGCGCGCGCCAAGCGCAAGCCGGTGCGCGTCGGCTCGGCCCGCTTCACCCTGAAGGCCCACGTGACGAAGCGCGTCCGGCTCGTCATGAGCAAGCCGGCGCGCAGGCTGCTCGCCGCCAAGCGCAGCCTGCGGGTCCGGGTCACGATCACCGCCCGCACGAGCGCCGGCGTCACGAAGGTGCGCGCCGAGGTGGTGACGCTGAAGCTGAAGCGGCGGCGGTGACGGAGCCGACGCGACCGGAGACCACCGGCAGCCTCGGCGTCGTGGCCGTCGCCGACCGCCGTCACAGGTGGGCGCGGAAGACCGAGATGGCCGAGTGGGCCGGGTTGCCGTCGTCGCGTTCGAGCGAGACGTCGATCAAGGCATAGGCGCTGAGGTCCACCACGATGGCCATGCGGACGTCGACGCGCCCGGACGGGCTGACGCGGAAGGTGCCCATCGACACCATGCGGCCGCGGTCGTCGGCGAGCCAGGCCTCGTAGTGGTCGTGGGGTCCGCTGGGGCGCAGGCCCGTCCCGAGCAGCTCGGCGTGGGTGCGGGTCCCGTCGAGCTTGAGCTCCGCCTGGCCCTTGATGCCGGGCAGGGGATGCAGGGCGAGCGTCGTGGCGAGCGGCGCCGGCGCGCCGTCGCGATCGTGCAGGGCCACCCAGCCCGCGAAGCAGGCCGCCAGGAGCGCGGCCGCGGACGAGGCCGCCAGGACCAGGCGGCGCGCCCGTGCGGTCCGCCGCGGCGGCGCGGCGGGGGCCGCGGCGGGGCGGACCTCGGCGAGGGGCCGCAGCGGCGGAGCCGGGGCGAGGGCCCACTGGCGCTCGTCGAGGCGACCGAGCGCGCTGCCGGTCGCGCGCAGGCGCTCGACCTCGCCGCGGAAGCGCGCGTCGTCCGCGAGCAGGCGCGCGGCGAGGTCCGCCTCGCTCGCGTCGACGAGGCCGAGCGCCACGGCGGCGGGGGAGACGGGCCAGGAGCGGCCGGTCATTGGAGGCCCTCCTCGTCGAGCAGGTCGCGCAGCCGCTCGAGCCCGCGGACCATCCGGCTCTTGACGGTGCCGAGCGGGAGGTCGGTGCGCGCGGCGATCTCGGTCTGCGACAGCTCGGCGTAGAAGCGCAGCTGCAACAGCTCGCGCTCCTCCGCGGGCAGGCGCGCGAGGTGGTGGGCCATCCGCCAGCGGTCGATCGCCGCGTCCTGCGGTGCCGCGACGGAAGGCTCGGGCGCGGTCGCGAGGTCGACCGGCTCGGGGTGGCGGCGGCGCAGCTCGTCGATCGCGCGCGACCGGGCGATCGTGAGCACCCACGCCATGAGCGATCCGCGCCGCTCGTCGTAGGCGGCGCCGCGCTGCCAGACCTCCGTGAACACGTGCTGGAAGACGTCCTCGGCCGCGGCGTGGTCGCGCAGCACGTGGCACAGGTAGGAGAAGACCGTCGCGCCGCAGCGGTCGCGCACCGCTTCGAGCGCGCCCGGGTCCCCGGCCCGCAGACCGTTGGCGATGCGGCCGTCGGCGGCGCGCGCGAGCGAGCGGGCGCCGCCGGCCGACGCCGCCGCTTGTGCGGCGCCGCGACTCACGCTCCGGCCGGCGAAGGCAGACAACTCACAGGCTGGATACGGGCGCGCGGCGCGATCGGTTCCCGCACGCGTCGCGCCACGGCGGGCTCGGCGCGCAGACGCTCAACCGCCCGCGCCCCGCCACACGTACCTCGCCACGCCTGTCATCCACGTCCTGGAGGCTCTCGATGAAGTCCCGGTTCCTGACCACGCTCGCCCTTGCCGGCGCCGTGGCCGTCCCCGTAGCCACGTCCGCGGCCGGCGCGAGCGCCGCGACCGCTCCGGCGGCGCACCCTGCCGCCACGAAGACGATCGTGGGCGTCGCCGCGAGCGACCCGCGGTTCTCGACGCTCGTCAAGCTCGTCAAGTCCGCCGGCCTGACCGCCACGTTGTCGAAGGGCTCCTACACCGTCTTCGCGCCGACCAACGCGGCGTTCGCCAAGGTGCCGAAGAAGACGCTGACCGCGCTGGGCAAGGACAAGGCCAAGCTGCGGGCCGTGCTCCTCTACCACGTGGTCAAGGGCAGGCTCCCGGCCTCCAAGCTCGACAAGCTCACGTCGGTCAAGACGCTCAACGGCGCGTCGATCAAGATCACCGTGAAGTCCGGCAAGGTGTACTTGAACGGCACCACGCGCGTGACGAAGGCCAACATCAAGGCCAGCAACGGCGTCATCCACGCCATCGACAAGGTCCTGCTGCCGCCCGCCTGAGCGGGCGGCGCCGGCGGGCCTACCGCACCTTCACCGCGATCGTCGTGTGGCGGGTGGCCATCGCTGGTGCGACGCCGCCCTTGGCCGACGAGCCGACCACGAGCGTCACCGTGACGTGGTAGGCGCCCTTCGGCGCGGTGACCTTGAAGGCTTGGTGGATCCCGCCCCGGGCGGCCACCTGGGCGGCGGTCAGCTCGACGGTGCCCTTCTTGACGACCTTGCTCTTCAGGCTCTTGCCCTTGCGGGCCTGCCAGACGAGCGTGCCGCTCGAGGGGACACCCGTCGCCGGCAGCTTGACCGTCGCCGTCGCCGTCACCCGCGCGCCGGAGGCCTTGGCCTTCAACGACCTCACCGACGCCAGCGCCTTCGCGCCGCGGCTGCGCAGCGTGACGCGGCGCGTCTTGCCGCCCTTGCCCTTCAGCGTGACGGCGACCGTGCCGGCGGCGGTGAACGACGCGGGACGGACCGTCGCCGTCTCGCCGCCGCGCAGGCGCAGCGCCGGCAGCGTGACCGACCCGGCGCCCGACGCGCCGGCCTGGCCGAGCGTCAGCGCGACCGTGCCGCCGGCGGCGCCGGCGCTGACCGTCAGCGCCGACGCGCCGCGGAAGCCGATCGCGTCGTCGCCGGCGCCGGCGAACGTCGCGGTCGCCGTGCGGTCGGTGGCGCCGCCGGTGGCGGCGGCGGTGATGACCATGCCCTTGCGCGCGCCGTCGACGCCGATGACCTCACCGGCCTTGTCGAGCGTGAGCGCCTTGCCGGTCCCGTCGATCTGGAACGCGGCGTGCTTGCCCAGCAGCGCGACGGTGCCGCCCGAGCCGCTCAGCGGCGTGTCGACCGCCGTGCCGGTGGGGATGAGCGTCGTGACCGAGCCGGGGGCGCCGCCCTCCTCGGCGGGCAGGGTCTCGGCGCCGGCGATCGGCTTGCCCGACGCGTCGGTCGGATCGCCGAGCACCGTGTGCGCCGAGCTGCTCAGCGCCACGAGCATGTCGTCGAGGCCGGTCGGCGTCGTGACGACGTCCGGGATCGCCGTGATGTCGTAGGCCCCGATGCGGCCCATGCCCTCGTGGTACTTGAGCTCGTCGAAGTCCCAGCGACCGTTGTTGTGGACGTGGATCACCGAGTGGCCCAGCCGATCGTCGTGCGTGGCCGTGCCGGCGTACTCGTCGGTCATCTCGGGGTCGTTGGGGTTGTAGACCTGGATGTCGTAGCCGTCGCCGGTCGGCGTCAGCCCGTAGGCCACGACCGCATGGCCCGAGTCCTTGTCGCGGATCGACATCATCGCCGGATGGCCCTGGGCGAGCATGGCGGCGATCCGCCGGTTCAGCGACGCCGGGTCGTCCTTGCCGAACGTGGCCTTGCGCATCTTGAGGACCTCGCTGGAGGACTGCACGATCATCATGAGGCGCACGTAGTAGCGCAGGCCGCCCGACGGGCCGCCCGGGCCGTCGAGCAGCCAGGGCGTCGGCGCCCCGGCCGGTGGGAAGCCCGACAGCGCCCGGCGTCCGCTCCACAGCCGGTAGGCCCCGAGCGACAGCCCGTAGCAGTTGCCGTTCTCGCCGTAGTCGGAGATGCCCGCGAGGTAGATCGCGACGTCCGGGCGCGGGACGGGCGTCCGCACGCCGCAGCTCACGAAGCCGAAGGTGAGCGCCTTGCACGGGTTGACGCGGACGTAGACCTGGTTGCTGCCGTACAGCGCGGCGAGGTCCTCCCACGCCGGGCCCGCCGACTTGAAGTTGGCGAACGAGAAGCCGAACGTGTCGCGGAACGTGATGACGTTCATCGCCGGGCCGGTGCGGTCGCCGTCCGGGCTGGTCAGGCGCGGCACGCCCGAGGTCGCCGTGAACGGCACGCGGACGTACCCGACGGTGTGGTCGCCGCTGACGCCGGTCACGGGCGCGCCGACCGAGTCGCCGCCGCCGAAGAACACGGTCTGGCCGGCGCAGAGCTCCGTGCCCGAGAGGCGCACGAGCGAGCCGAGGCGGCCCATGCGGGGCGCGTCGACCACGCCGGCGGGCGTGCCCGAGTCGCCGATCGTCGCGCCGCCGATCGTCGTCGTGATCCGGCGGAAGCGACCGGTCAGCGTCTGGCTGACGGAGCCGCTGCCGGCCGTGACCCGCAGCGTGCCGTCGATCGCGCCCGTGGCGCTGTCGCCCTTGGTGAGGGCGATCGACGTGGGCGCGGCCGAGGACCCGGGCGTGTAGGTGTCGCTCGCGAAGGCGGCCTTGACGGTCGGCGTGCTGCTGGAGACGCTCAGGTGGATCGGGCTGGTGAAGCCCGGCTCGACGTCCACCCGCATGGGGAACGAGGACGGCGCGCAGGTCCCGACGTCCGGGACCGTGTTGAGGAGGACGAGGTGGAACGGCTCGGTGACCAGGAAGCCGAAGGTCGCCGTCTGCGGCGAGGACCCGGCCGTGGAGGTCGGCGTCGCGGTGACCGTCGCGGTGTAGTTGTTGCCCAACGCCGCCGTCGCGGACGCGGTCAGGTGGAGGGTTGCGGTCGTGACGAAGTCCGAGCCGGTGACGGGGTTGGGCGAGAACGTGCCGGCCACGCCGGAGGGCAGCCCGGAGACCGCGAGGTTGACGGCGCCGGTGGAGCCGTTCTGGCGCAGGACGCGCACCGTGACGTCGATCGATCCGCCGCGGATCAGGTGGCCGTTGCCGGTCAGGCCCGTGATGCCGACCGAGATGCTCGGCGGGTCGGGCGTCACCGGCGGGGGCGGGTTGTCGAAGGTGAAGTTGTCGATGCGCGGGTGCACGCTCGCCGCGATGCTGTCGCGGTAGATCGAGAAGTAGCTGATGTCGTTCTGGCCGCGCAGGATCGTCAGCGCCTGGTAGCCGGAGGTGATCGGGACCGACGCGCTCCCGACCTGCTGGCGGCCGGCGTTGAAGGCCTTCAGCTGGAACGACTCCTGGCTGTCGCCGTTGTAGTCCTGGTGGACGAGCATCGAGACCTTGCCGCGCGGCGTGTTGAACGCGCCGAAGGACCCGTAGATCGGGAACTCGCTCGTGCCCCCGCAGTACTGGAGGGCCGCCTCGTTGTTGTAGGCGTAGACCGGGCCGCCCCCGCAGCTGCTGTTGATGTTCGCGAAGCCGAAGCTCGTCGGCGCGCCGAACACCACGCCTTGGCTGGAGTACTGATCGGTGATCGTCGTGTTCTGGGCGAGCCCGTTGAACGTGATCGTCGTGTCGGCGGCGTTCGCGGCGGCGGGCGCCGCGAGGACGGCGACGAGCACGAGCGCGAACCGCATGAGGCGCGAGGGGGACCGGACCGTGGAGAGAGCACGCATCGCGCCGATCCCATCAGAGATCGGGCGGACGTCCGGGTGATAACCGTGACCTATGGCGGTCAGAGCTTGCTCGGGCGCCGGTACGCCGACGCCGGCCGCCGCCGCTGACCCGCGCTCAGGTCGGGAACGGCGTCCGCAGCGGCACGCCCGCGCGCTCGCAGGCGCGTTCGAGCAGCGTGTGCATGCGCCCGGCCTCGCGCGCGGTCTCGTGCGTGCGCCCGAGGCCGTCGTGCTTGTCCACCAGGTTGATCGCCTCGTCGGGGTCGGTCCGCAGGTCGTAGAGCTCGTACTCGGGCGCGACGCGTCCCGAGGGGTCGACGTAGACCGCGTACTTCCAGCGGGCGTCGCGGACGCAGCGGATGCGGTTCGGCTGGCCGGGAGCGTCCTGCAGCGCGGTCCCGGCCTGGTGGTCGTCGTAGGTGAAGAGGACCGCGTCGCGGAGCGACTCGGCCTCGCCGCGCAGCACCGGCCCGAGGTCGACGCCGTCGAAGGACGTGGGATCGCCCGGCTGACCGGTCAGCCCCAGCATCGTCGGGACGAGGTCGACCAGCGACACCAGCGCGTCGCTGGCGCGCGGCGCCGGGAACATCCCGGGGTGCGAGACGACCAGCGGGACGTGGATCGCCTCCTCGTAGGCGTTGAACATCTTCTGCCGCAGCCCGCCGTGGGCGAGGCCGAGCTCGCCGTGGTCCGACGTGCGCACCACGACGGTGCGCGAGCGCAGCGACGCCGGATCGCCCGGGTCGCCGAGCAGCGACACCAGCCGGCCGATCTTGCGGTCGACCACGCGGTGCAGGTGCGCGTAGAAGTTCGCGTAGGCCTGCTCGGCCTCGCGCCCGCCCAGGTTCCCCAGGTAGGACGCCTGCCCGACCTTGGTCATCGCCTGCACGGTCGGCTTCGTGCGCAGGTCCTCGTCGATCGTCGCCGGCAGCGGAACTCGCAGGTCGGCGAACTCCTCCAGCGTGTACCCGCCGGTCGCGAACGACGACGGGTACCCGAGCACGTCGTGCGGGTTGACCAGGCACCACACGAGGCAGAACGGCTCCGGCAGGTCGGCGCGCCCGAGCCACTCCTCCATCTGCCGCGTGTAGTCCTCGTCCCAGCCCTCGCCGCTGGCCCCGGCGCGGCCGCCGCCGAAGTTGGTGGCCTTGACGTCGCCGCCCGCGCCGGTCGGCTCCCAGTCGGAGAAGCCGTGGTCGCGCTCGAGCTTGGCGGCGTCCGCCGCGGTCCACGCGTGGCCGTCGATCGGCTTGGTGACGTGCCACTTGCCCTTCAGCGCCACGTGGTAGCCGCGCTCGCGCAGGAGCGTCCCCAGCGTCGGGATCGCCGGCGACAGCTGCGGCTCGTTGCCCGCCTTGGGCCCCATCCGCAGCAGCCCGCGCGTGAACTGGCGCGCCAGGTGCCCGCGCGGGACCTCGCCGCTGAGCGCCAGCCGTCCGGCCGTCCGCAGCACCGACGGGACGTTCCTGGGGTCGGGGAACAGGTCGCCGTGGGTCATCGTCAGCGTCACGCCGTGGTTGGCGGGGAAGCGACCGGTGAAGATGCTCGCGCGGCTGGGCGAGCACATCGCCGACGCGATGAACGCGCGCGAGAACGTCATGCCGGTGCGGCGCAGCTCGGCGTCGTTGGGCATCAGCGCGTCGAGCCACTCCTGGCTCTCGGGCCAGTGCCGCGGTGCGCGCTGCTGGTCGGTGACGATCAGGATCAGGTTCGGGGGGCGTTCAGGCATGATCATCGCTCAGGGTCGGGATGACGGTGGACAACAGCATGCGACCGGTCGTCAGCAGCAACGCCTCGGTCTCCTCACGGGTCTGCTCGCCGAGCAGCCACGCGCGCGTCGCGGCGATCGTGAAGTCCGAGAAGCAGCGCAGCGCGAAGCGGGCCCGCGGGGTGTCGCGCACGAGGTCGCGGTTGGCGTTCAACGTGATCTCGACGGCGCGCTCGCGCGCGGCCAGCACCAGCGCGGCGATGTCGGCGTCGGCCGGGTCGATCGGCTGGCCGACGAGCGCCATCCACGTCTCGCGGTGCTCGGCGATCACGTCGAGGTGCGCGGCCACGTTGTGCGCCGTGCGCTCCTCGAACGACAGCTCGGGCCCGGCCGTCCGGGCCTGCTCCAGCGCCAGGGCGCCCTCGGCCGCGACCGCCAGGAACACGCCGCGGATACCCCCGAAGTAGTGGTGGACCAGCGACCGCGCGACGCCGGCCTCCGCGGCGATCTCGGTGGTCGAGACCGACCGGTAGGGCCGCATCGAGAACAGGCGCCGCGCCGCGTCGACGATCTCCTGGCGGCGGTCGTCGGGCGCCAGACGGCGGCCGGGCTCGGGCTTGGGGGCGGGCATCCGGGTCGACACCATACGCGTTGTTGACGCCGGTTCCAACAACTGTTGTAATCACCGCCAACAGGCGCTGGGTCGGTCGCCTGCTCTGTGAGGAGATGCCGTTGTCCCGCTCGTTCGCGCCGCTGGGAGTCGCCGTCGCCGCCCTGCTCGCGGTGGCGCCCGCCACGCGCGCCGCGGTCGCGATCTCACCCCTCGACGGCACGCCGGACGCCAACCCGGCGACCCAGATCAGCCTGCTCGGCGTGGCGCCGTCGCGGATCCTCTCGGTGCGCGCCGTGGGCGCGCGGACCGGCCCGCACGCGGGCCGGTTGAAGGCCTACTCGGGTGGGCGCGGGGCGTCGTTCGTCCCCGCCGCGCCGTTCGCGGCGGGCGAGCGCGTGGTCGTGACCGCGCGGCTGCGCGGCGCGGCGCGTGCCCTCCGGACCGCGTTCACCACCGCCCGGCTCGCGCCGATCCCGCCGATCCTCAACCTCCCGAGCACGCAGCCCGACAAGTTGGAGCACTTCGCCACGCGCCCGGATCTCCTGGCGCCGAGGATCACCGTCAACCGCGACGACTCGGGCTCGGACGCGGCGACGCTGATGACCCCGCTGCCCTCGCCGGTCATCCATCCCGGCAGCACGAACACCGTCTCGATCGCGCCGGTCGGCCCCGGCGGGCCGATGATCTCCGACGCGCACGGCAGGCTGGTGTGGTTCCGGCCGCTGGCGGCGCCCGACGTCGCGGCCAACCTCGCCGTCCAGCGCTACCGCGGCAAGCGCGTGCTGACGTGGTGGCAGGGCCCGGTGACCGTCCAGGCCTTCGGGCTCGGCGAGGCCGTGATCGCCGACACGTCCTACCGGACCGTCGCCACCGTCCACGCGGGCAACGGCTACCGGATGGACCTCCACGAGCTGGCGCTCACCGCCGACGGCGACGCGCTGGCCACCGTGTACTCGCCGGTCCTCGTGGACGGCAAGCCGGTGCTCGACTCGATCATCCAGCGGATCGACGTCCGCACGGGGCTGGTCGTGTGGGAGTGGCACGCGCTCGGCCACATCCCGCTGAGCGAGTCCTACGCCTCGCCCGCGGTCTCGGCCGCCAACGACGTCTACCACATCAACTCGGTCCAGCCGATCGACGGCGGCCGGCGGCTGCTGGTCTCGGCCCGCGACGCGTCGGCGATCTACTCGGTCGACGCGCGCAGCGGGCGGATCGCGTGGCGGCTCGGCGGCCGCCGGAGCACGTTCCGCATGGGCCCGGGCACGCGCTTCTGGCTGCAGCACGACGCGCGGATGCTGCCGGGCGATCGCGTCAGCCTGTTCGACGACGAGGCCGGGCCGCCGCGCAAGGGCGCCTCGCGCGGGCTGGTGCTGCAACTCGACATGAGGCGGAAGACCGCGAAGGTGGTGCGGTCGGTCACGCGGCCCGAGGACACCAGCGCGCAGAGCGAGGGCAGCGTGCAGGAGCTCGGCAACGGGAACCTGTTCGTCGGCTTCGGCGCCGCGGGGCCGTTCTCGGAGTTCACGCCGAGCGGGCGGCGCGTCTTCGACGCCCAGCTGCCCGACGGCGACGGCAGCTACCGGACGATCCGCGCCGCGTGGAGCGCGCGGCCGACGACGCGGCCCGACGCGGTCGCGCGGCGCGATCCCGCGACGGGCGCCGTGCGCGTCGCGGTGTCCTGGAACGGCGCGACGGCGGTGGCCCGCTGGCAGGTCCTGACGGACGGCGGGACCACGCCGGCGGCCACCGCCGCGCGCGCCGGGTTCGAGACCACGCTGACGGTCCCCGACGCGACCAGCGTGGTGGTGCGGGCGCTCGACGCGCGGGGCCGGACGCTCGGGTCGTCGCGGCCGACCGCGGTGGACGCCGCGTGAGCCGCCTGACCCGCCGCGTGCTGCCGCGCGCGGTCGTCGCCGCGTCCCGGATCGAGGCGCCGGCCCGCGGGGCGGCGCGGCTCCGGCGCGCGCTGGGCCGCCGCGGGCGGGTCGAGCTGTACTTCGCCTTCGACGACCCGTGCAGCGCGGTCGCGGTCATCGACCTCGCCGAGCGGCTCGCGCGCTTCGACGTCACGCTGGCCCCGCGGCCGGTCGTCGCGCGCGGGATCGCGGGCGACCCGGCGGCCGGGCAGAAGCGCGAGCACGCGATCGTCGACGCGAACCGCCTCGCCGCGCGCTCCGGCCGGGCGCTGGCGCGCGACGCGCCGGTCGCGCCCGAGGAGGTCGCGTTCCTGGCGCGCTGGGTGGCGACCGCCGAGGCGCCGTCGCGCGCGCTGACCGCCTTCTGCGTGGCCGCCGCGACCAGGTTGTGGATGATGCCCGCCGAGACCGACGCCGTGGAGCCCGAGGGCTACGCGGCGCTGTGGCGCGCGGCGTTCGGCGGCGCCGACCCGCCGCCGCTCGGTGAGGTCGATCCGGTGCGGCGCAACGAGCGCCGCATGGCGCGGCGCAAGATGTATGACACGCCCGCGGCCTACAGCCACGGCCGCTGGTGGTTCGCGCACGACCGGCCCGCGCAGATCGCCGCGTGGCTGGACACGCTGGGGTGGGCGCGGTGAGCGACCGCCGGGTGGAGTTCTTCTTCTCGTTCCGCAGCCCGTACTCGTACCTGGCGGCGCCGCGCGCGTTCGCGCTGGCCGACCGCCACGACGTCGAGGTCGTCTACCGCGGCGTCGTCCCGATGGTCATGCGCGGCCAGTCGGTGCCGCGGTCCAAGTCCTTGCACACGCTGCGCGACGTCGCGCGCGAGGCCGATCGCCTGGGGATGCCGTTCGGGCGGATCCACGATCCGGTCGGCGAGGGCGCGCTGCGCTGCCTGGCGGTGGGCGAGCACGCCGTCGACGTCGGCCGCGAGCGCGCGTTCGTCGAGGAGGCGAGCCGCGCGATCTGGGGCGAGGCCGTCGAGGTCGCGCGCGACCGCGGGCTGCGGACGGTCTGCGAGCGCGCGGGGCTGGAGTGGGGCGCGTGCCGTGCCGCGCTGTCCGACCCCGCGCTGCGGGCGCGCGTCGAGGCGAACACCGACGCGCTGGCCGCGCTCGGCCAATGGGGCGTTCCGGTGTTCACCTATCGCGGCGAGCGGTTCTGGGGCCAGGACCGGATCGAGGACCTCGAGGTGGTGCTGCGGGCCGGGTAGGCCGCGGCGGTCGCCCGTGGCCCGGCGATGCCGTCGTGGCATCGGTGTCAGAGCGATCTCGTCTTGGACAGCGCGGGTGCGGTCGGCGATGGTCCTCGCATGGGTGGATCGATGGACGGGGCCGAGCCACGGGTGCTGTGGACGCCGTCGGCGGAGCGTGTCGCGGACGCGACGATCACGCGGTTCGCGGGTTGGGTCGAGCGGACGCGTGGCGTGCGGGTCACCGAGTCCTACGACCAGCTGTGGTCGTGGTCGGTGCAGGACGTCGCCGGCTTCTGGAGCGCGATCTGGGAGTTCTTCGCGGTGCGGGCCGACGGCGACCACGCGCGCGCCCTGGAGGAGGCCGCGATGCCCGGCGCCCGCTGGTTCCCCGACGCGCGGCTCAACTACGCCGAGCACGTCTTCCGCGATCGCGACCGCGCGGCGCCCGCGATCCGGTTCAGCTCGGAGCGCGCCGGGCTGCAGGCGTGGACGTGGGGCCACCTGGAGGACGAGACGGCGCGCGTCGCGGCCGGGCTGCGGCGCCTCGGCGTCCGCCGCGGCGACCGGGTCGCGGCCTACCTGCCCAACGCGCCGGAGACCGTGGCGGCGTTCCTGGCCACCGCGTCGATCGGCGCGATCTGGTCCTCGGCCGCGCCGGAGTTCGGCGCGCGCTCGGTCGCCGACCGCTTCGCGCAGATCGAGCCGAAGGTGCTGCTGGCCGTCGACGGCTACCGCTACGGCGGCAAGGACTTCGACCGGCGCGACACCGCGGTCGCGCTACGCGAGGAGATCGCCTCGCTGGACCACGTCGTGATGCTCTCCCACCTCGGCCTCCAGGCCCCGGACGGGGCGATCGCGTGGGAGGCGCTGGGCGCCGAGGACGACGACGAGGCGCCGCGCTTCGCTCGCGTCCCCTTCGACCATCCGTTGTGGGTGGTCTACTCCTCCGGCACGACCGGGCTGCCGAAGGCGATCGTCCACGGCCACGGCGGCGTGCTGCTGGAGCAGCTCAAGGTGATGAACCTGCACCTGGACGCCCGGGCGGGCGACCGCGTGTTCTGGTTCACGACGACCGGCTGGATGATGTGGAACTTCCTGGTCGGCGTGCTGTTGACCGAGGCCTCGATCGTGCTCTACGACGGCAACCCGGGGACGCCGACGCTCGACCGCCTCTGGGACCTGGCCGCCGAGGCCGGCGTGACGACGTTCGGGACGAGCGCGAGCTTCATCGCGTCGTGCATGAAGGCCGGCGTCGAGCCCCAGGGCGGCGGGCGCGACCTGCGCGCGCTGCGCGCGGTGGGCTCGACCGGCTCGCCGCTGGCGCCCGAGGGCTTCCAGTGGGTCTACGACCACGTCGGCGCCGACACGTGGCTGTTCTCGACCAGCGGCGGGACCGACGTCGTCAGCGCGTTCGTCGGCGGCGTCCCGACGCTCCCGGTCCACGAGGGCGAGCTGCAGGCCCGCGCGCTGGGCGCCGACCTGCACGCCTTCGACCCGGCCGGCCGGCCGGTGGTCGGCGAGGTCGGCGAGCTGGTGCTGACCCAGCCGCTGCCGTCGATGCCCGTGAGCCTCTGGGGCGACGACGAGGACCAGACGCGCCTGCGCGAGTCCTACTTCGACGTCTACCCCGGCGTCTGGCGCCACGGGGACTGGATCGAGATCACCGAGCGCGGCACGGCGGTCATCCACGGCCGCAGCGACTCCACCATCAACCGCGGCGGGATCCGCATGGGCACCAGCGAGATCTACCGCGCGGTCCTCGCCGAGGAGGACGTGGTCGACGCGCTGGTCGTCGACGTGCCCAAGGCGGGCACCGACGGCTGGATGGCGTTGTTCGTGGTGTTGCGCGACGGCGAGGAGCTGACCGACGACCTCGTCGCCCGGATCAGGACGCGGATCCGCACCGACTGCTCGCCGCGCCACACGCCCGATCAGATCACGCGGGTCGCCGAGGTCCCGCGCACGCTCAGCGGCAAGGTCCTCGAGGTGCCGGTCAAGCGGATCCTCGCGGGCGAGCCCGCGGAGCGGGTCGCCGCACGGGAGTCGCTCGCGAACCCGCAGGCGCTCGACGCCTTCGTCGCCATGGCCAAGGCGCTCTGAATCTGCTGGAATCCATGCCGAGACGGTATGGAGATCCGACAGCTGCGCTACCTCGTGGCGCTCGCCGACGAGCGGCACTTCACCCGCGCCGCGCGGCGTGCCAACGTCGCGCAGCCCGCGCTCTCACGGCAGATCCAGGCCTTGGAGGCCGAGCTCGGCGTGGGGCTGGTCAACCGCACGACGCGCCACGTCTCGCTGACCGACGCCGGCGAGCGGATGGTCGAGCGCGCGCGTCGGATCCTCGGGGAGGTCGACGCGGCCCGGGCCGACGCCCAGAACGAGCGCCGGCTGCTGGAGGGACGCGTGCGCTTCGGCGTCAGCTCGACGCCGGGGCCGGTCGACGTCGCGGCGGTCGTCGCCGCGTTCCACGACGCCCACCCCGCCGTGGAGCTCGACGTCAGCGACGCGCTGAGCGTCGAGGTCGCGCGCCGGCTGCGGGACGGCGAGCTCGACCTCGGGCTGGTGACCGGCCTCGACGAGGACCACCGCCGCGGGCTCCAGCTGACGCTGGTCACCGAGGAGCGGCTCGTCCTCTGCGTCGGCGCGTCGCACGCGCTCGCGTCGCGCAAGCGCGTGCGGCTGCGCGACCTCCGCGCCGAGCGCTTCGCCGTCTTCCACCCCGGCGCGACGATCCGCGCGGCGGTCGAGCGCGCGGCCGCCGCGGCGGGCTTCGAGCCCCAGGTCGCGTTCACGTTCAGCGATCCCGTCCGGATGCGCGCGCTCGTGGCCCGCGGCCTGGCCGTCGCGATCCTTCCGCGCTCGCAGGCGGGCGCGGAGGCCGAGGGCATCGTCACCCTCGACCTCCCCGATCGCGGTCTCGTCCACCGGATCCACCTCGCCCGCCCCCGCGACCACGAGCCCTCGCCCGCCGGCCGGGCGCTGGAGGCGATCGCGCGCGAGCGGCTGGGCCTCAGCGCGCCGTGAAGTCGATGTGGAGCTGCTTGAGGCCGCGCATGAAGTAGTTGCGGATCACCGCGAAGTCGTTCTTGTCCGGGGTGAACGTGATGTCCTTCATCCGCTGGGTGACGGTCTGGAACGCGATGTTCAGCTCCTGCCGGGCCAGCGGGGCGCCCACGCAGTGGTGCTTGCCGGTGGTGAACGTCAGGTGCGTCCGCGGGTTCTTGCGGTCCAGGTCGATGTCGTCCGGGTTGTCGTAGCGGCGGTCGTCGCGGTTGGCGGCGCCGGGGCGCAGCAGGAGCGTCGAGCCGGCCGGGATGTGGACGCCGTGCAGCTCCATGTCCTTGACCGTCGTCCGCGAGGTGCCCTGGGCCGGGGTCTCCAGGCGCAGGACCTCCTCGATGAACGGCCCGACGTACTTCTCGGGGTCGCTGTAGACCTTCTCCTGGACCTCGGGGTTGCCGGCCAGCAGCCACATGCCCGCGTTCAGCGCGTGCGTCGTCGTCTCGGCGCCGCCCACGAACACGTCGATCATCAGCTCGCTCATGATCTCGTTCTCGTTGAGCTTGCGGCCCCAGGCCGGGACCTCGGTGTTGACCAGGTGGCTGAGCCAGCTGTCGTCCGGGGTCTCGCGCACCTTCTGGATCAGGCCGTAGAAGTACTTCTGGGCCTGGATCTCCTGGCGGACGGACTCGATCCGCTCCTCGGGCGTCTGCATCATGCCCAGGCGGTCGATCCACGCGACGGTCCAGTCCTTGACCATCGGGATGTCCTCGCGCGGGACGCCGATGATCGGGCCCATGACGTAGCCCGGGAAGTAGCTGGAGAACTCCTCGGTCCAGTCGCAGGTGCCCTTGGCGATGAACCCGTCGATGCGCTCGTTGGCGACGTCGGCGACGTGCGGCTTCCACCGCTCGATGCGCGCGGGCTTGAGGAAGTCGTCGAAGAGCTTGCGCAGGCCCGTGTGCCGCTCGCCGTCGTAGCCGAGAAGGCTGACGGTGGGGACCCAGCCGTCCTCCTCGTACAGCTTCTGGATCTCGATCTCCAGCTCCAGCATGGCCTTGATCTCGGGCGTCGGGTCGGGGATCGACCTGAGCATCTCGATCGGGCTGGTCGCGCCGGCGCCGTTGGGGAAGTTCTCGGGGTCGAGGACGATCTTGCGGACGTCCTCGTAGCGCGTGACCTGGAAGGTGCTGGTGATCGGGTCCTTCCAGACCGGGGCCTCGTCGCGCAGCTCGCGGTAGGCGTGGAAGGGGCACTGGATGGTCTCGGCCGACGCGAAGTCGATCTCGGGGACAGCTTGCGACACAGCAGTTCTCCTGGTTGCCGTGGGGGTTGAGCGTGTCGAGTCTACGTTCGGTGGCCCGGCAGGTCAACGACGGCGTTGATATCGTCGCGCCTTGACAGCAACATCAATGTTGACGGGAGGGCTCATGGCAGCCAGCGACGCGTCGACCGCGATCCCCGCGGCGGGGACCGGTCTCAACCACATGGGTCTCGCGGTCGCGGACCTCGACCGGGCCCACGACTTCTACGTGAACGTCGTCGGCATGCGCGAGGAGGGGCTGAGCGAGATCGCGAGCGAGTCCTTCGACCGGCTGATGGGCGACCAGGGCCTGAGGATCCGGTTCTGGTACCTGAGCCTCGACGGCTTCCGCCTCCAGCTCGTGCGGTACCTCGACGGGGCGGGGGAGGGCCTGACGCTGCGCCACAACAGGGGCGGGTGTCCGCACCTGTGCTTCGCGGTCGCCGACGCGCGGGCCAAGCACGACGAGATCGCGCGGCGCGGCGACGTGAAGATCCTCTCCGAGGTCGTGACCTCGCGCTACGGCGACATGGTCGCCCACAGCTTCTATGTCGAGGACCCGGACGGCATGCCGATCGAGTTCGGCCAGGTCGAGCCCGCGGCGCGGTCATGACGCGGACCTCGCGCGTATCAACAGACTTGTTGACAACCCTCGGACGGCAGACTAGGGTGAATTCAGTACCGCTGATGAATGTGAACGGAGACGCATAGGACATGGACTTCGGGCTGCTCTACGAACTCGGGGTGCCCCGGCCCTGGGAACCTCGGTCGGAATACGACGCGTACTGGAACGCCCTGAAGCAGGCCGTCGAGGCCGATCGCGTCGGGTTCTCCCACGTCTGGGCGGTGGAGCACCACTTCCTGAGCGAGTTCTCGCACTCGTCCGCCCCCGAGGTCTGGCTCTCGGCGGTCGCTCAGCGGACCGAGCGCATCCGGATCGGTCACGGCGTCGTGCAGATCCCCGCCGGCTTCAACAACCCGATCCGCACGGCCGAGCGCGTGGCCGCCCTGGACATCCTGTCCAACGGGCGCGTCGAGTTCGGCACGGGTCGCTCGATCGTGGGCAAGGAGCTCGACGGCTTCAACATCGCGCTCGAGGACAGCCGTCCGATGTGGCGCGAGGCGATGGAGCTGATCCCGAAGATCTGGACCACCGACGGCCCGATCGCCTTCGACGGGAAGTACACCCAGATCAACGGCTTCGAGGTCCACCCCAAGCCGCTGCAGCAGCCGCATCCGCCGATCTGGTCGGCGGGCACGAGCCCGTCGAGCTTCACGCTCGCCGGCGAGCTCGGCGCGGGCATGCTGGCGTTCGGCACCGGCCTGGGCACCGACATCGTCGGCCGCCGGATCCAGGAGTACCAGGAGGCGTTCGCCCGGGCGACGCCGGTGGGCGAGCCCAACAACAACGTCGGGCTCTTCATGATGACCTTCTGCGCCGAGACCGACGAGGAGGCGTGCCGCATCGCCGAGAAGCCGTTCGCGGCCTACCTCGACCGCACGATGGAGCACTTCCTGCAGTGGGGCCGCGGCGGCGACCTGCCGCCCGGGTACGAGTGGTACGCCGAGGCCTCCCAGAAGGCCGACAAGCTCGCCGCGCGCATGAAGTTCGACTACCTGTTCGAGAACGGGATGATCCTCGTCGGCACGCCCGACCGGATCGTGGAGACGATCAAGCGCTACCGCGACGTCGGCGTCACCCAGATCATCACCGGCACCCAGTTCGCCGGCATCGAGCACGAGCAGGCGATGGGCTCGATCCGCCTCTTCGGCGAGGCCGTGATCCCCCAGCTGGCGGGCGCGGACGTGGTCGCCTCCACGACCTGAGCGCGCTGCCGCCCCGCGACGGTCGCGGCGTCACCCAGGAACGACGAAGGCCCGCCGAGCAGGCGGGCCTTCGTCACGTCCGGGGGAGGGGGCCGCTCAGGACGCCGCGGCGGCGGCGTAGTCCTTGTCCCACTCCTCGGCGAACGTCGGCAGGTGGCAGAGCAGGCCGCCGTCGACGGTGATGGTCTGGCCCGTGATGTAGCTGCCGGCGTCCGAGGCCAGGAACGCCGCCAGCTCGGCGATGTCCCGCGCCCGGCCGATGCGCGTGTGCGTCGTGTGGCGCACGAGCGCGTCGATGAGCTCCGGCGGGACGACGGCCTCGGCCGCCGGGGTGAGGATCACGCCGGGCGAGATCGCCACCGAGCGGATGCCGCGCTTGCCGTACTGCGTGGCGATGTTGCGGTTGAGCCCGATGATCCCGGACTTCGCCGTGCCGTACATCGCGCGCGGCAGCTCGGACACCTCGCCGCCGGCCGACGTGGTGTGCAGGATGCATCCGCCGCCGCGCTCGAGCATGTGCGGGATCGCGTACTTGGCGCCGAGCGCGTAGGAGACGAGGTCGATGCGCAGGACGCGCTCGAAGAGCTCGGCGTCGATGTCCTCGATCAGGTTGTCGCGCCCGCCCGGCCCGTTGATCTCCGGCGCCATCAGCGCGGCGTTGTTGTAGAGGATGTCGATGCCGCCGTAGGTCGCGACGGTCTGGTCGACGAGGTTCTTGATCTGCGCGTCCTCGCCGACGTCGGTCGTGACCGCCAGCGCGCGGCCGCCGGCCTCCTCGATGCTCGCCACCGCCTCCGCGGCAGCGGTCTCGTTGATGTCGCCGATCACGACCGCGGCCCCGCGCGACGCCATGAGCTGGGCCGTCGCCAGCCCGATTCCCGAGGCTCCGCCGGTGATCGCGGCCACCTTGCCCGTCAGATCCAGCCCGCTGTAGCTCATCCTGCTCCCTTCGCTGAGGTTGACGTCAACAGTCTAGTTGACGAGCGGACCGCGTGGTGAAAGACTGGCGCCAGCCATCGTCACCCCGACTTGAAGACCGAACGGCGAGGAGAACACAGGTGAAGCTCGGAATGTTCATGATGCCCGGCCACCCGCCGGAGCGCGCCCTGTACGACGCGATCCAGCAGGATCTCGAGGAGATCGAGTGGTTGGACGAGCTGGGCTTCGTCGAAGCCTGGATCGGAGAGCATCAGACCAACCCCTGGGAGCCGATCGCGGCCAACGACCTGGTCGTCGCGCAGGCGCTCGCGCGGACCAAGGACATCAAGGTCTGCACCGGCGGCTACATCCCGCTCTTCCACGCGCCGGGCCCGCTGGCGCTGCGGATCGCCCAGCTCGACCACATGGCCCAGGGGCGCTTCATCTGCGGCCTGGCGGCCAGCAGCCTGCCGATGGACCAGGCCCTCGTCAACGTCGACGCTGCCTCGGGCGACAACCGCAAGATCATGCAGGAAGCGCTCGAGATCATGATCAAGATGTGGACCGAGCACGTCGGCGAGGACGGCGAGGCCAACGTCTGGACCTACGAGGGCCAGTTCCACACCGTCAAGAACGTCGAGAACCACTTCCCGTACCGCGCCTGGCTGAAGCCCTACCAGGACCCGCACCCGCCGATCGCCGTCGCGAGCATCTCGCCGTCGAGCGCGTCGCTGCGCTGGGCGGGGGAGAAGGGCTTCATCCCGCAGAGCATGATGTTCAACGCCGAGACGCTGAAGGGCACATGGCAGGCCTACGCCGACGGCGCCGAGAGCGCCGGCCGCACGCCCGACCGCGCGCTCTGGCGCGTCAGCCGCGACACGTTCGTCGCCGACACCGACGAGGAGGCCAAGGCCTACGTCAAGAACAGCATGATGGGGCGCTTCTGGGAGGAGATCATCATCAAGACGATGGTCGGCATGGGCGCCGCGCCGTTCCTCAAGCACGACCCGTCGGTCCCGGACGAGGCCATCGACCTGGACTACCTGATCGACAACCTGTTCCTGGTCGGCTCTCCCGAGACGGTGACCGAGAAGGTCAACCAGCTCCAGGAGGACACCGGCGGCTTCGGCACGCTGCTGCCGGTCAAGTACGACTGGGGCACGATCGAGGACCCGCGCGCGCACGCCGCGGCGTACCGCCGCAACCTCGAGCTGCTGGCGACCGAGGTCGCCCCCAACGTCCGCGACGTGATCGCGGCGCCGGCCGCCTCCTAGGCGCGTCTCCTCCTCACGTCGGCGCGCCGCCGTCAGGC
>NZ_DASRZV010000030.1:0-97593 GCF_035685985.1 Baekduia sp.
CGACGCGGTAGGCGGAGTTGGAGGCGCCCCAGGCGATCTGCCAGGACTGGCCGGCGTCGAAGTAGGTGGTGTTGGTGATCGTCGTGCCGATCTGGGTCCAGGTGGTGGTGCCCGATGCCGATCGCCAGACCTTCAGCAGGCCGCCGGCCTCGCGGGTCAGGGCGATCTTGTCGCCGGCGGCGAGGTGACCGGTCATGGTCTGTGCCGAGCCCAGCGAGGTTTCGCTGTTGTTGGTGTATTTGGAGATCTGGACGGTGTCGTTGGTCGTCCCGCGAGCCAGCGTGAGCTCGTAGCCGTTGAGGCTGCCCGTCGACCAGCCCGAGACGATGTCGAGGTAGAGCTGGTCGTTGGTGGTGGTGCTGACCGCCGGCACCGTCATGTAGACCTCGCCCGCGCCGGTGAACGACGCGGCGTTCCACCACTCATAGCCGTAGGAGGTGCCGTTGATCTTGGCCTGGTTGGAGGCGATCGCCCCTGCGGAGGTGCCGGTCAGGTTGGTCCAGTTGGAGCCCAGGCCGCCGTCGGCGCGGTTGAAGTTGTCCAGCACCGAGGTCGTCGGCGCCGACCAACTCGACGAGCCGCCACCCGACGGGCCGACCGTCGCGACGACGTCGCCGGTGGCGTCCTCGCTGTTGCGAAGGGTCGTGCTGCCCTGGGTCGTCCAGGCCGGCTCGTCGCTGCTGTCGTCGTAGTGGTTGACCGTCGGGGTGCCGGAGCCGACCGTGCGCTGTCGCACGCGGTCCTGCGGGTCGAGGTCCAGCGTGGTGGTCGTGCCGCCTTGGGTGAGCGTGTGGGCGCGGTCGTCGACGTAGTAGCTGGACGTCAGCGCGTTGGTGCCTCCGGCGTCGGCGGCGGGGACGGTGGTGATCCGCCCGAGCGTGTCGTAGGCGTAGCCGGAGTTGTTGAGGCGGTCGGCCTCGTCGTAGGCCAGCGTCTGGGTCGTGGGTGTGGTGGATGTCGAGCAGGCGCCGCCGGTGCCGGCTGGGTAGGTCTTGCGGGTCAGGCGGTTGCCGTCGGTGTCGTAGGTGTAGGTCTTGGTGACGCACGCGGTTGCGCCCGGCGCGTCGCTGGAGGAGGTCAGACGGCCCGCGGCGTCGTAGGCGTAGGTGCGCGTCTTGTCGGTGCCGGTCTGCGTGAGCCACTGGTCGTGGATCGAGCGCGTGGCGCTGTCGCTGTAGATCGTGCAGCCCGTGCCGCACGGCGACTGCGCGACGTAGGTCCGACCCGTCACGGTGCCGGTCTCGTCGCTGGCGATGGTCAACTTGACGTTGGCGTTGGGGAACACCTCGCTGCTGAGCGCGCCATCGGCCGTCCACGCGGTCGTGATCGCGCCGAGCTGGGGCTCGGTGATCGACGACGTGCGGCCGGTCGTCGCGTCGTAGGCCATGGTCCGGGTACCCGATGGGTCGGTGATCGTCGTCGGGCGACCATCGATGTCGTAGGCCGTCGTGGTCGTCCCGCCGTCGGCGTCGGTGTAGGACGAGATCTGACCGGCGGCGTTGTAGGCACGCGTGACGGTCTTCGTCGGGCTGGACTGCGCCGTGGCGGTCAGCAGCCGGCCCGTCGTCGAGCTGTAGCCGTAGACCACCGGCGGACGAGCGTCGCCCGTGCTGCCGGTGACCGTCCTTGACGTGTGGCGGTCGCCGTTGTAGGTGTCGATCTGGACGCGGCGCGGGGTGCCGTCGACGGAGTCGGTCTTCTTGGTCTGCTGCTCGTAGGCGTCGTACTCATAGACCGACTCCGGCAGCTTGGGCAACGTGCTGGTCGGCTGGCCGCCCGTCTTCGTCTTGCACGGGAGGTTGGCCCAGGCGGGCTTGTTGGAACAGTCGCTGCCGTCGGCGTTGGCGCCCACGGTGTAGTAGATCGTGCGGCGCGTGCTGGCCGCCGTCTGGCTGGACGACCGCGGTTGCTCCTGGTAGGTCACCAGGCCGAGGCTGTTGTACTCGGTCCTGGTCACCAAGTTGAGGCCGGCCGGGTCGATGGCCGTGCTGGTCAGCAGACCGTCGCTGTTGTAGGTCATCGCCGTCGTACGAGAGTCGCTGTCCCCCGTCCCGGCGACATAGGCCGACCTGACCGTCTTGATCGGCAGGTTCAACGACTTCGAATCGGGATCGGAGTCGTTGTAGGTGTAGACGGTGTGCTTGCGTGCCTGGACGGTCGTGCCGTTGGCCAACCGCGTGGAGTGCAGCGGCCCCTTCTCGTCAAGCAGTCGCCAGCCCGAGCCCTGCGTCCGCTCGCCGAACGAGCGGACCGTGCTCAGCTCCTGGGCCCGCGCGGCGTGAGCCGCGGTCGTCGACCCGGTCGCCAACGCGGTGGCCCGGTTGACCGCGCTCAGCTCCCGCGTGACGTTGCCGCCGGCGTCATGCTCGGTCGTGGTCGTCTCACCGCCGGGCCGGACCTCGTTGGTCAACCGGCCCAACGCGTCGAGGTAGTGGACGGTGGCCTTGGCGTAGGTCGACGCGCTGTCGGGCACGTCGTCGGGCCGGAACAGCGCGGTCGCGTCGGTGGGGATGTCATCGACCTGCGACCAACCGGCGAGTGCGCCGGCGCTCATGTCGTAGGGCGCGCCGGAGCCTCTGACCGAGACGCCGTAGAGGACCGTCTGCTTCGCCGTCGTCGGCGTGCCCGCGGCGCCGACCGGTTGGGAGCGCGACACGCTCCCCAGGCGGCCGACGGTCGACCACTCGCCGCCGGTCTGCGTGTAGCTCAGCGTCCAGGCGTTCTCGCCCGGCGGGGTGATCGTCGAGAGCCGGCCGTTCGTGTCGTAGGCGTACTGCGTGGCCAGCGCCGCGCCCTGCCGTGGGTCGTAGGCGGAGCTGAGCCGGTTGTCGGAGTTGTAGGTGTAGGCGGCGACCGAGACCTTGTTGTTGGTCAAGCCGTTGCCGGGCGCGACGAAGTCGATGCTCGTCACGCGCGTCCAGCCGCTGTTCCAGTTCAGGTGCAACGAGCGGCACCCCGCCGCCGTCGAGAGGTTCGTGCCCGTGCAGTCCACCGGCGACGGCGCGATGACGTCGGTCAGCCGCTGCCGACCATCGGTCCCCGGCGAGTACTGGAACGTCGTCGCCACCGCGCTGGTGGCCTGCTGCACCGTGCTGAGCGCCCATTCGCCCGGGTTGCCCGAAGCCTTGCCGAAGGTCAGCTTCTGGCCGCTGTCACGGTCGGTGAGCGTGAACGACGTCGTGTTCCCCTTGACGTCGACCTGACGCTGCAAGCTCAAGCCGTCCAGCTCAGGCAGCGAGTAGTAGCCGTTGTCGGTCTCATGCTCCTCAAACGGCAGCGCATTGCCATCGCTGGTGTCGACCTCCGCCGCACCGAGGAACGCGAGGTCAGGGTCGCTGGAGGCGTTGTAGTCGATGACCTTGGTGTAGATGCTCGCGTCATCATCGACCGGCATGCCCAGCGTCCACCCCGGACCGAACGGCTGCACGGCATTCACGATGATTCCGGGGTTACGCGAGTTGTACGTGCGCGTGATCCCGAGGGACTCCTTGAAGCTGTCGATGTCGACGTCGGTCGCGCTCAGCTGGAAGTTGCCGGTCAGCTCGTCCACCTGGCCCGGGCCGATGTCGCGCATCGAGTCGCTGGTGCCCAGTCCGGTGGTGTCGATCCCGGTCAACACGTCGTCGGTCGTGTCACCCGCCGCGGCACTGAAGTAGCCGCGCACGTAGACCTGCGTCGCGGTAGGCAGCTGATCGGTGACGTTGTAGACCACCTGCGGGCTGCGATGCGTGCTCGCCGACACCGCAAAGGAGTTGGTGCTGATCGCGCTGCCGTCCATGGCCTGCAAGTTCGCCGCCGGGATGTTCTGCCACGCGGTGGTCTTGGTCCGGTACTGAAAGACGACCGTCGAGGCCGGCGAGGTGGGCTTGAGATCCTCGGCCTGCAACACGAGGCGCTTGGCCGTCTTCTGGCCCTCGATCAGGGTGTTGATGTCGCCGCGTGCGACGTTGACCGTGAAGCTGTTGCTCGCGACGTTCCCTGCCGCATCCGTGGCACTGAGGGTGAACGTGACCGGCCCCTGATTCCAACCGCTGGGCGCGAAGTCGTAGTCGAACTTCATCGAGCCGTCGGCGAGCACTTCAGGGATCATCTGCTTGACCGTCAGGAATCCTGGCTGCGAGGTCGTCAGGATGAACGAGCCCATTCCCGAGGTGGCGACGCTGGCGCTGGCGTCACTGGCGATCGCGGTCAGGTGCACCGTCTTGCTCACCGATCGCGACGGCTCAGAGCCCGATGTCGACCGACCGAGATCGGCCAAGCGCCCCGTCGTCGTGATGACCGGCGGGGTGGTGTCGACCATCACGGTCCTGTCTGTCGTCGTGGTGTGGCCCAGGATGTCCTGCCCGCTGAAGTGCACCGTGCGCACCCCGTCCGGGACCGTGCTGAACGCCAGCGTCGCGTCTCCGTCGGCCCAGCATTGGCTGCTCAGCGTGCCGCTGCACAACGCGTGGTTCGAGCTGAGCGGCGCTGTCCTCACGGCGGGGTCGTTGTCGATGGTGGCCCACGCGATGTCCCGATGGTCGTTGACGGAGGCGTCGGTGCCGATGCCGAGGCCGTTGTCGTGCAGGTACACGTAGGCGCTGGGGTGGTTGTTGCTGGTCCAACCCGTTGGCAGCCCGCTCACGGTCAGCGCCGGCGCATCATGGTCGTTCCAGTACAGATAGGCACCGGTGAAGCTCATGACGGCGCCCGACCCGCTCACCGGCCCCGCCACGATCAGGTTGACGCCCGACCAGTTGCCGGTGGTCCCCACGTTCGGATCGCACACACTCGAGACACACGCGGTGATGTACGTCGCCCCGCTGAGCCCGGCGCAGTTGCCGAACAGGTACGGGGCGGACGGACCGTTGGGGATGCCCGCATATCCCGTCTCCACGCCTGCGTTGGGAGCATTGAAGTTCCACAGGCCGGCGAACAGGCAGACGTTGGCCGCCGCGTTGAAGCGAACGTCGGGGAAGTCGACGCGCGTCGCAAACGCGTTCAGCCGCCGGTTCATCCACACCGCGTTGCCCGCCGAGAGACCCGCCGACGCCGCGATGAAGAAGCGGCCACCCGTGAACCCACCATTGAAGTACGACTCATAGCCGGGCAGTGCCGTGTACGCCCAGTTGGCCGTCTGCGTCGGGCCCGGGAAGAAGCCCGGATCCAGCGCGACCAAGGGGCCGGTGCCGCCGTTGTACAAGATGACCGGGTCGACGCTGACGGGGTAGGCGAGGTCGCGCCCGTGGTGGCTGGTCGTCACCGTGATCGTCGAGCCCGAGACGTCATAGCGCACCGGGACCTGCGTGTTCTGGGCGTCCCACGCCATCGGCGGAGACACCATGCCGACCACCCGCCCGCCCTGCACCAGGTCCACCGTCGTGCCCGACGCCAGCAGCGTCACCCCGACCGGAAGATCCAACGTCATGCTCGTCTGCTCCGAAGCCGACGGAGAGCGAAGCGTCCAGTCCAGCCCGACGCCGCTCGGCGTCGGCTCCACGATCGTGTCGATGTCGGCGTCGGTGTTCGCGTAGAACACCTTGTTGGCCGACCGAACCCCGACCGCGTCCCCTGCGCCGCCAGGCCGGATCGTCAACGTGTCCGCGCCCGCGCCCAGAGTGACGCCCGCGCCGAGATCCTGCCCGATCACGTCTCGGACCGGAGAGTTGACCGGGGCCCACCCGCCCGACGCCAGCGGCTGCAGCGTCATGTCGGTCGGAGCCAACGCACCCTGGGCGTCCTCGGTCACCAACGGCCAGGATGACTCAACGACCAGGTTGCCCGCCGTGCCCGGCTCGTCGACCAACATCGTCGTCGAACTCGTGTAGGCAAGGACCTTCTCGCCATCACGCAGCCTGGGCGGCTGCCACGCCGGCTGCGTCGTCACCTGCGCCGCCGCGGCCTGCATCGCCCGCAACGCGGCACGCGCCCCAAGCCGACGATACGCCGTGCGCGACCGCACACGAGCACGCCGCGCCGCCGGCGCCCGCAACGCCCGCAGCGCCCGTCGCCGCTGCGCCTGCGCCCTGCGCCACGCACGCCCCAACCGCCGACCCGAGTGGGCGGTCAACTTCAGCGCGCGCGTCTTGACACGCCTCTGCGGGACCGGCGCAGAAGACCCACCGAACGGCGCGGCCGCCTGCGGAAGGATCGGCGCATCGGGCAGCCGCGTCAACGAGCCACCCGAACCGAGACGTGCAGCCCGGTGGGCATCCGCCCCACTGGCACTCGAGGTGCAGAGCAACACGCAAAGCATCAGGACAGCAGCCGACAGGGCACGGATGGACAACTTGGACCTCTCCACGTCGCAGGGACCGCCGAGGAGCGCTCAGCGTGCAGGGCCGCAAATTGGCGATGCGGCGGTGCGCCACCGTACTGATCCTCAGCAGTGTGTGCAAGCACACTGCTCGGTCAGCTCGGTCATGACGCACACGCTCCGCGGGGGACAGGTGCGCAGCCGTTGACACCGCGAAGCGTGACCAACGTCCGGCCGAGCCGCGCCGCGCTCGGCGACGACCGGCCGGCGGCGCGCCGCCGCTGACCCAGCGCGAGGGGCAGATGCTCGAGCGGATCGCCGAGGGCCTGTCGGTCGCCGACATCGCCGCCGAGCTGCACCTCAGCCAGGCCACGGTCAAGACCCATCTGCGCAGCCTGTACGCCAAGCTCGAGGTCTCCGAGCGCGCGGCCGCCGTGGCCGCGGGGATGCGTCGCGGGCTGCTGACCTGAGGGCCGGCGAGCGGGGGCCGCTTGCGTCGCTCGCTCCGAGCGAGCACTCTGGATGCCGTGCGAGGCGCCGACGACCAGCTCGGCCGCACCCAGCGGCCCGCGCTCCGGGGCCGCCGCCGGACGAGGGGCGGCGGTGCTTGACCCGGATCCTCCGTTTCGCCGGGTACGCCGAGACGACGGCTATCCGCCGCTCGAAGACCTCGGCCTGATCGGCGACGGGACGACGGCGGCGCTGGCCGGCCTCGACGGCGACGTCGTCTGGCTGTGCGTTCCGCGCTTCGACTCCGAGCCGCTGTTCTGCGGCCTCCTGGACCACGCCGGCGGCGGGCGCTTCACGGTCGCGCCCGACGACGTGACCGAGGCCCGGCAGCGCTACGAGCCCGACACCGCCGTGCTGGTCACCGAGCTGCGCACCCCGACCGGCGTGGTGGCCGTCACCGACGCGCTCGCGCTGCGGTCGGGCGCGGTGCTGAGCGACGACGCCCCGGCCGGGCGCCAGGAGCTGATCCGCTCGGCGGTCGTGCGCGAAGGCTCGGTCCGGCTGCGGGTCGCGATCGAGCCGCGGGGCGGGGCCACCGCGCGGCCCGCCGCGGGCGGCCTCTCCGTGGAGGCCTGGCGCCGGCCCGACCTCGACCTGCACGTGCGCTGCGACCACCGGCTCGACGCCCTGGACAGCGTCCACGAGCTGCACGCCGGCCAGCGCCTCGACGTGGTGCTGTCCTGGGGCGGCGCGTACCGCCACCACCGGTTCGACGCGGAGGAGCTGCTGGCCGCGACCGCCCGCTCGTGGCGGGGTTGGATGGAGGACTTCGACTACTCGGGACCCCAGGACGCCATGGTCCGGCGGGCCGCGATCACGCTCAAGCTGTGCGACCACTGGAGCAACGGGGCGCTGATCGCGGCGCCGACCTCGTCGCTGCCGGCGCCGATCGGCGGCGTGCGCAACTGGGACTACCGCTACACGTGGATCCGCGACGCCTCGTTCTCGGTGTACGCGTTGCGGCGGATCGGGTTCGAGGAGGAAGCCGGAGCGTTCCTGGGCTGGGTCCTCGACACGTTCGAGCACGGCAGCGCACCGCGGATCATGTACGACGTGGCGGGCGGCCCCGTGCCCGACGAGGTGGTCGACGGCGAGCTGGAGGGCTACCGGCGCTCGGCGCCGGTGCGCTGGGGCAATGGCGCCGCCGACCAGCGCCAGCACGACGTCTACGGCGAGGTGCTCGACTGCGCGTACCAGTGGGTGCGGGGCGGAGGGCGGCTGGACGACCACCTCTGGACCGGGCTGGCCGGGCTGGCCGACCTGGCCGTCGACGCCTGGCGCCAGCCCGACCAGGGGATCTGGGAGGTGCGCAGCGAAGGCCGCGTGTTCACCTACTCGGCCGGGCTGTGCCACGTCGCGCTGGACCGCGCCGCCCGCCTCGCCGAGCGGCTCGACCTGCCGGGCGCGGCCTGGCGGTGGCGGACCGCCGCCACCGACCTGCGCGCGACCGTGCTCGAAGGCTCCTGGGACGAGGACGCCCGGACGCTGAGCGAGCACCTCGACGGTGGCGGCAGCCTCGACGCGAGCCTGCTGGCGCTGCCGCTGCGCCGCGTCGTGCCCGCCGACCACCCACGCATGGTGGCGACCACCGACGCGGTGGCCGACCGGCTGGCGGCCGGCGACGGGCTGCTGTACCGCTACCGGCACGAGGACTCCCCGGACGGGATCGCCGGCGACGAGGGCGCGTTCCTGCTGTGCAGCTTCTGGCTGGTCGAGACCCTCGCGCGCCAGGGCCGGCACGACGCCGCCTCGGAGCTCTACGCCTCGCTGTGCGCGCGGGCGAGCGCCCTCGGGCTGCTGCCCGAGCAGATCGACCCCACGACCGGCGCGTTCTGCGGCAACTTCCCGCAGGCGTTCAGCCACATCGGCGTGATCGCCGCCGGCGTCACGCTGGCGCGCGCGAGCGGCGGCGGACCATGATCGAGCGGCTCGTCGTCTTCGGCGGGACCGGCGACCTGATGGGCCGCTACCTGCTGCCGGGGCTGGCCGCGCTGGCGGCCCGCGGGCATCTGCCCGAGCGCTTCGAGGTCGTGGGCGCCGCCCGTGAGGACCTCGACGACGATCGCTACCGGAGCTGGGCCGAGGGCCGGCTGGCGCGCGCCGACGGCGACCTGGACGCCGCGGCCAAGGAGGCGGTGGTGCGCGCGGCGCGCTACGAGCGGCTCGACCTCGCCGACCCGGCGAGCGTGGCGGCGTGCATCGCGGGCGACGGTCCCGTCGCGGCCTACCTGGCGCTGCCCCCGGCCGTCTTCCCGATCGCGGTCACCGCGCTGCACCAAACCGGGATCCCGGACGGCAGCCAGGTCGTCTTGGAGAAGCCGTTCGGCGAGGACCTGGAGAGCGCGATGGCGCTCAACCGCCTGCTCGCCGCGCTGGTCGACGAGCGCCACGTGTTCCGCGTCGACCACTTCCTCGCGATGACCACCGTGCAGAACGTGCTCGGGACGCGCCTGGCCAACCGGGTGCTGGAGCCGATCTTCAACAGCGCGCACATCGAGGAGGTCGAGGTCGTCTGGGACGAGTCGCTCGCGCTGGAGGGGCGGGCCGGCTACTACGACCACGTCGGCGCGCTCAAGGACATGGTCCAGAACCATCTCCTACAACTGCTCTGCCTGGTGGCCATGGAGCCGCCGAACAGCCTGTCCGAGCGCGACCTGCGCGATCGCAAGGTCGACGTCCTGCGGTCGGTGCGCCCGATGGGCGACGAGCAGGTCGTCGCGCGCACGCGTCGCGGCCGCTACCGCGGCTACGCCGGCGAGGAGGGGGTCGCGCCGGAGCGCGGGACCGAGACGTTCGCCGAGGTGGTGCTGGAGCTCGACAGCCGGCGCTGGTCGGGCACGCGCTTCCGGCTGCGCACGGGCAAGGCGCTGGGCCGGGATCGCATGGAGGTGGTGGTGCGCTTCCGGCCCGTGCCGCGCCACCCGTTCGCGTCCGCTCCCAACACGCTGCGCTTCGGGCTGGAGCCGGAGGGCCTCAGCCTCGAGCTGATGGGCATCGGCCCCGCGATGAGCCTCGTGCCGCTGCGGCTCGGCGCCGAGATGGAGCCGCCGGAGCTGCCCGCCTACGGCCGGATCCTGCTCGACGTGCTGATCGCGAACAGCGCGCTGTCGATCCGCGGCGACGAGGCCGAGGAGGCGTGGCGCGTCGTCACCCCGATCCTGGAGGGCTGGTCGCGGGGCCTGGTGCCGCTGGAGGAGTACGACGTCGGCTCCGACGGACCGGGCGGGCGGGGCCTCGGGCCCGCGCCCGGCGACCCGTCGTAGACCGAGGAGTAGGCGGCGTGCGCGGCGATGACGACGTTCTCCAGCGCGAGCGGAGGACGAGGGTCAGGCGGCGCACAGGTCGGGCTCTCGGTCCTGGTGGGAGCGCGTCCGGTAGCCGGAGAGCGGGTCGGTGCCGGTCGCGCCGGGGCCGCCGGCGCAGTGGCGGGCGAACACGGCGTCGACGGTGATGCCGGTGTTGGCGTGCTCGCGGTCGGGGGTGTTGCGCACGGCGCCGAGGCCGATCGCGTTCGGCCGCGCGCTGAGCAGGACCGAGCGATGGTGAGGGCTCATCAGCCACGCGGCGACCAGGCGCCGCGGTGTGCCCGCCGCGCCGCTGCCGGCGACGAGGATCTCGCCGGCCCACCAGGAGCCGCGCGACGGCGTCCAGCCCGCGTGGGCGAGGCGGTCGCCGACCTTGGACCCGTCCGGCGAGCGGTGGGCGAAGTAGCCGCGGCGGACCATGTCGGCGGCGTGGGACCGCGCGGCGGCCGCGAGGCGGTCGTCGGCGCGCACCGGCCCGAGCCCGCGCTCGGCGCGCACCGCGCCGATCAGGCACGACAGCGCGGCCCGGCTCGCGGCGAGCGTCGTGGAGCCGATCGGGGTCTCGGCGCCGGGGCAGGCGGCCGCCGCCCGCGTGAGCCCGGCGGCGGCGTGCGCGACGCTCGCGCCGCCGGCCACGGCCGGCAGCGCCGCCACCGTCGTGACACAGGCCACCGATGCGAGGCCCGACAGTGGGCCGCGCCATCCCTGCAGCAAGTTCATCATCTCCGCCCTCCCGCGGCAGATCGTCGATCCTGTTTCCGGTTCTTCCTCCTGGGCAAGGGCAGCTCGCGAGTTGGAGGACTTTGCACGGTTGATGGGGGGACAACCTGTGCAAGCCGCGCCCGGCCTGGTCGGCGTCGAGACCACGCTCGCCGTCGGTCGCGCGGCGCGGGCCTCGACCGACCGGTGGGGGCCGATCGGACGAGGGCGACGTCAGGCTCCGAACGGGCCGCCCGTCCGACCTCCACCGATCGGCGGAGCTGACCGTCGAGACGCTGACGCCCGCCGCATGGGACGCCGCGGCGCCTGGGCACCCTGCCCGCCATGCGCAGACTCGCCATCCCCCTGACCGCCGCGCTGGCGGCGACCGCCTTCGGCGGCGCGACCGCCACGGCCAACACCAGCCACGAGGGCTGGCCGAAGTTCACCGGCGTGCTGATCATGAACAAGCGGGACCAGAGCCGGCCGATCGACGCCCGTCCCGGCCGCGACCTGTTCGCCGGGACCGATCCGTCCTACTCGTGCGACGGCCTCCACAAGAACCGCTCCTGCGCCTCGCGGACCGGGACGGTCGCGCACCGCGGCCACAACGAGCTGCTCGGCGGCCACGGCAACGACACCATCTACGCTGGCCAACAGGGCGACGTCATCTGGGCCGACTACAAGCCCTCCGGCCAGCCCTCGACGCAGAAGGACACCATCTTCGGCGGCGCGGGCAACGACTTCATCTACGCCGGCCACGGCACCAACATCATCGACGCCGGCCCCGGCAACGACTACATCAAGGCCCACTACGGCCGTGGCGTCATCGACTGCGGCCCCGGCCGCGACACGCTCTACATCAGCCGCCGCGCGCAGAAGCACTACGTGATCCGGCACTGCGAGAAGGTGTCGCACAAGACGCTCGGCTACTGAGGCGCCGCGCGGGCCGGGCGGCGGAGGCCCACGGGCCCGGCCGCCTCAGCGGCGGCCGCGGTCGTCGTGGCGGACCGTGAGCAGGCTCTGCCAGGTGATGCGCAGGATCAGCGCGGCGATCGCCAGGCCGATGATCGGGTCGGCGATCGGCGCGCCCAGCGCGACGGCGACCGCGCTGGCCACGACGCCGACCGACACGACGGCGTCGGCGCGGGCGTGCCGGCCGTCGGCGATCAGCGCGGCGCTGTCCAGGCGCGCGCCGCCGGCCAGGCGGACGCGCGCGGCGGCGCCGTTGCCCAGGACGCCGACGCCGCCCGCCAGGCCCAGCGCGAGCAGGTGCTCGGGGGCCAGCGGGTGGACGATGCGGTCCAGCGCGACGATCCCGGCGACGAGCGCGCTGGCGAAGATCGCGGCGACCACGACCAGCCCGGCCCAGCGCTCGGCGCGGTCGGAGCGCAGCAGGAACGCGGCGCCGAGCGGGATCGCGGTCAGCGCGTCGCCGACGTTGTGGATCAGGTCGGCCAGCAGCGCGACCGAGTCGGTCGCGACGTAGATCGCCGCCTGCGCGGCCGCCGTGGCGCCGAGCAGCGCCAAGGACGCCACGACGACGCGCACGCCCTCGCGCGAGCGCGCGATCGACGGATCCACGAGCCCGTGGCTGTGGCCGTGACCATGATGGTGGCCATGGTCGTGCTCGTGGGCGTGCGCGCGCTCGCTCACATCACGGCCTCGCCCACGCTCCGGCCCGCCGGGTCTCCACGTGCCGACGGTAGCTCGAAACCGCGCGGCCGTCAGCCGTTCGGCCGGCCCACGCGCGCGCCCAGAGCGCGCCGGCGGCCACGCCGCCGCCGATCGCGGCTGACGCCCGCCTCACCCGAACCGGATGATGGCCGCTCACCCATGGGGCGCGGAACATCGGCGCGATCGGAGGTTCCACCATGAGCACCAGCGCCCCCACGACCGCTCCGCCCGCGCACCGTCCCGCGCTCACCGACCAGCAGCTCGGCGAGCTGCTGCCGCTGCTTCAGCTGGCCGACAGCGCCGAGCTGAAGGTCACGATCCCGCCCGAGCACCTGCGCGACGCGCTCGCCGCGCTCGACCTCGACCCGCTCGACGCGCAGATCCGCCAGGTCTTCTTCTTCGAGACGCCCGACCTGCGCCTCGACCGGAGCGGGGTGGTGGTCCGCGCGCGGCGCGTCGCGGGCCGCCCCGACGACACCGTCGTCAAGCTGCGGCCGGTCGACCCGGCCAAGGTCTCGTCGAAGCTGCGCCGGACCGAGGGCTTCGGGATCGAGGTCGACGCGATGCCCGGCGGGTTCGTCTGCTCGGGCTCGCTGAAGGCGCAGGCCGCCGCCGACGTCCGGACGGTCGTGCGCGACGCCAAGTCGCCGCGCAAGCTGTTCACCAAGCCCCAGCGCGCGCTGTTCGAGCGCTACGCGCCCGACGGCGTCACGCTCGACGACCTCAAGGTCCTCGGCCCGATCTTCGTGCTCAAGCTCCGCTCGGTCCCACGGATCGTCGAGCGCAAGCTCGTCGCCGAGCTGTGGCTGTATCCCGACGAGTCGCGGATCATCGAGCTGTCGGCCAAGAGCCCGCCGCGCGAGGCCTTCGACCTCGCCGCCCGCCTGCGCGCCTACCTCGCGGGCCGCGGCATCGACACCAGCGGCGAGCAGGCGACCAAGACGCGCCGTGCGCTCGAGCTCCTCGCCGGCTGACCGTTGGTGCGCGCCTGCGTCGGACCGACCGGTGCGCGCCCTTGCCCGCCCCGGCCGCCGGGCGGGATCGTCGGTGGGACGGACGACCCACACGATGACCCTCGCGCGTCTCGCCCACCACCTGCCGGCCCCTCCTGGGCCCTCCGCGACCCCGGCCCGGGAGGGCCTGGTGGCGCGCGGGCGGCTCGTCGGCCGGCTGGAGCGCGCGCGCGACGTGCCGGTCGTGCTGCTCGCCGCGCCCGCGGGCTACGGCAAGACCGTCCTGCTGCGCCAGTGGGAGGCCGAGGATGCCCGGCCGTTCACCTGGCTGCGTGCGGGGACGCGCCTGGCCACCGAGGTGACGCGTGCGGTGCGGCGCGACGACGGCGCGCCCGAGCGCGTGCTGGTCGCCGACCACCGACCGCCGGCGGCCGCCGGCGTGGAGGACCTCGCGGCGATCGCCGCGCGGCTCCCGCCCGGCTGCCTGCTGGCGGTGGCGACCCGCGACGCCGCGGGTCTCGCCCACGGCCGGCTGCGCGCACAGCGCCGGCTGCTGACGCTCGACGCCTCCGAGCTGGCGATGACCCGCGGCGAGACGCGGGCCGCGCTGGACGCCGCGGGCGTCCGCCTCCCGGCCGAGACCGCCGACGCGCTCGTCGCCGCGATCGACGGATGGCCCGCGGCGGTCTCGCTGGCCGCGCAGGCGCTCGACGCCGCCTCGTCGCCCGGCCTGGCCGCCCGCGCGTTCGGCGGCGAGGACGACGGCGTCGCCGACCTCGTCCGCCGCGAGATCCTCGACGAGCTCCCGGCGCGCCGCCGTCGGCTGCTGCGCCGCGCGGCCGTCCTCGACGCGCTGGACCCCGACGGCTGCGCCGCCGTCCTGCGCGCGCCCGAGGCCCGCACGCTGGCCGCCGACCTCGCCGCGGTGCCGCTCAAGCGCGGCAACGGCGGCGTGCGCTGCCATCCGCTGGTCCGCGACGTCCTGCTCGCCGAGCTGCGCGCCGCCGAGCCCGGCGCCGAGCGCGAGCTGCACCGGCGCGCCGGCGCCTGGCACGCCGAGCACGACGACGTCGACGGCGCCGTCCGCCACGCGCTCGCCGCGGGCGACCTGCGGCAGGCGGGCACGCTGCTGTGGGACGCGGCCCAGGGCGACGCCTGGAGCGCCCGCGCCACGCGGCTGCGCCGGCGGCTGGAGCGCATCCCCGCGCACGCCGAGGCCGAGGCGCCCACGCTGGCGCTCGCCCACGCGATCGTCGCCTTCACCGACCTCGACGCCGAACGGCTCGACCACCACCTCGGCCGCGTGACCGGCCCGCTGTCGCCCTCAGCCGCCGCGGGCCGGGCCACGCTCGGCGCGCTCGTCGTCGACGACTCGTCCGCGTTGCGCGCTCAGGGCGCCCGGGCATCAACCGCCGTGCCGCGCTGCCAGGCGCTGCACGGGCTCGGGCGCCTGGCCGAGGGCTCCGGCGCGCTCCTCGCCGGCGCCGCCGCGCCCGGCGCGGTCGCCCTGGACGACGGCCGCCGCGCCTGCGCGGTCGCCGCGCCCGGGCTGGCTGCGCTGTGCGAGGCCGAGCTGGCGCTGCTCACGCTGCTGGGCGACGGCCGCCCGGAGGCCGGCGATCGCGCCGCCGCCCGGGAGATCGCCGAGCGCGCCCGCGCCCGCGTCGTCGCCGAGGGCCTGCAGGAGCTGCCCGCGACGGCGCTCACGTTCGCCGTCGCCGGGCTCGTGCGCGCGTTGGACGGCCGCTACGCGGCGGCCGCCGAGGACGTCGCGAGCGCCGAGCGCCTGCTGGACGGCGCCCGCCCGCCGGCCTGGTACGCCGCCCAGACCGACCTCGCGGCCGGACGGGCGCGGCTGCGCTTCGGCGCGATCGCCGGGGCCCGCGAGCGGCTCGCCCGCGCCGACCGCGCCGCCGGACACGTCGCCGGCGCCGACGGCCTGCGCGCCTGGATCGCCACCGCGCTGCACGACGCGCACGCCGTCGCGGTCGCCGCGCCGGTGATCTCGGAGCCGCTGACGGTCGCCGAGCTGCGCGTCCTGCGCCTGCTGCCGACCCATCTCAGCTACCGCGAGATCGGCGAGCGCTTCCGGACCTCGGGCCACACCGTGAAGTCCCAGGCCCACGCCGTCTACCGCAAGCTCGGCGTCACGTCGCGCTCGGAGGCCGTCGCCCGCGCGACCGCCTTCGGCCTGGTGGACGCCGGCCCGACCTGACCCCGACCCACCACCCACCGACCACGAGGAGGACGCACCCGATGTCCAGCCCGACCTATCCGCCGCCCGCCGACCCCGTGTCGGGGCCGCCTCGCGGAACCCAGCGCTTCGAGGACGACAGCGGCGCCGCCTGGTGGGGGTTCGCCGCGATCATGCTCCTGATCGGCGGCATCCTGAACTTCATCTACGGATGGGCGGCGATCGACAGCGCCAACTTCTACGTCAACAACGCCCAGTACGTCATCAGCGACCTCAACACGTGGGGCTGGGTCGTGCTGGTCATCGGCGCGATCCAGGTCACCGGCGCGATCGGCCTCTTCGCCGGCAACCAGTACGGCCGCTGGATCGGCATCCTGGCGGCGGGGGCCAACGCGATCGCCCAGCTGCTGGCGATCCCCGGCTACCCGTTCCTGTCGCTCGCGCTGTTCGGCGTCGACATCCTCATCCTGTACGGGTTGGTCGCCCACGGCCATCCGCGGCGGGGCGGGGTCATCTGACGCGTCAGCCGCCGCCGTCGCCGTCCCCGTCGTGCTCGGACAGGTACAGCAGCGCGGCCTTCACGCGCCGCGCCACGTCCGACTGGTCGGTCAACCCGAGCTTCAGGAAGATCGCGTTGATGTGCTTCTCGACGGCGCGCTTGGTCAGCACGAGCTCGTCGGCGATCGCCTGGTTGCTGTGGCCGCGGGCGATGAACGTCAGGATCTCCAGCTCGCGCGGCGTCAGCTCGTTGAGCGGCGAGCGCTCGGCCCGGCGGCGCGTGGCGACCAGGCCCTCGACGAGCTTGGCGTCCATGACCGAGCCGCCCTCGGCGACCGACTCGATCGCCGACACCAGCTGCCCGCGGTACTGGATCCGCTCCTTGAGCAGGTACGCGCGGCCGTCGGAGCCCTGGTCCAGCAGCGCCAAGCTGTAGCGCGGCTCGGCGAACTGGCTGAGCAGCACGACCCCGATCTCGGGGTGCGTCTCCCGCAGCCGCGCGGCGATCCGCAGGCCCTCGTCGGTCAGCGTCGGCGGCATCCGGATGTCGGTGACGACGACGTCGGGGCGCGCCTGGTCGATGGCGGCCAGCAGCGTGTCGGCGTCCGGGCAGATCTCCACGAGGTCGATCCGCTCGGCGCCCTCGAGCACGTGCGACAGCGCCTCGCGCACGAGGAAGCTGTCGTCGGCGGCGACGACCCGCAAGATCCGTGCTCCCGCGCCCGCATCCCCGTTCGGCGCATGGGCGGTCATGGGGACGAATATGTTCCTGCGCGGACCCGTTGTCAAACGGGGTGCGCGCACGCGCGTGGAGAGGCGCGCATGCCCTTGCCCGCCGCGCCCGTCGGCGGGACGGTGAGCGCGTGTCGGTGGTGAAGGTGCTCGCGGTCGACGACCAGCCGGTCTTCCGGAGGGTCGCCCGCCAGCTCGTCCAGTCCACCGACGGCTTCGAGCTGGTCGCCGAGGCGTCCTCGGGCGAGGAGGCCCTGGCGCTGGCCTCCGAGCTGCGCCCCGACCTGGTGCTCCTGGACGTCCGGATGCCCGGCCTGGACGGCATCGAGACCGCGCGGCGGCTGCCCGCCGTGGCGCCGGGCACGGTCGTCGTGCTGATCTCGCTGGAGCGCCTGGCCGACCTGCCCGCCTCGATGGCGTCGGCGGGCGCGGCGGCGCACGTCCGCAAGCAGGAGCTGTCGCCCGGGCGCCTGCGCGGGCTCTGGCACCTGCACGGCCGCGTCTAGCCTCCCGAGCCGTCGAGCGCCCGCGCCGGGACGCTGCCGCGGACCTCGGCGCCCGCGCCGCGGGTCATCGTGATCCGCAGCTCGCCGCCGACGGCCTCCACGCGATCGCGCATGTTCGCCAGCCCGGCGCCCGCGCCGAGGCGGTCGTCGCGCGCGCCCGCGCCGTCGTCGCGCACCGAGAACGTCAGCCGGCCGTGGTCGTCGTCGCGCAGCGTGACCAGCACCCGGCGCGCGCCGCGCGCGTGCTTGGCGACGTTCTGCAGCGCCTCCAGGACGCAGAAGTAGATCGCGCTCTCGACCTCCGACGGGTAGCGCGCGACGCGCTCGGCGCTGACGCGCGCCGGCACGGGGCAGCGCACGCTCGCGGCCTTCAGCGCCTCGGCCAGCCCGCGGTCGGCCAGCAGCGGCGGGCAGACGCCGTGGGCGAGCGTGCGCAGCTCCTCCAGCGCGGCCTCGACCGACGCCTCCAGCTCGTGCAGGCGCTCGATGCTGTTGCGCGCGTGGCCGCGCGCGACCAGCTCCTCGACGAGCCCGAGCTCGATGCGCAGCGCGACCAGCCGCTGCTGGGCGCCGTCGTGCAGGTCGCGCTCGATCCGCCTGCGCTCGCGCTCGGCGGTCGCCGCGATCCGCAGGCGCGACCGGGCGACCTCGCCCGCCGCGACGTCGGCCGCGCGCGCCAGGCGCAGGTTCTCCAGCGCGACGGTGCCGAGCGCGCTCGCCGCCTCCAGCAGGTCGGGCCGCTCGGCCAGCGTGGGGTCGCAGGACAGCGCGCCGAGGACGCGGTTCTCCCCGTCGCGCAGCTCGCGCACCAGGCGCGACGGGTCGTGGCGCGCGGCGTGCTCGTCGGCCAGCAGCAGCCGCATCCCGCGGTCGCCGAACGCCTCGGCGAACGCGCGCTGGACCAGCGCGGGGCTGGTGGCGATGCCGACGCGCCGCGCGAGGACCACCAGCGCCCGCTCGTCGCCGAGGCGCAGCTGGACCAGGCCGACGAGGAACGCGATCCCCAGCAGCGGCGTGGACCAGGCGACGAGCGTGGTCGCGAGCGCGGTCGCCGACGCGCCGGGGTCCAGCGTCCGGCCGACGATCGCCCAGCCGACGAGCGTCGTGCGGAGCATGCCCGCGAACAGCACCGGGCGCAGGACCGCGCCCAGCGGCGCGGGCGCGTCCACGACCCGCCGCTCCAGGCGCACGACGACCAGCACGAGCACGGCGAAGGCGATCGCGCCGCCGAGCGCGAAGAGCGCGTCGACGACCGGGGCGGGCAGCGCCGCGACCGAGATCCCGCTGTCCGGGCAGTGGGCGGTGCAGCTCGTGTACGGGCTCGGGAGGCGGAACGTGTCCGAGACCATGGCGGTCAGCGCGAGCAGGCCGGCGGCGGCGCCCATGGCGCCGACCAGGGCCCGGTCGCCGCGGCCGCGCGGCGCGCCCCTGGGGAACGCCAGCAGCGCCACGACCAGCAGCACCTCGAGGCCGTAGGCGGCCAGGCGGCCCACGGTGTAGGCGAGATCGTCGTCGGACTCGGCCAGCGCGGTCAGCGCCGCGACGGCCCCGACGATCAGCAGCAGGCGCGCGAACGCCGGGAACTGCCGCGTGTAGCAGCCGTATAGCCCGGCGGCCAGCGGCACGCCGGCGATCATCGCGCTCAGCAGCGCGGTGGTTCCCGGATGGCCGGTCCCGCGGGCTTCGGCGCCGAGCGTCCCGGCGGCGACGGTCAGCGTGACCGCGGCGGTCGTGAGCAGCACGTAGAGCGCGGGGCGCGAGAGCATCTCGCGGGCGGGGACGGTGCGTGCGAGCGGTGCGGCGTGCATGGGTCCGACACTCCCTCTCGAATGTGCAGCAACCCTTCGTGGTTGTGCCTCCCGATCTTAAAGGACTCGCACGGACACCTTCTTGGTGTCTAGGCACCGGCGGCCCGCGCCCGGCGCCGAGCGGGCCGGCGACGCCGTTCAGGCCCCGAGCGTGGCGACGAGGACCGCCTTGATCGCGTGCATCCGGTTCTCGGCCGCGTCGAAGACGACCGACGCGGGCGACTCGAAGACCTCCTCGGTGACCTCCAGCGCCTCGACGCCGTGCGCGTCCAGGATCTCCTGGCCGCGCGCCGTGTCGGTGTTGTGGGACGCGGGCAGGCCGTGCAGGAACTTGACGTCGGGGTTGCCGGTCAGCGCCATCACGTCCGCGTTGACCTGGTAGGGGCGCAGGAGCGCGATGCGCTCGGCCCACACCTCCGGGAGCTCGCCCGGCGCCACCCACGCGTCGGCGATCAGCGCGTCGCAGCCCGCGACCGCCTCCTCGACGTCCTCGGTGATGAGCACCGTGCCGCCGCCCTGCGCCGCGTGGGCCCGGGCGCGGTCGAGGACCGCGGGCGACGGCCAGAGGCTCTCGGGCGCCGCGATCCGGATGTCCATCGCGAGCTTGCCCGCGCCCGCGACGTAGGTGTCGGCGATCGTGAAGCGGGCGTCGCCGAGGTAGCAGAGCGCGATCTCCGACCACGGCTTGCGCACGTGCTCGCGCAGGGTCAGGAAGTCGGCGAGGACCTGCGCCGGATGCCACTCGCCGGTCAGCCCGTTGTAGACCGGCACGCCCGCCCAGCGCGCCAGCTCGTCGGCGATCGCCTCGGCGAAGCCGCGGTACTCGATCGCGTCGTACAGGCGCCCGAGCACGCGCGCGGTGTCCTTGACGGACTCGTCGCGGCCGAGGCGCGCGCCGCCCGGCCCGAGGAGCGTGACGTGCGCGCCCTGGTCGCGGGCGGCGACCTCCAGCGCGCAGCGCGCGTGCGGGGCGTCCTGCTCGAAGACGAACGCGATCTCCCTGCCCTCCAGCCGCGGCACCTCGCGGCCGTCGCGCCGGGCGGCCTTCAGCTCGGCGGCGAGGTCGATCAGGTGCACGATCTCCGCCGCCGTGTAGTCGTCGAGGGTCAGCAGGTGCCGCCCCCTCAGGTCGACGACGGTGCTCATCGCCCGAGGGTCGCCGCGGCGCGCGGCCCCGGCAAGGGCGCCCGCACGCCGGCCGTGCCGGTGCGCGCCGGTCGCCGGGCATCCCCCGAAGCGGGCGATGTCGCGTCGCCCGCGCCCACCTAGCGTCGCGCCCATGACCGCGCGTGGCCGGCGATCCCGGCCATCCGCCCCACCGAGAGGAGGACCGATGAGCGACGAACAAGCACTCGAAACGCTGGAGGAGATGGGCCCCGTCGACTGGATCGTGATCGGGTGGCCGGGCAAGCGACCGGACGGCGCGGAGCTGGCGCCGATGATCGTCGACCTGGCCGACCGCGGGATCATCCGCGTGCTCGACATCGCGTTCGTGGCCAAGGACGACCGCGGCGCGGTCACCGCGCTGGACCTCGAGCACCTCGGTCCCGACAGCCCGTTCGCGATCTTCGCCGGCGCGTCGACGGGCCTGATCGACCACGCCGACGTGGAGGAGGCGGCCGCGGCGCTGGACCCGGGCGACTCCGCCGCCATCTTGTTGTATGAGAACCGCTGGGCGGCGCCGTTGGCGGTCGCGCTGCGGCGCTCGGGCGGCCTGCTGCTGGCCGACGGGCGGATCGAGATCCAGGCCATCATCGCGGCCCTCGACGCGCTCGAGGCCGCCGACCCCATCTAGGAGGAGAGCACGATGCCAGGACTGCTGCGCGGGATGGCCCGCACCGCCGTCGTGGCGGGCACCGCCACCGCGGTCAGCAACCGCGTGTCGCGCCGCCAGGCCAACCGCTGGACCGAGCAGGGCAGCATGCCCGCGCCCTACTACGACCAGGAGCCCGAGCCGGGCTATGCGCCGCCGCCGCCCGCGCCCGCCGCGCCCGCCGTCGACCCGATCGAGCAGCTCAAGCAGCTCGGCGCGCTGCGCGAGCAGGGCGTGCTGACCGACGAGGAGTTCGCCGTCCAGAAGGCCAAGATCCTCAACGCGGTCTAGCGTCCACGCCCGTCCTCGTGGCGGTGGTGAGCCCGTGGCTCTCCCGGGAGCGCGGGCTCGTCGCGTCGGTGATCGCCGTCGCGGCCTGGATCAGCGCCAGGTGGCTGAAGGCCTGCGGGAAGTTGCCGAGCTGCCGCTGGTGGGGCAGGTCGTACTCCTCGGCGAGCAGCCCGACGTCGTTGCGCAGGTCCAGCAGGCGCTCGAACAGCGCCCGCGCCTCGTCCGGGCGGCCGTTGACCGCCAGCGCGCTGACCAGCCAGAACGAGCAGGCCAGGAGCCGGCCCACGTCGCCGGGCGGGCCGCCGTCGGCGGTCGAGCAGCGCGCGACGAGGCCGTCGCGGCCGAGCTCGTCGCGGATCGCGTCGATCGTGCCGGTGACGCGCGCGTCGTCGGCGGGCAGGAAGCCGACGAGCGGGATCGCCAGCGTGGCGGCGTCCAGCGCGGGCATGTTGTAGGTCTGCGTGAACGTGTGGCGCTCGGCGTCGTAGCCGTGCTCGCAGACCTCGGCGTGGATCTCGTCGCGCACGGCGCTCCAGCGCTCGGTCGGCGCGTCGAGGCCGAAGCGCTCGGCGATCCGCAGCGCGCGGTCGAGCACCACCCAGGCCATGACCTTGGAGTAGGTGTAGTGCTGGGGGCCGTCGCGCGTCTCCCAGATGCCGTCGTCGGGCGTGCGCCAGACGGCCTCGACGTGCTCGACGACCGCGCGCCAGCGCGACCACGAGCGCGCCTCCACGCGACCGAGGCGCGCGGCGACGATCGAGGCGACCGAGATGAGCTCGCCGTAGACGTCGAGCTGGAACTGCTCGGAGGCCGCGTTGCCGACGCGCACCGGCCGCGAGGCCTCGTAGCCGGGCAGGTGGCGCAGCTCGTGCTCGGTCAGGCGCCGCTCGCCGCCGACGCCGTACATGATCTGGATGTCGGCGGGATCGCCGGTCGCGACGCGCTCCAGGAAGCCGCGGAAGGCCAGCGCCTCCTCGTCGTAGCCGCCGGTCAGCAGCACCTGGAGGGTGAGCGCGGCGTCGCGCAGCCAGCAGTAGCGGTAGTCCCAGTTGCGCACGCCGCCCAGCTCCTCGGGCAGCGACGTCGTGGGGGCCGCGATCAGCGCGCCGGTCGTCGCCGAGGTCATGGCCTTGATCGCGATCAGCGAGGCCTTGACCGCGTCGGCGTACTCGCCGTCGTAGGCGCAGCGGCCCGACCACCGCTGCCACCAGGCGATCGTGCGCGCCATCGCCGAGTCGGCGTCCTCGACCAGCGGCGAGCGCTCGTGCGACGGCCACCAGTGCAGCGACAGGTGCCGGCGCAGGCCGGGGCCGACCGCGAACTCGGCGGTGGCCGTCGCGTCCTGCGTCGTCAGGGACAGCGGCGTGCTGAGCCGGAACGCGTCGGGCCCGGAGATCGCGATGACGCCGTCGGGGATCGGCTCCAGCCACGGCTTGACCGCGCCGTAGTCGGGGCGCACGCGCAGGCGCATCCGCATCGGGACGCGGCCCTTGATGCCCTCGACGATCCGGATCAGGCGCGGCGGCCCGTCGCCGCGGATCGGCATGAAGTCCGTGACGACGACCGAGCCGTGCGGCGTGTCGAACCGCGTGTCGAGCACGAGCGTGCCCGGCCGGTAGCGGCGGGAGATCTCGTGGACCGTCGTCGCCGGCGCGACCTCCCAGGCGCCGTGGTCCTCGTCGCCCAGCAGCGCGGTCAGCGCGGCGGGGGAGTCGAAGCGCGGGACGCACAGCCAGTCGATCGCCCCGGCGCGGCTGACCAGCGCCGCCGACTCCAGGTCGCCGAGGAGCGCGTAGTCCTCGAGCATCATGGTGATCGCGAGGGCGGGCCGGGACCGGGGCGTCAGGGGCGGGTCGCCACGTCAGACCGCCGCCCCGAGCGCCCGGCGCTTGAGCTGCTCGAACTCGCCGGCGTCGATCGCCCCGGTGTCCAGCAGCTGCTTGGCGCGCGCGATCTCGCCGGTCGGCGTCTGGGGCGCGCCGCCGCCGTCGCTCGCGGCCACGGTGCGGATGTGGTCGTCGATCTGCGCCTGGGCGCGGACGGCGTCGTTGGCGCGGCGCTCGGCCATGTCCTTGCCGTGCGCGATCAGGTACACCAACATGCCGACCACCGGGATGATGAGCAGGAACAGCGTCCACGTGGCCTTGCTCCAGCCGCCGATGTCGCTCCGGCCGAAGACGTCGGTCAGGACGATGATGAGGCACCAGAACCACATCACCCAGAGGAAGAACACCAACATCGTTCCCACGATGTCCAGGAAGGGGTAGTCGGCGGCGAGGATCATGGTCGCAGGCTCCCCGCCGGGTCCGGCGGCGGCAATGGTGCCCGCACGGCACCGGGACGGGTGCGGGCGCCCGGGGGCGGCGGGCGCGCTACGTTGCGGGGGAGATGACCGACGCCGACGCCGCCGCCGACGACGACGCCCAGCGGGACGCCCGGTGGCTGGACGAGGCCGTCGCGCTGGCCGTCGAGAACGTCGCCGCGGGCGGCGGGCCGTTCGGCGCGCTGATCGTGCGCGACGGCGCGGTGGTGGCGACCGGCGTCAACCAGGTGACCACGACCAACGACCCGACCGCCCACGCCGAGGTCGTCGCGATCCGGGCCGCCTGCCGCGCGGTCGGCGACTTCCGGCTCGACGGCTGCGTGCTGGTGACCTCCTGCGAGCCGTGCCCGCTCTGCCTGGCCGCCGCGCTGTGGGCGCGCGTGGACCGCGTCGTCTACGCGGCCGACCGCCACGACGCGGCGCGCGGCGGCTTCGACGACCTGGCGTTCTACGAGCTGTTCGCGACGCCGCGCGACCGGTGGCCGATGGCCGTCACCAGCGCCCCGGTCGCCGACCCCGCGGCGCCGTTCTCCGCGTGGCGGGCCAAGCCCGACCGCGTGGACTACTGATCCGCGCCCGCGCCCGCGCTCAGGCGGCGCCGCCGTCGGACAGCTGCGGCAGGCGCACGCCGACCGCCGCCCAGGCGGTCGCGGCCGCGTCGGCGGCGGTGTGGACGTCGAGCTTGGCGTAGGCGTTCTGCAGGTGCGTCTCGACCGTGCGCGGCGAGACGCCCATCAGCTGCGCCGCCTGCGGCCCGCGACGTCCGAGCGCGATCCAGCGCAGGGCCTCGGCCTCGCGGCGGGTCAGGCCGAGGCCCTGCAGCGCGGCCACGCTGAGCCCGCTGGACCCCGGCTCGACGACCAACATGTCCGTGTTGCCTTCCGGGCCCGCCAGGACGCGCAGCGACAGCCGCGTGCCGTCCGCGTCCTCCAGGACCAGCGGCTCGGTGACCGGCGTCCGGGCCGCGCGCCGCTCGGCCAGCCGCGCGACGACGTCCGGCGCGAGCCGGCCGCTGGCGGCGCCCAGGCGCCCGGCCAGCAGGCGCCGCGCGGACGGCGTCGCGAGGTCGACGCGTCCGTGCCCGTCGACGACCAGCACCGCGCTGCCCAGCGTCTCCAGCCCGGCCTCGATCGCCGCGATCGTCGCCCGGCGCGCGCTGGACAGCTCGACCGTCCGGTAGGCGCGGATCAGGTGCGGGCGGGCGGCCGCGACCGTCGCGACCTCCTCGTCAGCGAAGTCGCCCTCGGCGCGGATCAGCGCGATCCCGATCGTCACCGGCGGCCGCGACGGCAGCGTGAAGCCGATCATCGCCTCGACCCCTACATGTCGGTAGAAGTCGGTGTAGACCGGCATCTGGTGCCACGTCGCCCGGTCGACGAAGTCCGAGATCCGCCGCGGCCGCCCGTCGCCGGTCCGCTGGTGGTGCGCCAGGACCGGGTTCTGCGTCACCATCGTCGCGAACCGCTCGGCCATCTCCGGGGTGATCGACAGCGCCGGGTCGGCGATCCACCACGTGCGGTCCGGCTGGTCGTCGAACTCGTTGTAGGACGCGCGGTCGGCGGGCACGGTCTCGCGCAGCTCGGGCAGGATCCCGTGCCGGAACTCGTCGAGGTCCTCGAACGCGTAGGCCGTCCCGATGAGGTTGGCCAGGCGCTGCTCGACGGCGAGCCGGCGCCGGCTCACGGCGAGGTCTTCAGCGTGATCGTCGTCTTCACGGTCTTGGTCGCGGTCCCGGAGCGCAGCGTGAGGGTCAGGGTGGCGGTGATCGTACGGTGCGCGCGCAGGGCGGCCCGTGCGCGGCGCGTCAGCCGGACCGTCAGCTTCCGCGTGCCGCGCGCCGTGAGCTTGATCGAGAGCCCGGACGCCAACGCGGTCGCCCGCTTCTGCCGTGGGAGCCGGCCGGTCAGCGTCGCGCGGCCGGCGATCGCGAAGGCCTCCCGATTGCGCAGCGTCAGCGTGAAGGTCCCGGCGCGGCCGACCCGGCCGGCGGCGATGCCCAGCGGCCGCGTGGAGAAGGCCGGGCCGCGCGGCGTGCCACCGCCGCCGCCACCGCCACCGCCACCGCCGGGCGGCGTCCCGCCACCGGGCGGCGTCCCGCCGCCGTCACCGCCGCCGCCGGGCGGCGGCGCCGTCTCCGCGACCACCGTGTAGCGGCGCGTGACCTCGGCGGCGTGCCCGAGGCGGTCCTCGGCGTGGACGGTGAGCGTGTGGTCCCCGAGCGTCGTCGTGTCCAGCGGCGCGCCCGCCGCGACGCTCCCCGTGCACGCGGCCACGCCCGACCCCGCGTCCGCGCACGCGAAGTCCGCCGCCATCGCCGCGCCTCGCGTCACCCGCGCGCCCTCGGCCGGCGTGCGGACGTCGATCGTCGGCGCGCTCTGGTCGATCCGCACGGTCGCGACCCGCTCCGGCGTCCGGTTGCCCGCGGCGTCGACCCCCGCGTAGCGCAGCGTCGTCACGCCGTCGCGGTCCAGATGCACGGTCGTCGTGTCCCCGGCGACGGTCGCGCCGCCGCTGGTCGCGCCCTCGGCCGACCACACCACGTTGCTCACGCCGAGGCCGTCGGGGTCGTCGACGGCGTCCAGCCGGACGTCCACCGGCCCGTCGCGCCAGCCGTCCTTGGCCGCCGCGCCGGTGATCGTCGCCACGGCGCTCGGCGCCGTGCTGTCGCACCGCCGCACGTCCACCGTCTTGTCCGGCTCGGTCGGCGGCGCCTCGACCAGGCCGACCGCGTCGCGTGCCGTCGAGAAGAAGGCGTAGGTGTGGCCCGTCGCGCCGCCGGTGAACGTCCCGCTCGTGGCGGTCGTGCCCAACACGAAGGGCTTGGGCGCGCCGCCGTCGGCGGAGACCCAGACGTCGTAGGTCGCGAGCCCGGCGCCGACGTCGCCGCCGCTCCAGCTCACCTGCACCTCCGGCCGGCACGACGCCGTCCCCGCACCCGGCTGCGCCGCCGCGCTCACCGCGCTGGTCGGCGGCGTGACGTCGATGGTGTTGGTGTGCGTCGGCGTGTCGATGACCGCGTTGGCGTCGAAGACGATCGACGCCTGGGCGGTGATCGTCGTGCCGTGGGCGAGGCCGTCCTTGGCGCGCGCCCGGTAGGCGGCGTAGCCCTGGCCGTCGCCGCTGCCGTCCTCGGGCGGCAGGAAGCCCTTGGTCGGGCTGGTCTCGGTCTCGCCGGTGCGGGGGTCGATCGACGTGATCGTCCAGCGCAGCGCGCGCGCCGCGCGGTCCAGGCGGCCGTCGACGCGGACGAGGTCGCCGTCGGCCGACGGCACGTCGCCGTGGTAGCTCTGGCGCCCGGCCGGGACCGTCACGGTGGTCTTGCCCCAGCCGACGTCGCCCAGCTCGACGCTGTCGAGGTCGACGCCGGCGTCGAGCGGCGCGTCGATCTGCACCAGCACGGCGGGCGCGGTGGCCAGCGGCAGGTTCTGCGGGTTGTGCTCCGAGCCCGGCCCGAGGTTCTCGAAGCGCACCTGGTAGGCCAGGTCCTGCCCGGCCGGGATCCAGCCCTGGGCGCCGACGCCCCGCGGGCCGAGGAGGTCGTTGGGGTCGCCCGGCATCACGTTGTCGGCCGAGCCCGAGCCCGAGCCCGACGGCTTCGGGAGGTCGTCGTCATGGGGATCGGGGCACGCCGCGGCGATCGTCCGCAGCCGGTTGGTCAGCTCGTTGATCGTGCGCTGGAGGTCGTAGTAGTGGTTCTCCTGCTCGCGGAACGCGTCGCCGCGGGCGCGGACCTCGTCCGGCAGCGAGGCCATCTCGTCGGCGAGGTCGAAGACGCCCTTCAGCGCCGACAGCGCGGCGAACGCGTCGGAGCCGTGCCCGGACCACGCCGAGACGCCGAGCTCCTGCTGGTAGGCGGCGGCCGTCTGGAGCACGTCGGCGAGGCCGTCGCGGACCGCCCAGACGTCGACCGACTCGCCCGCGCGGTTGCGGCCGACCGCCCCGGTGAGCTGGTTGGACAGCGTCTGGATCGCGTTGGCCACCGAGCCCGGCAGCGGGGTGTCCATGCCCCGGATCGTGCTGTTGAGCGAGACCAGCGCCAGCGTCGCCTTCGCGCCGACGTCGCTGGCCTTCAGCAGGTAGTTGGCGACGTCGAGCCGATCCTGGATGCGCAGCAGGTCCCACGCGGAGTAGTAGGAGTCCCAGGCCCGCGACAGCGCGGTCGCGTAGCGCGAGATGATGGCCTTCATCCGGTTGCCCGCCGGGCACGGCTCCGTGAGCGCGATCCTGGTGTAGTCGTACTCGTGGTGGGCGCGGTGCCAGGGCGTCTGCTTGGGCTCGGGCAGCCCCGACCACGTGACCATCGGCGGCCGGTCGAGCGGGTTCTCGACGTCGACGGGCTCGACGACCTCGACCGTGCCGGGGTCGCCCGCGTCGCGGCGCGCGGTGAGGCGCGCGGCGACCGACAGCGCCCGCGTGGTCGTCGCCGCGCCCGGGACGGTGGTCCGGACGGCGTAGTCGCCGGCGCGCAGGAGCCCGCTGGACGCGGTGCCGTCGGCGCCCGTGAAGACGCTGCGCAGGACCGTGCCGGTCGCGGGGTCGACGACGTCGAGGCGCGCGTTGGCGATGCCGTCGCCGCTCAGCGTCCGGGCGCTGCCGCCGGTCGTCAGCGCGACGTCGGCGGTCGTCGTTCCGCCGGCGGTCAGCGTGGCGGTGGACCGCAGCGGCGCGAGGCCGCCGCCGACCGTCCACAGCGTCGCGGCGCCGGCGGGCAACCCCGGGATCGTGTATTTGCCGTCCGCGCCGGTGTCGGCGCGGCGCGTCTCGCCCGCCACCGCCACGGTGACGGTGGCGTTGGGCAGCGGCGCGCCCGCCGCCGTGACCGTGCCGGCGACGGTCGCGCCGGCGGGCAGCGCGAGCGCCGCCGTCGCCCCGGAGGCGGTGGTCGTCGCCGGCGCGCGCGTCGCGGACACGGCGCGCACGCTGACGCTCCCGGACGGCAGGCCGCCGAACGTCGCCTGGCCGTCGGCGTCGGTGCGCAGCAGCAGCGGCACGCCCGCGGTGGCGTCGGTCGTGACCGCGACCATGGCGCCGCCGACGGGCGCGCCGCCGCCGCCGTCGGTGACCGTCACGGTCAGCGCGCGGCCGCCGGTGCGCAGGTCGATCCCCGTCTGAGCGCGGCCCGCGGTGACGGCCAGCTCGGCGCCGACCGCCAGGCCGCCGGCCGCGGTCCGGCCGACCAGGTTGTAGGTGCCGGAGCGCAGCACCGGGAAGGCGAAGCCGCCGTCGGCCGCCGTCCTGCGCGTCGAGACGACCTGGCCGGCGCGCAGCAGCGTGACCGTGCCCGGCTGGGCGGTGCCGCCGCTGGTGCGCAGGCGGCCCGCGAGCGTGGCGACGTCGGCGGTCAGGTCGGCGGTCGCCGCGCCGCCGTTGCCGACCGTCACGTGCCGGGCACCCGGGTCCGCCGTCGGCTCGCGGCCGACGCCGACCGTGTAGGCGCCGTCGGCCAGCGGGCGCAGCGTGAACGTCCCGTCGGAGCCGGTGACCGCGACGGCCGCGTTGTAGCCGCGCGTGTTGCCCGCGCCGGCGGCGGGCGGGGCGGAGGCGGTCACCGCGACGCCCGCGACCGGCTCGCCGTCGGCGTCGCGCAGGCGGCCGCTGATGCGACCGTCCGGCGGCGCCGCGTCGTCGCCGCCGACCTCCTGCTCGACCAGGCCGTCGGCGTAGACCGCGGCGCGGAGGTTCAGCGTGGCGTGCGCGGTCGAGGTCGTCGACTGGAAGCGCACGACGACCGAGCGCGTCTCGCCCGCGGGGATGACGTTGCCGCCGCCCCACGCGGTCCACAGCGCCGCGAGGTCGTCGTCGGCGAGGTCGAGCGTGTCGTGGAAGGCGGCCTGGCTCTCGCTGCGGACCTGGACGCTGTCGCCGGTGACGCGCAGCAGCCCGACGGGCGCGTCGGAGTTGCCCTCGTTGCGCACCGAGACGACCGCCGAGCCCGGCCAGCCGTAGCGCAGGCTCGACGGGGTCGAGACCGTCACGGCCAGGCGCGGCGCGACCGCGGCGGCGACGGTCAGCGCGCCCGTCGCCGTGGCCGTCGCGCCAGCGCCACCGCCGCCGCCCGGCGCGGTCACGCGCACGTCCCACGCGCCGCGCGCGGCGCCGTCGAGGTCGACGCGCGCGGCCAGGCGGGTGCCGTCGGCGGCCGCGCCGACGATCGTCGCCGCGCGCTCCGGCGAGCCGCCGCGGCGCAGCGTGACCGTGTCGCCCGCGGCCAGGCCGCCGCCGGTGATCGTCAGCGTCGTCGCCCCGCCGTCGCCCGCCGCGCCCGGCGCGACGCTGGTGATCCCGAGGTCGTCGGCGAGGATCGTGCCGACGGCGCGCGCGACGCCCAGCAGCGCGCCGACCGGGTGGGTGAGGCGCAGCAGCAGCTGCTCGGCGCCCTCGACCTCGGTGTCGCCGACGACCTTCACGACCACGGTCTTGTCGGTCTCGCCGGGCGCGAAGGTCAGCGTGCCCGACTGCGCCGCGTAGTCGCCGGGCGCGACCGCCGTGTCGTCGACGGTCGCGTAGTCGACGCTGACCGGCTGCGCCGAGGCGGCCGACAGCGTGACGTGGAACACGAGGTCGCTGGTGCCGCTGTCGCCCTCGGCGACCTGGGCGTCGGCCACGCTCACGCGCACGGCCGGGCCGGCCGAGGCGATGGCCTTGAGCGTCGCGCCGGTGGCGGTGTACTCGACCGCGTAGGGCCCGCTGTCGTCACCGCTGAGCGACGCCCACTGGCCGCTGCGCGACTCGGCCTTGAGGATCTCGAAGCGGTCGGGCGTCGCGCTGTCGGGCCGGAAGCCCGCGCCGGTGGCGATGTCCAGCTCGCCGTCCAGCGTCGCCGGGCCCTCGACCGTCATCTGGTCGTAGCCGGTGCCTGCCGCGCGGCCGTTGACGCCGACGCTCAGCGTGCCGGTCGCGGTCTGGGTGTAGGAGGTCTGGCGGACGTGCTGGTACTCGGTCGTGTCCTTCAGCGCCAGCGTCGCGTAGGGCTGGTCGGCGGTCCCGACCCGCAGGACGCCGCCGCGGTTGAGCACCGGCGCGTACAGCGCGCCGGCGCCGGAGAACGTGCCGCCCGCGAGGTCGACCTTGCAGTTGGCGGGCTTGGTGGGGCAGTCGCGGGGGATGAGGAGCGAGCCGCCGGCGAGCGTCGTCGCGCCGCCGGTCTGCCGGAAGCCGCCCCAGGTGGTGACGCCGGCGGTGATCCGCAGCGTGCCGCCGGTGACCTTCAGCGCCGGCTCGTCGCCGTCGTTGCCGTCGATGGCCGTGAGGTCGCCGTCGAGCTGCGTGCTGCCGCCCGCCGCGGTGATCACGCCGAGGTTCAGCGAGCGGCCGCCGCCGGGGACGACGCGCAGCGTGCCCTTGTTGGTCAGCTCGTCGCCGCGCAGGCCGGCCGAGTAGCCGCCGAGGTCGTCGAGCAGGACCGTGCCGTTGTTGGTGTGGGCGCCCGCCAGCTCGAGCGTCGCGCCGCCGTACGTCGACTCGCCGTGGACGTCGACGGTCGTCCCGGGCGCGACGTCGCCGACCAGCCGCGCCGCGCGGGCCTCGAACGTCGGCGAGCCGGTGCCCGACGGGTCCAGGCGGACCCAGGAGGCGTGGGCGGACTGGAGCGTGACGCGCCCGACGACCGTGCCCGCCGTGTGCCGGTGCAGGCCGTCGGACTGCGTGAAGCCGCCGCCGGTGGTGATCGTGCCGCCGGTCTGCGTGAAGCCGAGGTCCGACGTGCCGTCGACGGACAGCGAGCCGGTCGGGTCGATGGCGATCGTCCCCGCCGAGGTGTGCTGGACGGCGACGCCGTAGTTGCGCAGGTAGAGGCGGGCGCTCGGGCCGACGTCGACCGTGCCCGCGGCCGCGTTGGTCAGCTGCGGGCTGACGAAGCGGTTGCCGCCGGTGCCCTGGCGCGCCTCGACGCGGCCGTTGTTGGTGAGGTTGCGCAGCGCGCCGTCGTCGGAGATCGCGGCGTCGTAGGCGTAGTCGTTGGCGCCCATCCGGATCGTGCCGTCGTTGGTGCGGTCGGCGGTCAGCCGGAGGTAGGCGCTGCCGACGTCGGCGCGGGCGGAGACGTCGATCGTCGCCGCGGCGTTGACGTTGCCGACGAGGTCGATCTGGCCGCCGATCTCGTAGTTGGCGGCGCCGGGTCCGGACGGGTCCAGGGCGGGCGAGCCGCGCCGCTGCGCCATGCGCACCGTGCCGTTGATCGTGCCGCCCTGGTGGACGAACGTGCCCGCGCCCTGCTCGAAGGTCCCGTTGTTGGTGAGCGTGCCGCCGGTCTGCGTGAACGTCATCGTCTGCGCGCCGTCGAGGCCGAGCGAGCCGGTCGCGTCGACGGTGATCGTCCCGGCGTCGACGTGGGCGGTGTTGTCGTTGAAGTTGCGCAGGGCGAGCCCGGTGCCGGGACCCACGCTGAGCGACCCGGTGGCCGTGTTGGTGAACGGCACGCCGATCACGCGGCTGCCGCCCGAGCCCTGGACGACCGTCATCGTGCCGGCGTTGGTCAGCCGCTCGGTGCCGCTGTTGCCGACGACGTCGGCGTCCATGGCGTACGTGCCGTCGGTGCGCAGGCTGAGCGTGCCACGGTTGGTGATCGGGCCGCTGAGCACGAGGTGTCCGTAGCCGTTGCCCAGCGGGCCGCCGCCGAGCGAGCGGACGTTCAGGGTCATGTCCTTGGCGATGTCGGAGGCGCTGTAGGCCGAGGAGTTGAGGTCGACGGCGAGCGCGCCGGTGCCCGACAGGTCGAGGACCGGCGCCGGGCTGCCGCCGACGACGCGGACCGGCAGGCCCGTTCCGGTGACGCTCCCCGCGGTGAAGGCGCCGGTGGACATCGGCATGTCGCCGTGGTTGGTGACCGTGCCGGCGGTGAAGCTCACCGCGCTCATCGCCCACCACGACAGCGACGAGGCGATTCCGTCGCTGATGACCTTGCCGCCCGCCGCGTTGGTGAACGTGCCGCCGCCGTTGCCCCAGACCTGCAGCGCGCCGTTGGCGCGCAGGGTCCCGGAGTTCGTGAAGGCGTTGGTCAGCACCTGCGGCGTGGTGGCGATCAGCCCGCTGTCCTCGATCGTGCCCGCGTTGGTGACCGTCGGCGCGTTGAGGTTCGTGCGGCTGACCAGCTGGATCGTGCCGCGGTTGACGACCTCGCCGCTGGAGTACAGCGAGGTGTAGTCGTTCTGGGTGACGACCGTGGCGCCCGCGCCGACGACGAGGCCGGTGATCGCCGGCAGGCCGCCGGGGTAGGTGACGGTGTAGCCGCCCGCCGGCAGGCAGGCGACCTGATTGCTCGGCACGCCCGCCGGCGACCAGTGGGCGCCGTCGCTCCACAGGCCGCTGCCGCCGGTCCACGTCTTGTCACACGAGGGATCGGCGGCCAGCGCCGTGCTCGTGGGGGCGAGGACGAGGCCGGCGACAGCGGCGGCGAGCATCCGTGCGAGGCGGGAGAAGCGACGGTCCGTGTCCATGTCGCGCGAGCGTATAGCCGCCTCGATGCAACGCCGGAAACCGGTCGGTCGGTCTCCGTAAGACCTACGGAGAACCGGTCGCTCGAGCCCGGTCGAAGGTCCAGGTTCGGGCTTGGCGCAAGATTCGGCGGCCCGGCGCGTTGGAGCCCGCATGGGGAGAACGCGGTGGTTCCTGACCGTCGGCCTGTCGATCGCGCTCGTGGCGGGCGGCAGCGGCGCCGTGGGCGCCGCCGCGCCGACGCCCACGCGCTACTCGTTGGTCCACGGCTGCTACGCGCTGACCCAGCACGGCGTGCCCGTCCTCGGCGCCGCGCGCGTCCGCATGCAGGCGACCGCGCTCGGGCGCTACCTGCTCTACACGCCCGACCGCCGCTTCGTCGCCGCGCGGCCGCTCGGCCTGGGCGTCGGCACCGCCGCCACGCCCAGCGACGCCGCCGACTGGCGCGTCGACGAGGCGGGCGCCGGCACCTTCATGTTGACCACCCAGAACGGCGCGGCCACGCTGCGCGACGTCGCCTTCCGCGCCACCGACGGCTGCGCCGACTACCCCGAGGCCGAGCTGGACGCGACCGGCACGCCGTCCAAGGGCGACACGAGCTACGGCCGCGTCTCCGGCCTGCTCGAAGGCCACATGCACTGGATGACCTACCAGTTCCTCGGCGGCCGCTTCCACTGCGGCCGGCCGTGGAGCCCGTACGGCATCCCCTATGCCTTGCCCAACTGCTCGTCGATCGAGGGCCCGCAGGGGCTGCTGGCGCCGATGCAGAACTTCCTCAACTACGGCAACCCCGTCCAGCCGCACGACACGGCCGGCTGGCCGACGCTGGCGTCCTGGACGCCCGAGAACCTCACCTACGAGGGCACCTACTGGAAGTGGATCCAGCGCGCCTGGATGGCGGGCCTGCGCCTGATGGTCATGAGCCCCAACGAGAACCGGATCCTCTGCCTGCTGCAGGTCAACCGCCAGACCGACTGCGACGAGATGGCGACCGTCCGCGGCAGCCTGCAGGCCATCCACGACCTGCAGGACTACGTCGACGCCCAGTCCGGCGGCCCCGGCAAGGGCTTCTTCGAGATCGTCACCGACCCCGAGCAGGCGCGCCGCGTCATCAACCAGGGGCGCATGGCGGTCGTGCTGGAGGTCGAGGTGAGCGAGCCGTTCGGCTGCAGCGGGACGACCGTCCCGACCTGCGACCAGGCCCAGGTCGACCAGCAGCTCGACGAGCTGCACCGCCTCGGCGTGCGCTCGATGCTGTTGTTGAACAAGTTCGACAACCCGCTGACCGGCGTGCGCTTCGACGGCGGACCGGTCGGCCTGCTCATCAACGCGGGCAACCTCGCCAGCGCCGGCTCGTTCTGGAGCGCCCAGACGTGCCAGGGGCCGCTGCACGACAACGACATCTATTCGCCGCTGCCCCAGGTCACCAACCTGGTCGGCTCGCTGTTCTCCGCCGCCGGGCTGCCGTCCGGGATCGCGCCGGCCTACCCGCCGGCGCCGAACTGCAACACGCGCGGGCTGACCGACCTCGGCGCGCACGTCGTGCGGCGGATGATGGACCTGCACATGATCGTCAACCCCGACCACATGAGCCAGGCCGGGGTCGACCGCACGCTCGGCCTGCTGGAGGCGCGCCACTACTCCGGCGTGATCTCGCCCCACGGCTGGATGGATCCCGGCAACTGGCCGCGGATCTGGAAGCTCGGCGGCCTCGCGTTCCCCGGCCACTCGGCGGCCGACGACTACGTGAAGCAGTGGCGGGAGTACCGCCCGCGCCAGACGCCCTACCAGCTCGGCTGGGGCTACGGCGCGGACCTCGGCGGCCTCTCCGAGCAGCCGGGAACGGACGGCGACGGCGGCGGGATCGCCTATCCGTTCAAGGGCCTGGACGGCGCGGTGACCTTCGACCGCCAGAAGACCGGCGACCGCACGTTCGACTACAACGCCGACGGCGTCGCGCACTACGGCCTCTACGCCGACTGGTTCGCCGACCTGCGCCGCGTCGGCGGCGACGCGCTCGTCAAGGACATGATGAGCGGCGCCGAGGCCTACCTGGAGATGTGGGAGCGCGCCGAGGGCGTCGCCACGCCCGGCTGCGCGGACGCGAGCGGCGCGATCGACGCGACCGGCCGCGGCGCGCTGCGCCTCGGGACCGCGTGGGAGGACCTGCTCACGTCCGCGGGCCAGCCCCAGCAGCGCGACCGCGCCTGGAGCTACTGCGTCGGCGGCGCCGGCAACGAGGGTCGCGCCGACGTCGCCGAGCTGACGACCGGCGGCGACGTCGAGCTGGTCGGCAGCACCGCGGCCGGCCGCAGCGCCGGCGGCATCGCGGTCGGCACCCGCGCGGGCGGGACGCCCGGCGCGCCCGCCGCCGTGCGCACGATCCCGCGCCCCGACGGCGGCGCCTGGGCCTACCTGGTCAAGAACGGCGCCGTGGCCGCCGTCGCGACCGCCGCGCCCGCGCTGGCCCGCGACCCGTCCGCGCTGACCGCCGCGATGACCCGCCTGGCCGCGGCCACCGCGACCCAGAGGACCGCGCCGTTCGAGGCCTCCGCCGACCAGGCCGCCCAGCAGGCCGACGGCGCCGCGCCGACCGGGCAGCCGCTGGTCGGCGCGGGGGACGCCCAGGTCACCGCGGCGCTGTCGGCGCTCTGCCACCTCCAGCTCTCGCTCCCGAGCTGATCGGGGGGCGCGCGCCGTCGGCGCGCTCGGCGCTCGCGGCCTCCTCGAGGAGGATGTCGGTGAACAGCCGGTCGGGGTCGGCGACGCCCTCGGCCTCCAGCCGCGCGGCGGTCTCGGGCGAGACGTGCTCGACCTCGCCCGTCAGCTGGATCACGCCCGCGGCGACGATCAGCGTCGCCACCGCGTGCACCGCGAGCGCGATCAGCAGCGCGCCGAACCAGCCGGTGACGATCGAGATGATGGCGCCGACGACGATCGCGGTCAGGAACGTGACGAGGAGCAGGCGCCGGTTGTTGACGATGTCGGCGACGCCCGGCGACCAGCGGCCCGCCTGCTCGACGGGGCTGCGGTGCCGGCCCTCGGGGATCTCGGCGTCGGGGTGGCCGGTCGCCTCGCGCAGCTCTTCGGTGAGCAGCGCCAGCGCCTCCGGCGACAGCGTCCGACCTTCGAAGTCGTGGTGTCGCGTGAAGCGTCGCTCGCGCTGTCGGGGGACGGGCCGGGAACGGTGCTCGAGCATGTTCCGGTGGTACCCGGTGGGGTGGTCGACGCAAGCCTGCGCCGCCGCGTCACTCGGCGCGGGTGAGGCGCCATCACCCCCTGACGGCCGAACGTGGCGCCCATGCCCAAGCGCTTCGACGGGGCCATCGACCTCGACATCCGGAACTCGACGCCCGACTGGTCGCCCTACCTCGCCGAGAGGGCTCCGGAAGGCGCGCCCAACGTCCTGATCATCCTCTACGACGACACCGGCCAGGCCGCGTGGTCGCCGTACGGCGGACGGGTCGAGATGCCGACGCTGCAGCGCCTGGCCGACAACGGCCTGACCTACACGCAATGGCACACGACCGCGCTCTGCGGACCGACGCGCTCGTGCTTCCTCACCGGTCGCACCCACCACCAGAACGGGTTCGCGACGATCGCCGAGAGCGCGACGGGGTTCCCGGGCAACAACACGCACATCCCGATGGAGAACGCGTTCTGTGCCGAGGTGCTGCGCCAGGCGGGGTGGGGGACGTTCTGGGTCGGCAAGAACCACAACGTGCCGGTCGACGAGTTCGACATCGGGGCCACGAAGCGCAACTGGCCGCTGGCCCGCGGCTTCGACCGCTTCTACGGCTTCATCGGCGGCGAGACCAACCAGTGGTATCCCGACCTCGCCGAGGACAACCACTTCGTGGACCAGCCCTACCGGCCCGAGGACGGCTACCACCTCTCCAAGGACCTGGCCGACAAGGCCATCGAGTACCTCTCGGACCTCAAGCAGTCCCAGCCGGACAAGCCGTTCTACATGTTCTACTGCCCGGGCGCCAACCACGCCCCGCACCACGCGCCCCGGGAGTACATCGACAAGTACAAGGGCCGGTTCGACGACGGCTACGAGGCCTACCGCGACTGGGTCCTGGAGCGGATGAAGGCGCGCGGCGTGGTCCCCGACGACACCGAGCTCACGCCGCTGAACCCGATGCCCGAGGGCACGACGTCGCCCGCCGACATGGTGCGGCCGTGGGCGACGCTCAGCGACGACGAGCAGGCGCTGTTCTGCCGGATGGCCGAGGTCTACGCGGCCTACTCGGAGTACACCGACGTGGAGACCGGGCGGCTGATCGCCTACCTGGAGGAGACCGGCCAGCTCGACAACACGCTGATCTTCTACGCGGCCGACAACGGGGCCTCGGGCGAGGGCAGCCCGGACGGGTCGGTCAACGAGAACAACTTCTTCAACGGCTGGCCCGACAGCATCGAGCAGAACATCAAGATGCTCGACCGGCTCGGCTCGCCCGACACCTACAACCACTACCCGACGGGCTGGGCGGTCGCGTTCTCGACGCCGTACCGCATGTTCAAGCGCTACAGCTACCAGGGCGGCGTCTGCGATCCGCTGATCGTCCACTGGCCCAAGGGCATCGAGGCCCGGGGCGAGGTCCGCGACCAGTACCACCACGCGATCGACATCGTCCCGACGATCCTCGAGGCCTGCGGCGTCGAGATGCCCGACGTCGTGCTCGGCTACGAGCAGACGCCGCTGCCCGGCCAAGCGATGAACTACTCCTTCGACGACGCCCAGGCGCCGACGACCAAGAGGATCCAGTACTACGAGATGCTCGGGACGCGGGCCCTCTGGAAGGACGGCTGGAAGGTCGTCGCCGAGCACGGCCCGATGCCGGCCGACATCGGCCACTTCGACCAGGACACGTGGCAGCTGTTCCACACCGACGTCGACCGCGCCGAGGCCCACGACCTCGCGGGCGAGCACCCCGACATGGTTCGGCACCTGGTGTCGCTGTGGTTCAACGAGGCGGGCAAGTACGACGTGCTGCCGCTGAGCGACCTCGGGATCCTCGAGTACCTCAAGTACGAGTTCCAGGCGCCGGTCCCGCCGGACGGGATCTACACCTACTACCCGCGCACGTCCGAGGTGCCCGAGCGCTCCGCCGCGGCGATCCGCGGGCGCTCGTGGAAGATCCTCGGCGAGGTCGAGGTCGGCGACGGGTGCGAGGGCGTGATCATCGCGCAGGGCTCGCGCTTCGGCGGCTACTCGCTGTTCGTCAAGGACGGCCGGCTGCACTACGTCAACAACTTCATCGGGATCCCGCCCGAGCAGCACCTGGTCTCCGACGGGCCGGTGCCGACGGGCCGGCACGTCCTCGGCGTGTCGTTCGACAAGGAGTCGACCGGCGACCGCGGCGAGGCGCACGGCACCGCGCGGCTGTGGATCGACGAGCGGCCGGTCGCCGAGGCGCCGCTGCGCACCCAGCCCGGGCATTTCGCGCTGTGCGGCGAGGGCCTCTGCGTCGGGCGCGACGGCGGCGACGCCGTCAGCCAGGAGTACGCCGGCTCGCCGTTCCCGTTCGCCGGCGGGCGGGTCGTCAAGGTGACGATCGACCTCGCCGACGACGCCTACGTCGACCGCGAGCGCGAGCTGGCCGCCGCGATGGCGCGGGACTGAGACGCGTGCGGGGGCTCACCCTTGGATCGGCAAAACGGTCCCTCGCTGTAGCCTCCAGAACGTGGCCGAACATCGCTACGACCCCAAGGAGATCGAGCCCCGCTGGCAGCGGGTCTGGGCCGACGAGCGAACGTGGGAGGTGTCCAACGACGCCGTCCTCGCCGACGCGTCGGACAAGTCCTACGTGTTGGAGATGCTCCCGTACCCCAGCGGCGAGCCGCACATCGGCCACCTGAAGGTCTACTCGGTGGGCGACGCGGTCGCGCACTTCCACCGCCGCACGGGCAAGCGCGTGCTGCACCCGATGGGCTACGACGCGTTCGGCCTGCCCGCCGAGAACCACGCGATCCGCACCGGCCAGCACCCGCGCGAGTCCACCGACGCCGCGATCCGCTCGTTCCAGAAGCAGTTCCGCGAGTGGGGGATCTCGATCGACTGGTCGCGCGAGCTGGCCACGCACGAGCCGTCCTACTACCGCTGGACGCAGTGGATCTTCCTGCGGATGTTCGAGCGCGGTCTGGCCTACCGCAAGGACGCCGCGGTCAAGTGGTGTCCCAACGACGCGACGGTCCTGGCCAACGAGCAGGTCGTCGACGGGCGCTGCGAGCGCTGCGGCCACGAGGTCGAGGTCCGCCAGCTGGAGCAGTGGTTCTTCCGGATCACCGACTACGCCGACGAGCTGGTCGACAACCTCGACAACATCGCCTGGCCCGAGCACGTCAAGACGATGCAGCGCAACTGGATCGGGCGCTCGGAGGGCGCCGAGGTCACGTTCCGCTGCGACGAGCTGGACATCGACTACCCGGTCTTCACCACGCGCCCGGACACCTTGTTCGGCGCGACGTTCTTCGTGATGGCGCCCGAGCACCCCGACATCGAGCGGCTGATCGCCGGCACGGGGCGCGAGGAGGAGGTCCGCGCCTACGTCAACCACGCGGTCGGCGAGTCGCTGGAGGAGCGCGGCAACGTCGAGAAGCCCAAGACCGGCGTCTTCCTCGGCCGCCACGTCGTCAACCCGGTCAACGGCGAGCGGCTGCCGATGTACGTCGCCGACTACGTGCTGATGGAGTACGGCACCGGCGCGATCATGGCGGTTCCGGGGCACGACGAGCGCGACTTCGCGTTCGCGCGCGCGTACGACCTGCCGGTGCGGCGCGTGGTCGAGGACCCGGAGGGCTCCGACGAGCTGCCGTTCACGGGCCGGGGCCCGCTGGTCAACTCGCACCCGGACTTCGACGGGCTCTACAAGGAAGAGGCGCTGGAGCGGATCGTCGACTGGCTGGACCGCGAGGGCAAGGGCCACCGGTCCGTCAACTACCGCCTGCGCGACTGGCTGCTGTCGCGGCAGCGCTACTGGGGCTGCCCGATCCCGATCGTCCACTGCGAGACGTGCGGGATGGTGCCGGTGCCGGCGTCCGACCTGCCCGTGCCGCTGCCGGACATCACCGACTACAAGCCCAAGGGCCGCTCGCCGCTGGCCGCCGCCGAGGACTGGGTCAACACGACCTGCCCGTCGTGCGGCGGCGCCGCGCGGCGCGAGACCGACACGATGGACACGTTCGTGGACTCGTCGTGGTACTTCCTGCGCTACACGGACTCGCACAACGACGCGGCGGCGTGGGACCCGGCGGTCCTGAACCACTGGAGCCCGGTCGACCAGTACATCGGCGGCGTCGAGCACGCGATCCTGCACCTGCTGTACGCGCGGTTCTTCATCAAGGCCCTGCGCGACATGGGGCACTTGGCCTTCGACGAGCCGTTCGCGCGGCTGTTCACGCAGGGGATGATCACCAAGGACGGGGCGAAGATGTCCAAGTCCAAGGGCAACGTGGTCGCCCCGGCGCCGATCGTCGAGAAGTTCGGGTCCGACACCGCCAGGGCCTACATCCTGTTCATCGGCCCGCCCGACCAGGACGCCGACTGGGCCGACAGCGGGGTGGAGGGCATGCACCGCTTCCTGTCGCGGCTGTGGCGCGTCAGCGCGGAGGCGGCCGACGAGCTGCCCGACGCGCCGGTGCCCGACGACGACCAGCTCAACGCCGACGCGCTGCGGATCGTCCGCAAGGCGCACTGGGCGATCGACAAGGTCACCAACGACATGGACCAGCGGTTCGCCTTCAACACGGCGATCGCCGCGGTCCGCGAGCTGTTCAACGAGGTGACGGCCGAGAAGCGCGGGGACGCCGACGCGGGGAGCGTGCGCTTCGCGCTGGCGACCGCGTCGTCGCTGCTGTTCCCGTTCGCGCCGCACGTGACGACCGACGCCTATCACCTGCTGACCGGGCGTCGCGTGTGGGAGGAGCCGTGGCCGGCGGCCGACCCGCGCTTCCTGGAGGCCGACACGTTCGAGCTGGTCGTCCAGGTCAACGGCAAGGTCCGCGATCGCGTCGAGGCGCCGTCGGGCGCGTCGAAGGACGAGCTGCTGTCGCTGGCCCGCGGGCTGCCCAACGTGATCGCCCACGTCGACGGCAAGGACGTGGTCAAGGAGATCGTCGTCCCGGGCAAGCTCGTCAACGTCGTCGTCCGCGGCTGACCCGCGGCACTCTCGCGCTGATTTGATGTAGTTGTAGGTCTACGGTGGGCCGATGCCTGCCGTGGACCTGCGTCGCCCCGAGCTGCTCGCCTACGCCGCGTGCGCGGTGTTGGTGGTGGTCTTGGGATGGCGGGTGCTGCGCTCCGACGAGCACGGCGCGGCGACGGTGGCGCCGGCGGCCTCGGCGAGCGCGCGGACGGGCTCGGTCTCCGTCAGCGCGGCGCCCGCGGCGGAGCGGCGCGCGACCGTCCACGTCGTCGGCGCCGTCCACGACCCCGGCGTCTACCGGCTGGGCGACGGCGCCCGCGTCCAGGACGCGATCGCCCGCGCCGGCGGCGCGACCGGCCGCGCCGACCTCCAGGCCATCAACCTGGCCGCGAAGGTCGCCGACGGCCAGCAGGTGGTGGTGCCCCGGCGCGGCGCGCCGGGCGGCGCGGCGGCCGCGGCGGCCGTCGGCGCGGGCGCCGGCGCCGCCGCCACGGGCTCCTCGGCGCCCATCAGCCTCAACTCGGCGACCGCCGAGCAGCTCGACACCCTCGACGGCGTCGGCCCCTCGACGGCCCAGAAGATCCTCGACTACCGCGCCGCACACGGCGGCTTCTCCTCCGTCGACGACCTCGCCCAGATCCCCGGGATCGGGCCCAAGAAGCTGGAGTCCCTGCGCAAGCAGGTGACGGTATGAGCGCGCCGCCGCCGCGGCGGCGCCTCCCGCCTCGCACCGCCGCCACCGCCGCCGCGCTGCGCGCCCGCGCCGCCGACAGCGCCCGCGCGGCCCTCCACGCCGCCCACGGCCACCCGCGCCACGTCGTCCTCGCGCTCGCCGTCGCCGGCCTGCTGCTCGGGCCGCGCGTGCCCGCGTCGGTCGTCGCGGCGGGCGCGCTCGCCGTCGCCGCCGCCGTCGCCGCGCTCCCGCTCGTGCGGCGGCCGGTGGCCGCGCTCGGGCTCGCGGTCACGCTGCTCGCCGCCGCGTGGGCGGGCGGCGCCCGGACCGCCGCGCTCGACGCCACGCGCCTGCCCATCGGCGACCAGGTCCACGAACGGGCCACGGTCCTCGCGCCGCCGCGCTCCGACGCCTTCGGCGGCCACCGCTTCGCGGCGCGGCTGCGCGGCGAGCCGGTGCTGGTGCGCGTCCCGGCCTGGCTGCGGGACGCGCCGCCGCCGCGCGTCGGCGACGTCGTCGCGCTCGACGGCACGCTGCGCGAGCCCGATCGGGGCGCGCGCGCCGTCCACGCGCACGCGACGCTGCGCGCGACCGCGCTGCGGGCGACCGGACGCCGGCGCGGGGGAGCCCTCGGCGTCGTCGACGGCGTCCGCCGCCGCGCCGAGCGCGCGCTGGCCGGGCACCTGCCGCCGAACGAGGCCGCGCTCCTGCGCGGGATGGTCCTCGGCGACGACTCGGAACTGCCCGACGACGTCGCCGACGCGTTCACCGCCGTCGGCCTGAGCCACCTCATGGCGGCCAGCGGCCAGAACGTCGCGCTGCTCGCCGCGCTCGTCCTGGCGCTGAGCATCGCGGTCGGCGCGGGCGTGCGCGCCCGGTGGCCGGCGACGTCGGCGCTGATCGCGCTCTACGTCCCGCTGGCCGGCGGCGGCGCGTCGATCCAGCGCGCCGGCCTCATGGGCGCGGCGACGATCGCCGCCGCGCTCGCCGGGCGGCCCGCGTCGCGCTGGCACGCGCTGCTGCTGGCGGCCGTCGCGACGCTCGCCCTGGACCCGCGCGCCTCCGGCGACGCGGGCTGGCAGCTGAGCTTCGCCGCGGTCGTCGGCATCGCGGTGCTCGCCGTGCCGATCCGCCGCCGGCTGCCGCGGCGCCTGCCTGCCGCCGCCGCCGAGGCCGTCGCGGTCACGCTCGCCGCGACGCTCGCGACCGCGCCGCTGGTCGCCCTGCACTTCGGCCGGCTCGCGCCGATCACGGTGCCCGCCAACGTGCTCGCCGCGCCCGCCGTGGCGCCGATCATGTGGCTCGGCTTCGCCGCGGCCGCGCTCGGCCAGCTCACGCCCGCGCTCGCCGCGCCGCTGGTCGCGCTGACCGGGCCGCCGCTGGGCTACCTCGTCGGCGTCGCGCGGACGTCCGCGAACCTGCCCGACCCGCCGCTCGTCGCGCTCGCGGCGCTCGCCGTTGCCGCTCTCGCCGCGCGTCGGCGCCGCACCCGGCCCGCCGCCGCGCTCGCCCTCGCGCTGGCGGTCGCCGCGCTCGCCGTCCACCGCCACGCCACGGCCCTCGCGCCGCCGCCGCCGCCCGGGACGCTCCGCGTCACCGCGCTCGACGTCGGCCAGGGCGACGCCACGCTCCTGCAGGCCGACGGCCACGCGGTCCTCGTCGATGCCGGCCCGCCCGGGACCACGCTCGTCGCCCAGCTCCGGACCGCCGGCGTCCGCCACCTCGACGCGCTCGTCCTGACCCACCCACAGCTCGACCACGACGGCGACGCGCCCGCCGTCCTGCGCGCGTTCCCGACCGACCTCCTCCTCGACGGCCGCGACGGCGACCGCTCGCCGACCTCCCGCGCCATCGACGCGCCCGCCCACGCCACCCGCATCGTCCCCGCCCAGCAGGGCCAGGCCCTCCACGCCGGCCCGCTCACGCTCTCCGTCCTCTGGCCGCCCGCGCGCGACCCGGCGGCCGCCGCCGCCGACGCCACCGACCCCAACGACCGCGCGATCGTCGCCCTCGCCACCGCCTTCAACACATCCATCCTGCTCACCGCCGACGCCGAGTCCCCGATCCTCCAGCCGCTCGACCTCCCACCCGTCGACGTCCTGAAGGTCTCCCACCACGGCAGCGCCGATCCCGGCCTACCTCAACTCCTCCAACAGCTCCAGCCCCACCTCGCCCTCATCGAGGTCGGCGCCCACAACACCTACGGCCACCCAGCCCCCTCGACCCTCGCCGCCCTCCACGCCGCCGCCATCCCGACCAAGCGCACCGACCGCGACGGCACGATCCGGATCGATCTCACCGGGCCGCCGGCACCCGCGACGCCCCCGCGCTGACCGCGACCGCCCGCGCGCCTACACTCCCGAGCCGATGGCCAGCTGGAAGCCCGCGTACCTCATCCACGGCGACGACCACGGACGGATCGGCGAGCGGCGGGCGAGCCTGCGCGCCCGCGCGGAGGCCGAGAGCGGCGTCGGTGGCCTGGAGATCCTGGAGGGCGACGCGGCCACGCCGGAGAACGTCGGCCTGGCGCTGAGCGCGATGACGTTCGCGATCGGCCGCCGGTTCGTGGTCGTCGACGGCGTCGAGCGGTGGAAGCAGGCCGACGTCGACGCGCACGTCGTACCGGCGCTGGCCGGGCTGCCGCCGGACACGACCGTCGCGTTCTTCGCCCGCGAGGACGGCCGCGCGAAGATCCCGGCCTCGCTGTCCAAGGCGGTCAAGAAGGCGGGCGGCGACGTCGTCGAGCAGGCGACGGTCAAGGCCCGCGAGCTGCCGAAGTGGGCGCTCGGCGAGGCCCAGCGGCTCGGGCTCGACATGGACGTGTCCGCCGCCCAGGCGCTGGTCGCGCAGGTCGGCGAGCGCCAGCAGCGGATCCTGCGCGAGCTGGAGAAGCTCGCGCTCGAGCACGGCCCGGGCACCAAGCTGACCGCCGAGGACATCACCGACGCGGCCGCCGACTCCGCCGAGATCCAGGTCTGGGGCCTGGTCGACGCGCTCGTCGCGCGCGACCGCCGCACGGTCTTCAAGGCCTTCCTGGAGCTGCGCGAGCAGGGCGAGGCCGTCGGCCGCCTGATCCCGCTCATGGCCCGCCGCCTGCGCGAGGTCCTGGCGATCGCCGACCGCCTGGAGGCCGGCGAGTCCCCGGCCCAGGTCAAGTCCTCCACCAAGGGCTCGCCCTGGGCGCTGGACCGCCGCATCAAGGAAGCCCGCACCACCGACCCCGACGCCCTGCGCCGCGCCATCGAGACCCTCGCCGACCTCGAGCTGCAGACCCGCGGCATCGGCGAGCTGAGCGACGACACCGCGGCCATCCGCGCCCTCGGCCGCATGGCCGCGGCCGGCTAGACGACGCCACAACGCGAAAAGGCCCCCGGTTCTCGGGGGCCAATGAGGGCGACAGCCCTTCGGCTGAGGCCCGGATCGTCGTGGCTGGCGGTCACCGGCGAGCGCCAGGCGGGCGGCCGCCCGTCAAGCTCCGTCGGGGGCCGCCAGGCGCGGCGAGGCGGCCCTCAGGCGGAGGGCTGGCCCGCGCGGACGCGGGCGGCGCGGGCCTTCTTGCGGGCGCCCGTGTTGCGATGCAGGGCGCCGCGCTTGACGGCCTTGTCGATCGTCTTCACGAGCGCGAGGTGCTCCGCGTCGGCGGCGGAGTCATCGCCGGCGGCAGCCGCGGTCTCGAGGCGACGGAAGTAGGTCTTGATGGTGGAGGTGTAGCGCCGGTTCTCCAGGCGCTCACGCTCAGCGCGGAGGATGCGCTTCTTCTGCGAGTCGATGTTGGCCATGTGCGACGGAGGATTCTAGCGAGGTTGTGACGTCGACGGTCGTGCGGGTACGTCAGCCGCTGTCGTCCCTAGAGTCATGCGTCCCGTGACGAGCGCTGCACCCCCACGTCCCGCGGCCCCGCCGCGACGCTCATTCGCGCGCAACACGGCGATCTTCTCGGTCCTCACGGGCCTCAGCCGCATCGCCGGGCTGATGCGCGAGGTGCTCGCCAGCTCCTACTTCGGGCTGAGCCCCGCGTTCTCCGCGTTCACGATCGCGTTCTACATCCCGAACGTGGTTCGAAGCCTCTTCGCCGACTCCGCGCTGTCGGCCGCGTTCGTCCCGGTCTTCACCGAGCTGCTGGAGCACGACCGCAAGCGCGAGGCCTTCAAGCTCGCCTCGACGCTCTTCCTGGTGATGCTCGCCGCGCTCGGCGCGATCTGCGCGCTGTTCATCCTCAGCGCCGGCTTCATCGTCCCGCTCTTCACCGGCGACCAGTTCAGCCACGCGACCGACCAGCTGGCGATCGGGCTCAGCCGCGTGATGTTCCCGATCGTCCTCGTCCTCGGCCTCAACGGCCTGATCGTCGGGATCCTCCAGGCCTACGACCACTTCACGATCCCGGCGCTCAGCCCGCTGGTCTGGAACGTCGTGATCATGGCCTTCCTGATCCTGGCGCGGCCGCTGTTCTCCAACGACCTGTACGCCTACGCGGTCGGCATCCTGGTCGGGACCGGCGTCCAGTTCCTGATGGCCCTGCCGGTGCTCAAGACCGTCGGCTTCCACTTCGCGTGGTCGTTCGACTGGCGCGACCCACGCGTCAAGCGGGTCTTCCTGCTGATGCTGCCCGTGACGCTCGGGCTCGGCCTCATCAACTTCAACGTCTTCGCCAACGGGATCCTCGGCTCGTACGTCTCGACCGAGGCGCCGCGCGCGATCGACGCCGCGTTCCGCATCTACATGCTCCCGCAGGGCATGTTCAGCGTCGCGATCGCGACGGTCCTCTTCCCGCAGCTCTCGCGCCTGGCCGCGCGCCGCGACCTCGACGGCCTGCGCGGCAGCGTCGACCACGGCCTGCGGCTGATCTTCCTGATGCTGCTGCCGGCCACCGCCGCGACGCTCGTGCTCAGCGAGCCGATCACGCGCCTGGTCTTCCAGCGCGGCGCGTTCACCGCGTCCGACACCGCCCTCGTCGCGACCGCGCTGTTCTGGTTCTCGTTCAGCCTGCCCTTCAGCGGCGTGAACCTCCTGCTCACGCGCACGTTCTTCAGCCTCCAGCGGCCGTGGATGGTCACCTACCTCAGCGTCGGCAACCTGGTGGTCAACGTCGGCGTCTCGATCGTCTTCGTCGCGCTGGGCTTCGGCGTCGGCGGCATCGTCGCGGGGACCGCGATCGCCGACATCGCGATGGCCGCCGCCCAGCTGCACGTGCTGCGCGGCGAGCTGCACGGCGGCCTGGACCTGCGTGCCGGCGGCGAGATCATCCTCGGGATGCTGATCGCCTCGGTCTGGTTCGGCATCACCGCCTACCTGGCCTGGCTGGGGCTCGACTGGCTCTTCGGCCGGGACCTGATCGGCCAGGTCATCTCGGTCGGCGGCGGCCTGGCCGTCGGCCTGTACACCTACGTGAAGATGACGCTGGCGATGCGCCTGCCGGAAGCGCGGCAGCTCGAGGCCATCGTGCGACGGCGGCTGTCGCGCTGACGGCGGTTTCGCCGCCCGGGCAGGACCGCGGGCGAACGGCGAGCCGCCGGGTGCGGCGTTCGCCCTATCCTGGGCGGCCGCTTGTCCGACCAGAGCCTCATCCGCAACTTCTCGATCATCGCCCACATCGACCACGGCAAGTCGACGCTGGCCGACCGCATCCTCGAGATGACCAAGACGGTCTCCGAGCGCGACATGCGCGACCAGCTGCTCGACTCGATGGACCTGGAGCGCGAGCGCGGGATCACGATCAAGTCCCAGGCCGTGCGCGTCTACTTCGACTCGCGCGACGGCCAGACCTACCAGTTCCACCTCATCGACACGCCCGGCCACGTCGACTTCACCTACGAGGTCAGCCGCAGCCTCGCGGCGTGCGAGGGCGCGCTGCTGGTGGTCGACGCGTCGCAGGGCGTCGAGGCCCAGACCGTCGCCAACACCTACCTGGCGGTCGACGCGGGCCTGGAGCTGATCCCGTGCCTGAACAAGATCGACCTGCCCGGCGCCGAGCCCGAGCGCGTCGCCGGCGAGGTCAGCGAGCTGATCGGCGAGGACCCGGACTCGATCCTGATCATCTCCGGCAAGACCGGCGAGGGCGTCACCGAGGTCCTGGAGCAGCTGGTCGAGAAGGTCCCGCCGCCCACCGGCGACCCCGAGGCGCCCGCCCGCGCGCTGATCTTCGACTCGGAGTTCGACCAGTACCGCGGCGTCGTCGCCTACATCCGCGTCGTCGACGGCGTCTTCAAGAAGGGCGAGGCGATCCGCGCGATGGCCGCGGGCACCGAGGCCGACATCGACGACATCGGGTTCTTCACGCCCCGCATGACGCCCGCCGCCCAGCTCGGCCCGGGCGAGGTGGGGTACTTGATCACCGGCATCAAGGACGTCACCAAGCTGCGCGTCGGCGACACGCTGACGACCAAGCGCGACGGCGCGAGCGAGCCGCTGCCCGGCTACCGCGACGTCAAGCCGATGGTCTTCTGCGGGCTGTTCCCGATCAACAACGACGACTACCCGGACTTCCGCGACGCCCTGGAGAAGTTGTCCTTGAACGACGCGGCGCTGACGTGGGAGCCCGAGACCTCCGACGCGCTCGGCTTCGGCTTCCGCTGCGGCTTCCTGGGCCTGCTCCACATGGACATCGTGCGCGAGCGCCTGGAGCGCGAGTACGACCTCGAGCTGATGGCGACGATGCCGTCGGTGTCGTTCGAGCTGACGATGACCGACGGCTCGATCGTCGAGGTCCACAACCCGTCCGACATGCCCGACCCGGCGAAGATCGCCGAGATCCGCGAGCCCTACATCAAGGCCTCCATCCTGCTCCCCAAGGAGTACGTCGGGGTGACGATGGAGCTGTGCCAGGAGCGCCGCGGCGAGCACGCGGGCATGCACTACCTGAGCGCCGACCGCGTCCAGCTGTACTACGACCTGCCGCTCGGCGAGGTCGTCCTGGACTTCTTCGACCAGCTCAAGTCGCGCACGCGCGGCTACGCGTCGCTGGACTACGAGCAGATCGGGCTGCGGCCGTCGAAGCTCGCCAAGCTCGACGTGCTGCTGGCCGGCGACGTCGTCGACGCGCTGTCGATGGTCGTGCACCGCGACAAGGCCTACGACGTGGGCCGCGCGCTGACCGAGAAGCTGCGCGCGAAGATCCCGCGCCAGCAGTTCGACGTGCCGATCCAGGCCGCGATCGGCTCGGCGATCATCGCCCGCGAGACCGTCAAGGCCTACCGCAAGGACGTCACCGCCAAGTGCTACGGCGGCGACATCTCCCGCAAGCGCAAGCTGCTGGAGCGCCAGAAGGAGGGCAAGAAGCGCATGAAGCAGGTCGGGCGCATCGAGGTCCCGCAGGAGGCGTTCCTGGCCGTGCTGGAGTTGGGCGACGACGCGTCGGGCGGCAAGGGGAAGTAGACCGTGGACCTCGGGCTCGACGGTCGCGTGGCGATCGTGACCGGCGCGAGCCGCGGGATCGGGCTGGCGGTCAGCCGCCGGCTGGTGGCCGAGGGCGCGCGGGTGCTGATGGTCGCGCGCGACGCGGAGCGGCTGGCGGAGGCCGCCGCTTCGGCGGGCGACGGCGAGGTCGCGTGGATCGCCGCCGACGTCACGGATCCCGCGTGCGTCGAGCGCATCGTCGCGACCGCCGTCGAGCAGCTCGGCGGCCTGGACATCTTGGTCAACAACGCGGGCACGTCGTCGCACGCGCCGCTGGACGAGCTGCCCGACGCGGAGTGGCTCTCCCAGCACGAGCTGAACGTGATGGCGCCGATGCGGCTGATGCGCCTCGCCGCGCCGCGGATGGCCGCCGCCGGCTGGGGCCGGATCGTCAACGTGTCGTCGTCGTCGGGCAAGCGGCCGGGGCAGTCCAACGTCGCCTACAGCGTCGCCAAGGCCGGGCAGCTGTCGCTCTCGCGCGCGTTCGCGGACGCCTACGCCTCGCGCGGCGTGCTGGTCAACGCGGTCGCCCCCGGACCGACGGCGAGCGAGCTGTGGATCGGCGAGGGTGGCCTGGCCGATCAGGCGGCCCGCGCCGCCGGGACGTCGCGCGAGGAGGCGCTGGCCGCCGCCGGCCGGAAGCTCCCGCGCGGACGCCTCGGCGCGCCGGAGGAGATCGCCGACGTGGTGGCCTTCCTCTGCAGCGAGCGCGCGGGCAACGTCGTGGGCGCCGCCTGGTCGGCCGACGGCGGCGCCGTGCAGGTCATCATCTAGTGTCGTTTGACCAGCACTTCCACCGGCCCGCCGGCGCCCAGGCGCGCGCCCTCGTCGCGGGCGTGCCGGGCCAGGCGCTCGGGCTCGGCGGCCGCGTACGGCGCGGCGGCGGCGAGCTTGGCCGCGAGGTGCTCCTCCGACGCCGGGACCGCGACGACCTCGCCCGCGCCCAGCGGCGCGCCCGGCGTGCGACGCAAGGCGTAGGGGAGGTCGAGCCAGCGCAGGCGCGGCAGCTCCAGCTCGTCAAGCGCGCGTTCGACGACAAGATGGTCGACGTGGCCGGTGAGGCCCAGCGGCGCGAGGATCAGGTCGGGCTCCAGGCGGCCGAGCGCGATCGCCATCACCGACGCGGCGACCTTCGGCGCGTCGTCGTCCTCTCGTAGACCATCATGTTGGCGGTCGGCGTCGTAGCCGCGCCGGGCCGCCGGGTCCAGCGCGAGGTGCACGACGCCCGCCAGGCCCAGCGCGCCGGCGGCGGCCGCGTCGTCGGGGTCGCCGTCCTGCGTGAACACCGACACGACGACGACCGGATGGCCCTCGGCCGCGTGGCGCGCGAGCGTGGCGCCGGCCGACTGGACGGCGTCGGCGAGCGTGGGGGCGACGGCGACGATCGTGGTCATCTCGCGGCGCAGGCTACGAGGCGGCGGCGACGGCGGCGAGCCGGCGGACGCCCTCGGCGAGGTCCGGCGCGGGCGCGCCGCCGAAGGTCAGGCGCAGGTGCGGGCCCGGGGGCTCGGCGGCGAACCACGGGCGGCCGGGGGAGACGAGGACGCCGGCGGCCGCGGCGCGGGCGGTCAGCGCGACGTCGTCGAGGCCGTCGGGCAGCCGGACCCAGAGGTGCAGGCCGCCGGCCGGGACGGTCGCGATCGTCCAGTCCGGCAGGTGCTCGCCGAGCGTGGCGACGAGCGCGTCGCGGCGCGGCGCCAGCGCGCCGCGCAGCGCCTTGAGGTGGCGGCGCCAGGCGGGCGAGGAGACCAGCTCCAGCGTCGCGTGCTGCAGCGGGCCCGCGACGAAGAAGTCGTCGATGATCCGCGCGGCGCGCAGGCGGGCGCCGGCCGCGCCGCGGGCCGAGACCGCCGCGATCCGCAGCGACGGCGCCACCGACTTCGTCAGCGACCGCAGGTGGACGACGTGCCCGTCGGGGTCCTCGGCGGCCAGCGGCGGCGGCGCGGGCGCGGGGTCGATCCGCAGGTCGCGCGCCCAGTCGTCCTCGATCAGGAACGCGCCCGCCGCGGCGACCGCTTCGAGCACGGCGGCGCGGCGCTCGGGCGCCAGCGACGCGCCCGTCGGGTTGGCGTGCAGCGGCTGGCAGTAGAAGACCCGGGCGCCGGTCAAGGCGAAGGCATCGGCCAGGAGGTCCGGCCGGACGCCGCGCTCGTCGGTGGGGACCGGGACCGCGCGCAGGCCCGCGGCGCGCAGCGCGGCGATCGCGCCGAGGTAGGTGGGGGACTCGACGAGCACGGGCTCGCCGGGCGCGGCCAGCGCGCGGAACGCGGTCGCCAGCGCGGGCTGGCCGCCGTTGCAGACGACGACGTCGTGGGCGCGCGTGTGCGCGCCCGCCTCGCGCGCGAACCAGCCGCGCAGCTCCTCGAGGCCCGCGACGGGCAGGCGACCCCAGGCCTCGGGACGCCGCGCGGCGCGCGCGGTGGCCGCGCCGAGGGCGGCCAGCGGCTGGAGATCGGGATGGACGTAGCCGCCGGTGAGCGGGATCGCGCCGTCGGCGGGCGCGGCGAGCAGCTGGTCCAGCGAGGCGGCGTCCAGCGGCGGCCGGTCGGCGAGCGCGACCTCCTGCCAGCCGAGGTCCGGGGCCTTGGCCGTCGCGGCGAGGGCCGCGGCGCCGCCGGGGCGCTCGGCGACGAACGTGCCGCGGCCGGGGCGGGGGACCACGAGGCCTTCGCCCGCCAGCCGGGCCAGCGCGCGCTGGACGGTGACCGGCGAGGCGCGGTGGCGCGCCATCAGCTCACGAACGGACGGCAGGCGGCTGCCCGGGGGGAGGGCACGGGCAGCCGTCCGCACGTCCTGGATAACACGGTGTTCTGTGTTACCGTCATTCATGAGAACTGAGAGTAACGTTACTACACCGGCGACGATAACGCCGGCGACGTCGCGGGGACGCGCGTCCGCGCTTCCGCCCGGCCTCGTCCTCGGCGCGCTCGGCGTCCTGGCCTTCTCGTTCTCGCTGCCCGCGACGCGGCTGGCCGTCGCCGGCCTCGACCCGTTGTTGGTGGCCTTCGGTCGCGCGGTCGTCGCGGGCGTGCCGGCGATCGGCGTCCTGGTCGCCACCCGCGCGCCGCGCCCGACCGCGCCCCAGCTGCGCGCGCTGGCGTTCGTCGCGCTGGGCGTCGTCGCCGGGTTCCCGGCCCTGACGTCGCTGGCGCTCCAGCACCTCCCGGCCTCGCACGGCGCGGTCGTCGTCGGAATGCTCCCGGCCGCCACCGCGGTCGCCGCGGTCCTGGTCGCCGGCGAGCGGCCGTCGCCCGCGTTCTGGGCGGCCTCGCTCGCGGGCCTGCTGGCGGTCGTCGGCTTCGCGCTGGCCCAGGGCGGCGGGACGCTGCGCCTCGCCGACCTCGAGCTGCTCGGCGCGATGGCGCTGTGCGCGATCGGCTACGCCCACGGCGGGCACCTGTCGCGCGACCTCGGCGGCGCTCGCACGATCTGCTGGGCCTTGGTCCTGAGCCTGCCGCTCACGACCGCGATCGCCGCCGCCGCGCTGGCGACCCACGGCGCGCACGCGAGCGCGACCGCCTGGCTCGGGTTCTCCTACGTGTCGCTGATCTCGATGTTCTTGGGGTTCTTCGCCTGGTACGCCGGGCTGGCCCGCGGCGGCGTCGCGAAGATCGGCCAGGTCCAGCTCGCCCAGCCGGTCCTGGGCCTGCTCTGGGCCGGGCTCGTCCTCGGCGAGCGGATCAAGGCCATCACGATCCTCGCGGCGCTCGCGGTCCTGGCCTGCGTGGTGGCCACGCAGCGCACGCGGGTAGCATCCCGCCCCGGATGACCCCGGACGCGGACGCCAAGCCGATCGGCAAGACCTATCCACCCACGCTCTACGCGGTCGGCCGCGAGAAGGTCAAGGAGTACGCGCGCGCCGTCGGCGAGACCGACCCGCTGCACCTCGACCACGAGGCCGCCCGCGCGGCGGGCTACGCGGACGTCGTCGCGCCGCCGATGTTCGCGGTCGTCTACTGCTCGCCCGCGATGGGCCCGGTGTACTTCGACCCCGAGCTGGGGATCGACTTCTCCCGCCTCGTCCACGGCGGGCAGGAGTTCAAGTGGGGGCCCTTGGTCGTCGCCGGCGACGAGATCACGACCACGGTCTCGGTCAAGTCGATCGAGCACCGCGCCGGCAACGGCTTCTTCGTCTTCGAGTCAGTGTCGGCCAACCAGCACGGACACACGGTGAGCGTCGGCACGTGGACCAACATCGTCCGGGAGACCGCATGACCGATCGGTCCTTCGAGCCCGGCCAGGAGCTTCCCGAGCTCAAGGTCACGCCCGATCGCTACCTGACCGTCCGCTACGCGGGCGCGTCCGGGGACTTCAACCCCATCCACATCGACGAGGACTTCGCCCAGCAGGTCGGCCTGCCCGGCCGGATCCTGCACGGGCTGTGGACGATGGCCCAGGTCGCTCGCGCCCAGACCGAGGCGGCCGGCGGGCCGCACGCGCTCAAGCGCCTCAGCGTCGGCTTCCGCGGCATGGGCGTCATGGAGCAGGAGGTCGTCGTGACCTCCAAGGTCCGCTCGGTCGACGAGGACGGGACCGTCCACGTCGACGCCGAGGCCGTGCAGTCCGGCACCGCGATCGTGCGCCGGGGAGACGCGGAACTCAAACCCTAGAATGGGGCGGGACGTGCTCTCGCCCCGTCAAGAGCTGCTCCTGCGCAAGGTCGTCGAGGCGTACACCGAGACCGGCCTGCCCGTGGGATCCAAGACCCTCGCCGCCGACCCCGACATCGAGGCCGGCCCGTCGACGATCCGCAACGAGCTGGCGTCGCTGGAGGACCAGGGGCTGCTCGCGCACCCGCACACCTCCGCCGGCCGCGTGCCGACCGACGCGGGCCACCGCTGGTACGTCGACCAGCTGCGCTCCGGCGGGGCCCTCGTGCCCGCCGTCGCCGGCGAGCGCCTCGGCCTGCAGCTGATCCGCCGCGAGGTCGACGAGGCGATGCGCGTGACGAGCGAGACGCTCTCGCAGGTCACCAACCTCCTGGCGATCGTCTCCGCGCCGCCGGTGGACACCGCGACGGTCCGCCACGTCGAGGTCCTGCTGCTGCAGCCGCAGGTCCTGATGGTCGTCGTCATCACCTCGACCGGCGGCGTGACCAAGCGCGTCTTCACCTTCGACCAGCCGGTCGACCCGGGCCTGGCCGCGTGGGCGGGCGAGTTCCTGGACGAGCGCCTGACCGGCGTCGGGCTCGGCGCCCGCATGCTGCACACGCGGCTGAGCGACCCGAGCCTCAGCGCGCGCGAGCGCACGTTCCTGGACCAGCTGACGCCGGTCTTCACGGAGCTGGCCGAGACCTCCGAGGACACGCTGTACGTCGACGGCGCCGCGCGGCTGATCGGCGAGCATCGCGTGCAGGACCTCGCGCAGATCAACGAGCTGATGTCGATGCTCGAGCGGCGCGCGACGCTGCTCGGCCTGCTGCGCGTCGCGCTGCAGGAGCCCGACGTGCTGGTGCGCATCGGCTCCGAGAACCAGACGCCCGCCTTCCAGGGGCTGGCGGTCGTCGGCGCCGGCTACGGGCTCCCCAACCGCAAGCTCGGCACCGTGTCGGTCATCGGCCCGGTGCGCATGGACTACCCCCGCGCGATTCGCTCGGTGCGCGAGGCCGCGCATGAGCTGTCGCGCTTCATCGAGGACGTATACGGATCTTGAGCTCCACCTTGCCCAGCGACCCCTATGAGCTGCTCGGCGTCGCCCGCGACGCCGACGACACGACGATCAAGAAGGCGTTCCGCAAGCTCGCGCGCGAGCTGCACCCCGACGTCAACAGCCACGACCCGGACGCCGAGGAGAAGTTCAAGCAGGCCGCCGAGGCCTACGAGATCCTCAGCGACCCGCAGCGGCGCGCCACGTACGACCGCTACGGCCACGAGGGCCTGCGGACCGGCGGGCAGGCGCCGAACTTCGACGGCTTCGGGAACATCTCGGACCTGTTCGACGCGTTCTTCGGGGGCGCGTTCGGCGGCGGTGGCGGGGCGCGCACGGGCCCGCGCCAGGGCGAGGACGTCGCGATCGCGGCGCAGATCGACCTGGAGCAGGCCTACCGCGGCGCCAAGGTCGAGGTGACGTTCGAGGCGATCGACCGCTGCGAGCACTGCCACGGCAACGGCGCGGAGCCCGGCACGCCGATCGAGACGTGCGACAAGTGCGGCGGGCAGGGCGTCCTGCAGGCCGTGACGCGGTCGCCGTTCGGCCAGGTCGTCCGGCAGGTGGCCTGCGACAAGTGCGGCGGCGACGGCCGCATCCCGCAGACGCCGTGCGAGGTCTGCGACGGCCGCGGGCTGGTCGTCGGCCAGCGGCGGCTGGAGGTCGAGATCCCGGCGGGCATCGCCGACGGCCAGCGGATCCGGCTGTCCGGACGCGGCCACGCGGGCGAGCACGGCGGGCCTCCCGGCGACCTCTACGTCGTCGTGCAGGTCGATCTGGGCGAGCGCTTCATGCGCGACAGCGACGACCTCGTGACGGTCGGCGACATCCCCGCGCCCCTGGCCGCGCTGGGGACGACGCTGACGATCGACCATCCGGACGGCGACGTCGAGGTCGAGGTGCCGGCGGGCACGCAGCCGGGCACGGTGCTGACCGCGAAGGGCAAGGGCATGCCGGTCCTGCGCCGCCAGGGTCGCTTCGGCGACCTGCGCGTCGTGGCCAACGTCGTCATCCCGCGGCGCCTGAACGCCCAGCAGCGCGAGGCGCTGCAGGCGTTCGCCGACACGATCGGCGACGAGCAGCTGCGCGCCGAGGACGAGTCGATGGTCGGCAAGCTGCGGCGGCTGTTCGGCAAGTAGATGATCCGTCTCGCGGTGAGGGTCCGGCGCAAGGACGCCGACGTGGTGCTGGCCGAGCTGCTGACGCTGGCGCCGTCCGGGGTCGAGGAGGCGGACCTGGAGGGCGGCGCGATCGTCGAGTACGCGGTCTACGGCGCGCCCGGCGAGCTGCCGGACCTGCCCGACGTCGAGGCCGCGGTCGGCGGCGCGCTGGTCGAGGTGCGGACGACCGAGGTGGCCGACGACTGGGCCGACCGCTGGCGCCAGTTCCACCGGCCGATCGAGGTCGGCGGCCGGCTGTACGTCCGGCCGCCGTGGGAGCCGGCGCGCGACGAGTTGATGGACCTGGTCATCGACCCGGGCCAGGCCTTCGGGACCGGGGCGCACCACACGACGCGGCTGTGCCTGGAGCTGCTGGTGGAGGAGCCGCTCGCGGGCGACGCCGGTGCCCGTGGCGTGATGGACCTCGGCTGCGGCTCCGGCGTCCTGGCCATCGCCGCCGCCAAGTTGGGGTGGTCGCCCGTCGCCGGCGTCGACCACGAGCTGGAGTCCGTCCGCGCGACCGCCGAGAACGCCGCCGCCAACGGGGTGGAGGTCGCCACCGACCGCTTCGACCTCATCCGCGGCGGCGCCGCGCCCACCGCGCCGCTGGTGCTCGCCAACCTCCTGCGCCCGCTGCTGCTCTGCGTCGCCCGCGCGGGCTGGGCGGGCGAGCCCCCACGCACGCTGATCGCCTCCGGGCTGCTGGTCCACGAGGCCGACGAGGTCGCCGCGGCCTTCGCCCGCCACGGCCTCGCCGAGGCCGACCGCCGCACCTCCGCCGAGTGGGCGGCGCTGCTGCTGCGCCGCCCCGCCTGAGGATCCGGGTCACTCTATGACGAACTATTCGTCATAGAGTGACCCGGACCGCTGGAGGAGAGCCTGGAGGCGGCGCGCCGTGTCCCGGCGCCGGCGCGTGACCTGGTCGTAGGTGAAGCGGATGACCCGATACCCCGCCAGGGCGAGCGCCTGATCGCGCTCGCGGTCGGCGTCGAAGGCGGTGCGGGTGCGGTGGAAGGCGAAGCCGTCGGTCTCGACGATGAGATCGGTTCCCGGCCAGTGGAAGTCGACGAGGAAGCCGGCGATCGTGGTGTTCGCCAGCGGCGTCGGCAAGTTGTAGTCGTCGCACAGCTGAAGGAGCGCGACCTCGAGCGGGCTCCGGGTGTCGGTGCCCGCCAGACGCTCGAGCACCATCCTCAACTTGGGCGCGCCGCTCTGCCTCGGATGCGCTTCGAGGCACCGACGGACGGCGACGAGATCGAAGAGCTGGAGGCGATCCATGCGCTCGACGACGTCCTCGAGCGCCCGTGGCCGGAGGGACGGCGCCACATCGAGGAGCGTTCGTGCCGGCGTCGTCACGGGGATCCCGGCAGCCACGGTCCGCTCGTCGTCGGTGAGCGTCCCTACCCGATGCAGCCGGACGCGGCCGCGATCCGGGACCCGGCCTGATCGAGAGGGCGTCGTGACGTGGATCACCGATCCACGCGACGGGAGGAGATCCCACAGCGTCGCCGCGTCGCCGTGGCTGAGCACCGCTCGTTCTCCGCAGGCCAGCACGGCGGCCATCCACCGTCCCTCTCGCGTGAGGCGCGTGTGCCCGACCGCGTAGACGCCGCGGTGCAGGCGGATGAGACGGCCGATCGCGATGCGGTGGGCGATGTGCTGGGGCGTCAGGCCGAGCTCGGCGAGTTGGTGACGTGCCAGCGGCCCGTATTGGCGGTCGGCGAGGTCGGCGATCAGGCGATCCGGGTCGCGTAATGGCTGCATAGCAGCCACTAGGCGACCCGGACCCCGGACTCGCCCCCAGCCGCAACCGCGAACCACGTGCGATTGGCCTCAACGTCGCGGTGGGACTACCGTCAACCACATGGCTTGGCACGTGGTGATCGCCGGTGGTGGCTTCGGGGGCTTCTACGCGGCGCGGGCGCTGGAGAAGTCGCTGCCGCCGCAGGCGGCGCACATCACGCTCGTCAACGACGTCAACTTCATGCTCTACACGCCGCTGCTGCCCGGCGCGGCGGCGGGCACGCTGGAGCCGCGGCACGTCGTCGTGCCGCTCCGCGAGGAGCTGAAGCGGACCGCGCTGCGGCTCGGCACGGTCACCGGCGCCGACCCGAGCGCCAAGACGATCGACGTCCGCACGCTGAAGGGCACCGAGGAGCACCTGCGCTACGACCACCTCATCGTGGCGCTGGGCTCGGTCTCCCGCACGCTCCCGATCCCCGGCCTGGCCGAGTACGGGATCGGCTTCAAGTCGCTCCCGGAAGCGATCCAGCTGCGCAACCACGTCCTGCGGACGCTGGAGATCGCCGAGACGCTCGAGAATCCCGAAGAGCGCAAGAAGTGGTTGACCTACGTCTTCGTCGGCGCGGGCTACGCGGGCCTCGAAGGCCTCGCCGAGCTGCAGGACTTCGCCGCCGACGTCATCGACCTCTACCCCCGCTGCCGCACGCAGGGCATGCGCTGGATCCTCGTCGAGGCGCGCGACCGGATCATGCCCGAGATCCCGGCGCCGCTGGCCGACTTCGCCACCCGCGAGCTGCGCGGGCGCGGCATCGCGATCCGGACCAGCACCACGCTCGACCGCGTCACCGACGACGACGTCACGCTCAGCGGCGGCGAGGTCGTGCCGACCAAGACCCTGGTCTGGACCGCGGGCGTCAAGCCGCACCCGGTGATCGCGCGCCTCGGCCTGCCGCTCGACGAGCAGGGCCGGATCAAGGTCGACGCCACGCTGCGCGTCGAGGGCCACGACGACGTCTGGGCGCTCGGCGACTCCGCCGCCGTGCCCGACCCGGCCAAGAAGGGCAAGAGCGCCACGCCGCCGACCGCCCAGCACGCGCTGCGCCAGGGCAAGACCGCGGGGCGCAACGTCGCCGCCGCGATCGGCAACGGCAAGGTCAAGCCCTTCAAGTTCAAGACCAAGGGCGTGTTCGTGGACATGGGGCAGGGGCAGGCGGTCGCCACGACGCTCGGGATCCGCTGGCGCGGCGTCCCGGCCTGGTGGCTGGCCCGCAGCTACCACCTCGCCGCGCTGCCGGGCGGCAAGCGCAAGTGGCGCCTGCTGATCGACTGGAACATCCAGCTGATCTTCGGCCGCGACGCGTCCGAGCTGGGCGGCCTGGGCCGCGCGCCCGCGCTGGGCGTCGACCCCACGGGCGGCGGCTCGATCACGGCGGCCAACGGCACGGGGCCGGCGGCCGAGCCGGTCAGGGAAGAACGCGTCGCGCCCAGCTGAACCGCTTGGCGCGCCACGGGTCCAGGCGCAGCGGCGAGACGTACACGCCCTGGTCGCTGGAGTGCACCATCCAGTCCGGGCTCAAGGCAAGGCCTTCGTGAACGATCCGCTGCTCGGTGGCCTTCATCCAGAAGCGACCGGGGCCGAAGAACACCAGGTCGCCGCCGCGGACGTCGTCGAGCCGGATCCGCGCCGAGCGCTGGATCTCGCCCGCCTGCTGGGCCGCCGTCCGGCCGTGGATCGCGGTGCCCCACGAGAACCCCGACAGCTTGAAGACGCGCCAGGCGAAGCCGCTGCAGTCATAGCCTCCGTGGACCTGGCCGCCGTAGGCCGCGCCGCGCGTGTCGGTCTCGCCGCCCCAGACGTAGGGCATGCCGACCTTGGAGATCGCCAGCGCCAGCACGCGCCTCTGCGCCGTCGAGTACCGCGGCAGCGCGAACGTGGAGAACTGCCCCCGCACCCACTCCGCCGCCCCGCCCTGCCACCTCGACGCGACGGCGAACGAGTGCTTGGCCTCGGCCAGCGTGATCGCGTCGGTCGGGTACAGCTCGCGCGCGTCGTCGCGATAGGGCAGGTTGTCGCGCAACCCGAGCAGGCGCGCGACGGCCTCGGTCCCGAACGTCGGCGGCGGGGTCAACCCCGCCCGCCACGCCTCGTGCTGGACCGACGCCGCCACGTCGCTCGCGCCGAGCTGCCGCACCATCAGCGCGTCGAAGCTCGTCACCGACACCTTCGAGAACGGCGCCGACACCGGCTCGACGCCCAAGGACAGGGCCAGCCGGCCCAGCTCCTCGTGCAGCCGCGTGCCGGTCAGCGGCGCCGCGGCGCGGGCGCTCGTCGCCGATCCCGCCAGGGCCAGCGCGCACAACAGGGTCAGCAGGGGGACACGGCGCGGGGACATCGCACGGAGGCCATCGGCGGACGGGCCACATCGCTTTACCCGGCGCGTCCGCACCGGCGGCCTACAATCGAGAGCACATGAGCATCGCCGACAGCGTCAAGCAGGATCTCACCACGGCCATGAAGGCGGGGGAGAAGGACAAGGTCGGCGCCTTGCGTCTCGTGCTGTCCGAGTTGCAGAAGGCCGCCAAGGACGGCAACGACGACGAGCAGGCCATCCTCCGCCGCGAGCGCAAGCGCCGCCTGGAGTCCGCCACCGCGTTCCGCGAGGCGGGCCGCGTCGAGCTGGCCGAGGGCGAGGAGTCCGAGGCCGCCGTCATCCAGGCCTACCTGCCGGCGGAGCTGGGCGACGACGAGCTGCGCAGGATCGTCGCCGACGCGATCGCCGAGAGCGGCGCGTCCTCGCCCAAGGACATGGGCGGCGTCATGAAGCTCGCGATGGAGAAGGCCGGCGGCCGCGCCGACGGCAAGCGCGTGTCGGCCCTGGCGAGGGAGGCGCTGGCATGAGCGCCGCGACTCGCCGCCAGATCGAGCTGAGCAACGACGTCGCCGCCGCGCTCAGCGGCACCCACGACGCGATCCTGCGCCAGCTCGAGGAGCACGTCGACTGCGACCTCTTCCTGCGCGGCAACCTCATCACGCTCGAGGGCGAGCCCGACGCGGTGGCCAACGCCGCCACGGTCGTCGGCGAGCTGGCCGAGCTGATCGAGGGCGGCCACCAGATCACGCCCGGCACGCTGGACGCGGTCACCAACGCGCTCGACGAGCACGAGTCCCCGGCCAAGGTGCTGGAGGACGTCGTGTGGCGCCACCGCAGCGCCAAGGTCGCGCCGAAGTCGGTCAACCAGAAGCGCTACGTCGACTCGATCCGCCGCAACACGGTGACGTTCGGCATCGGGCCGGCGGGCACCGGCAAGACCTTCCTGGCCGTCGCGATGGCCGCGGCCGCGCTCGCGCGCCGCGAGGTCAACCGCATCATCTTGACCCGCCCGGCCGTCGAGGCCGGCGAGCGCCTCGGCTTCCTGCCGGGCGACCTGATGGCCAAGATCGACCCGTACCTGCGCCCGTTGTTCGATGCCTTGAACGACATGCTGGATCCCGAGAAGGTCGCGGGCTTCCTGGAGAAGGGCGTCATCGAGGTCGCGCCGCTGGCCTTCATGCGCGGCCGCACGCTCAACGACTCGTTCGTGATCCTCGACGAGGCGCAGAACACGACGCCCGAGCAGATGAAGATGTTCCTGACCCGCCTCGGGTTCGGGTCCAAGATGGTCATCACGGGCGACATCACGCAGGTCGACCTGCCGCGTAACGAGAAGTCCGGGCTGATCGTCGTCAACGACATCCTGACCGGCGTCGACGGCGTCGACTTCGTGCGCTTCGGCGGCGGCGACGTCGTCCGCCACCGCCTGGTGCAGCGGATCGTCGAGGCCTACGACGCGTTCGACCAGTCGCAGGCCCCGGACATCCGCACGGCGTCGGCCGAGCGCAAGCGCGCGTGAGCCTCGAGGTCGAAGTGCTCGACGCCGACCTCGCGGCCGGCCGTCCCGACCTGCCGCCGGAGGACGAGATCGTCAAGTTGGTGTCCTTGGCCGTGGCGACCGCGGGCGTCCGCGACGGCCACGTCGCGATCGCCTTCGTCGACGCGGGGCGGATCACCGAGCTCAACGAGGCGCACCGCGGCAAGGAGGGCCCGACGGACGTGCTGTCCTTCCCGATCGACGAGGCCGACGACGACGGCGTGGGCGGGGTCCCGGAGGCCCGCGAGCTGGGCGACGTCATCATCTGCCCGCCCCACACCGAGAACATCCGCGAGGCGATCGTCCACGGCGCCCTGCACCTGGTGGGCATGGACCACGAGACCGACGACGGTGAGATGCTGAGCGTGCAGGCGGAGATCCTGTCGTGGTAAGTGAGATCAACACCCGCGCCGGGTTCGTGGCGCTCGCCGGCCGGCCGAACGTCGGCAAGTCGACGCTCGTCAACGCGATCGTCGGCCGCAAGGTCGCGATCGTCTCCGACAAGCCGCAGACCACGCGGCGCGCGATCCGCGGCGTCGTCACGCGCGACGACGCGCAGCTCGTCCTGACCGACCTGCCGGGCGTGCAGCGCCCGCTGGACAACCTCACCGAGCGCATGCAGCGCCGGGTCGAGCGCGAGCTGAGCGAGACCGACGTCGCGTTGTTGGTGCTCAACGCCGAGCAGGGCGTCGGGCCCGGCGACCGCTGGATCGCCAAGGCGCTGCAGGGCGCCTCGTGCCCGGTCGTGATCGCCGTCAACAAGGTCGACCGCCTCGACCGCCCGCACGTCGTGGCCGCGCTGCAGGCCGCCGCCGAGCTGGGCGTCGGCGACGACATCTTCCCGATCAGCGCCCGCAAGGGCACCGGCGTCGAGCCGCTGGCCGAGCACCTCTTCGGCCTCGTGCCCGCGTCGCCGTTCCTGTTCGACCCGGCCGAGTCCAGCGACCTGTCGCCCTACGTGCACCTGGCCGAGCTGATCCGCGAGCAGATCCTGCGGCGGACGTTCAAGGAGGTCCCGCACGCGGTCGAGGTCGTCGTCGAGGACGTCGTCGCCGACCGCGACGACCTCACGGTCATCCACGCCCGCGCCTGGGTGGAGACCGAGTCCCAGAAGGGCATCCTCGTCGGCGCGGGCGGCAAGATGATCCGCGCGATCGGCACCGCCGCCCGCAAGGAGCTGGAGCGCGAGCTGGGCACCAAGGTCCACCTCGACCTCGTCGTCCGCGTCCGCCGCGGCTGGCGCGGCGACGAGGGCCTGCTCGACCGGCTCGGCTTCGACGTGTAGACCACGCGGGCAGGCCGTTCGCCGGGCCGGCCGAGTCAGGGACCAGGCCTCTCAGGCCATCTGCGGCACGCGCCCGACCGCCTCGGCGTAGAGCGGCAGCGTCTGCGGGATGCCCTCGGCCGAGTAGCCGCTGGCCATCCGCAGGTCCTCGACGACCAGGTTGGCCTCGATGATCAGCCGCCGGAACCGCTCGTCCTCGGCGACCGTCTGGAGCTGGGCGTGCGTGCCGTGCAGGACCATCGCGCCGCTCATCGGGCCGTTGGGCGCGAGCAGCATCACGTCATAGGCCTCGATCCGGCCGGAGGCCTCCAGCTCCGAGTAGTAGGTCAAGGCCTCCTGGAAGACCTCGAGGCCGCGCTGCTCCCGGCCACGGACGTTCTGACCCCAGCTGAGGACGAGGACTCGGTCGGCCATGACGGCTCCTTCGTGCGTCGGCCCGGCTCGGACGCCGAGCCTGGGAAGCGCCGATGCTCCCACCGCCGCGCGCCGCTCGGCAACCGTGCCTAGCGCTCCGCAAAGCGGCGCGGTCGCGCTAGCGGCGGAACCCGGCCTCGGCGTCGAGCACCTGGCCGGTCAGCTGCCCGGAGCCCGGGGAGGCGAGCCACGCGACGACCCCCGCCACGTCCTCCGGACGGCTCCAGCGGCCGGACGGGAACCGCTCGCGCGTCGCCGCCAACCGCACCGGATCGGCCCAGCCCGTGTCGACCGGACCGGGGTTCACCGCGTTGACGGCGATGCCGCGCTCCGCGACCGTGTCGGCCAGCGAGCGCGTCGCCTGGTGCACGGCGCCCTTGGAGATGGCATAGGCCAACTCGTCGGCCATCGGGCCGAGGTGCTGGCCGGAGGTGAAGAGCACGACGCGGCCGTCTCGCGGCGGCACGGCCTGCGCGGCGAAGGCCCGCACGAGGAGCACGGTGGCGCGCGCGTTGACGGCCCACGCGGCGTCCAGCTCGGCGGCGGTCACGTCGTCGAGCGTGCCCGGCGCGGAGCGCGCGTGGTTGGCGACGAGGACGTCGACGCGGCCGAGGGCCTCGGTCGCGTGTGCCATCACGCGCGCGGGCGCGTCCGGCTCGGCGAGGTCGGCGGAGACGTGGGGCGGGTCGCCCAGCGCGGTCAGCACGGCGTCGAGGTCGTCGCCGCCCCACGGCTGCCGCGCGTCGTGCGGCGCCCACGAGTGGACGGCGACCGCGTAGCCCTCGTCGAGCAGGCGGCGCGCGACGGCGAAGCCGATCCCGGCGCGCCGCGAGACGCCGGTGATCAGCGCGGTCCGTGGCACGCGCGCAATCTACCCGGGCCGCGATCGCCCGCTACCCGACCGTGAACGCGATCGCGCACAGCGCCAGCTCCTCCCACTCGGCCGCCTCGGCGTTGGTCTCCAGCCAGTCCTTCATCGCCATGCCCTTGCCGGACGGGTCGAAGCGGACGCCGTCGCCCGCGAGCACGCGCGCGTCGACCTCCTCGGCGCCGATCCGCGCGACCAGCGCGCCGTGCCACAGGCAGACGAAGACCTTGCCCTCGACCTTGGCGGCCGGGGTGCCGAACCAGACGGACCGCTCGACCTCGCCCGCGAGCGAGACGTCGTCCAGCAGCGTCTCGAAGGCGGCGAGGGTCTCGGCGGACTCGGGCGGGCGGCGGGCCACGCCCCGATTAAACGGGAACGGGCCCGAGCGACCGTCGTCGCTCGGGCCCGCACCGTGGATGTCCCCTCCGGTGGGAGGCGTATAGGTGGCGAAAGATCTCGACTCGCAGATCCATGGCGGTCCCTGAAAGTGACGGCGCCGCGCTCCCTCCAGAAGCGACGCTCATCGTCAGGGCCGACCCGTCCGTGGGTCGCATTCGCCTGTTGTCTTGCTTCCCTATCGTCGGCCCGGGGCACGCCGCGTTGAGGCCCGTTCCTGCCCGAACGGACGTCTGTCCTAGTCCGGGGCTGGACGAGGCACCGCCGGGCCACGTGTCACTCTTGTGCTCCGTTGGCCACCGTCCCCGACCCGAAGAACCACGCCGCGGCGCTCGTCCGCGCGCTGGACGTCGCCACCAGCGGCGTGCTGGTCTGCGACGAGACCGCCCCGGGACGACCGATCACCTACGTCAACGGCGCGTTCGAGCGCCTGCTCGGACGCCCGCGCGAGGAGCTGCTGGGCCGCGATCCGGCCGTCCTGGTCAGCGAGGCCGCCGAGCCCGAGGACCGGCGCGCGCTGGCCCGCGCGCTGGAGCACGGGATCGCGCACGCGGCGACGATGACGCTGCGCCGCGCCGACGGCACGACGCTGCGCGCCGAGATGCGGATCACGCCCGTGCGCGACGCCGGCGGCGCGCTGACCGACTGGATCACGGTCGTCGACGACGTCACCGAGCGCCTCGACGCGCTCGACGCGCTCGCGCTGGCCGAGGCCCGCTACCGCGAGCTGGTCGAGTACGTGCCCGCCGTCGCCTACATCGCCGACTGGGACGAGCAGTCGACGCTCACCTACGTCTCGCCGCAGATCGAGGACCTGCTCGGCTGGCCGCCGCAGGCGTTCCTCGACGACCAGGACCTCTGGTACCGCTGCGTCCATCCCGACGACCTCGCGCGTGTGCGCGAGGAGGAGGCGCGCTCGTTCGCCGACGGCGAGCAGGTCGACATGGAGTTCCGGATGCTGCGGCGCGACGGCGCCGAGGTCTGGGTGCGCGACAAGGAGACCGTGATCCGCGACGCCGACGGCGCGCCCGCGTTCAGCCAGGGCGTCGTGGTCGACGTCACGCCCACGCGCGCGTCGGAGCGCGAGCTGGCCGCCGACGAGCGCCACCGCGCCCAGCGCTACCTCGACATCGCCGGCGCGATCATCGTCGTGCTGGACGCCGAGGCGCGGATCACGCTGCTCAACCGCGCCGGCGCCGAGCTGCTGGGCTACTCCGAGGGCGAGCTGGTCGGCCGCGACTGGTACGAGGCCGTCGTCCCCGAGCGCCTGCGCGAGACCGGCCGCGCGGCCTTCGCGGAGGAGATCGCCTCCGGCATGGACGACGCCGTCCACGAGTCGGTCGTCGTCACCAAGGACGGCGACGAGCGCACGATCGCCTGGCGCGACACGATCGTCCGCGACGCCGACGGCGCCGTCAACGCCGTGATGTCCAGCGGGGTGGACCTGACCGAGCGCCGCGCGGCCGAGGAGCAGATCGCCTACCTGGCCTACCACGACTCGCTCACCGGCCTGCCCAACCGCGCGCTGCTGCAGGAGCACCTCGACCTCGCGCTGGCCCGCGCGCGCCGCCAGGGCGACGCGGTCGGCCTGCTCTACCTCGACCTCGACGGCTTCAAGCTCGTCAACGACTCGCTCGGCCACCCGGCGGGCGACGAGCTGCTCGTCCACGTCACGATGCGCCTGAGCGACCGCCGCCGCGGGATGGACCTGCTGGCGCGCCAGGGCGGCGACGAGTTCCTGCTGCTCCTCGCCGACCTCGACCGCGCCGAGGCCGAGCCGCACGCGCGCCGCGTCGCCGAGGACCTGCTGAAGGCCTTGGCGGAGCCGTTCTCGATCTCCGGCGCCGAGTTCCACATCGGCGCGTCGATCGGGATCTCGCTCTACCCGCGCGACGCGGCCGACGCCGACGAGCTGCTGCGCCACGCCGACGCCGCGATGTACGCCGCCAAGGCCGCGGGCCGCAACGCGGTCACGGTCTACAACGGCGACCCGCACGAGCCGCTGGAGCGCCTCTCCATGACGAGCAGGCTGCGCAAGGCGCTGGACCGCGAGGAGCTGGTCCTGCACTGGCAGCCGATCGTCGACCCGCGCGACGGCACGCTGCGCAAGCTGGAGGCCCTCGTACGCTGGCAGGATCCGTTCCGCGGGCTGGTGATGCCCGACGACTTCATCTCGTTCGCCGAGGAGACCGGCTTCGTCGACCGCATCGGCGACTGGGTCGTCGCGGCGGTCCGCGACCAGGTGCTGGCCTGGGAGGCCGCCGGGCTGCGGTCGCCGCGGGTGACCGTCAACGTCTCGCCGCGCCAGCTGCGCCGCCCGGACTTCGGGGCGCGGCTGCTCGGCCTCGTCATGCCCGACGACGTCGCCTCGCGCCTGACCGTCGAGATCACCGAGTCGGCGGCGATGGCCGACCCGCTGCGCACCGACCCCGTGCTGACCGAGCTGGTGGCCGCCGGGATCGAGGTCGCCGTGGACGACTTCGGCGCCGGCTACAGCTCGCTGAGCCGCCTGCGCACGATGCCGGTTCAAGTCCTCAAGATCGACAAGACGTTCCTGCAGGCCGTCCCGCACGACGTGCAGGCGACCGCGATCGTGACCGCGATCATCGAGCTGGCACGGGCTCTGGGGATGGAGGCGGTGGCCGAAGGCGTCGAGAACGAGGACCAGCGCGCGTTCCTCGTGGAGCGGGGTTGCCCGTTGGCACAGGGCTACCTGCTCGGGCGGCCCGTGCCCGCGGAGGAGATCGAGCCGCTGCTGGAGCGCGCCGCAACCGCCGGCCCCTCGTAAGCTTCGCTCTGTGGAGATCAACTACGACGCGAACGGGCTCGTCCCCGTCGTCATCCAGGACTGGCGCTCGGGCGAGGTCCTGACGCTGGCCTACGCCAACGCCGAGGCCGTCGCCAAGACGCGCGAGACCGGCGAGCTCCACCTCTGGTCGCGCTCGCGCGGCGAGCTCTGGCACAAGGGCGCGACGTCCGGCAACACGCAGGCGGTCAAGGCGCTGCGGCTGGACTGCGACGGCGACGCGCTGCTGGCGCTCGTCGAGCCCGCGGGCCCCGCGTGCCACACCGGCGAGCGCACGTGCTTCTTCACCGGTGACATGGATCCGGCGCCCCACGAGGTCCTGCCCGCGCTGGAGCGCACGCTCGTCGCCCGCCAGGCCGAGCGGCCCGCGGGCTCCTACACCGTCGAGCTGCTGGACGACCCGGCCCACATCGGCGAGAAGGTCGAGGAGGAGGCCGAGGAGGTCGCCCGCGCCGCGCGCGAGGAGACCGACGACCGCGTCGACAACGAGGCGGCCGACGTCCTCTACCACCTGCTCGTCCTGCTGCGCTCCCGCGACCGGTCCCTCAGCGACGCGACCGAGGTGCTCCGTGAGCGCGCTCGCTGAGTCGGCCACCGACGGGCTCGACCTCGAGCCCTCGCTGGAGGAGATCCGCGCGCTCGCGCGCGACCACGACCTCGTCCCGCTGCGCCACACGTTCATCGACGACTGCGAGACGCCGGTCTCCGCGTTCCTGAAGCTGCGCGGCGCGGCGGCCAAGGCCGAGCATCCGTCGTTCCTGCTGGAGTCCGCCGAGCAGGGCACGCAGGTCGGGCGCTACTCGTTCATCGGCGTGCGCCCGCGCGGGCTGGTGCGCTGGTCGCTGGGCGACGACGGCGACCCCTACGCCTTGGCCCAGCAGGCGGCGGCGTCCTCGCAGGCGAGCTTCGACGACGCGCCGCCGTTCACCGGCGGGGCGGTCGGCTTCTTCGGCTATGACCTCGTCCGCACGGTCGAGACGACGCTCGGCGAGCCCAACCCGGACGTGCTCGGGCTGCCGGATATGGCGCTGATGCTCTCCGACGCGCTCGTGGTCTTCGACCACCTCAAGCACACGCTGACGATCCTCGTCAACGTCACTGCCGACGACGTGGACGCCTCCTACGCCGAGGCGGTCGAGACGATCGCGGAGATCCGCCGCGCGCTCGACGGCCCCGTCCCGAAGGCCGACCGCGACGGCGCGCCGCGCCCGGTGCCGGAGTTCACCTCCAACATGGAGCGCGAGCGGTTCGAGGGCATGGTCTCGCGGATCGTCGAGTACGTGCACGCGGGCGACGCCTTCCAGGTCGTCCCCTCGCAGCGCTGGAGCGCCCCGCTGGGCGGGATCGACCCGTTCTCCGTCTACCGTGGGCTGCGGGTCGTCAACCCGTCGCCCTACATGTACTTCCTGGACTTCCTCGACTTCCAGATCGCGGGCGCCTCGCCCGAGCCGCTGCTGACGGTGTCCGGCCGCCGGGCGTCCACACGGCCGATCGCGGGCACGCGCCCGCGCGACGCCGACCCGGCCGAGCTGCTGGCCGACGAGAAGGAGCGCGCCGAGCACGTGATGCTCGTCGACCTCGGCCGCAACGACCTCGGGCGCGTGTGCGAGTACGGGTCGGTCGAGGTCGACACGCTGATGGCGATCGAGCAGTACTCGCACGTCATGCACATCGTCTCGTCGGTGTCGGGCACGCTGCGCGCGGACATCGGCCCGATGGACGCGCTGCGGTCGATCCTGCCGGCCGGCACCCTCTCGGGCGCCCCGAAGGTGCGCGCGATGGAGATCATCGACGAGCTGGAGTCCGTCAAGCGCGGCGGCTACGGCGGCGCGATCGGCTACCTCAGCTACTCCGGCGACCTCGACACCTGCATCCACATCCGCACCGTGGTCATCAAGGACGACACCGCACACGTGCAGGCCGGCGGCGGCACCGTGGCCGACGCCAAGCCCGAGTACGAGTACGAGGAGTCGGTCAACAAGTCCAAGGCGGTCAAGAACGCCGTGGCCCTGGCCGCGCGCCAGCGGGGGTGGGCATGATGTCCGTGAACGTCCTGATGGTGGACAACTACGACTCGTTCACCTACAATCTCGTCCAGTACCTGGGCGAGCTGGGCGCCGAGATCGACGTCGTGCGCAACGACGTGGCGACCGTCGACGAGCTGCTGGAGCGCAAGCCGGACCGCGTCGTCGTCTCGCCCGGCCCGTGCACGCCCGCCGACGCGGGGATCTCGATCGAGGCGATGCGGCGCTTCCCGGAGGCGGGCGTCAAGACGCTGGGCGTCTGCCTGGGCCACCAGTCGCTGGCCGAGGCCTTCGGCGGCACGGTCCTGCGCCACGAGCCGATCCACGGCAAGACCACCAAGATCGAGCACGACGGCGAGGGCGTCTACCGCGGGCTGCGCGGGCCGCTGACCGTCGGCCGCTACCACTCGCTGGTGGTCTCCGAGGAGGACCTGCCCGACGCGTTCGTGGTCACCGCGCGCGGCGGCGGCGTCCTGATGGGCCTGCGCCACCGCGAGCTGCCGGTCGAGGGCGTGCAGTTCCATCCGGAGTCGGTCCTGACCGATCGCGGCAAGGACATGCTGCGCAACTTCCTGTCCGACGGCTGAGGGACGTCGCGGCCATCGCGTAGGCTGTCCGCCTTTCACATGCCCAACGACGTCCTCACCGCGGCGATCGACCTGCTGGCCGACGGCCGCGACCTCACCCAGGAGCAGGCCGGCGACGTGCTGGCCGAGATCATGGCCGGCAACGGCTCGGTCCCCCAGATCGCGGGCTTCCTGATCGCGCTGCGCACGAAGGGGGAGACCGTCGACGAGATCGCGGGCCTGGCCCAGACGATGCGCGCGATGGCGACGCCGGTGCCGACGTCGCGCCACGACCTGCTCGACACCGCGGGCACCGGCGGCGGGCGGCACACGTTCAACGTCTCGACCACGGCGGCGCTGGTCGCCGCGGCCGCGGGGGCGGCGGTCGCCAAGCACGGCAACCGCTCGGCGACGCGGGCCTCGGGCTCCGCCGACGTCCTGGAGGCGCTCGGCGTCCGGATCGACCTGACGCCGGCGGCGGTCGCCGACTGCATCGACCGCGTCGGCTTCGGCTTCATGTTCGCGCCCGCGCACCACGCGGCGACGCGCTACGTCATCCCGGCGCGCGCCGAGCTGGCGGTCCGCACGATCTTCAACTTCCTCGGCCCGCTGACCAACCCCGCCGGCGCGCGGCGGCAGGTCGTCGGCGTGTCGGACCCGCGCTACCTGGAGGCGCTCGCGGGCGCCCTGGCGCGCCTGGGCTGCGATCGCGCGTTGGTAGTCTCGTCGGCGGATGGCCTGGACGAGATGAGCACGTCCGCCCCCACGCACGTCGTGGAGGTCAACGGCGACGAGCTGCGCCGCTACGACGTCAGCGCCGCCGACGTCGGCCTTCCGGAGAGCGCGCCCGAGGCGATCTCCGGCGGCGACCCGACGGCCAACGCCGCCGTCACCCGCGCGGTCTTCGGCGGGGCGAGCGGGCCCGACACCGACCTGGTGCTGCTGAACGCCGGCGCCGCCATCTACGCCGCGGGCCGCGCCGACGACCTGAAGGCCGGCGTCGAGCTGGCCCGCGAGACGATCGCGTCGGGCGCCGCCGCCCGCACGCTCGACGAGTACATCCGCGTCACCGGGGAATTGGCACCGATCACCGCATGAGCAAGGCCCGACTACGTCGAGCTCGAAAGAGCAACCACAAGTGAGCAACGTGCTGGAGCGCATCGTCGACGTCACGCGCGACGAGGTCCGCCGACGTCGCAGGGAGACGCCGCTGTCCGAGCTGGAGTCCCGGCTGGGCCCGCACCGCGAGGGGCGCCCGTTCGCCGAGGCGCTCGTGCGTCCCGGCGTCTCGGTCATCGCCGAGCACAAGCGGCGCTCGCCCTCGGCGGGCGAGATCCGCGCGGGCGCGACCGTCACCGAGATCGCCCAGGCCTACGAGCGCGGCGGTGCCGCCGCCCTGTCGGTCCTGACCGAGGGCCCGCACTTCGGCGGGACGCTCGGCGACCTCGAGGAGGCGCGCGGCGCGGTCGAGCTGCCGATCCTGCGCAAGGACTTCGTCGTCGACGGCTACCAGATCACCGAGGCCGCGGTGGCGGGCGCCGACGCGATCCTGCTGATCGTCGCCGCGCTGGAGCCCAAGGAGCTCGCGGCGCTGCACGCCGAGGCCGTGGGCCTGGACCTGGACGTGATCGTCGAGGTCCACGACGAGGAGGAGCTGGAGTCCGCGCTGGAGGTCGTCGACGCGGACGTCATCGGCATCAACAACCGCAACCTGGTGGACTTCACGGTGGACGTGGAGCGCACCTACGAGCTGTTGTCCGACGTGCCGGCCGGCAAGACGGTGGTGTCGGAGTCCGGCTTCCACACGCGCGAGCAGATCGAGGAGCTGGAGCGCGTGGGCGTCGACGCCGTCCTGATCGGCGAGACGCTGATGCGCGCGGCCGACCCGGAGATCGCGCTGCGCGACCTCACCGGTCACGGCGAGGGCGCCGAAGAGGCCCTCTGAGCCAGGTGGCACTGGCCGTCCGTCCAGGGCGCGCCCGGCGCTTTAGCAATCTTTAGATCGACTTCAGCGTCGCTTCAGCGACCGTCAGGAATCTCTGCTCCTTCATGTCCTCGTCTTCCGCGTCCAAGTCCATCGTCGTGCCCGTCGTCCTCGCCGCCCTCCTGGGCGGCGGTGTGGCCGCGGGGCTCACCACCGTGCTCAACGACGGCGGCGGCGAGACACACACGACGACGGTGATCCGCCAGCCGGCGATCGCCGCGCAGGGCGCCAACGGCAACCGCACCAACGCGGCCGAGGGCCTGACGGCGGCCGACATCTACCAGCGCTACGCGCCGGGCGTCGTCTACATCACGTCGGAGATCATCCAGCAGACCAACAACCCGTTCGACTTCGGGTTCGGCGGCGCGCAGAAGAGCGAGGCGACGGGCTCCGGCTTCGTCATCGACGCCTCCGGCGACATCCTCACCAACAACCACGTCATCGACGGCGCGACGCCGAACTCGATCTCGGTCCAGTTCGCGGACAAGAAGTCGGTCAAGGCCAGGGTCGTCGGCACCGACCCGTCGACCGACCTGGCGCTGCTGAAGGTCGACCCCGAGGGGCTGGACCTCAAGGCGCTGCCGCTGGGCTCGTCCAAGGACGTCAAGGTCGGCGACCCGACGATCGCGATCGGCAACCCGTTCGGCCTGGACCGGACGCTGACGACCGGCGTGGTCTCGGCGCTGCAGCGGCAGATCTCCGCGCCCAACGGGTGGGCGATCAAGGACGTCATCCAGACCGACGCCGCGATCAACCCGGGCAACTCGGGCGGGCCGCTGATCGACGCCGCGGGCCGCGTGATCGGCATCAACTCGCAGATCGAGACCGGCGGCGCCGGCTCGGAGGGCAGCGTCGGCATCGGCTTCGCGGTCCCGATCGACACGGCCAAGAACATCCTCAACCAGCTCAAGGCGGGCGAGACCGTCCAGCGGGCCTACCTCGGCGTGACGTCGCTGACCGTCGACGGCCAGCTCGACGCGCTGGACCTGCCGGTCAACCACGGCGCGCTGGTGCAGACCGTCGAGTCCGGCTCGCCGGCCGAGCAGGCCGGGCTGAGGGCCGGGAACCTGCAGGCCCAGCTGTCCGGGCAGGGCGACAACGGCACGGTCGTGCTCGGCGGCGACATCATCACCAAGGTCGACGGCAAGGAGATCAAGTCCTCCGACGAGCTGTCGCAGCTGGTGTCGTCGCACAAGCCGGGCGACAAGATCAAGCTCGAGGTCGTCCGCAAGAAGGCGACCAAGACCGTCACCGTGACGCTCGGCAAGCGGCCGTCGTCGCTGCAGACCGGCTGAGGGCGGAACGCTCGCCCGGAGGGCGAGGTTCCGGGCGCCACGCTCGCCAGGGGCTCCCTTCGCGCGGCCTCCTAAACTTCGCGGCGTGAGCGCACCGAGGATCAAGTTCTGTGGCATGACGCGGATGGAGGACGCCGAGCTGGCGGTCTCCCTGGACGCGTGGGCGATCGGGATGATCCTGTGGCCGGGCTCCAAGCGCGCCGCGGACCCGGCCGTCGCCGAGGCGATCGCGCGCAACCTGCGCCGCAAGGTCGAGGTCGTGGGCGTGTTCGTGAACCAGTCCTTGGACGAGGTCGCGTCGCTGGCCGACGTCATCGGGTTGACGGTCGTCCAGCTGCACGGCGACGAGGGGCCGTCCTACGCCAACGAGGTCGCCCGGCGCACCGGCGCGAAGGTCATCAAGGCGCAGCCGGTGCGGCTGGCGTCCGACGTCGTGGCCGTGCAGGCGTTCCACACCGACTTCCACCTGCTGGACACGCACCGAGCGGGCGTGCGCGGCGGGACGGGGGAGACGTTCGAGTGGTCGATGCTGTCCCGGCGCCGCTCCGAGGTCCCGCTGATCCTCGCGGGCGGCCTGACGCCGGACAACGTGGTGGCGGCGATCGAGGCAGTCGACCCGTGGGGCGTGGACGTCGCCAGCGGCGTCGAGTCCGCGCCGGGGATCAAGGACCACGAGAAGATGAAGGCCTTCGCCGAGGCGGTGCGGTCGACCGCGCCACTCGTGCCCACGCCGACGCCTCCGGGCCGCGGCGCGCCGGTGAGGCCGGCGGCATGAGCGCCCTCGGCGGCGGGACCGGCCTGGAGGTCCGCTTCGGGCCCTACGGCGGGCAGTACGTGCCCGAGACGCTGATGCCCGCGCTGGGCGAGCTGGAGCGCACGTGGCTGGACGCGTGGGGCGATCCCGCGTTCCGGACCGAGTTGAAGGACTTGCAGCGCGACTACGTCGGGCGGCCGTCGCCGCTGTACCTGGCGCCGCGGCTGAGCGAGCTCGCGGGGCGCGCGATCTACCTCAAGCGCGAGGACCTCAACCACACCGGCGCGCACAAGATCAACAACGCCTTGGGCCAGGCGCTGCTGGCCAAGCGCATGGGCAAACCGCGCGTGGTGGCCGAGACCGGCGCGGGCTCCCACGGCACCGCGACCGCGACGGCCTGCGCGCTGCTGGGCCTGGAGTGCGTGGTCTACATGGGCGAGGTCGACATCGAGCGCCAGAAGCCCAACGTGGAGCGCATGCAGCTCCTGGGGGCGACGGTCGTGCCGGTGTCGGCGGGCTCGCGCACGCTGAAGGAGGCGACGTCCGAGGCGATCCGGGACTGGGTCGCGCGCGTCGCCGACACGCACTACGTGCTCGGGACGGTCGCCGGCCCGGCGCCGTATCCGGCGATCGTGCGCGAGCTGCAGCGGATCATCGGCGAGGAGGCGCGCGAGCAGCTGCTGGAGAAGGAGGGCCGCCTGCCCGACCGCGTGCTCGCCTGCGTCGGCGGCGGGTCCAACGCGATGGGGATCTTCGCGGCGTTCGTGCCGGACTCCGGCGTCGAGCTGGTCGGCGTGGAAGCCGGCGGCGAGGGCCTGAACGCCCGCCACGGCGCGCCGCTGACCGCCGGCGGGCGGCCGGGCGTGCTGCACGGGTCGCTGAGCGCCGTGCTGCAGGACGACGACGGGCAGGTCCTGGAGGCCTACTCGATCTCGGCGGGCCTCGACTACCCGGGCTCCGGGCCCGAGCACGCCTGGCTGCGCGACACGGGCCGCGCGCGCTACGTGGCGGTGACCGACGACCAGGCGGTTCGGGCCTTCAAGGAGGTCACGCGGCTGGAGGGCATCATCCCGGCGCTGGAGACCTCGCACGCGTTGTACTACGCCTTGCACGAGCCCTCGGAGTCCCAGCTGGACGTGATCAACCTCTCGGGGCGCGGCGACAAGGACCTCGCGCAGATCATCGCGCGGTACGGGACGGGCGCGCCGGACGCGGTGTGAGGCGGGGCCAGGGGTCTCAGCGACCCGGATCGTCGCGCGGCGAGGAGCTGGGCACCGAACGGCCCTCCGCGTCGCGCGGCTCCCCCGACGAGCCCGGCGTCTCCGGCGTCGTCCCCAACGTCCCCGGCGTCCGCGGCGAACCGTCGCCGCCGCCCTCGTCCTCGTCCTCGTCCACGACGTCCGCGCCCTCCGCCGCGCGCCGCAGCGTCGCCAGCGCCAGGACGCCCGGGAGCGCCGGCAGCCACACCGAGATCGCCCGGTAGGCCAGGACCGCCACCAGGGCGGCGCTCGCGGGCATGTCGAACGCCGCGCAGGCGCCGAGCATGCCGCCCTCGACGCCGCCCACGCCGCCGGGCAGCGGCAGCAGGTTGCCGAGCATCCCCAGCAGGTAGGCCATGACCAGCTCGGTGACGATCGGGTGGTAGCCGAAGGCCCAGAAGCACGCCCACAGCGTCGCGACGTCGAAGACCCACCACATCACGGTGCCCCACAGGCCGGGCTCGCGACGGCGGATCAGCTCGACGGTGAACTGCGTCCCGTCGGCCAGCGCCTGCGGCGCCGCCAGCAGCCTCCGGCGCCACTGCGGGCCGGTGTCCAGGCGCTTGGCGATCCAGTCCGGCGCCTGGATCAACACCATGAACGCGGCGACGGCCAACGCGGCGATCACCGCGGGCACGGCGGACAGCAGCGGGTCGGCCCCCGAGACCGCCAGCGCGGTCCCGACCAGGATCACCATCGCCATGAAGACGCCGTAGGTGGCCACGAGGTGCTGGCTGACCTGCTTGGCCGCCTGCCGGTTGCCGTGTCCGGCGCGGGACAGCGCCCACGTCGTCACCGCGATGCCGCCCGCGCCGCCCGCGGCGACCAGCCGCGTCGCGGCCGTCGCCGCCAGCGTGATCAGCGTCGAGCGCTTGACGCCCAGCACGACGCCGTCCACGGCGCTGACCGCGGCCATGTTCCACGCGTAGCCCAGGTACGACATCGCTTCGAGGCCGACGGCCGCCGCCAGCCAGTACGGGGATCCGTCCCGAATCCGGTTCCACGTGTCCTCGATGCCCGCCAGGTGCGGGACCAGCAGGTAGACGACGAGGATCGCGACGCCGGTCGCCCCGAACCAGAGCAGCGCCCGCCGCCCCGTGGGTCCGGGGAGGGGCAGCGCGTCGCGAACGCGGCGCAGTCCGGTGGTCTCGTTGTCGTCGGGATCGGAGGTCACGACCGCAGCGAGCATAGGACGCGGCCGGGTCGTAGGCTTGCCCGCGACATGGATGGACCCGCGCGCATCGCCAAAGCCTTCGCCGACGCCAAGGGCCGGGCGGCCCTCATGCCCTACCTGATGGGCGGCTTTCCGGACGTCCCGACCTCGCTGGCGATCGGCGAGGCCTACGTCGACGGCGGCGCCGACCTGATCGAGCTGGGCGTCCCGTTCTCCGACCCGCTCGCCGACGGCCCGGTGATCCACGCCGCCGGGACCCAGGCCCTGGAGCACGGCACCACGGTCGACGACGTCCTGACCGTCTGCGCCCAGCTGTCCCGGCGCGTCCCGGTCATCATGATGTTGTACGCGAACCTCGTGCTCGCGCGCGGCGCCGACGTCTTCGCCCGCAAGCTCGCCGACGCCGGCGCCTCCGGGCTGATCGTCCCCGACCTCCCGCTGGAGGAGTCCGACGAGGTCCTGGCCGCCTGCGACGCCGCCGGCCTCGCGCTCGTCCCGCTCGTCGCGCCGACCACGCCCGACGACCGCATGGCCCGCATCGGCGCCCGCGCCCGCGGCTTCGTCTACACCGTCTCGGTCGTCGGCACGACCGGCGAGCGCGCCGCGCTGTCGGAGACCTTCGGCACGCTGGTCGCCCGCGCCAAGGCCGCGACCGACGTCCCCGTCGCGCTCGGCTTCGGCATCGGCAACCCCGAGCAGGCCGCGCAGGCCGCGGCCTCCGGCGCCGACGGCGTCATCGTCGGCAGCCGGCTCGTCCGCGCCGCCGCCGAGTCCGACGACCCGCCCGCCGCCGTCCGCGCGCTCGTCGAGGGGTTCTCCGCCGCGCTCGTGGCCTGAGCGGCCATGGCGGTCCTGCACGTCACCAACGGCACGGAGGCGGCGCGGGACCTGAAGACCCTCGGCCAGGAGGTCCTGACCTGGGACGACGTCCTGCACGAGGGCCCGGTCCTCCCCCAACCGCCCGCGGCGCTGCGCGAGACCCGCGCCCGCTTCCTGGCCGACGCCGGCCTGGCGTCGTCCTTCACGGAGACGCGCGCCCGCCTCGCCGCGCGCGACGCCCGGCTGGACGCCGTCGACTTCTCCACCAAGCTGGTCCTCTGGTTCGAGGACGACCTCTACGACCAGCTCCAGCTCGTCCAGATCCTCGACCGCCTGGCGACGGGGGAGGGCGCGCTGCGCCGCTCGCGCCCGCTCGGCCCGGTCCAGCTCGTCCACCTGCCGCGCGGCCCGCGCACGTTCCTGCGCGACCGCCTCGCCCGCGCCGGCTCGCTGGGCGCCGACGACCACGCGACCGCCGCACGCGCCTGGGCCGCCGTCACCGCGCCCGACCCGCGCGCCGTCCAGGACGCCTCCCAGCGCCTGACCGAGCGACCGCCGGCCAACCTGCCGCACCTCGCCGCCGCGCTGCACCGCCTGCTGGAGGAGCATCCCGCCACCACCGACGGCCTCAGCCGGACCGAGCGCCAGATCCTCGAGGCGCTGCAGGGCGGCCCGCTGCACCCGCGGGCGCTGTTCACCGCGGTCGGCGCGCGCGAGGAGCGGCCGTTCTTCGGCGACTCGACGCTCTGGTGGCGCGCGGGCCGCCTCGCGCCCCGGCTGCTGACGATCGGCGCCGACGGCACCTACGCGCTGGCCGGCGACGGCCGCGCGGTCCTCGCGGGGGAGGCCGACGCCGCCGCGCTGCTCGCTCCGCTGGACCGCTGGGTCGGCGGCGTCCACCATCGGACAACGCCCGCCGCGCGCTACGACCCGGCCACACGTCATCTCGCGGCCTAGAGAGATAACATCCGCGCCGACATGGGACTCGCGTACGCCATCACCGGTTCGCTGTGCCTCTGGCTCACCCTGTGGGCCTTGGGCGCCAAGGCGCTGGACAGCTTCCTGCTCGCCGGGCTGCTGATGATCATCGCGATCACGGTTCACACGCTGTCGAAGTACAACCCCTCCAAGCGCCACCGCGGCTAGCGCGGGGCCGCCGCCCGCGGGCGGCGTGCCGGAAACCGGTGGTGCTCATATGGTGGTCAACCAACATCTCCACGTTGTGGTGTGCGGGGGTGACCATTGCGCGGCGTCATGAGTCCTGTTTAGACTCGCCCTTCTCCGGAATCGATCCCTTGAGGAGGGGACCACGTTGCGCGTACGTCATCTGGCAGCAGGCAGCTGCCTGCTGGCCGCGTTGTCCTTCGGAGTCGCCGCGTGCGGCAGCTCCGATGACGACAACGCCGGAGGTGGGTCGTCCACGTCGAGCTCGGGGAGCTCGTCGGGCGCCACCAACCTGACCATCTACTCGAGTCTCCCGCTCCAGGGCGATTCTCGTCCGCAGTCCATGTCCGTCAACGATGGCGAGCAGCTCGCGCTCGAGAAGGCCGGCAACAAGGCCGGCAAGTTCACCATCACGTTCAAGAAGCTGGACGACGCCACCGCGGCGGCCGGCAAGTGGGAGCCGGGCGCCACGTCGTCGGACGCCCGCAAGGCCGCGCAGGACAAGTCCACGATCGCCTACATCGGCGAGTTCAACTCCGGCGCGACCGCCATCTCGCTCCCGATCCTCAACGAGGCCGGGATCCTGCAGGTGTCGCCGTCCAACACGGCCGTCGGCCTGACGCGCTCCCAGGGTGCCGACAAGGGCGAGCCGGACAAGTACTACCCGACGGGCAAGCGGACGTTCGGCCGCGTCGTCCCGGCGGACCACATCCAGGCCGCCGCCCAGGTGACCTACCAGAAGGACAACGGCTGCAGCAAGCTGTACATCCTGAACGACAAGGAGGTCTACGGGAAGGGCCTCGCCGACCAGGTCGTGCCGATCGCCAAGGCCCAGGGCCTGACGGTCCTCGGCAACGACGGCATCGACCCGAAGGCCGCGAACTACCGCGCGCTGGCCCAGTCGATCAAGTCCAAGGGCGCCGACTGCATCTTCTTCGGCGGCATCACGCAGAACAACGCGGTGCAGCTGTGGAAGGACCTCAACGCCACGATGCCGAGCGCCAAGCTGTTCGGCCCCGACGGCGTCGCGGAGTCGCCCTTCACGACGAAGATCGGCTCCAAGGCCGAGAAGCAGACGTACATCACCAACCCGACCCTCGATCCGAAGCTCTACCCCGCGGCGGGGCAGGACTTCTTCAAGGACTACAAGGCGAAGTACGGCACGGATCCCGAGGCGTACGCGATCTACGGGTACGAGGCGATGAGCGTCGTGCTCGAGGCGATCAAGAACGCCGGGGACAAGGGCAACGACCGCCAGGCGGTCATCGACGCCTTCTACAAGATCAAGAACCGTGAGTCGGTGCTGGGCACGTACTCGATCGACCAGAACGGCGACACGACGCTGTCGGACTACGGCGGAGACACCGTCAAGAACGGCAAGCTCGTGTTCAACAAGGTGATCAAGGCCAAGACCTCCTGAGGCCTCGCGGAGTCCGCCGGTCGGGGCGTGACGCCCCGACCGGCGGGGCCGCCGCCTTCCGAGGAGCCCCACACCATGGAAGCCGCATCCATCACCGAGACCGCCTCCGCGCCGCCTCCGGCGCGCAAGGTGGGCGACATCCTCAACGCCTACGCGTTGCCGCTGCTGCTGTTCGGCGCGCTGGTGGCGCAGTTCATCTACGAGCCCACCGCGACGCTCGACAACGTCAAGACCGGCCTCTCCAACGGCATGGTCTGGGCGCTGATCGCGCTGGGGTACACGCTGGTCTACGGCATCGTCGAGCTGATCAACTTCGCCCACGGCGAGGTGTTCATGATCGGCGCGTTCGTGTCGCTGTCGCTGTGGCAGACCTTCGGCGTCACCGCCGACACGGGCCTGGCGCTGATCGTCGTCTCGATCGTCGTCTTCCTCCTGCTCGCGATGACCGCGAGCGCGACGCTCAACGTGCTGATCGAGCGCGCGGCCTACCGGCCGCTCAGAGGCGCGCCGAAGCTCGCGCCGCTGATCACCGCGATCGGCATGAGCTTCATCCTGCAGAACGTGGGCCTGCTGTGGCGCCCGACGCCCGACCAGGTGCCGGACCTCATCGGCTCCCACTCCAAGTACTTCACGGTCTTCGACGTCGACATCCTGCACTCCGACGTCTTCGCGGTGATCATCACGGTCCCGCTGCTGGTCGCGCTGCTGTGGTTCGTGAACACGACCAAGCACGGCAAGGCGATGCGCGCCACCGCGCAGGATCCGGACGCGGCCCGCCTGATGGGCATCAACGTGGACCGGACGATCAGCCTGACCTTCCTGCTCGGCGGCGCGATGGCCGGCGCGGCGGGCCTGATCTACGCGCTCTACAACCTGACCGTCCGCTTCAACATGGGCTTCACGGCCGGGCTGATCGCCTTCACGGCGGCGGTCATGGGCGGCATCGGCAACCTCAAGGGCGCGGTGGCGGGCGGCCTCATCATCGGCGTGATCCAGGCCGTCTCCGACGGCGGCAACTTCCTCGGCCTGCCGCTCGGCGAGGAGTGGACGCCCGCCGTGGTGTTCGGGATCCTGATCCTGGTGATGGTCTTCCGTCCCCAGGGCCTCTTCGGCGAGGAGACGCGAGAGGGATGACCGACCTGCGCACCCGTTGGGGCTCCTTCACGCGGGTCCTTCCGCCGACCGCGTGGATGCTCGCGGCGCTCGTGGCCGCGATCGCCTTCCCGCTGCTGATCGGCTCGGGCGATCTGCTCGACGCGTCGATCCAGACGCTGGCCTACGTGATCATGGCGCTGGGCCTGAACATCGTGGTCGGCTTCGCCGGCCTGCTCGACCTCGGCTACGTCGCGTTCTACGCGATCGGCGCCTTCGTCATCGGCTGGTTCGGCAGCCAGCAGTTCCCGAACGTCAACGGCGGCAAGGGCATCCACATCCTGGTGTCGGACCGCTCGACGTTCCAGCCCAAGCTCGACGGCGGCAGGCTGGACATCGCGGGGATCCACATCAACTTCTTCATCGTGATCTTCATCGCGATGGCGATCACGGCGCTGTGGGGCGTGCTGCTCGGCGCGCCGACGCTGCGCCTGCGCGGCGACTACCTGGCCATCGTCACGCTGGCCTTCGGCGAGATCGTGCCGCGCATCTTCGAGAACTCGACGAGCGGCCTGTTCGGCATCGGCTCGACCGACTTCTCGCACGGCCGCCAGGGCATCACGCCGATCGACACCATCAACCTGCCCTGGTCGCACGACATCCTCTACACGGACCAGAACCTCAAACCCGCGTACTGGGTGGCGCTCGGCATGGTCGTGTTCACGGTCTTCGTGAACCGCCGGCTGCGCGACTCGCGCCTGGGCCGCGCGTGGATCGCGGTGCGCGAGGACGAGGTCGCCGCCGCGTCGATGGGCGTCAACCTCGTGCGGACCAAGCTGTGGGCCTACGCGATCGGCGCCGCGTTCGGCGGCTTCGCGGGCGTGTTCTTGGGCTCCTACAACAACACGGTCAACGTCGACCAGTTCGAGTTCGGCTTCTCCGTGTTCATCCTGGCGATGGTCATCGTCGGCGGCATGGGCAACATCTGGGGCGTGATCGTCGGCGCCGTCGCGCTGTCGATGATGAACCGCTACGGCCTGCCGCAGCTGAACAACCTGTCCGGCCCGCTCGGGTTCGACGTGACGTCGATCTCGTTCGGCATCTTCGGGTTCTTCCTGCTGGTGATGATGGTGCTGCGGCCCGAGGGCCTGATCCCGTCCGGTCGAAGGCGGCTGGAGCTGCACGAGTCCGAGATCGAGGGCGCGGAAGAGGCCGCGGCCGTCGGCGACATGTCCCAGATGTACGAGGTGCGACAGTGAGCGATCAGATCACCGCGGTCGACAAGGTCGCCGTCGACGTCGCGCCGGAGGACGTCCTGCTGGACGCCGCCGGCATCTCGAAGGTGTTCGGCGGCCTGGTGGCGGTCAACGACGTCAACTTCGTCGTGCCGCACAAGGCCATCGTGTCGCTCATCGGCCCCAACGGGGCGGGGAAGACCACGTTCTTCAACTGCCTGACGGGCCTGTACCGGCCGACGACCGGCCGCGTCAGCTTCGACGGCGTCGACATCACCGCCAAGCGGCCGGACATCGTCACCCGCGCCGGCGTCGCGCGCACGTTCCAGAACATCAAGCTGTTCCGGACGATGACCGCGACCGAGAACGTCCAGGTCGGCATGCACCCGCGGCTCCGCGCCCGGGTGACCGGGATGGTCCTGCGCACGCCGTTCGTGCGCCGGGAGGAGAAGGCCGGCCGCGAGCGCGCGCGGGAGCTGCTGGAGCTCGTCGGGCTCAAGCGCAAGGACGAGCTGGCCATGAACCTGCCCTACGGCGACCAGCGGCGGCTGGAGATCGCCCGCGCGCTGGCGTCCGAGCCCAAGCTGTTGCTGTTGGACGAGCCGACGGCGGGCATGAACGCCAAGGAGTCCGAGGAGCTGCGCCGGCTGATGGAGAAGCTGCGCACCGAGCAGGACATCTCGATCCTGCTGATCGAGCACGACATGAAGGTCATCATGAACGTGAGCGACCACATCACCGTGCTCGACCACGGCGAGAAGATCGCGGAGGGCACGCCGCAAGAGGTGCGCGAGAACCCGCGGGTGATCGAGGCCTACCTCGGGAGCCAGGCCTGATGAGCACGACACCGCAAGCGCCCGCTACCACGCCCGGCATCGACGGCGACGGCAAGACCAAGCCGGTCCTGCGGGTCGAGGACATCCAGACCTACTACGGCGCGATCCAGGCGCTGAAGGGGATCTCGCTGGAGGTCTACGAGGGCGAGGTCGTCACGCTGATCGGCTCCAACGGCGCCGGGAAGACCACCACCTTGCGCTCGATCTCGGGGATCGTGCCGCCGCGCACCGGCAAGATCGTCTACCAGGGCCGGGACATCACCGGCCTGCCCGGCCATCAGGTCGCGGCGATGGGGATCGCGCACTCGCCGGAGGGCCGGCGGATCTTCCCGCGCATGAGCGTGCGCGAGAACCTCGACATGGGGGCCTTCACGCGCCGCGACGCCGACGGGATCCGCGCCGACATCGAGCGCGTCTTCGAGCTGTTCCCGCGCCTGAAGGAGCGCGAGAAGCAGAAGGCGGGGACGATGTCCGGCGGCGAGCAGCAGATGCTCGCGATGGGCCGCGCGCTGATGGCGCAGCCCACGCTGCTGCTGCTGGACGAGCCGTCGCTGGGCCTCGCGCCGGTGATCGTGGACAAGATCTACGAGATCATCCGGGAGATCAACGAGCAGGGCGTGACGATTCTGCTCGTGGAGCAGAACGCCAACTACGCCCTCGACGTCTCCTCGCGCGGCTACGTGCTGGAGACCGGGTCGGTGGCGCTGACCGACAGCTCGTCGGCGCTGCGCACCGACGACCGCGTCAAGGCCGCGTACCTGGGAGCCTGAGCCATGACCATCGCCTTGATCACCGCCGCCTTCGGCTCCAAGGCCTTCTGGCTGCTCTACCTCTGGCTCGCCTCCGCCTGGGGCGCGTCCGAGCTGTCCAAGCGGAAGGGCTACGGCGAGAAGTGGGGCCTGGGCTGCGGCCTGATCCTCTCGGCCATCGGCGTGGTCATCTGGCTGATCGTGCCGCCCAAGCCCGATTCGCCGTGGATGCAGAAGCGCCGGCGTGACGCGGCGAACGAGGGCGAGGAGCCCACGTCGGTCTGAACGCGGCGCCCCGGGCCGCGGCGGTCACCTCAGCGCGTCGGCCAGCGCGGCGTCCAGGTCCGCGTGGGCGAACGCGAAGCCCTGCGCGAGCGGGCGCTCGGGCACGGCGCGTTGGCCTTCGGTGACGATCTCGGCCATGTCGCCGTAGAGCAGGCGGATCGCGAAGGCCGGGACGGGCGCGAAGGCGGGGCGGCGCAGCGCGCGGCCGAGCGCCTTGCTGAAGGCCTTGTTGGTGACGGGCTCGGGCGCCGCGCCGTTGTAGGCGCCGGACCACGAGGCGTCGGTCAGCGCGCGGAGGTAGAGGCCGACGAGGTCGTCGACGTGGATCCACGGCAGGTACTGGTCGCCGCCGGCGACCGGGCCGCCGACGCCGAGGCGGAACGGCGGGAGCATCGTCTTCAGCGCGCCGCCGGACCGGTCGAGCACGACGCCGGTGCGGATCTTCGCGACGCGCAGGCCGTGGGCGGCGGCCGCGTCGGCCTCGCGCTCCCAGGCCACGCAGACCTCCGCCAGGAAGTCCGAGCCGGGCGGCGCCGACTCGGGGACGCGCTCGTCGCCGTGCTTGCCGTAGTAGCCGACGGCGCTGGAGCTGACGAGCGCCCGCGGGCGCCGCGCGTCGTCGAGCGCGGCCAGGCCGGCGACGAGGTTGCGCGTCCCGGTCTCGCGGCTCTCGCGGATGCGCCGCTTGACGTCGGCGTTCCAGCGCTGGGCGACCGGCTCGCCCGCCAGGTGCACCACCGCGTCGCGGCCCGCCAGCGCCTCGGCGGGCGCGGGGCCCGACAGCGGATCCCAGGCGACGGCGGCCACGCCCAACGAGGCCTGCGCCTTCTCGGGCGAGCGCGACAGCACGGTGACGTCCTCGCCGTGGTCGCGCAGCGCGAGGACGAGCTTGCGGCCGACGAGGCCGGTGGCGCCGGTGACGGTGACGTTCATCTCCATCACCTACGGCCCGCGGCCGCGCAGCGATCAGTTGCGCAGCTGCTCGATGTCCATCGCGGCGGAAGCTGGGCTTCGCGTGTCAGTTGCGCAGTTGCTCGATGTCCATCGCGGCGAAGCCGATCGTGTCCCCGGCGCGGTCCTCGCCGGCGCGGCGCGCCTCGGCGGACACCGCCTCGGCGACCGCGGGCGCCACGTCGCGGTTGAACACCGACGGGATGATGTAGTCCTCGCGCAGCTCGGACTCGGGGACGATGTCGGCGATCGCGCGGGCGGCGGCCATCTTCATCGGCTCGGTGATCTGCGGCGCGCGCACGTCCAGCGCGCCGCGGAAGATGCCCGGGAACGCGAGCACGTTGTTGATCTGGTTGGGGTAGTCGCTGCGGCCGGTCGCGACGATCCGCGCGTAGGGCGCGGCCTCCTCGGGGGAGACCTCGGGCGTCGGGTTGGCCATCGCGAAGACCATGGCGTCGCTGTTCATCCGCGCCAGCGCGTCGGCGGGGAAGACCTTGGCGCCCGACAGGCCGATCAGCAGGTCGATGCCGTCGATGACCGTCGCGGGCGTGCCGCCGAGGCGGTCCGGGTTCGTCGACTCCGCGTACCAGCGCTTGATCGGCGGCATCGAGCCGTCCTGGTAGTCGCCGCGGTCGACGCTCAGCACGCCGCGCGAGTCGGCGCCGATGATGTGGCGGACGCCGGCCTCCATGAGGATCTTGGTGACCGCGACCCCCGCGGCGCCGAGGCCGATGATCAGCACGCGCAGGTCGGCCAGCGACTTGCCGGTCAGCTTGCAGGCGTTGATCAGCGCGGCCATCGTGACGATCGCGGTGCCGTGCTGGTCGTCGTGGAAGACCGGGATGTCGAGCTCGGCCTTCAGCCGGTCCTCGATCTCGAAGCAGCGCGGGGCGGAGATGTCCTCCAGGTTGATCCCGCCGAAGGTCGGCGCCATCGCCCTGACGATCGAGACGATCTCGTCGGGGTCCTTGGTGTTCAGGCAGATCGGGAACGCGTCGACGTTGGCGAACTCCTTGAAGAGCATCGCCTTGCCCTCCATGACCGGCATGGCGGCCTCCGGGCCGATGTCACCGAGGCCGAGGACCGCGGTGCCGTCGGAGACGACGGCCACCGTGTTGCGCTTGATCGTGTACTGGAACGCCTTGTCGCGGTCCTCGTGGATCGCGGTGCACACGCGCGCGACGCCCGGCGTGTAGGCCATCGAGAGGTCCGCGCGCGTCTTCAGCGGCGACTTGTTGGCCTGCTCGATCTTGCCGCCGATGTGCAGCAGGAACGTGCGGTCGGTCGTGTCGACGACGGTCACGCCGTCGATCGCGTCCAGCGCGGCCGTGATCACGTCCCAGTGCTCGGCGCCGGTCGCGTCGACCGTGATGTCGCGCAGCAGCACGTCCTCCTTGACCTCGACCAGGTCGATCGACCCGATCGACCCGCCCGCCGTGCCGATCGCGCTCGTTACCAGCCCGAGCATCCCGGGCCGGTCGGCGATCTCGACGCGGATCGTGAGGCTGTACTGGGCGGACGGGGAGGACGACATCGGGACCGCACAATACGACGGAATCCGCCGCCACGACGGCCAGGGAGGCTGCGTACTTGTATGGCAGCTGGGCCGGGCGTCCTGGACGACCGCGACGGCGTCTACGCTCGCTCCGGTGAGGAGGCTCCACCGGACATGCGCGCTCGTGCCGATCGCGCTCGCCACGACGCTCGCCCCGGCCGCGCAGGTCCAGCCCGCGCACGCCGAGCCCGCGCGGCCGGCCAGCGCGGCGGCGACCGCGCGCGCCGCACGCGGCTGCTGCTCCGACGCCGAGGCGGCCGCGCCGACGGCGGCGGTCGTCCTCGGCTCCTCGCTCGCCCTGGCCCGCGTCGGGCCCGACGGCCGCCGGACCACGGCCGACGCGCGGATGGCCTCGGACCTCTGGCGACACGCGGTCCCGACCCTGGCGACGCTGCCCGACGGGACGATCGCCGTCCCGCCCCGGCGCGTCGACCCGGCGGCCTGCCCCGTGGGCTTCGGCGTCGCGGGCGACACGGTCGCCTGGGCCGACGTTCCGCCGGTCGGTCTCCCGCAGGTCCGCGTCGCTCCGCTGCCTTAGCTCGCCGCCCGCGCGACGATAGGGTCACAGTCGATGTCCTCCAATGGCCACGACGAGCTCTACCTGATCGACGGCAGCTCCCTCGCGTACCGGGCGTTCTTCGCGTTGCCCGAGTCGATCGCGACCTCCACGGGCATGCCGACCAACGCGATCTTCGGGTTCGCCTCCATGTTGGTGAAGCTGCTGACCGAGCACGGCCAGAAGCCGACGATCGTGGTCTGGGACGCCGGCCACTCGGGGCGCAAGGACGTCAGCGCCGACTACAAGTCCACGCGCCAGTCGCGCCCGGACCTGCTGCGCGAGCAGTGGCCGCACCTCGCGCCGCTGGTCGAGGCGTTCGGCTACAAGAACGTGTCGGTCGACGGCTACGAGGCCGACGACGTCATCGCCTCGATCGCCGAGAAGGCGCGCGCGCAGGACGTGCCGGTGGTGATCGTCACCGGCGACCGCGACATCTTCCAGCTGATCGACCCGGACTCGAAGGTCCGCGTGATGGCGACCGGCCGCGGGATCACCGACACCAAGCTGTATGACTACCAGGCGGTCATCGACCGCTACGGCCTGCCGCCCGAGAAGATCCCCGACTTCTACGGCCTGAAGGGCGACACGTCGGACAACATCCCCGGCGTCCCGGGCATCGGCGACAAGACGGCCGCGCAGCTGCTCGACAAGTTCAAGGACCTCGAGACGGTCCTGGCGTCGGTCGACCAGATCTCCGGCGCCAAGCGCAAGGAGAACCTGACCAACCACGCCGACGACGCGCGGCTGTCCAAGCAGTTGGCCACCATCATGCGCGACGTCCCGGTCGACGTCGACCCGGCCGCCGAGGCCGCCCGCGAGCCCGACCGCTCCCGGCTGCGCGACGTCTTCCGCCAGTTCGAGCTGCGCGCCCCGCTCGCGCGCCTGGAGGAGGCGCTGGCCGCCGACGACGTCGCCGGCGTCCCGTCCTCGATCCCGGTCGAGGCCGCCACGGTCCGCGTGCGCGCGCGGGAGGGCACGCCCGCCGAGGTCCGCGCGCTGGGCGGCGGCGGGGCCGACCAGGAGATCGCGATCGCGTTCGTCGCGCCCGAGCCCGCCGAGGGCCAGCTGCTGGCCGAGGAGCCCAACTGGCGGTTCGGCGCGATCGTGGGGGAGGAGGCCATCTTCGGCACGGTCGCCGACCCGGCCGAGCTGGTCGCCGCGCTCGGCGACCGCCCGGTCGTCGCCCACGACGCCAAGGCGTGGGGGTCGATCCCGGCCAACCTCACGCACGACACGCTGCTGGCCGCCTACCTGCTGGAGCCCGCGCGCCGCGGCTTCCCGTTCGCCGAGATCTGCGAGGAGCGCGGGCTGAAGGCCGACGACGGCACGCCCGCGCTGGCCGCCGACGCCGCGCTCATCCAGGCGCTCACCGCCTGGCAGCGCGAGCAGCTCGACGACCGCGGCCTCACCGGGCTGATGGACGAGGTCGAGCTGCCGCTGGTCCCGGTGCTGCGCGACATGGAGCTGGCGGGCGTCCGGCTGAACAAGGAGCGCCTGGCGGGCATCCGGACGCGGGTCGTGGACGAGATCGCCGACCTGCAGCGCGACATCTTCGCGCTGGCCGACGAGGAGTTCACGATCGGCTCGCCCCAGCAGCTCGGCGCGATCCTGTTCGACAAGCTGAAGCTGTCGCGCAAGCGCCGCGGCAAGACCGGCTTCTCGACCGACGCGCGCGTCCTGCAGGCGATCCGCGACGAGCATCCGATCGTCCCCAAGATCGAGCGCTGGCGTGAGCTCAACCAGCTCATGAAGACCTACCTCGACGTCCTGCCGTCGCTGACCGACGACGAGGCGCGGATCCACACCACGTTCGTGCAGGCCGCGGCCACGACCGGCCGCCTGGCGTCGATCAACCCCAACCTGCAGAACGTCCCGGTCCGCACCGAGCTGGGCCGCGAGATCCGCGGCTGCTTCGAGGCGGCGCCCGGCAACGTGCTGGTCAGCGTCGACTACTCCCAGGTCGAGCTGCGCGTGATGGCCTTCATCGCCGACGAGGCGGTGCTCAAGGAGATCTTCGTCAAGGGCGAGGACGTCCACACCGCGACCGCGTCGCAGGTCTTCGGCAAGCCGCCGGAGGAGCTGACGCCGATGGACCGCTCCAAGTCCAAGATGATCAACTACGGCATCGTGTACGGGTTGAGCGACTACGGCTTGGCCGACCGCCTCAACATCGCGCGCGAGGAGGCCAAGTCGTTCATCGACGCCTACCTGGAGCGCTTCGCGCGCGTGCACGCGTTCATGACGACGACGATCGAGGAGGCCAAGGAGCGCGGATACGTCACGACGCTCTTCGGCCGCCGCCGCCAGATCCCCGAGCTGCGGGCGCGCAACTACCAGGTGCGCACGCTCGGCGAGCGCCTGGCGGTCAACACGGTCATCCAGGGCACGGCGGCCGACGTCATGAAGCTAGCGATGATCGGCGCGCACAACGCGCTGAAGGCGTCCGGGCTGAAGACGCGGATGATCCTCACGATCCACGACGAGCTGCTGTTCGAGGGCCCGCCCGAGGAGGCCGAGCAGGTCAAGGCGCTGGCCGAGCGCGAGATGCTCGCGCCGTGGGGCGACCGCACGCCGCCGCTGGCCGTCGAGGGCGGCGTGGGGATCACCTGGCTGGAGGCGAAGTAGCGCGATGGACCGTGGCGTCGCGGCGGTCCTGATGGTGATCGCCGGGGGCTTCATCGCGCTGCAGTCGCCGATCAACTCGCGGCTCGGCCACGCGGTCGGCGCGCTGCAGGGCGCGTTCGTCTCGTTCGCCGTGGGGACCGTCGTGCTGTTCGTCGCCGCGGCGCTGGCGCGCGGCGGCCTGGGCCGGATCGGGCACGTCGGCGAGGTCAACGCGATCTACCTCACCGGCGGCGTCCTCGGCGCGGGCTACGTGACGACCGCGCTGGTCAGCGTCCGCTCGCTGGGCACCGGCGGCGTGATCGCCGCGACGATCGCCGGCGAGCTGACCGTCGCCGTGCTGATCGACCAGTTCGGCTGGTTCGGCGTCCAGCAGCAGGTGATCACGCCGGCGCGCGTGCTGGGCATCGTGCTGCTCGCGGCCGGAGTGCTGCTGGTCGTGCGCAACTAGAGCCCGGACTTCACGAACACGCTCTCGTTGAAGGCGTTGCCGTCGGCCGAGAAGTTCGTCGACCGCGACAGGAAGACGAGCCCGTGGCCGTCGGGCAGCCAGCCGCCGGTCGAGCCGAGGACGCTCCACTGGGTCGAGTCGCCGTTGCCGATGACGCCGTCGGCCCGCGCCGAGACGACCTGGAACGTGCCGGTCCGCAGGTCGCGGACGTAGACGTCCTCGCGCTGGTTGCTGTCCACGTAGCCGGGGATCAGGTCCACCGACTTGGAGTTGAACGCGATCCGGGTGCCGTCCGGGGACCACTTCGGGATCCGGTGCGAGAACAGCTTGAACTCGCCCGACGGCTCGGCCGAGATCGCGCTCACCGCGCCGGTGCCCAGCTCCTTGACGAAGACGTCCTCGCCCGAGTTGTTGTCGCCTGCGACGAAGTTGTCGGCCTTGGAGTCGAAGGCGATGCGGGTGCCGTCGGGCGACCACGCCGGCCACTCGCTGGAGGCGTTGGCCTGGCTGCCCGCGGCGGTGACCGACACCCGCGCGATGGCCAGCGAGGTGATGTCCTTGACGAAGACGTCGGTGGCGGTGTTGGTGTCGTTGGGGACGAGCTGCGGGCTGTCGGACTCGAAGGCGACCCTGGTCGAGTCCGGGGACCAGACCGGGTGGTAGCTGCCGTTGGGGCCGCCGTTGACGACCGGCTGCACGCCCGACTGGGTCGCGCTGACCGGGATGTGCTTGAACGTCGTCAGGTCCAGCACGTACAGCTTGGAGTCGCTGACCGACGTGCTCGTGCACGGCGACTGCGCCGGGAAGCAGTAGTCGCCGCTGGACCCGTAGGCGATCTTCTTGCCGTCCGGCGACCAGGCCGCGTTGCTGGTGGCCTTCTCGGCCAGGAGGCCGACCGAGTTGTCGTCGATCTCCTTGGCGTACAGGTACGGCGCCGAGAGGCCCGACACGTCCGGGCCGAGGTTCGTGGCGCCGGAGGTGAAGAGCACCTCGTTGGAGTCCGGCTTCCAGGCGAGCGCGTGCGCGCCGCTGTCGGACGAGACGTCGTTGGACAGCGTGCCGTCCTGCGCCGCGTCCAGCACGCGGATCGCGCCGGTGGCCAACGTCTTGAGGTAGAGGTGCTGGACGCCGTTGGCCACGCCGGGCACGAGGTTGGTCGCCGGCGACCAGAAGGCCACGTGCCGGCCGTCGGGGGAGACCGCGACCGTGGTCACGTCGCCGCCGTTGCCGCCGTTGCCGGCGGCGTCGGTGTCGACCTGCGCGAGCGGTCCTCCGGCCAGGGGCGGGAGCGCCGCCGCGCCGCCGCCAGAGCCGATCCCGCCCGGCCCGGACGGCGACGCCGCGCCGCCCGCGCCGGCGCCGCCCGAGCCCGCGGGCGAGGACCCCGTGCCCGTCGCCCTGCCCAGGCCCTTCAGCACGACCGCGTCCACGTAGACGCCCTTGCCCGCCTTGGTCACCGTGAGCTTCACGGTGCCCTTGCCGCTGAAGGCGTAGGTCTTGAACGCGGTCCTCCGCGCCGCGGTCGCCACCGTCCGCGCGCGCCTGCCGTTCACCGCGATCGCCACGGTCCCGCGCCCCTGGCCGACCTGCACGACGACCGCGCCGCCGGCCTTCGCCTTCGTCTTGGCGGTCAGGGTCGCGCCCTTGCGCGTCGCCTTCAGCAGCGTCCGGCCCTTGGCCTTGGCGGAGGCGACCTTCGCCCACGTCCCGGCGTGGCCGAGCGCGCGGTCGTCGATCGTGAGGTCGGAGGAGGCCGCGCGCGCGGCGGGCGGCGCGGCGACGAGGACGAGGACGGCGGGGAGCACGACGGCGAGCGGACGGCGCATGGCGCCTCACGGTGATCGGTGCCGATCGTCAGCGCATCGGTGGAACCTCGGACCTTGAACGAGGACCGGCGGGATCGTTACGATCGTCACGAACCGTCGCCGAGTCCGTCCAGGAGGTGCCGAGTCCATGGCTGCCGTGCGGGTCCCGCACCCGATCCGTGACCATCCCCAGGCGGGGCGGACCGCGATCGACCTGTTCTGGGTCCTGGCGATCGGCGTGATCGCCGCCTACGCGTTCTTCGCGGCGCTCGGCGCGTTCTCGCCCGGCGACGTGCTCCCGCTCACGGTCGCGGTCGCCGTGCTGGTGGCGCTGTGGATCCTGCGCGCGGTCACGTCCGGCCGCCGACGGCGCGACGACCGGGACCCGCGGCTCGTCCACGCCCGCGAGCGGCGTGGGTTCTGAGGGCTAGGCGGCCAGCGGGAGCGCGGCCGGCCGGGTGAACGGCCGCGCGCCCTGCAGCGCGAACGACGGCGGGGCGATGTCGAGGTAGTGCGTGAACGCCCAGCGGATGAGCTTCGGGCGGCTCATGACGTTCAACGCGGTGTCCATCGCCGGGTACCTGTTGATCCCGGAGACCAGGCACTGCACGCGCCAGAGCCAGTCGAACGCCCAGCGGTGGTCTTCGCTGAACGAGCCGTAGCGCGCCAGCGCCTGCTCGCGCGTCTGGCGGCCCTCGATCACGCGGCGCAGCTCGCGCCCGGCGGCCAGGCCGAAGTACAGCGCCGTCCGGATGCCCTCGGCCGTGGTCGGCAGGCAGTGGCCGGCGCTGTCGCCGACGAAGAAGACGCCGGCGCCGGTGGCGGGTCGCAGGCGGTGGGGGATCCAGTTGCCCTGGTAGCCGCCCTCGGTGCCGATGCCGAGGTCGGTGGCCAGCGCGACGGTCGGGTCCTTGACGTGCAGGTGCGGGTCGAAGGAGCCGACGCCGGTGCGGACCTCGTCGCCCGCGGGGAACGCCCACGAGTAGCCGGGGCCGATGTACTTGGGGTCCAGCCACAGCTCGAGGTCCTCGCCGGTGGCCGGCGGGTGGACCTCCAGGCCGCGCGACAGGCGCGCGTTCGGCGGCTGGATCGCGTCGGGCGTCTCGCTCAGCACCCGGCGCCAGCCGAGCGCGTCGACGACCAGCGGCGCCCGCAGGTCGCCGCGGTCGGTGTGCACGGTGTGGATCGCGCCGCCGCGCGTGATGCCGTCGACCTTCGCGGTGTCGAAGGTGAAGTCGCCCTGCTCGGCCAGCAGCGCGCACAGCAGGCGGTAGTCGAAGGTCGAGAACGACCACGGCAGCGTCCAGCGGTAGGCCTTGCCGGACGGGCGGTGGACGACGAGGTCGCGGAAGGTCTGGCGGACCGACGCCTCCAGGCCGAGGTTGGCCAGCCACTCGGTCGGCGCCGCGCAGGCGCTGGTCTGCCGCTCGCCGATCTCGTAGCGGTCCACGACGAGCACGTCGGCCCCGCTGCCCGCCAGCTCCCGCGCCACGGCGAGGCCCGCGAAGGACGCGCCACAGATGATGACGTCGTGGTCCCCGGCCAGCGGCGTGCGCTCGGCCCCTCTCTTCGTCGCGCGAACGGGCATGCGCTGGCGATCGTAGCCGTCCCTCGCGCGGGAAGACTCGGTCGGCGGCCAAGTGCCGTTTCGCGCTACCCTCCCTGGTCGCACATGACCCAGACCATTTCACCTACCCCCGAGGCGAAGATCGTCGAGGGCAGCGACGGCCTGCTGCTCGAGATCGACGGTCACATCGTCCCGAACTATGACGCCACGTTCTCTCCCTTCGAGGAGGGTGACGTCGTCAGCGGCAAGGTCGTCCGCATCGACAACGACGAGGTCCTTGTCGACATCGGCTACAAGAGCGAGGGGGTCATCCCCTCCAACGAGCTTTCGATCCGCAAGAACGTGGATCCGCACGACGAGGTCGAGCTCGGCGAGGAGGTCGACGCCCTCGTCCTCACCAAGGAGGATCAGGACGGCCGTCTGATCGTCTCCAAGAAGCGGGCTCGCTTCGAGAAGGCTTGGCGCAACATCGAGGCCGCGGCGGAGTCGGGTCAGCCCGTCACCGGCACGGTCATCGAGGTCGTCAAGGGCGGCCTGATCGTGGACCTCGGCGTCCGCGGCTTCCTGCCCGCCTCGCTGGTGGACATTCGCCGGGTTCCGAACCTGGACGAGTACATGTCCCAGCCGATCGAGTGCAAGGTTATAGAGCTAAACCGGTCGCGAAACAATGTGGTCCTGTCGCGACGGGCCGTGCTGGAAGAGGAGCGCAAGGAGCAGCGCCAGGAGATCCTGGACCGCCTGCAGCCCGGCCTCGTCGTCGAGGGCGTCATCTCGAACATCGTCGACTTCGGCGCGTTCGTGGATCTGAACGGCATCGACGGTCTCATCCACATCTCCGAGCTGTCGTGGTCGCACGTCAACCACCCGTCGGAGATCCTCAACATCGGCGACACCGTCCAGGTCAAGGTCCTGGACATCGATCGCGACCGCCAGCGCATCTCGCTGGGTCTCAAGCAGACCCAGGAGGATCCGTGGCAGCGCGTCGTCGACACCTACAACGTCGGCGACGAGCTGGAGGGGACGGTCACCAAGGTCGTCACGTTCGGCGCGTTCGTCGAGATCCTCGACGGCGTCGAGGGCCTGGTGCACATCTCCGAGCTGGCCGCGCACCACGTGGAGAACCCGCGTGAGGTCGTCCAGCCGGGCGACGTCGTCCGTGTGAAGATCCTCGAGATCGACTCCGAGCGCCGCCGTCTGTCGCTGTCGATCAAGCGCGTCGAGGGCCAGATCCTGCCGAGCGAGATCCGCGCCCGCGAGGCCGGCCTGCCCACGCCGGGCGAGGCCGCGGCCGCCGGCGTGGCCGGTGCCGGCGACCTCAGCGACGTGGCCGACCTCGGCCTGTCCGAGGACGTCTTCGCCGGCGAGGGCGACCCCGACGCCGCCGCTCCGGTGGCCGAGGCGGACGCCGCCACGGTCGAGGCCGAGCTGCCGGTGGAGGCCGCCGACGACGCGGCCGCCGAGCCGGAGGCCGCCGCCGCGGAGGAGGCTCCCGCCGCGGAGGAGGCTCCCGCCGAGGAGCCGGCCGCCGAGGCCGAGGAGGCCGCCGCCGAGGAGGCCGCTCCCGAGGCCGAGGGCGAGGAGCCCGCGGCCGCCGAGGGCGACGCCGAGCCGGAGGCCTAGGAGCCGCGGCTTGGCCGCATCTCCCGAGCGCAACGCTGCATCCGACGGCCGCACCGATCCCGGTGCGGCCGTCGAGCTTTTCACGACGACGACCGGACGATGACGACCGCCAACCCAGACCCTTCGGCCGGTCGCGGCCGGGTGCCCTTCGTCGGCCTGACCGGCGGGCTGGGCTCGGGCAAGTCGACCGCGCTGGCGGCGCTGGCCCGGCTGGGCGCGGCCACGATCTCCAGCGACGCGGTCGTGCACGAGCTGTACGGCTCGCAGCGCGTGCTGGACGCGATCCGCGAGCGCTGGGGCGACGACGTCATCGCGCCCGACGGCGGCGCCGATCGCGGCGCGATCGCGCGCCACGTGTTCTCCGCGCCCGCCGAGCGCGAGTGGCTGGAGCAGATGCTGTGGCCCTTGGTCGGCGAGCGGATCTGGGCGTTCCGCGTCGAGCAGGAGTCCGCCGACCCGGCGCCGAAGGCGACGGTGGTGGAGACGCCGCTGCTGTTCGAGGCCGGGATGGACGGGATCTACGACGCGACGATCGCGGTCGTCGCCGACGAGTCGGTGCGCGCGGCGCGCGCGGCGGCCCGCGGCCACGAGGCGGTCGACGAGCGGGCGGCGCGCCAGCTCTCCCAGGACGAGAAGGCGCAACGTGCGACCTTCACGGTGCGGAATGACGGTACGGAAGCTGACCTGGAGGCCGCACTGTCCTCCGTGCTTGGCAAGCTGACTGCTTCGCGATGAGCACCCGGACCGCCACCTCCGCGCCGCGCCGTCGGCCGGCCGCGACCGCGTCGTCGCGCCGGATCGCCGACCGGCGCCGTCGCGAGGCGCGGATGCGCCGCCGCCGCGGGCTGGCGATCCTGGCCGCCGCAGGCCTCGCGCTGTGCGCGGTGCTGATGCTGCGGCCCGCGTTCCACCACGCGGTCAAGGAGATCTCCCTGCCGCTGCGCCACGAGGACATCATCCGCCAGCAGGCGCGCGACAAGGGCCTGGACCCGGCGCTGATCGCCGGCGTGATCTACGCCGAGTCGCACTTCATCGACGGCCGCACCTCGTCGGCCGGCGCGGAGGGCCTGATGCAGCTCACGCCGGCCACCGCGCACTACATCGCCCAGAAGTCCGGCGGCACCGCGTTCCGCACGTCGGACCTCGGCACGCCGCAGGTCAACATCTCCTACGGCGCGTTCTACCTGCGCTACCTGATGCGGCGCTACGGCAACGACGTCCCGCTCGTGCTCGCGGCCTACAACGCGGGGGAGGGCAACGTCGACAAGTGGATCGCCTCCGCGCGCGCCAAGGGCAAGGACCTGGACATCGACGCGATCCCGTTCGGCGAGACGCGCTCCTACGTCACCAAGGTGCTCGACGCGCGCAAGCAGTACCGGTCGACGTACCGGCACGAGCTGGGGCTGTAGGCGAAGGCGCGGCCGGTGGGCCGCTGGCGGCTCGGCTCGGCCCGCCGCGGCTCAGAGCGCCAGGCGCGCCAGCGCGTCGGCGACCGACGCCGCGGTGTCGTCGGCTCCGGCCTCCAGCAGCTCCGCGCGCGGATGCGTGGTCGTGATGCCGATCACGCGCGCGCCCGCGGCCTTGGCGGCCACGATGCCCGCGGGCGCGTCCTCGAAGACGACGGCCGCCGCCGGGTCGACGCCCAGCTCGGTCGCGGCCAGGCGGTAGCCCTCGGGATCGGGCTTGCCGTTGGCGACGCGGTCGGCGGTCACCAGCACGTCGGGCACGCGCAGCTCCGCGGTCTTCAGCCGCACGTGCGCCAGCGCGTCCGGGCACGAGGTCACGATCGCGACCGGCACGCCGAGGTCCTCGTCGAGCAGGCGGCGCGCGCCGTCCAGCAGCTTGGCGGGCGGGCCGTCGATGTCCATCTGGGTGACCGCCGCGCCCTCCGCCTCGGCGTCGAGGTGCGGCGCGATCTCGCGGATCACGTCGCCCGCCGGGCGGCCGTGGATGCGACCGGCGAGCGCGTCGGGGTCGATGCCGCGCGAGACGGCCCACGTGGCCCAGGTGGTCTCGATGGCGTCGCCGGAGTCGACGAGGACGCCGTCGAGGTCGGAGAGGATGGCGGAGATGGCGATGGTGTCGGTCATGCGGAGGCGGGGACGAGGGTCGGGGTTCGCAGGGCGGGGGCGCCGGCGCAGATCCCGGCGGCGGCGACGATGACGAGGACGAGCGCGCCCGGCACCGAGGTCAGCGACGCGACCGCGCCGATGATCGGCGGGCCGGAGAGCAGGCCGAGGTAGCCGGTCGTCGTGACGCTCGCGAGCGCGGGCCCGGCGTCGCCGCCGCCCGCGGCGGCGCGGAAGACCAGCGGGATCACGACCGACAGCCCGGCGCCGATCGCCACGTAGGCCAGCAGGCCGACGACCGGGACGCCCGCGACCAGCGC
>NZ_DASRZV010000031.1:0-57119 GCF_035685985.1 Baekduia sp.
GACCACGACCGGATCGTCGAGCTGGTCCAGCAGACGCTGGGCGACACCGTGCGCCCCGGCGGGGCGCTGGAGCCGCTCCCGGTCCCGACCGGCGCGCTCGCGCGCCGGCGCTTCCTGGCCAAGGAGACCGAGCAGTACCACGTGGCCCTGGGCGCGCCCGGCCTGGCGCGCGACGACGAGCGGCGCTTCGCGCTGCGCGTCCTGGACAACGTGCTCGGCGGGACCTCGTCCTCGCGCCTGTTCCAGGAGGTGCGCGAGCAGCGCGGGCTGGCGTACTCGGTCTACTCGTTCACGGGGTCCTACGCGGGCACCGGTCAGATCGGCCTGTACCTCGGCACGCGTCCCGACAACGTCGGGACGGCCCTGGAGGTCGTCGGGACCGAGTTGGACAAGCTGCTGGCCGACGGCATCACCGCCGAGGAGCTGGACCGCGCGCGCGACCACGTCAAGGGCCGCGTCGTGCTGTCGCTGGAGTCCACGACGTCGCGGATGAACCGCCTCGGCTCGTCGGTGCTGGCCGACATGCCGGTGCTGACCGTCGACGAGGTCGTCGAGCGCATCGACGCGGTGACGCTGGAGGACGTGAGCGCGCTGGCGCGCGAGCTGTACGCGCCGCAACGGCTGAGCGCGGCCGGGATCGGCGGCGATGAGTCCGTCTTCCGCGGCGCGCTGGAGCCGGTGGCCCCGGGCCTGGCGGAGGCGGCATGAGCGCCGCCTCGCCGATCCGCGTCGGCGTCGCCGGCGCGGCGGGCAGGGTCGGCCGCGCGATCTGCGACGGGGTGGAGGCGGCCGACGACCTGGTGCTGGCCGGCCGCGCCGACCCCGCGCTCGACACGCCGTTGTCCTCCATCTTGGATGGCTGCGACGTGGTGGTGGACTTCACGCGGCCGGACGTCGCGCTGGGCAACGCCATCGCCTGCGTCGAGGCGGGCGTGCACGTCGTCGTCGGGACGACGGGCTTCGACGTCGAGCCGCTGCGCGAGCGCCGCGGCCCCGGCAACGCCTTCGTGGCCCCGAACTTCGCGATCGGCGCCGTGTTGATGATGCGCTTCGCGGTCGAGGCCTCCAAGCACATGGCCAAGGCCGAGATCATCGAGCTGCACCACGACGCCAAGCTCGACGCGCCGTCGGGCACCGCCAAGCGCACCGCCGAGCTGATGGAGGGCGACGTGCCCGTCCACAGCGTCCGGCTGCCGGGGCTGGTGGCCCACCATGAGGTCATCCTCGGGGACGTCGGCCAGACGCTGACGATCCGCCACGACTCGACCGATCGCACGTCGTTCGTGCCGGGCGTCCTGCTGGCCTGCCGCCGCGTGGGCGATCAGGGCGCGCCGCTGGTCGTCGGCCTGGAAGCGTTCCTCTTCGGCCCCGAGGCGTGATCCGGCAGGCCACCGACGCCGACGCGCCGGCGCTCGCCGAGCTGGAGGCCCGCGCCTGGCGCTGGGCCTACGTCGACGTCGTCGCCGAGGAGCGCATGATCGGCGTCGAGGAGCGCGTCGCGCGCTGGACCGGTCAGGACGGCGTGTTCGTCGCCGAGGCCGGCGGCCGGGTCGTCGGCGTCGTGCAGGCGTCCGACGGCGAGCTGAAGGGGCTCTACGTCGAGCCCGCCGCCCAGGGCGCGGGCCTGGGAACCACGTTGTATGACTTCGCGTGTGAGCGCCTGCGCGCGGCGGGGTATGCGGAGGCCGTGCTGTGGGTCTTCGAAGGCAATGGCCATGCTCGGGGCTTCTTCGAGCGTCGCGGCTGGGCGCCGGACGGTGAGCGCGGCGAGGCCGCGGGCGCGCCCGAGCTGCGGTATCGGCAGAATCTCGGCGCATGACGATCCGCCCCGTGGCCGCCCGGGACGTCCATGCCATCGCCGAGCTGCAGGTCCGCGCCTGGCGGGCCGAGCACGACGGGTTCGTCGACGAGGAGCACATGCCGACGGTCGCCGACCACATCGTCCTCTGGAACGGGGTGCGGCCGGGGGAGGCGTGGCTGGCCCAGGACGACGACGGCACGATCGTCGGGATCGTCGGCGTCGCCAACGGCGAGGTCGGGGTCCTGCACGTCGAGCCCGCGCTGGCCGACGGCCACGGGATCGGCGACGCCCTGCTCGAGCACGCCGAGCAGGTGCTGCGCGACGCGGGCCACACGACCGCGCTGCTGTGGACGTTCGCCGAGAACCAGCACAACCGCGCGCTGTACGAGCGCCACGGCTGGGAGCGCGACGGGGTGGAGGAGGAGACGCTGCCCGGCGTCACCGAGATCCGCTATCGCCGCGTGTTGTAGCGGTCGGGCCTTGCTGGTCGCGGTCACCGATCACGCCGCCGAGCGCTTCCGCCAGCGCGTCGCGGGGAGCATGGACGCCAAGACCGAGATCGCGTCGCGCGTGGCGCGCGCGGTCGCCGCGGGCCGCCTGAGCGACGAGCCGCCGCCGGGCGCGACCGCCGCCCGCGGGTCGGTGTACGTGAAGGACTTGGTCGATCGCTCGGTCGTCTTCGTCTGCCGCCGCGAGGGCGCCGAGCTGGTCGTCGTGACGCTCTGGGAGCAGGAGGGCGGCGTCGCCCCGCCGCGCGTCCCGAAGCGGTACACGGACGTCCTGAAACGCGACGATGAGCGTCGCGACGACGACCTCTAGGCATCCGGTCAGGGTTTGGGATTGCCGGTTGCGTGAGCGGGGAGTACGTTCGTGAAGGCCCTTCCACTCCCACCCCCAGCACCCGAAGAGGAGCAGTAGATGTATCGCTTGAAGCTCCTCGTCGTGGCCAACCAGACGGTCGACTCCGACGAGCTGTATGAGACCCTCCGCGAGCGGACTGAGGGGGCCCAGCTCGCGGTGACGCTCCTGGTCCCCCAGGACCAGCAGGGCGGGCTCGCGGCCCGCGTCAAGTCGTCCCTGGACCGCCTCCACGCCGCGGGCATCGAGGCCGAGGCCATGCTCGGCGACGTCGATCCCGCCTGTGCCGTCATCGAGGCCTGGGATCCGCGCCGTTGGGACGAGATCCTCGTCTCGACGCTGCCCACCGGCACTTCCCGCTGGCTGCAGATCGACCTTCCGCACCGCATCGCCCGCGCCGTCGACGCGCCGGTGCACCACGTGGAGTCCGCGGACGCCGAGAAGCGCGAGCACGCCCGCGTCGTCGTCTAGACGCCGCGCCCTCAGGGCGTCGGGCGGGCTAGGACACCAACTCGACCAGGCGCGTGTTGCGCCGGGACGCGTCGACGCGGCCCAGCGCCGTCGGCAGCGCCCCGCGCTCGGCGACGACCACGCACACCTGCTGGGAGCGGGTGACCGCGGTGTAGACGAGGTTGCGGGTCAGCATCGGCGCGTGGCCGCGGGCCAGCGCGATGACGATGGCGGGCGCCTGGGAGCCCTGCATCTTGTGGACGCTGCACGCGTAGGCCAGGCGCAGCGTGCCGGCCTCGTTGTTGTCCAACGTGATCCGACGCCCGTCGTCGCCGACGATCGTCAGCGTGCCGCGGCCCGGGTCGTTGGCCGCGATGACGCCGATCTCCCCGTTGTAGAACTGGCGCTCGTGGTTGTTGCGCGTCTGCATGATGCGGTCGCCCAACCGGAACTGCGTGCCCTTGACCGCGCGGCCGGACGGGTTCAGCTCGGCGCGCAGCGTCTCGTTGAACGCGTCGATGCCCGCCGGGCCCTTGTGCATGGGGACCAGCACCTGGAGGTCGCTGACGGGATCGAGGTCGTAGTGCGACGGCAGCCGCTTGATCGCCAAGGACACCACCTCGGCGAAGACGCGCTGAGGATCGTCGCGCTCGATCAGGAAGAAGTCGCGGATGTCGTCCGCGCCGGCCTTCGTCGGCGGCGCCTCGCCGCGGTCGATCGCGTGGGCCGCGCGGATGATCAGCGAGCGCGCGGCCTGCCGGAAGACCTCCACGAGCTTGGTCGACGGGACGATCCCCGAGGCGATCAGGTCCTCCAGCACGCGCCCCGGCCCGACCGGCGCGAGCTGGTCGACGTCGCCGACCAGCAGCACGTGCGTCCGCGGGCCGACGGCCTCCAGCAGCGCGGCGGCCAGCCGCGCGTCCAACATGGAGGCCTCGTCGACGACCAGCAGGTCGACGCCGGTGAGCGGGTCGTCGGCGTCGCGCGCGAAGCCCTCGCCGGGCACGTACTCCAGCAGCCGGTGGATCGTCGTTGCCTCGGCGCCCGTCGCCTCGCTCAGGCGCCGCGCGGCCTTGCCGGTCGGCGCGCACAGCTTCACGGTCCGCCGCGCGGAGACCAGCAGGTCGACCAGCGCGCGCATCGTCGCGGTCTTGCCGGTGCCGGGCAGACCGGTGAGGATCGACAACCGGTGCTCGGCGGCGGCGTGGACCGCGCGCCACTGCGTCGCGGTGGGGGACGCCTCGCCGTCCTGCGGCGGCTCGGCGGGCACGTCCACGTCCAGCGACGGCGGCGAGGACGCCAGCTCGCGGACGCGATCGGCCAGCCGGTGCTCGGTGCGGTCCATCCGCGCGTCCAGCACGCGGTCGCCGTCGAGCACGAGGTCCTCGGCGTCCTCGAGCCGGCGCACGACGACGTCGGACGGCAGCTCCAGCAGCCGCGCGGCGCGCGGCAGCACCTCGGAGCGCGGCAGGAAGCAGTGCCCGTCCTGCTCGGCCGCGCGCAGCACGTGCGTCAGCGCGGCGTCGACGCGCTCGGGCGCGTCGGCGGGCGTGCCGAGCGCCCGGGCGACCGCGTCGGCGGTCGCGAACGCGATCCCGTCGACCTTGGCCAGCGCGTAGGGGTCCTCCTTCAGCAGCGTCAGCGCGCCGCCGCCCAGGGCCTTGTGGACGCGCGCGGCCACCGCGGCGGGCACGTCGTGCTCGGCCAGCAGCATCCGCAGCGCGCGGCCGCCGGCCTGCTGCTGCCAGGACGTGACCGCCGCCTGCAGCTTGGCCTTCCCGATCCCCGGCACCTCGCGCAGCCGCGTGCCCGGGTCGCGGTCGACGATCTCCAGGACCTCCGACCCGTGGCGCTCCAGCAGCCACTCGGCGCCCTTGGGGCCGACGTGCTTGATCGACTCCAGCAGCGTGAGCACCGCGTCGGTGGACGCGGGCGCCCCGACCTTGACCTGCTCGACGCGCAGCTGGCGGCCGAACTTCGGATGCTCCTGCCAGGCGCCGCTGACCTCGACCGTGTCGCCCTCGTGCAGGTGCGCGATCGGACCGGTGAGGACCAGCTCGTCCTCCTCGCCCTCCGGCTGCGCGACGAGCACGGCGAAGCCCCCGTCGTCGGCGCGCCACCGCACCGCGACGATCTCGGCGGCGAGCGGCAGGTCCGGATCCGGCACGCGTCGAGGGTACGCTGTGGACCCGATCGACCGACAGGAGACGCGACGACGATGGGCTTCATGGACAAGGCGAAGAAGTTCGCCGAGCAGGCGCAGAAGGAAGCGAAGGACGGCACGCTGAAGGAGCGCGCCAAGCAGTTCGCCGACCAGGCGCAGGCCAAGCTCGACGAGGTTCAGACCCAGTTCAACGAAGGCCAGAAGCAGGGGACCGAGGCTCCGGCCGACCAGGCCCCGGCCGCCGCGCCCGCGCCCACCGACGCCGCCCCGGCTCCGGCTCCGGCGCCGGCCGCCGCCGCGCCGACGCCCGCGCCCGCCCCCGGCGGCGCGGCCGACGTCGACCGCTCGCACGAGGCGGCGCCCACGCTCACCAGTGGCGACCCGCTCGCCGGCTGATCCTGGGAGAATGTCCGACGTGGCCGGGCTGGGAGCCGTACTCACCGCGATCGTCACGCCGTTCGACGACGATCTCAACGTCGACGAGAGCGCGTTTGTCGACCTTCTTCATCATCTCGTCGCGCACGGCTCGGACGGCATCGTCGTCTGCGGCTCGACCGGCGAGGCCTCGACGCTGACCGACGAGGAGCACCTGCGCGTCGTCGAGCTGGCGGTCCAGAACCGCCCCGAGGGCGTCACGATCATCGCGGGCACGGGCTCCAACGACACCCGCCACGCGGTCCACCTGACCGAGCGCGCGACCGCGCTCGGCGTCGACGCGACCCTGAGCGTCACCCCCTACTACAACAAGCCCAACCGGCGCGGGCTGATCGCGCACTACTCGGAGGTCTCCAAGGCCACCGACAAGCCGATCGTCCTCTACAACATCCCGTCGCGCGTGGTCGTCGACGTGCCCAACGAGCTGCTGGCCGAGCTGGCCCAGCTCGACCACGTCGAGTACGTCAAGCAGGCCAACAACGACAACCTGGCCCTCATCGACGGCCTGGGCGTCTACGCCGGCAACGACGAGGCATTCCTGCGCACGCTCGAGCTGGGCGGCTGCGGCGGCATCCTCGTCGCCAGCCACCTCGTCGGGAACGAGATGCGCCGCATGGTCGACGAGCCCGAGAACCGGGCCGCGATCGACGCGTCGCTGCGCGACCTCTACGCCGTGATGGGCGTCACCACCAACCCGATCCCGGTCAAGGCCGCGCTGGAGCTGGCGGGCCGCCCGGTCGGCGGCCTGCGCCTGCCGCTCGTCGCCGCCGACGAGGACGAACGCGCGCAGATCCGCGCGGTCCTCGAGCGCCACGGGCTGCTCGCCTCCGCCGGGGCTTCGTAAGGAGAACATGGCCAACAGCAAGCTGCGAGTCCTGCCGCTCGGCGGACTCGGCGAGATCGGCAAGAACATGACCGTCGTCGAGTACGACGGCGCGATCGTCATCGTCGACACCGGTCTTCGCTTTCCCACCGCCGAGCAGGTCGGCATCGACCTCGTCCTGCCCGACTTCACGTACCTGCGCGACCGCGCGGACGACATCGAGGGCATCGTCATCACCCACGGCCACGAGGACCACCTCGGCGCGCTGCCGTGGATCCTGCGCGAGCTGGGGACCGACATCCCCGTGTTCGGCGGCCCGTTGACGATGGCGATGGCGCGGTCCAAGCTCGACGAGCACCGGCTCAAGGACACCGACCTCACCGACGTCAAGGCGGGGGAGACGCTGGAGCTGGGTCCGTTCGACATCGAGCTGATCCACCTCACGCACTCGATCCCGGACATGATGGCCGTGGCGATCACCACGGACGTCGGGACGATGCTGATCACCGGCGACTACAAGTTCGACCAGACGCCGGTCGACGGCAAGCCCGCCGACGTCAGCCGCCTCGCCGAGCTGGGCCGCGAGGGCCTGCTGCTCCTGTGCGGCGACTCGACGAACGCCGACCGCCCGGGCTTCTCGCCCAGCGAGTCGATCGCCGGCCCCAACCTGGAGGCGCTGTTCGCGCGCTGCGAGGGGCGGATCATCGTCACCTGCTTCGCGTCGAACATCCACCGCGTCCAGCAGGTCGTCGACGCCGCCGCCACGCACGGCCGCAAGGTCGTCCTCGTCGGCCGGTCGATGCGCAAGAACATCAACATCGGCCGCATGTTGGGGCACATCGACGTGCCCGACGGCATGATCGTCGGCCCGCGCGAGGCGTCGGACTTCCCCGACCACAAGCTCGTGATCGTCTCGACCGGCTCGCAGGGCGAGCCGCTGAGCGCGCTGCGCCGCATGGCGCACCGCGACCATCCGCAGGTCGAGTTGCACCAGGGCGACACGGTGGTCTTCGCCGCGACGCCGATCCCGGGCAACGAGCGCGCGGTCAACGAGACGATCGACCGGCTCTACCACATCGGGTGCGACGTGATCACGGCGCGGGACGCGCCGATCCACGCGTCGGGCCACGGCTACCAGGAAGAGATCAAGTTGATGCTCAACCTGACCAAGCCCAAGTACGTGATGCCGTTCCACGGCGACCACAAGCGCATCCACCTGCACGGCAAGCTGGCCGAGGCGGTCGGCATCCCGGCCGAGAACGTCTTCAAGGGCGAGAACGGCCTGCCGCTGGAGATCGACGGGTCGGGCGCGGCGTTCGGCAGCCGCGAGCGCGCGGGCATGATCTACGTCGACGGCGTCGACATCGGCGATCCGACCGACGTCGCGCTGCGCGACCGCCGCATGCTGAGCGCCGACGGCATCTTCGTCGTCGTCGCGACGATCTCCGAGCAGGACGGCTCGACGGTCGCCGACCCGGAGGTCATCTTCCGCGGCGTGCCGTACTCCGAGGACGCCGAGTCGTTGTTGGGGGACATCCGCGAGACGGTCAACAGCTCGCTGGAGCGCGCCGCCTCGGAGGAGATCCGGGAGATCGACCTGCTGCAGCAGACGCTGCACGACGACCTGGGCAAGTTCGTCTACGACCGCCTGCGGCGGCGCCCGATGGTGCTGCCGGTCGTGGTCGAGGTGTAGGACCTCAGCGCGCGGTCGCCGGCGCGGCCGGGACGACCGCGGACGGGTCCTCGGCCGGCGGTGCCTCATGGGGCGCCGCCGGCAGCGTCACGATGAACCGCGCGCCGCCGTCGGCCGGGGCGTCGAGCACGACGTCGCCGCCGTGGGACCGCGCGACCGCGCGGACGATCGAGAGGCCGAGGCCGACCGAGCCGCCGCGGTCGCCCTCGGCGCGGACGAAGCGGTCGAAGACCTCGTCGTGCAGCTCGTCGGGCACGCCCGGGCCGTCGTCCTCGACGACCAGCCGGACGCGATCGGCGACCTGCTGGACCGACGCGTGCACGTGCGTGCCGTCGGGCGTGTGCTGGAAGGCGTTCTGGATCAGGTTGAGCGCCATCCGGTGCAGCTCGTCGCGCGCGCCGTCGACGATCGCCGGGCGGACGTCCAGCGACAGGTCGTGCCCGCCGGCGACCGGGCCCAGCTCGGAGGCGACGTCGACGAGCACGTGGCCGAGGTCGGTCGGCTCGTGGGGCACCTCGCGCTTGGCGTCGGCGCGGGCCAGCAGCAGCAGGTCGGCGACCAGCCGCCGCATCCGCTGCGTCGAGCGCAGCGCCGCGCGGGCGGCCTCGCCGCGCTCGCCGTCGAGCACGTCGGCCAGCAGCTCCAGGTTGGCCAGGACGGCCGTCAGCGGCGTGCGCAGCTCGTGGCTGGCGTCGGCGACGAACTGCCGCTGGCGCGCGAGCACGGCCTCGCGCTCCTCGCGCGAGGTCTCCAAGGCCTGCAACATCTCGTCGAACGTCCGCGCCAGCTCGGCGACCTCGTCGTCGGTGTCCGGCACCGGCACCGTGCGGTTGGGGTCGCCGGTCCGGGCGATGTCGCGCGCCGTCGCGGTCAGGCGCGTGATCGGCGCCAGCGCCCGCCGGGAGAGCATCAGCGCGGCGCCGAGCGCCAGGCCCGTGCCGAACAGCACGCCGAAGAGCAGGAAGAGCCGGACCTGGTGCACCGACGCCTCGGTCGGCGCGGTCTTGCGCGCGTACTGGACGTAGACCGGCAGGCCGAACGCGCTCGGGTCCGAGCCGTTGATCGACAGCGTCGCCGAGCGCGTCACGACCCGGTAGCCGCCGACCTGGCCGCTCTTGTTCGGCGGCAGGCCGAGCCGCTCGAAGTTCGGCGCGTTGTCGGTCGTGGCCAGCTCGCCGCCGCTCTGCAGGAGCACGCGGATGACCGCCTGGTTGGGCGCCGCGTAGGTGCTGACGATCGACTCCGGGATCGTGGCCTTCCCGTCGCGGACCTCGGTCGGGAGCTGGCGGCGGCTGAGCAGGTTGTCGACCGCCTGGTTCATCTCCTGGCGGAAGTCGCTGCGGATCCGCGACGCCGTCGTCTGGCCGATCACGACCGCGAACGCGCACAGCACCACGAACGTCAGCCCCGCCGACAGCGCGGCCAGTCGCCAGCGCAGCGTCATCGAGCGCATGACGGCCATCATGCGCGCAGCACGTACCCCGCGCCGCGGATCGTGTGTAGCAGCCGCGGCTCGCCGCCGGCCTCCAACTTGCGGCGCAAGTTGGACACGAACACCTCGATCGTGTTGGTCGTCGCGAACGGGTCGTAGCCCCAGACGTCCTCCAGCAGCCGCTGCCGCGGGACGACGATGCGCTCGTTGCGCATCAGGTACTCCAACAGCTCGAACTCGCGCTGGGTCAGCTCGACCGTGCGGTCGGCGCGCTTGACCTCGTGCGTGTCGGGGTTCAGCGACAGGTCGCTGACCACCAGCGACGCGGACCCGCGCGGGGGCCGGCGGCGCAGCAGCGCGCGCAGGCGCGCCAGCAGCTCCTGGCGCTCGAACGGCTTGACGAGGTAGTCGTCGGCGCCGGCGTCGAGGCCCTCGACGCGCGACTCGAGCTCGTCGCGCGCGGTCAGCATCAGGATCGGGACGTCGTCGGCGGAGCGCAGCCGCCGGGCGACCTCCATGCCGTCGAGCTTCGGCAGCCCGAGGTCGAGCACGACGAGGTCGGGCACGAAGTCGTTCGCGGCGCCGAGCGCGGCCTCGCCGTCGGCGGCGATGCGCGTCTCGTAGCCCTCCAGGCGCAAGGAGCGCTGGAGCACCTGCGCGATGTCGTCGTCGTCCTCCACGATGAGGACGCGTGCCTGCCGCTCGTGGCCGTCGATCACACAGAAATGGTAAAGCGAGCGATCAAGGGCAGATCAAGGCGCCCGCGCGCGCACCAGCGCGCGCAAGTTCTCGCGCCGTTGGCCGATCTCCCTGTGCGTGCTGCTGTACCCGGACGGTGATAGGGGCCGAACGCGCCGCTGGCTGCCGTCGGGCGGCACGCTGCCCGCTGCCGCGTTCGAGGCCCGACACCGCACGGTCGTCCTGCTGCTGTGGATGCACGTCGCGCTCCTGCCCGCCTTCGGCGTCTCGCGCGGGTACCCGCTGCCGCACTGCCTGCTGGACACCGCGCCGATCCTGATCTGCGCGCTGGGCGCGTCCTACAAGGCGCTCAAGCCGCGCGCCCGCGCGTCGATCGGCGCGCTGGGCCTCGTCACCTGCTCGGCGATCTTCACGCACCTCTGGGGCGGGGTGACCGAGGCGCACTTCCACTTCTTCGTCGTCGTCGCGCTGCTGTCGCTGTACGAGGACTGGGTGCCGTGGCTGCTGGCGATCGCCTACGTCCTCGTCCACCACGGGCTGATGGGCGCGCTGGACCCGTCGTCGGTCTACGGCACGCACTCGGCCGCGGTCGCGCACCCGTGGCGCTGGGCGGCGATCCACGCGGCCTTCATCGGCGCGCTGGCGGGCGTCAACCTCGTCAGCTGGCGCTCCAACGAGCTCGCGCGCCGCGCCGCGACCGGCGCCCGGGCGGCGCTGGCCCACCGGGCCACGCACGACGCGCTGACCGGGCTGCCGAACCGGCGCGCGTTCGCCGAGCACGTCGAGGAGGCCCTGGCCGACCGCCGCGGCGGCGGCGCGCCGGGCCACGTCGCGGTCCTGTTCGTCGACATCGACGACTTCAAGCTCGTCAACGACTCCCTGGGCCACCGCGCCGGCGACCGGCTGCTGGAGACCGTCGCCGACCGCCTGGCCTCCCAGCTGCGCCCGAGCGACGTCGTCGCGCGCTTCGGCGGCGACGAGTTCGTCGTCCTGGTCGCCGACGTCGAGGACTCCGAGCACGCGCTGCGCGTCGCCGAGCGCCTGGCCGCGACGCTGACCCCGCCGATCGTGCTGGACGGCGAGCCGCGGTTCGTCACCGCCAGCGTCGGCGTGGCCGTCGCCGGGGACGTCCACCTCGACGCCGACCAGCTCCTGCAGGACGCCGACGTCGCGATGTACCGCGCCAAGGAGCGCGGCAAGGCCCGCTGCGAGGCCTTCGACGACTCGCTGCGCGCGGTCGCGATCCGGCGCCTGGCGCTGGAGGGCGGCCTGCGCGAGGCGCTGATCAACGGCGAGCTGTACCTGGAGTACCAGCCGCAGGTCCGGCTGCCCGACGGGCACGTGACCGGCGCCGAGGCGCTGATCCGCTGGCGCCACCCGCAGCTCGGGACCGTCTCGCCCGGCGAGTTCGTGCCGATGGCCGAGCGGCTCGGGCTGGTCGACCAGATCGGCGCGTGGGTCGTCCGCCAGGCGTGCGCCGAGGCGATGCGCTGGCCGCGCGACGACGTCGAGGTGTCGGTCAACGTCTCGCCGCGCCAGCTGGTCTCCGACGGCTTCGCCGAGGTGGTCCGCGAGGCCCTGGCCGACAGCGGCCTGGCGCCGAGCCGGCTGTGCCTGGAGATCACCGAGACCGCGCTGCTGGCCGACGTCGCGGGCACGCGCGCGATGCTCGCCCGCCTGCGCGCGCTCGGCGTGATGCTCGCCGTCGACGACTTCGGCGTCGGCCACGCGTCGCTGCGCCACCTGCGCCAGCTGCTGCCGGTCGACATCCTCAAGATCGACAAGTCGTTCGTCGACGGCGTGGTCTCCGACAGCGAGGACACCGCGATCGTCAGCGCCGTCGTCCGCCTGGCCGACGGCCTCGGGCTGGAGTGCGTGGCCGAGGGCGTCGAGGACGCCGCGCAGGCCGAGGCGCTCACCGGCCTGGGCTGCGGCACCGCCCAGGGCTACCACTTCGCGCGGCCGATGGCCGCCGAGGCGCTGCGCGACCTGCTGCGCCCGTCCGTGGCGGTCTAGGGTCCCGCCGACCCCGGTCCCGCCCACCCAGGAGGGACGCGGCCCACCGCGTCGAAGGTGAGGGTCCGAGTTATGGCCACCACCCGCACGTCCGCACCGCGCAAGCGCAAGCCCGCGCCGAAGTCCAAGACCTCCACCGGCGCCGCCAAGCGCAAGCCGCCGGCCAAGCGCGGCGCGTCCTCGCGCACGCGCGCCCGGCGCTCGTCGGCGACGTGGGCGCCGCGGGTCCCCGTCATCGAGCAGCGCCACCTCGACCTCTTCGGCCTGGCGCTCGTCGCCTGCGGCGTCTTCCTCGCGTTCCCGCTGTACGCGGGCTGGGACGGCGGCCGCGCGGGCGACGGCGTCGTCGACGGGCTGGCGCTGCTGATCGGGCAGCTGCGCTACGTGGCGCCGATCGGCGTGATCGCGGCGGGCACGGTGATCGTCCTGCGGCCGGTGCTGCCGTCGGTGCGGCCGTTCAAGTCCGGCGGGATCTGCTTCACGCTCGCGCTGGCGCTGATGTTCTCGGCCGGGACGCTCGGCCTGGGCCCGGGCACGATCCGCCACGGCTACTGGGACCACGACTTCATCCGCGAGCGCGGCGGCTACCTCGGCGAGTCGCTGTTCTACGTCAGCCACACGCTGATCGGCTCGATCGGCACCCACATCTTCGCGCTGTTCCTGATGCTCGCCGGCGTCCTGCTGCTGACCGGCGCCTCGCTGGCCGGGATCCTGAAGGCCACGGGCGGGACCGTCGCCGAGTCCACGCGCGCGATCCGCGCCGCGCGGCCGGAGCCCGCCGCCGACCCGGAGCCGATCAAGGCCACGCGCACGCGCAAGCCGCGCGTGAAGGTCCCGGAGGGCGAGGACGACCTCGTCGTCAAGGCCACGCACGTCGAGGCGCCGTCGCTGGACGGCTCCGAGCGCTATCCGGACCTGTTCGGCGACGACCCCCAGCCCGACGACGTGCCGAAGGCCACCAAGGGCCGTAGGAAGAAGGACGCGCCGCCGCCCGAGGACGCCGAGTCGGGCGCCGACGCCGCGTCCGCGCCCGAGGTCGACGCGTTCGTCCCCGAGCCGGATCCGGAGCCCACGCCCGAGGAGGCCGCCAAGGACGCCGAGGTCGACGCCGCGGTCATGGCGACCGACGACCTGCCCGACATCGAGCAGCCGCTGGACGACGCCGAGCCCTACGAGCCCGGCCAGCTCGAGCTGCCCGGCACCCGTGGGGAGGGCGGCGAGGACGACGAGATCGAGTACGTCGTCCCGGACCCGCGCGTGCTGACGCGATCCTCCGCCGACCAGGTCCGCCCCGACACCTCGCAGAACGAGAAGACCGCCGCGTCGCTGGTCGAGGCGCTGTCGCACTTCAAGATCGACGCCCGCGTCGTCGGCACGGTCTCCGGCCCGCACATCACGCGCTACGAGCTGCGGCTGGCGCCGGGCGTGAAGATGTCGCGCGTCGCCCAGCTCAAGGACGACCTGGCCTACGCGTTGGCCGCCACCGAGATCCGCATCCTCGCGCCGATCCCGGGCAAGCAGGCCGTCGGCATCGAGGTCCCCAACCGCGACCGCCGCACGGTCCACCTCGGCGACGTCTTCCGCGCGCGCCCCGAGGGCTACTCGCCGCTGACCGTCTGGCTGGGCAAGGACGTCTCGGGCAAGGCGATCGGCGCCGACCTGGCCAAGATGCCGCACATCCTCGTGGCCGGCACGACGGGCGCGGGCAAGTCGGCCTGCATCAACGGCATGTTGTCGTCGATCCTGCTCAACGCCACGCCCGACGAGGCGCGGCTGGTCCTGGTCGACCCCAAGCAGGTCGAGCTGAACCACTACGAGGACGTCCCGCACCTGCTGACGCCGGTGATCACCTCTCCGCGTCAGGCCGCCAACGCGCTCCAGAACCTGGTGCGCGAGATGGAGTGGCGCTACGGGATCATGGCGATGAAGCGCACGCGCTCGCTCAACGAGCTGAACCGCGTGCGCGAGGAGGAGGGCGAGAAGCGCCTTCCCTACATCCTGTGCATCATCGACGAGCTGGCCGACCTGATGATGGTCGCGCCGGGCGACGTCGAGGACTCGATCATCCGGATCGCGCAGAAGGCCCGCGCGGTCGGCATCCACCTCGTGCTCGCGACGCAGTCGCCGCGCGTGGACGTCATCACCGGCATGATCAAGGCCAACGTCCCGTCGCGGATCGCGTTCGCGGTCTCGTCGCAGACCGACTCGCGCGTCATCCTCGACCAGAACGGCGCCGAGTCGCTGCTCGGCATGGGCGACATGCTGTTCTCGCCGGTCGGCTCCTCCAAGCTGCAGCGCATCCAGGGCGCGTTCATCGACGAGGGCCAGATCGCGCAGATCACCGAGTTCTGGGCGCGCCAGGGCGAGCCCGAGCTGCGCGCCGACCTCCTGGAGGAGGTCGAGGCCGAGGGCGCGGCCGACGAGGGCAAGGGCGATCGCGACGGGGAGGACCCCGACGAGGATCCGCTGCTGGCCGAGGCGATCGAGCTGGTGGTCGAGATGGGCACCGCGTCGACCTCGATGCTCCAGCGGCGCATGCGCCTCGGCTATACACGAGCCGGCCGAATGATGGACATGCTCGAGCGCCGCGGGGTCATCTCCGGCTACGAGGGGTCCAAGCCGCGCCAGGTCCTCATCACCGCCTCCGACCTTCCCCGGATGCTCGCGGCGCTCACCGAGCGCGGCGACATCCCGGCGGCCGCGGGGCCGTCGCCGGAGCCCGACGAGCCCTCGGCCGCGGCCTCGCCCGTGCCCGACGAGGAGCCCGGCGAGCAGGCTCCATAGACTGCGCCCCGAACGCATGCCGGAGATCGGGGCCACACTTCGCGAGGCGCGGATGCGCGCGCGCATCGACATCTCGGAGATCGAGGCCGAGACGAAGATCCGCGCCAAGTACCTGCGCGCGCTGGAGAACGAGGAATGGGGGCTGCTGCCCGGCCCCGCCTACGTGCGGTCGTTCCTGCGCACCTACGCCGAGGCGCTGGGGCTGGACGCCAAGCTGCTGCTGGAGGAGTACAAGCTCCGCCACGAGCGCCCGTCCGACCACGACCTGATGCCGATCGGGACGTCGCGACGGCGCGGACGGGGCGGAGGCGGGCCGATGCGCCCGCCGCGCGAGCCGCGCCGGATCCCGCCGGGGGCGCTGATCGCCGTCATCATCGTGCTGCTGCTGGCCGCGCTGGCCGCGCTCGGCCACTGGACCAACAACGGCGACGACAGCGGCGACGGCGGGAGCGCGGCGACGACCGCGACCGACCGCACGACCACGACGCGGGTGCCCGCGTCCTCGCGGACGACGACCACGAAGTCCTCCTCGTCCAAGAAGAAGTCGACCGCGTCCTCGTCGAAGATCGTGCGGGTGCAGCTGGTCGCGACCGGCACCGTGTTCGCCTGCCTGGTCGACTCCGAGGGCACCCAGCGGATCAAGGGCGTGACGCTCAACAACGGGCAGACCGCCGGGCCGTTCCGCTCGCGGTCGTTCCGGCTGCTGCTGGGCAACGGCAACGCGACGGTGCGCGTGGACGGCAAGGTCCGCAGCGTGCCGCGGAAGAGCCCGGTGGCGTTCCGCGTCGCCAAGGGCAAGTTCACGCAGGTCAACCCGGACTCCGTCCCCGACTGCGGATGAGGTGCCGATGAGCGCGCGCGCCGGGATCGTCGTCACGGGCACCGAGGTGCTCACCGGCCGCGTGACGGACCGCAACGGCCCGTGGCTGGCCGAGCGGCTGCGCGAGCTGGGCGTGGACGTCGCGCACAACGTGATCGTGGGCGACCGCGTCGACGACGTCCGCGACGCGCTGGGCTGGCTGGCGGGCGCCGGGATGGACCTCATCATCACCTCGGGCGGGCTCGGGCCGACCGAGGACGACCTGACCGCGCAGGTCGTCGCGGACTTCCAGGGTCGGCCGCTCGCGCTCGACGAGGCGCTCGAAGGCCGCATCTGGGCGATCCTCGAAGGGCTGATGGCGCGCTTCCCGGACCTCGACCAGGAGGCGATCCGGCGCTCGAACCGCAAGCAGGCGCTGGTGCCGGACGGCGCGACGGTGCTGGAGCCGGTCGGGACGGCGCCGGGGCTCGTGGTGCCGCCGTCGTCGGGATCCGGCGCCGGGCCGACGGTCGTCGTGCTGCCCGGGCCGCCGCGCGAGCTGCAGCCGATGTGGGGTTCCGCCGTGGAGACCGAGGCGTTCCGCGCCGCGGTGGGCGGCGCGACCATCTACCGCCAGCACATGATGCGGCTGTTCGGGATCCCGGAGTCGGAGATCGCCAACACGATGGTGCGGGCGCGCGAGGCCGGGATCGACCTGGACGCGCTGGAGATCACGACCTGCCTGCGGCGCGGCGAGGTCGAGGTCGTGACGCGCTACGAGCCGCCGCAGCAGGACGTCTACGACGCGTTCGCGGCGCTGGTCGCCGAGCGCCACCCGCGGGACCTGTTCTCCACGGACGGGACGTCGGTCGACCAGCAGGTCGCGGCGCTGCTGGCGGAGTCCGGCCGGACGGTGGCGACCGCCGAGTCGTGCACGGGCGGGCTCGTCGCGGGCCGGCTGACCGACCTGGCCGGGTCGTCGGCGTACGTCCTGGGCGGCGTGGTCGTCTACTCCAACGAGGCGAAGGCCCGGCTGGCGGGCGTCGACCCGGACGTCATCGAGCGCGTCGGCGCGGTGTCGGTGGAGGTCGCCGAGGCGCTGGCCGACGGCGCGCGGGCGGCCCTGGGCGCGGACGTGGGCGTCGGGATCACCGGCATCGCCGGCCCGGACGGCGGGTCCGACGAGAAGCCCGTCGGCACGGTGTGCTTCTCGGTGTCGACCGGCGACGGCGCGCGGATCACGCGCCGCCTGCGGCTGCCCGGCGGGCGGTTCGACGTCCGGGACCGCTCGACGACCGTGGCGCTGCACCTGATCCGCCGCGTCCTGCTCGGCCAGACGGACTAGCAACTAGCCTGGGGGCGGCATGTCCGCCCGTCTGTTCATCGCCGTCGCGTTGGGCGACGAGGATCGCCGGACGCTGATCGCCTGGGCCCGCGAGGCCGTCGGCGGCGATCGCGGGATGCGCGTGGTGGACGCCGAGCAGGTCCACCTGACGCTCGCGTTCCTCGGACACCGCCCGCTCGACGAGGTCGGGCCGCTGAGCGAGCTGGTGGAGTCCTTCGGCGGCCGGCCGATCCCGCCGCTGTCGACCGGCGCGGCGCTGTGGCTGTCGCCGCGCAAGCCGCACGTGCTGACGGTCGCGGTCCACGACGAGACGGGCGCGCTCGGGGCGCTGCACACGGCGGTCTGGGACGGGCTGGAGGAGCTGGGCTACGAGCGCGAGGAGCGGCGCTACCGTCCGCACCTGACGGTCGCGCGCGTGCGGCACGGCTGGAGCGCGCCGACGTCGATCGCGCTGCCGCCGACGCCGCGGCTGGACCTCGACGTGCGCGGCGTGACGCTGATGCGCTCGTTCCTCGGAGGTGGCCCGGCGCGCTACGAGGAGCTGGCCCACGGCACGCTGGGCGGCTGACTCGGGGCGCTGTTCCGGCGCTGCTCGCGCACGTTCCGGCACACGAACAGACGTACGGTTCGGTTCCGTCCGACCCACCCCGCACACTGCACTTCAGCTACTGCTTCGAGAGAGGTCTCTTACCGCCATGCCCGCTGCTACCCCCGACGAGAAGGCCCAGAAGGCGCGCGACACCGCGCTTGCCGGCGCGCTCACCCAGATCGAGCGCCAGTTCGGCAAGGGCACGATCATGCGCATGGGCGACGAAGGCGCCCAGGTGAAGGTCAACGCGATCCCCACGGGCGCGCTGTCGCTCGACCTCGCGCTCGGCATCGGCGGCATGCCGCGCGGCCGCATCGTCGAGGTGTTCGGCCCGGAGTCCTCCGGCAAGACGACGCTCGTCTACCACGTCATCGCCGAGGCCCAGCGCCTGGGCGGCGTGTGCGCGTTCATCGACGCCGAGCACGCGATGGACCCGCTGTACGCCCAGAGGATCGGCGTCGACATCGACGCGCTGCTGGTCTCGCAGCCCGACTACGGCGAGCAGGCGCTGGAGATCGCGGACATGCTCGTCCGCTCCGGCGCCGTCGACCTGGTCGCGGTCGACTCCGTCGCGGCGCTGACGCCGCGCGCCGAGCTGGAGGGCCAGATGGGCGACACGACGGTCGGCCTCCAGGCCCGCATGATGTCCCAGGCGATGCGCAAGCTCGCGGGCAACCTGAACCGCACGCAGACCATGTGCCTGTTCACGAACCAGATCCGCGAGAAGGTCGGCGTCATGTTCGGCTCGCCGGAGACGCAGCCGGGCGGTCGCGCGCTGAAGTTCTACAGCTCGCAGCGCCTCGACATCCGCCGGATCGAGACGCTGAAGGACGGCACCGAGGCCGTCGGCAACCGCGTCCGCGTCAAGGTCGTCAAGAACAAGGTCGCGGCGCCGTTCCGCCAGGCCGAGTTCGACATCGAGTTCGGCACCGGCATCTCGACGTCGGGCTGCATCCTGGACCTCGGGATCGAGCACAACATCGTGTCGAAGTCCGGGTCGTTCTTCTCCTACGGGGACGACCGCCTCGGTCAGGGCCGCAACAACGTCAAGAAGTTCCTCGACGAGCACGTCGAGATCCGCTCGGAGATCGAGGACAAGATCTACGCGGCGCTCGGCTTCAACCGCGATCTCGTCGCCGAGATCGACCGCGACGAGGTGCCCGAGGGCGTCGACCCGGCCACGGGCGAGATCAAGGCCGAGCGGGCGGCGGCGGCCACGGCCTGACGGGCCTCGCCGTGACGACCGCGGAACGGGCTCTCGACCCCGAAGCGCGTCTCCAGCACGCGCTGGATCTCAGCTACCGCTACCTCGGGTACCGCGACCGCACGGTGCTCGAGGTGCGGCGGCACCTGGAGTCCAAGCGCGTCGAGCCCGACACGATCGAGCAGACCGTCCAGGAGCTGCTCGACCAGGGCTACCTCGACGACGCGCGCTTCGCCCAGCGCTTCGTCGAGGACCGGCGCACGCTGGACCACTGGGGCAATGAGCGCATCGAGCGCAAGCTGATCGCCGCTGGCGTCGACGGCCCCACGATCGCCGCCGCGCTCCACACGCCGGACGCGATGACCGGCGAGTCGCACTCCGAGTTCGACACCGCGCTCGCCACGCTCTCGCGCCGCTTCCGCGTCCCGCCGGAGACCGACCGCGACCGCGACCGCGCGCTCGGCTTCCTGGTCCGCAAGGGCTACGAGCTGGAGCTGGCCTACGACGTGATCCGCGCCTACGGGCGCGGCTGAGAAGCGGGCCTCACCGCTGACGGCCGGACCGGCGAGCCGGTCGTCTCGGCCGCCTGACGCGGCGCTCCGCGCGGCGTCATCATCCGCGCCCATGAGCGCCGCCGTCGCGGACATCGTCGTGGTCGGGTCGGCGAACGTCGACCTCGTGATCGCGCTCTCGCGGCTGCCCGCGCCGGGGGAGACCGTGACTGGCGGGCGCCTGGCGCGCGAGATGGGCGGCAAGGGCGCCAACGCGGCGGTCGCCGCGGCGCGGCTGGGCGCGCGCGTCGCGCTGGTGGCCGCGGTCGGCGACGACGCCGACGGCGCGGCCGTCCGCGAGGACCTCGCCGCCCACGGCGTCGGGACGGCCGGCGTCGTGACGATCCCCGACGCCGCGACCGGCCTCGCCGCCGTGCTGGTCGACGACGCGGGGGAGAACGCGATCGCGGTCGCCTCGGGCGCGAACCTCGCGCTCGACGCGGCGGCCGTCCACGCGGGCCTGCGGGCCGCGACCGGCCCGGAGGCCGTCGTCGTGACCAACCTCGAGATCCCCGACGCCGCCGTCGCGGCCGTCGCCGAGCACTGCCGCGCCCACGACCTGCGCCTCGTGCTCGACCCGGGGCCGGCGCGGGCGCTGCCCGTCGCGGTCCTCTCGGCGGCCACGGTCGTCACGCCCAACCGCGGGGAGCTGGCGACGCTGCTCGGCGCCGACGGCACGCCTCGGGACCTGCTCGACGCCGGCGCGACCGCCGTCGCCGTCACGCTCGGCGCCGACGGCGTGGAGCTGCACGCCGCCGATCCGGCCGCGGGGTCGCCGGCCCGGATCCCGTCGTTCGCGGTCGACGCCGTCGACACGACCGGCGCCGGCGACGCCTTCGCGGCCGCGCTGGCGCTCGCGCTCCACGACGGCCTCGCGCTGCCGGACGCCGTCCGCTTCGCCGCCGCCACCGGCGCGCTGGCCACCCGCGCGCCCGGAGCCCGCGCCGCGCTGCCCGACCGCTCCACGGTCGCGGCGCTGCTGGCTGGCGGCGCCTGACGGCGGCGCGCGGCCGCGGCCCGCGCGCGCCCGCCCGGGCCGCGGCGCTAGCGTCTGCCCCGACCGTGCCCATCGACTTCGGCATCGACCGCATCGCCACCGCGCGCCTCGTCGGCCGCCGGCCCGAGCCCGGCGACCTCGCCGCCTACCAGCGGATCTGGACCGACCCGCGCGTCGACGAGGCGGCCTGGCCCGAGCACCTGCGGACCGCCGACCGCGCCGAGGCGATGCTCGACGACCAGCTCGCGCACTGGGAGCGGTGGGGCTTCGGGCCGTGGACGATGCTCCTCGACGGCGAGCCGATCGGCTACGCGGGCGTGCGCTACGACGAGGTCGCGGGGCGGCCCGAGGTCGAGGTGATGTGGTTCGTCGACGCCGACCACTGGGGCCAGGGATACGCCACCGAGCTGGCGCGCGAGGCGGTCCGCGTCGCCTTCGAGGTCCTCGAGCTGGACTCGGTGGTGGCCCAGACCACGCACGCCAACGCGGCCTCGCGCGCGGTGATGGAGAAGCTCGGGATGGCCTACGAGCGCGACGCGACGCACGCGGGCCTTCCGCACGCGATCTACCGTCTCAATCGCCCGGTGTCATAACGCGGACCGCAACTTGCAGCGTCGCCGCGAGTTCTGATCGCCGACATACCTGCACGCACAGGCCGAGTCCCGTCGTCTCAGCGACGGCGGGAGCGGGGGACCCAACCGGGCCGGCACGACCGCCGGCCCATGGGGCGAATCGCCGCCTTCCATCGCGGCGTAGCGCACACGCGCGAGCCCGTCAGCTCACCTCGTAGGCCGCCACCACCAGGAGCCAACGATGGACGCCGCCGACGCCCGGATCATCACGGACGACCGATTCGCGATCTTCGCCGACCCGCCCGGGGTCCGCGACCTCGCGCTTCCCGACTTGTGGGAGCGCTCCCTGAGCCGCTCGCGCCGCCGCCGCGAGGCCGCGGCCGCCAAGATCATCGCCCTGCCCAAGACCGCGACCGCCCGGATCTCCGCGGCGCTCATCGCGGCGGGCGTCGTGGGCCAGACCGGCCCGCTGCTGGGCGCCGCCCAGGCCGCGACGCCGACCACCACGACGTCGCACCTCTCGATCCGCGCGATCCAGCAGGCGCTCGGCCTCACCGCCGACGGCGTCATGGGCCCGCGGACGCTCAAGGCGATCAAGCGCTTCCAGCGCGCGCACGGGCTCGTCACCGACGGCATCGTCGGCCCGCTCACGCGGGCGGCGATGGCGGGCGGCGCGGGCTCCGCGTCGACCGCGTCGATCGGCGGGGCGTCGGGGATCGACCGGTCGGTGCCCGCGGGGACCGCGCGGGCGGTGCAGGAGAAGCTCGGCCTCGTCGCCGACGGCGTCTTCGGCCCGCAGACGCGCAACGCCGTCCGCGCCTTCCAGGCCGCCCACGGCCTCGAGGTCGACGGCGTGGTCGGCCCGGCGACGCTCGCCGCCCTCGGCGTGAGCGGGGAGGCCGCCACGACGCGGACCGTCAACGCCACCGACGCCGCGGAGACGACGACGTCGACGCCGGCGCCGGCGGGCTCCGGCGTCCAGGCCGCGGTCGCCGCCGCGATGTCGAAGGTCGGCTCGCCGTACTCCTACGGGTCGACCGGCCCGTCGTCGTTCGACTGCTCCGGGCTGACCTCGTGGGCCATGCGCCAGGCGGGCATCTCGATCCCGCGCACGAGCTTCGCCCAGTACGGGACCGGCACCGCGGTGTCGCGCTCCAACATCCAGGCGGGCGACCTGGTGTTCTTCAACACCGCCGGTCCGGGGGCCAGCGACGTCGGCCTCGCCACGGGCCCGACGACCGTCGTCTCGGCCACCACCCACGGGGTCATGAACCACGCGATCTTCGACTCCTACTGGGGCTCGCATTTCGTGGGCGCCAAGCGGGTCGCCTGATCGCGCGATCAGGCTGAGTGCAGGCGCGACGGCCCCGGTAATACGATCCGCGGCGAGCGCACGTCACACCGCAGGGTGCCCGAACCCCGTCCATAGAGCAGCGAACCCCGCCGCGCCGCGCCACCGCAGGACCCGAAGACCGGCGCGCCGCGGCACCGTAGGACCCGATCCCCAGCGCCCAACCGCGCCCGGCGGCCGCGACCACGCTTCCCGAACTCGCAGCATCGGAGACCAGCGTCCGCCTCCATCGGGCGCTGGGGAGAGGACACCCCACATGGAAACCCTGATCGGCGCGGCGCTCATCGGAGTCGCCATCGTGGTCGCGGCGCTCGTCTACGGACGGCAGAAGCCCGCCACGGTCACCGCCCTCACCGCGTCTCCCGGCCGCGGCGGGAGCACCGAGCCCGCGGCCGCCCCCGCGACCACGGCCGCGGCCGTCGTCGTGCCCGCCGGCCCGTCGCCCGAGGAGGCCGAGCTGACCCGTCGTGCCGCCGAGCTGGAGCGCACGGCCGCGCGAACACAGGCCTTCGAGGCCGCGCTGGACCGCCGCAGCGCCGACCTCGACCGCCGCGAGGCCGAGCTGGAGCGTCGCGACCAGCACCTCCGCGCCGAGGCCGCGTCGCTGGAGCGCCTGCGCGCCGAGCGCGAGACCGCGCTGGAGCGCGTCGCCGGGCTGAGCGCCGGCCAGGCCAAGCAGGCGCTGCTGAAGGACGTCGAGGACGACGCGCGCCACGACGCCGCGCGCGTCCTGCGGACCGTGGAAGAGGAGACCAAGCGCGACGCCGAGCGGCGCGTGCGGTCGATCCTGAGCGTCGCGATGCAGCGCCTGGCGGCGTCGCACGCGGCCGAGACGACCGTGAGCGTCGTCCAGCTGCCGTCCGACGACATGAAGGGCCGGATCATCGGCCGCGAGGGCCGCAACATCCGCGCGCTGGAGAACCTGACCGGCGTCGACTTCATCATCGACGACACGCCCAACGCGGTCGTGCTGAGCGCCTTCGACGGCGTCCGCCGCGAGGTCGCGCGCATGACGCTGGAGAAGCTGCTGCAGGACGGGCGCATCCACCCGGCGCGGATCGAGGAGACCTACTACCAGGCCAAGTCCGAGCTGGAGTCGCACATGGCCGCGGCGGGCGAGGAGGCGGTCTTCGAGGCCGGCGTCCAGGGCCTGGATCCCGAGCTGGTGAAGGTCCTCGGCCGCCTGAAGTTCCGCACGTCCTACGGCCAGAACGTCCTGGCGCACTCGGTCGAGTGCGCGCAGCTGGCCGCGCTGATGGCCGCCGAGCTGGGCGCGTCGGAGAAGACCGCGCGCCGCGCGGCGCTGCTGCACGACATCGGCAAGGCGGTCTCGCACGAGGTCGAGGGCCCGCACGCGATGGTCGGCGGCGACCTGGCCCGGCGCCACGGCGAGGCCGAGGCCGTCGCCCACGCGATGGAGGCCCATCACAACGAGGTCGAGCCGCAGACGGTCGAGGCCGTGATCGTGCAGGCGGCGGACGCGCTGTCCGGCGCGCGCCCGGGCGCGCGCGGCGAGTCGCTGGAGCAGTACGTCAAGCGGCTGCGCGACCTGGAGAAGCTCGCCACCCGCCACGACGGCGTCGACAAGGTGTACGCCATGCAGGCCGGGCGCGAGATCCGCGTGATCGTCGAGCCGGGCGTGATCAGCGACGACGGCGCGGGAGCGCTGGCGCGCAGGATCGCGCGGGAGATCGAGCAGGAGCTGGAGTACCCGGGGCAGATCAAGGTCACGGTGATCCGCGAGTCGCGGGCCGTGGACTACGCGAAGTAGGTCGGTACCCTCAGGCCCGCCGTGAGCAGCAAGACCTTCCACGTCACCACCTTCGGGTGCCAGATGAACGAGCACGACTCCGAGCGCATGAAGGGCATGCTCGGGTCGCTGGGGTACGCGGAGGCGTCCGATCAGGCCGACGCCGACCTCATCCTCTTCAACACGTGCTCGATCCGCGAGAAGGCCGACTCGCGCTTCATCGCCTACCTGCACCAGGCGGCGGCGCTGAAGCGGGCGCGCCGCGGCGAGGTCGTGATCGGCGTCGGCGGCTGCTGGGCGCAGTCGGTCAAGGACGAGGTCTTCCGGCAGTTCCCGTTCGTCGACGTGGCGTTCGGCCCGGGGCAGGTCCACAAGCTCGCGGAGTTCTTGACGTCAGACTCCTTGACCGCTCAGGGATTCTTCGAGTTCGAGGGCTTCACCGGTCACCTGCCCGCCGCGCGCGAGCGCGACTTCCAGGGCTGGGTGCAGATCTCGGCCGGGTGCAACATGAAGTGCTCGTACTGCATCGTGCCGTCGACGCGCGGCCGCCAGGTCGACCGCCCGCTGGACGAGCTGGTCGACGAGGTCCGCGAGATGGTCGCCGGCGGCGTGGTCGAGGTCACGCTGCTGGGGCAGAACGTCAACGCGTGGGGGCGGGCGATCCAGCCCACGTCGGCGCGCTCGTCGTTCGCCGAGCTGCTGCACGCGCTGGACGAGATCGAGGGCCTGAAGCGCATCCGCTACACGTCGCCGCACCCGCAGGACATGAAGGAGGACGTGGTGCTCGCGCACGCGACGCTGCCGTCCGTCATGCCGCACATGCACCTGCCGCTGCAGAGCGGGTCGTCGCGCGTGCTGAAGGCGATGCGCCGGACCTACTCGCGCGAGCGCTTCCTGGACCGCGTCGCGCTCATCCGCGAGCACAACCCCGACATCGCGCTGACGACCGACATCATCGTCGGGTTCCCGGGGGAGGCCGAGGCGGACTTCGAGGAGACCCTGGAGGTCTGCGAGGAGGTCGGCTTCGACGGCGCGTTCACCTTCATCTACTCGCCGCGGCGCGACACCGAGGCGGCGGAGCTCGTCGACGAGTTCGTGTCGCACGAGGTCGCGGTCGCCCGCATGGACCGCCTGGTCGAGGTCGTCCAGCGCCGGGCCAACGAGCGCGCCCAGCGCTTCGTCGGCCGCTCGATCGAGGTGCTGGTGGAGGGCCCGTCGCGCACGGACCCCTCCAAGCTCCGCGGCCGCTCCGCGCACGGCAAGACCGTGAACTTCACCGGCCTGGCGTCGCCCGGCGAGATCGTCCCGGTGGAGATCGTCGGCGCGACGTCGCAGACGCTGGCGGGCGAGATGTCGCTGCTGGCGCGCGCGTTGGCGTAACGCGCTTGGCGTTCCGCCTCCCCGCATGCGAACATGTGTTCGCATGCGCTGGGACAACCTGAAGATCGAAGCCGCGGAGGGCGCCCGACTGCCCGGCTACCGCGATCCGGCGACGGTTCGCACCTTCGACGCGCCCGAGGCCCTCCAGACCCGCTTCTACGAGATCCACGCCAAGTCGGCGCTCAACCGCGTCCCGGAGTCGTCGCGGATGCCGTTCCGCTGGACGATCAACCCGTACCGCGGATGCAGCCACGCGTGCGTGTACTGCTTCGCCCGCCCGACCCACAAGTACCTCGACTTCGACGCCGGGCGCGACTTCGAGCGCGAGATCGTCGTGAAGGTCAACGTGCCCGAGGTGCTGCGGGCCGAGCTGAAGCGCCCGTCGTGGAAGGGCGAGCACATCGCGATGGGCACGAACACCGACCCGTATCAGTGGGTCGAGGGGCGCTACCGGCTCATGCCCGGGATCTGGGAGGCGCTGCGCGACTTCCGCAACCCGTGCTCGGTGCTGACGAAGTCGCCGCTGCTGCTGCGCGACCTGCCGTTGTTGAAGGAGATCGCGGCGGTCACGGACATCGGCGCGAGCCTGAGCATCCCGATGATCGACGAGCGGGCGTGGCGGGCGTCGGAGCCGCACACGCCGAACCCGCGCGCGCGGCTGGAGGCGGTGGCGGAGCTCAACCGCAACGGGATCCCGACGGGCATCCTGGTCGCGCCGCTCATGCCGGGGATCAACGACGATCCCGAGCAGGTCGAGGAGATCGTCCAGGCGGCGATCGACGCGGGCGCCACGAGCATCGGCGGCATCGGCCTGCACCTGCGCGGCGAGGTGCGCGGCGTGTTCGTGGAGTGGCTGCGCTCCTACCGGCCGGACCTCGTCGACCGCTACGAGGAGCTGTACGCGCGCGGCGCGTACCTGCCGACGCCCGAGCGCGACCGGATCGCGCGGCTGCTGGTCGACGCCGGCGCGCCGGCGGCACGCCCGTTCCGGCGCGATCCCGCCGACGAGCGCCCGTTCGACCGGGCGTTCCGGCGGCAGATGGGGCCGCGGGCGCGGTCCGCGCCGGCCGCGCGGCACCGGCCCGATCCACCGTCGGCGATCCAGGAGGCCCTGTTCTGAAGATCGGCGCGGGAGGGCTGGTCAACAGCGCGGCGGGTCTGGTAGAAAGACACCGCTGTGTATGCGCTAGTGCTCAAAGATTATGACAGATCAGACATGGCGCGATTGACCGTTTCCTACAGCATTGCCTTCATCCCCGGGCTCCCGCGTCCGCTGGACCTGTCCGAGGTGATCGACGACGTCCTCGGCCTGTCGTCGCTCTCGTCCCAGCACACCGTCCACAAGCGGCCGGGCGAGCCGGACCGCCTCGACATCACCATGCCGGTCGAGGATCTTCCCACAGCCCTGGACGCCGCCGCAAAGGCCGCGGACGAGCTGACGCGGATCGGCGAGTCGCTGCTCGGGCTCGGCTTCGTCGTCGAGGAGCGCGCGATCCACATCGACGGGCTCCCGGACAACTGGGTGCCCGACACCTTCGACGGCGCCGGGACCCGCCATCACGCGCCGACCGCGCTGGACGCAGCCGCGCCGCTGCCCGACGAGCTGAACGACCCGCTCGGCGAGCTGTCGGACGAGGACCTGCGGCTCGACAACCTCCACACCTTCCCGGCCGCCGACGTCGAGCTGCCGCGGGACCTGCTCGCCGCCACCGAGCCGTTCGCCGCCGAGGGGGACGCGGCGCCGCCCGGCCGGGTCGAGACCCACGACCTGCTCGCGACCGCGCGCGCCCATCGCGAGGGCCACGATCCGGTGGGGCGGTCCCTGCGCGACCACCGCCACACGGTCGCGCGTCCGCCCGAGCCCGGGACGGCGCTCCGGCGTCGGGACCTGGCGCGGCAGGCCGTGGCGCCACCGCCGGCGGCGGGCGACGGTGGCGCGCGCGTCGGCGTCCACGAGCTGCGCGCCTACGCGCTGTTCGCCGTCGGCCTGGTCGCGGTCGTCGCGCCCTGGAGGCTCTCGGTGTCGACGGCGTCGATCGTCGCCCTGGCCGTCGGCGCCGCCGCGCTGGCCGCGGGCAGCGCGATCGTCTGGCCCGACGCGCGCTCGTTCACCGGCCGCATCGCGCTGACCGGGACCGTGACGCTCGCGTTCGTCCTCGCGTTCGCCTCCGCCTACGCGATCTGCGCCGACGAGGGCGACCTGCGCGGCACGGGGAACGGCGCCGCGACCGTCGGCCAATCCCTCTCGGGGGCGGTCAGCCTCGGCGCCTCGTCCGGCCTCAGCCTCGGGCCCGGCGCGCACGCGGTCGCCTACGCCGAGCGGCTCCTCGTGCTGCTGGCGCTCGTCGGCGCCGGGGCGCACGTCGTCCGGACCGCGCCGGCGCGCTCGGCCCGCCGCGACACGCGGTAGCGCCCGCGCCGGCGCCCGCCCGACCGCTCGGCCACGAACCGAGTTGTCCGCATGCCGCCGTTTTCCGGACCGTGTGAGGGGCATCACACAGACGAGCAGGATCGTCCCGACCGTGGAAGGACCGCTCGTATTCCCCGTCCCGAAGTCCCTCGCAAGGAGCCCATGAAGCGCCTGTTGGAGACCCGCAGCCACTCTTGGAGAGAGGCAGGACTGGCCCGGCAACTGAGCTCCCGCGCGGTCAAGCGCGCGCGGATCCAGACGCTGATCCTGCTGCCGATGATCGCCGGCGTCCTGGTGGTGTACTCCTATCGCCGGCAGATCTTCGGCATCGACGAGCCGGTCCGGGTCGCCACCGTGATCGCGCTCGTCGCGCTCGGCTGGCAGTTCGCGCGCGACCTCGGCCGCGCCGCCGGCCCGACGCTCTTTCGCCGGCTCGATCCCGGCACCGCGGGCACCGTCGGCTTCCTGGTGCGGTTCTTCACGATCGTCCTCGCGGTGCTCGTCGCGCTGCGGGTCGCGGGGCTGAACCCGCAGACGCTCGCCGTCGGCGGCGCGTTCACCGCGGTCATCCTCGGCCTCGCCGCCCAGCAGACGTTCGGGAACCTCTTCGCGGGCCTCGTGCTGCTGAGCGCGCGGCCGTTCCGCGTCGGCGATCGCGTCCAGCTCCAGGGCGGCGGGCTGGCGGGCCACATCGTCGGCGTCGTCTCGTCGCTCGGCCTGTTGTACACCACCTTCTCTGACGGCGAGAACCAGATCATGGTCCCCAACAACGTCGTGCTCGCGGTCGCCGTCATCCCGCTGCACGAGCCGGCCGGCATCGACCTCCGCGCGCGCCTGCGGCCGGGCGTCACGCCGGTGGACATCGAGACGCTCCTGCGCGAGACGATCGAGACCCCGATGCGCGACAAGCCCCGCGTCGCGCTGGAGGAGATCGACGGCGACGAGACCGTCGTGCGCATCGGCGTCTCGCCGCTGGACCCCACCGAGGGCGCGCGGCTGTCGTCGGAGGTCCTGCACGCCCTGGCCGCCGAGACGCGCCGGGCGGAAGCGGCCTGAGCGTTGGGGGCGCCGCGCTCGCGCCACGCGCCGTGCCCCGATCGCGCCGCGCCCAGCGTGGCGCGCGCCGCGCGCCAACGCCTACCGCTTCGACGCCTGCCCGTTCACGAGCTGCTCGGCGACCTTGTCGCCCCCGAGCCGCTTGGCGACCTTCGCCGACAGCTCGGGCGCGAGCTGGGCGAAGGCGGTGCCCGCGCGCATGCCGACGGGCGCGACGTCGATCTCGCCGCGGTCGTTCTTGATGGCCTTGAGGACGGCGGCGGCGACCTGCTCGGGCGTCGAGGTGCCGACGCCCTTGGGCAGCTTCGCGCCCGACTCGTGGAACATGCCCGCGTCGCGGATGAAGCCGGGGAAGACGACGCTCACGCCGACGCCGCGCGGGGCCAGGTCGCCGCGCAGGCCCTGGCCGAAGCCGCGCAGGCCGAACTTCGTCGCGCTGTAGATCGACGACGCGGCCTGGCCGGACTTCCCGCTCAGCGACGAGATCAGCACGATGTGGCCGCGGCCGCGCGCCGCCATCCGCTCGCCGAGCACGCGCGACAGGACGATCGGCGCGCGCAGGTTGACCTCCAGCGCCCGGTCGATCTGGTCGACGCGGAAGTCCAGCGCGTCGCCCGACGCCGGCAGCGCCGCGTTGGCGATCAGGACGTCCACGTCGCCGGCCTCGTCCAGCAGCCGATCGACCGCGGCGCGATCCGACAGGTCGACCGCCGTCGCCCGCCCGCCGACCTCGGCGGCCAGCGGCTCGAGCACGTCGGTCCGCCGTCCGGTCAGCAGCAGCGACGCGCCCTCCGCGCGCACCGCTCGCGCGATCGCGTGGCCGATGCCGCCCGTGGCACCGGTGAGCAGGACTGACGTTCCGTTGAGCTCCATGCGCGGCACTCTCGCACACGCGGCGCCGAAGGATGGAAGGGCGGAAGGGCGGGACGGCGGAAGGACGGAAGGCGGGACCGCGGGGCGGCGGGACGCCAGGACAGCCCGCGGGTCCGCGACACTGTCCGCTCGATGCCCGAGATCCTCGCCCTCTTCGGCCCGACCGGGGTCGGGAAGACCGCGGTCGCCCTGGCCGTCGCCGACCGCCTGCGCGCCCGGGGCGAGCGGCCGGTCGCCGTCTCCGCCGACGCGCTGCAGGTCTACCGCGGCCTGGAGGTCCTCACCGGCGCGGCCGACGTGGCCGAGCAGGCGCGGCTCGAGCACCGCATGATCTCGATCCTGCCGGTCACCGCGCGCTTCAGCGTCGCCGAGTACGCGGAGCGCGCCCACCGCGAGATCGACGCGATCCTGCACGACGGCGGCACGCCGATCGTCGTCGGCGGCACCGGCCTCTACCTGCGCGCCGCGCTGGCCGACCTCGACCTCAAGCCCCCGCCCGCGCCCGGCGTGCGCGAGCGGTTGATGGAGGAGTTGGAGATGCAGGGCGCCGCGGTGATGCACGCGCGCCTGGCCGACCGCGCGCCCGAGATCGCGAAGGCGATCGACCCCGGCGACCGCCACCGCATCGTCCGCGCGCTGGAGCTCGACGCCCAGGGCGCGCTCGACGAGGCCCCGCCGCGCGCCAGCCGGCTGTGGACGTCCGACACGCGCCACCCGACGCGCCTGCTCGCGCTCACGCTCGATCGCGAGCGGCTCAAGCGCCAGATCGACGCGCGCGTCGACGCGATGGTCGCCGCCGGGGCGCGCGAGGAGGTCCTGGCCGCGCGGGCCGCGGGCGCGAGCGAGACCGCCCGCAAGGCCCTGGGCTTCGCCGAGCTGCTCCAGGGCGACGTGGAGGCCATGAAGACCCGCACCCGCCAGTACGCGCGCCGTCAGCTCACGTGGCTGCGCAAGCTCCCGTCGCCGCCCGTGGAGCCGATCGACGCCACCGGGCGCGAGCCCGACGAGATCGCGGCCGCGATCCTCGGCGGATAGCGTCCCACCACGATGCGCTTCCAGAAGTGGCAGGCCCTCGGCAACGACTACATCATCATCGAGCGCGACGCGCTGCCGTTCGCGCTGACGCCGCCGCGCATCCAGCGCATCTGCGACTACCACCTCGGCATCGGCGGCGACGGGATCCTGCACCTGGAGCCCGCCGACGAGCCCGGCTTCGTCGCGCGCCTGCGGATCTTCAACCCCGACGGCTCCGAGGCCGAGCTGTCGGGCAACGGCGCGCGCGAGGCGGTCATGTACCTGCACGCCGCCGGCTGGACCGACCAGCGCCAGTTCTCGATCCAGACCGCCGCCGGCGAGATCCGCCCGACGATCCACGACGACCGCACCTGCACGCTGGACATGGGCCGCGCGCGCCTGACCAGCGGCGACTACCCGGGCGGCGCCGACGACGGCCTCGGCGAGCTGACCACCGAGGACGGGACGACGTGGCGCTTCCAGCACGTCCAGGTCGGCAACCCGCAGTGCGCGATCCACGTGCCGGACGCCGACGCGCTCGAAGCCCTACAACTCGACCGGGTCGGCCCCGGCATCGAGCACCACGCCGCGTTCCCCAACCGCACCAACGTGTCGTTCTTCCGCGCGCTGGCGCCCGACCGCGTCCGCGCGCGGATCTTCGAGCGCGGCGTGGGGGAGACGAGCGCGTCGGGCACCGGCGCGTCCGGCGCCGCGATCGCCCACGTGCTGCGCGGCGGCGACACGCCGGTCACCGTCGTCCTCGACGGCGGCGAGCTGCGGGTCGACGTCGACGAGTCCCTGCTGTTCACGCTCACCGGCTGGGCGGTCCCGGTCTACGCCGGCGAGGCCAGCGCGGCGCTGCTGGCCGACCTCGAAGCGCTCGCGTGACCTATCGTCCAGCCCGATGACGACGACGCAGCCCCTCTCCGGCCCGGCCTGGGCCGTCGGCCTGGCCACGACGACCGTCCCCGGCGGCAAGGTGCTCGACACCTTCTACCTGGAGCCGCACCTCGGCCTCGACGGCGCGCCGGCCAACGCGCCCGAGAGCGGCACCCGCCTGCTGAAGGGCCCGGCGGAGGCGACCGACCTCGGCGGCGGCGCGTTCACCGGCTCGGTCGGCGCCGACGACCTGCGCGGCGTCACCGTCACGCCCGTCCTGACCGTCATCGCCGACCTCGCCGCGCCGCCGCGGGACACGCACGACGCCTACCTGCGCCTGCACCTGCTCAGCCACCGCCTCGCCGCCCCCAACTCCATCAACCTGGACGGGATCTTCGGCGTGCTGCCGAACGTCGCGTGGACCAACCGCGGCCCGGTCGACCCCGCCGACCTGCCCGCCGTCCGCCTGCGCGCCCGCGCGCTGGACCGCCCGCTGCACGTCACGTCGGTGGACAAGTTCCCGCAGATGACCGACTACGTCGCGCCCGCCGGCGTCCGGATCGCCGACGCGCGCCGCGTCCGCCTCGGCGCGCACCTGGCCGACGGCACGACGGTCATGCACGAGGGCTTCGTGAACTTCAACGCGGGCACGCTCGGCCACTCGATGGTCGAGGGCCGCATCAGCCAGGGCGTCGTCGTCGGCGACGGCAGCGACGTCGGCGGCGGCGCCTCGATCATGGGCACGCTCAGCGGCGGCGGCAAGGACATCATCTCGATCGGGACCGGCTGCCTGCTGGGCGCCAACGCCGGGCTCGGCATCTCGCTGGGCGACGGCTGCGTCGTCGAAGCCGGCCTCTACGTCACCGGCGGCACGGTCGTCACCACGCCCGAGGGCGAGACCGTCAAGGCGCGCGAGCTGAGCGGCAGCGACAACCTGCTGTTCCGGCGCAACTCGGTCTCCGGCGCGGTCGAGGTCCTGCCGCGCACCGGGACGTGGGGCGGCCTGAACGCCGCGCTGCACAGCAACGCCTAGTGTCACGACACCAGTCGTCGCGCTCCGAAAGCGACCCCTAGCGGATCGTCACCGGGACGCCCGCCTGCAGGTGGCGGGCCATCCACCGGATCAGCGCGTTCGTCACGCGCACGCACCCGTGCGAGCGCGCGGTCCCGAGCGGGTCGCTCAGCGACGCGCCGCCGCGGCCGTGGATCGCCACCCGGCCGGGGCCGCCGTCGAACTGCTGGTAAGTGCCGGAGAACGCGGTGATCGCCAGCACCCACGGCCCGACGAACTCGTCGGCCGACCGCTGGGCGACGCGCTCGGAGATCGCGAACTCGCCCGCGGGCGTCGGGCTGCGCGGCGCGCCGACCACGACCCGCGCCGACCGCACGGGGCGGCCGCCGCGGGTGATCGTCAGCCGGCGCGCGCGGCGGTCCACGTAGACGTGCCAGCGCGTGCGCAGCAGCACGACGCGATCGGCGGCGACCCACACGGCCGCGCCGTTGGGACGCTCGGGCAGCAGCACGCGCACGAACCAGCGCCCGTCCAGCTCGCGGCGATCGACGACCCGCAGCTGCGTCTGGCCGTGGGCCAGCGGCGCGACCGCGGCGATCGTCCGCGTCGCCGGGCCGTCCAGCCGCGGCCGCGCCGGGGTCGGGGCGACGACGCGGGCGATGTTGGCCTCCGCGAGGGCGGGCGGCGGGGCGTCGGCCGGCGCCGGCGTGGCTGACCCCGCCGCGCCCGCCGCAACAGGAACGGCGAGCGCGACGAGGAGGGGTCCGAGGGCGAGGGACCGCACCGGCGTTCCTCAGCCGGTCATGCCGGAACGGTGGTCCGCCGTCGACGTGGCCCGGCGCACCGCCACCTTCGGCTCGCCCTCGGCGGGCGGAGCGAAGGGGACCGCGTGGCGCGATCGGCGCGGCGCGGCAGGAAGAGGCAGGACCATCACGCTGGAAATCGGTACGGAAAGATACGGCTTCCAGGCGACTGGACGCTCGTACGAGCGCCCTCGCGGTCCGGCGTCCTACGGCTTGAGGCGGCGCGCCGCCTCGGCGCAGGCCTCGGGCGTGGGGACGAGCGCGAAGCGCACGTGCCCGGCGCCGCCCGGGCCGAAGAACGAGCCGGGCGCGCAGACGACGCCGTGCTCGAGCAGGCGCACGGCGCACGCCTCCTCGTCCTCGCCGTCAGGGGTCCGCAACCACAGGAAGAACGTGCCGTCGCCGCCGGCGTCGGCGAAGCCCGCGTCCTGCAGCGCCGGCCACAGGAGGTCGCGCTTCTCGCGGTAGCGGGCGCGGACCGCCTCGACGTGGGGCTCGTCGTCCCAGGCGGCGACCGACGCGAGCTGGACGAACTCCTGCGGCGCGACGCCGACGTTGGGGCGGTACCTCTTGAGCGCGGCGATCAGCGTCGGGTCGCCCGCGACGAAGCCGCTGCGATAGCCCGGCATCGACGAGCGCTTGGACAAGGTGTTGACGGCGACGACGTTGGTGAGGTCCTCGAGCTGGAGCGCGCTCACGGGCGCGTCGCCGGCCAGCCAGATCTCGCTGTAGGCCTCGTCGCAGGCCAGGACGAAGTCGTGCTCGCGGGCCAGCGCCGCGGCGCGCTCCAACAGCTCCGGTGGCGCCACGGCGCCGGTCGGGTTGTTGGGGAAGTTGAGCCACAGCAGCCCGAGGCGGCGCAGCGTCGCGGGATCGAGCGCGTCGAGGTCCGGCAGCCAGCCGCTCGCCGGGTCCAGCGGCAGCTCGACGACCTCGCGGCCGGCGAACAGCGCGCCGCGCGCGCCGACCGGGTAGCCGGGCGTGGTCACCGCGACCGCCTCGCCGCCGAGGACCTCGGCGAGGTGGAACACGACCTCCTTGGACCCCAGCGTGGGGACGACCTGCGTGGAGGGATCGACCGCGACGCCGAAGCGGCGGGCGATCCAGCGCGCGACGGCCTCGCGCAGCGCGGGCAGCCCGTCGGCCTTCGGGTAGGTCGACACCGGCGCCAGCGACGCGGCCAAGGCCTCGCGGATGAACGCCGGCGTCTCCTCGCGCGGCTCGCCGATCCCGAAGTCGATCAGCTCGATCCCGCGCGCGACCGCCGCGGCCTTGGCCTCGTCCAGGCGGACGAAGGGGTAGGTGCCGAGCGCGTCGAGGACCGGGTTCAGCCGCACAGGAAGCGCTCCAGGATCGTGTAGGACTCGACCAGCGCCGCGACCTCGACCTGCTCGTCGCGGCGGTGCGCGAAGCGCGGCGCGCCCGGACCGAAGTTGATGGCGTCGACGCCGACCGCGGCCAGCTCGGCCACCGGCGTCCAGGCCTGCTTGGGCGCGACGGTCAGCCCGTCGCCCGCCGCCACGAGCTTCGACACAAGGGCATGGCCAACGTCCGGCACCGCGCCCGACGGCGCGTTGCCGTCGACGCGCAGCTCGCCGTGGGGCTCGCACAGCGCGCGCAGCTTGGCCTCGGCCTCCGCGGCGCTCGTGCCGGGCGCGTAGCGCATGTTGACCTCCACGACGCACGCGTCGGGCACGACGTTGCGCGCGACGCCGCCGTGGACGGTGACCGCGCTGACGACCTCGCGGAAGACGAGCCCCGCGAACTCGTGGTCGACCGGCTCCAGCTCGGCCAGCGCGGCGATCCCGCGCCCGGCCCGGTGGATCGCGTTGTCGGCCAGCCACGGGCGCGCGCTGTGGCCCGCGACGCCGCGGAACGTCCACGTCGCGTTGATGTTCCCGACGCAGCCGGCGTGGATCTCGTTGGACGTCGGCTCCATCACGATCGCCAGGTCGGCGGTCGCCAGGCCGGGCTCGCGCGCCAGCAGCGGCGTCAGCGCGCTGTCGCCGAAGGGCAGCTCCTCGCGGCCGAAGAAGACGAAGCCGACGTCGACGCTCGCGTCCAGCTCCGCGCGCGCCAGCTCGACCATGACGCCGACGCCGGCCTTCATGTCGGCGCTGCCCAGGCCGTGGACGACCGCGCCGTCCTCGGAGCGGTGGCCGGGGAAGTTGCCCTGCGCGGGGACGGTGTCGAGGTGGCCGGCGAAGAGGACGAGCGGACGCTCGCGCCTCTCGGTGACGCCGGCCAGCACGCAGGTGTCGCCCGCGTCGCGCGCGCCCGGCACCCGGTCGAGCACGTAGGCCACCGCCTCGGCCTCCGAGTGGGACTCGGACGGGACGTCGACCAGCTCCAGGACGCGATCGGCGAGGCGGTCGGCGAGATCGGGCATCGAGGCCGCCACGCTATCGATCCGGACGCCCGCTAGGTTGGCGGCACGGTGCGGTACCGCGGCTGCTATTGCGGCCCGCTCTAGCGCCCACACACGACCGAGGACACTCCAGCGCCCCATGCGCTACTGCGGCATTGACATCAGCGCCAAGCCGGCCGCGCAGCAGCTCGTCACGCTGCACGAGCGGCGCGGGCCGGACGGGACCGAGCTGGTCGCGACGTTCTACGCGCCGGGCACGGTCGCCGACGTCGCGCGGACCGTGCTGTCCTTCGGCGGCGAGGCGGTCGTCGCGATCGACGCGCCGTCGGGCCCGCGGCTGGACCTGCTGACGGCGGGCGCGCCGCTGCGCGCGCGGCTCGGCCTGCCCGACGGGCGCTACGAGTCGATGCGGGTCTGCGACGCGATCCTCTATCGCAGGCGGCTGCCGCTCTACCCGGTCCCGGCCGCCGACCAGGCGCTGACGCGCTGGCAGGGCTGGATGCGGCACGGCTTCGACCTGTTCGCCGAGCTGGGCCAGCTGGAGCTGTTCCGGCCCGACGCGACGATGGGCGACGTCTACGAGGGCCCGGTCGGCGACGGCGCGCTGCGGCTCGGCCGCGTCGCCGAGACCTACCCCGACGCGGTGTTCTGCGCGCTGCTCGGCCACCGGCCGCCCGCCAAGCGCACGCCGCACGGCCTGCAGCAGCGGATCGCGGCGCTGCGGCTGAAGGGCGTGACCGACGACGACGGCGGGCTCTGGCAGCGGACGCTCGACGAGCTGGACGCGACCGCCGCGGCCTACGCCGCCTACACGCTGGCGACCGGCGTCGGCGGCTGGGTGGGGGACCCGCGCGAGGGCGTGATCGTCCTGCCCGTGGCGCGGCTGGCCGACCGCTACGACAAGCTGCCGGTGCCGCGCCGCGCAGCGCTGCTCAGCGCTTCTCCACCACGACCGTCGTCGACTTGATCAGCGCGACGGCCTGGTCGCCCGGCTTGATGCCGAGGTCGTCGGCCGCCTCGCGCGACATCAGCGACACGATCCGGTACGGCCCGCAGGCCATGTCGATCTGCGCCATGACGCCGTCGCGGCGCACGCCGAGGACGATGCCCGAGAGGCGGTTGCGTGCGCTGGAGCGCCCCTCGCGCGCCCGCTCGCGCAGCAGCGACGCGAGCGCGTCGGCGCGTAGGTAGCGCTGCTGGCCGCGGCGCTCGAACGCGATGCGCCCGTCGCGCTCCCAACGCCGCAGCGTGTCGACGCTCACGCCCAGGGCCGCGGCAGCGGCTCCGATGCGGATCCAGTCCTCTGGTCGTCCGGTCACTTCCGACACCGTCATCGGCGCCCACCTCCTGGGGTCGTCTCGACGGTACTCCCGGGGTGCCCAGGCAGCCTCCCTCATCCGTCCAGGTCCTGACCCAGTTCTGACTAGCTGCTACGCCGTTAGGTGAGGCGCCATTCCGGTGCATCGTCGAGAAGAGGAACAAGCTCGCTCCGCATCCCGCAGCACCTAGACTCAGGTGACACATGGAACGCAGTCGCAACGGACGCACGGCGCCGACGCGGGGCAACGGATCGTCGCCGAACGGCACGACCGGGCGCGCCAAGCAGCGCGCCTATCTCATCGCCGCGCTCGAGGACGGGGACGACCTCGCCGAGCTGCGCGAGCTGCTGCGCACGGCGGGCGTCGCCGTCGTCGGGCAGGCCGTCCAGCACCGCGACAAGCCGCACCCCAACACCTACCTCGGCCCGGGCAAGCTGGAGGAGGTCAAAGTCGCCGCCAAGGCCGCCGACGCCAACGTCGTCGTCTGCGACGACGAGCTGAGCCCGCGCCAGGAGCGCAACCTGGAGAAGGAGCTGGGGCTGAGCGTGGTCGACCGGACCGCGACGATCCTCGACATCTTCGCCTCGCACGCCAACACCGCCGAGGGCAAGCTCCAGGTCGAGCTGGCGCAGTTGGAGTACAACCTGGCCCGCATGCGCGGCCTGTGGACGCACCTGGAGCGTCTCGGCGGCGTGTCGTCGGGCGGCTTCGCGACGCGTGGCCCGGGCGAGTCGCAGATCGAGACCGACCGCCGCCTGGCGCGCGACCGGATCGCCGCGCTGCGCCGCCGGCTGGAGCACGTGAAGTCCACGCGCGCGGTCCAGCGCGCCGAGCGCGAGCGCGCGCACCTGCCGCAGATCGCGCTCGCCGGCTACACCAACGCCGGCAAGTCCACGTTGTTGAACGCCATGACCGGCGCCGAGGTCGGCGTCCGCAACCGGTTGTTCCACACCTTGGACCCGACGACGCGCCAGCTGCAGATCGACGGCCGCCCGTACCTGCTGACCGACACCGTCGGGTTCATCCGCAAGCTGCCCCACCAGCTCGTCGACGCGTTCGGCGCGACGCTGGAGGAGACGACGCGCGCCGACCTCGTCCTGCACGTGGTGGACTCCAGCGCCGAGGAGGAGGACCGCCTCGGCATGATGCGCGCGGTCGAGGACACGCTGGAGGAGATCGGCGCCGGCGAGCGCCCGCGCCTGCTGGTCCTCAACAAGATCGACCAGCTCGACCCCGAGCAGCGCCGCGAGCTGCGCCACCGCCACCCCGACGCGATCATGGTCTCGGCGATGACGCAGGAGGGCTTCGACGACCTCCGCGACGCCATCGAGCAGGCCTTCGCCCGCACGCTGAAGTCCGTCGAGCTGATGCTGCCCTACTCCGAGGGCGGTCGCCTGGCCGAGCTGCACGACGTCGCCGGCGACCTGCACCGCGAGGACACCGCCGAGGGCGTCCACGTGGTCGCGCGGCTGCCCGCCGCGGTGGCCGAGCGGTACTCGCGGTTCAGCGTCTGAGTACGCTGCGCCGCGTGGCGGACCTGACGTTCGACGCGCTCCACCACGCCGACCGCCTGCGCCTCGTCAACCCACGCGGCGACGTCGGCGTGATCACGCTGTGGTCGCCGTGGGAGGCCGCGCGGCGCAAGCTGGAGGAGGTCGACCCGGCGATCCTGGATCCGACGGCCAGCCGCGTCGCCGCGATCGGCAACCTGTACGGCGACGGCATGTACGCCCTGCTGTGCAACCTGTTGCACAACCCGCAGGTGCGCCACCTGATCGCGTTGGGCACGCAGGCCGGGCCGTCGACCACCGACGACCTCGAGGTCTTCTTCGCCGACGGCCTGGAGGACGACGCGATCCTCGGCCGGCCGGTGCGCCGGATCCCCGGGACGGGCCGCGTCTTCCCGGCCGACGCGGCGTTCGACGACCGACGGCTGCGCGAGCACCTGAGCTTCCACCACCTCGGGCGCCTGAGCGCGCCCGGGCTGCCGGACGCGCTGCGGGCGCTGCTGCGCGATCTCCCGCGCGCCGATCCCGCGACGCTGCCGCCGCGCGTGCGGATCGAGCTGGACGCCGACGCCGGCGACCGCCGCCGGCAGCCCTCCGACGTGCTCGCCCATCAGGTCGTCCGGCGGCGCCCGCTCGACGTCTGGGAGGAGCTGGTCGTCCGCACGCTGCGCTTCGGGAGCGAGGTCGGCGTCGGCGACGGCACGCGGCTGGAGCTGCTCAACGTCAAGGCCGTGGTGGCCGAGCCGGCCGACGACGCGCCCGCGGCGCTGGAGCACTTCGGCCTTCGTGCCGAGGACCTGCGCGCCTACCAGCGGCGCATCCTCGACCCCTCGCCGCCCGACGGCGTGGCCTACACCTATGGCCATCGCCTGCGCGGGCACACGATCGACACGCTGGCCGAGGCGACCGCGCTGCTCGCGCGCGAGCCGACGTCGCGCAGGGCCTACATCTCGCTCTGGGACGACGCGATCGACCTCCACGCCGGCCCGGGCGCGGCCACGCCGTGCCTGACCACGATCTGGCTGCGGATCGCGGAGGACGGCCGGCTCACGCTGACCGCGACCTACCGCGCCCACAACCTGCTGACCGCGTGGGTGCAGAACGTGTACGGGTTGATGGCCGTGCAGTGCCACGTCGGCGACGCGCTCGGCCTGGCGCCCGGCCCGATCACGGTCGTCAGCCACGCGCTGGGGATCAACCCCGCCGACAGCCGCTTCGCGCTGGCGCGCGACCTCGAATCCCGGTGGTTGCGGGATGACGACCGCGACCGCGCCGCGGGCAAGTCCTCGATGCGCGAGGATCCGCACGGCTACTTCGTGGTGTCGATCGACGACGCCGCCGGCGAGCTGGTCGCCGAGCACCGCTACGAGGGCCTCCTGGTGAAGACCTACCGCGCGCGACGGGCAGAGACGATCATGCACGAGGTCGCGGCCGACATGGCCGTGAGCCTGGTGTCGCACGCGCTCTGGCTGGGCGGCGAGCTGCGCCGCCACGAGGCGCGGCTGTGAACGTCGGGTCGGTCGAGCGCTTCGGCGCCGACGAGCTGCTGGCCGGCCTCCGGGACGTGCGCCTGCGCGGCTTCCCGGACGTCGCGCCCTACGCGGAGGCGGAGCTGTCGATCGAGTCCGTCGACCCCGAGACGCTCGCGCCGCCGCAGCGCTACGTCCTGCGCGACGGCGTCCGGACGATGCACGACCTCCGCGCCGCGCTGGCGCCGCACGGCCTCGACCCGCTCGCGCTGAGCGGCGGCGGCGCCTACGTCACGATCGACGGCGACCGCATCCCGGTGATCCCGCCGATCGTCGAGGAGTCCCACGAGCCCGACGGCCGCACCGTCGACGTCGTCGCCGACGGCCTGCACCGCGTCTACGCCGCCCGCGCCCTCGGGCTGCCGATCACGGTGATCGTCGCCCGCGGCCTGCCGCGCGAGCACCCCTACTACGCGCTGGCGCTGCCCGACGGCTGGGCCGGCGTCGCCGAGCTGGACGAGCTGCCCGACGGCTTCCAGAAGAAGACCTACCGGAACCCCGACAACTACAAGTCGCTGTTCCGCCAGTACAACGCGGTCTTCCCGGGCGTCCAGCAGCAGCGCAAGCGGTCCAACCCGGACCACCTCAAGGCCTGACGGCGCCGCGCCCGGACCGCGAACGGCCCGGGCGCGTGACGCGTCGCCGATCCGACGCCGCCTACGGCGCCAGCACCAGCGGCTTGCCGTGGTCGGTCGTGATCCGCGGGCGGCCGTCCAGCGTCGGCACGGCCGGGCTCTGGGCCTTCAGCGGCGAGGCGAGGGCCTGCGCCGTCGCCTGCTGCGGCTGGACGAACGGGACGTCCTGGTCGCAGGCGGTCCCGTCGGCCGGCAGCGTGCCGGACAGCAGGTAGGCGTCGACCGCGCCGTCGATGCAGTCCGAGTTGCCGCCGTAGGCGGTGTGCCCGTCGCCGCGCATCGTCAGCAGCCGCGCGTTGCCGAGGTCCTTGACCAGCGCCTTGGCGCCGCGGTACGGCGTCGCCGGGTCGTAGGTCGTGGCGACCACGAGCGGCGTCGACGCGTTGTTGGGGATCTTGAACGGCCCGGCGAAGCGGCCGTTGGGGGCGATGCCCCACTGGTTGTAGATCCCGTAGTTCAGCTCGACGTAGCCCTGGTTGAACCAGAAGTGGTCGAACGTGTCGTAGGAGGCCTTCCCCAACCGGAGGTAGTGATCCAGGTTGGTGTTGTACTTCTGCTCCGCGGCGCCGATCAGGAAGTACCGGTCGTTGCCGGGGTCGAACGTGCCGTCGAAGTTGTTGCCGAACGCGCCGTCGCTGTCCAGGCGGACCAGCGAGCCGTCGCCGGCGGCCGCCTCGGCCAGGTCCTGCGCGATGTACGGCCAGTACTGCTTGGCGTACAGGTTGTAGATCGTGGCGTTGAGGATGTCGTCGCCGGTCACCGGCCGCGGGTCGGGCGTGAAGCGCGGCGCCGGGATCGGATGGGCGTTGGCCTGCGCGACGAGGTCGTCGAAGGCCTGGTGCGGGTCGCCGCCGCCGAAGCCCAGGCAGTCGGCTTGATCGGCCGCGCACGCCTGGAAGAACCGCTCCAGCTCACGCTCGAAGGCGCCGTTCTGCGCCTGGAGGTCCTTGCTGGGGTGGTTGATGTAGGTGTCGGCATCGACCGGGCCGTCGAGCACGACGCGGCCGAGCTTGCCCGGGAACAGCGACGCGTAGGTCGCCCCGAGGAACGTGCCGTAGGAGAAGCCCAGGTAGTTGAGCTTCTGGTCGCCGACGGCCTGGCGCAGCAGGTCGAGGTCGCGGGCGACGTTGCCGGTCGTCACGTAGGGCAGGATCGCGTGGTTCTTGTTGACGCACCTCCGGACGTACTTGTTGTCCTTGGACCGGAGGACGTTGGGATCGGTGTCCGGCGTCGCGAAGGGGATCGAGTAGATGCCGTCGGTCTCCTGGTTGACCTGGCAGTCGATCGCGGCCTGGCTGGCGCCGGTGCCGCGCGGGTCGAACCCCACGATGTCGTACTGCGCGTTGAGCGTCGCGTAGAGCGAGTCCGCCGTTCCGCGGACGAAGTCGACCCCGGACGCGCCGGGACCGCCCGGGTTGGTGAACAGCGACCCGAGCCGCGTGCCGGGCCCGGTGGCCGGCTTCTTGATCAGCGCGACCTGGTAGGTGCCCTTGTTGGGCTTGGTGTAGTCCAGCGGGACCGTCGCGGTCGCGCACTGGAAGCCGTCGTCGCAGTCCGTCCACTTCAGCTGCGGGACGCCGGGTGCCTGCTGCTGCGGCGCGGCCTGGGCCGCGGCGGGCGCGAGCACCGCGACGGTCGCCAGCGTGGCGCCGAGCGCCGATCGCCGGCAGAGAGCGTGGAACCTCACTTGGAAACTCCCCGTGGTGCGGCGACCGGCCGTACGTCGGTCGCCTGGAGACGCTTACCTACCCCGATTCGTGATGTTCGGGGAAAGCGCGTGTCTTACTGGCACGAATTGGGCGCATTTCCAGCGCATCCCCAAACCGGGGGAACCCTGCAGTGGGGATGCGAGAAGGGGTGGTGGCCGTACCACGAATGCTGTTCGTCCGCTCTAGCGTTGCGCCCGTGTCGACCGTGAGGCTCGTCATCCTGGCCGCGCTGGGCCTGCTCGTGCTGAGCGGGGCCGCGTTCGGCATCTCGGAGGCGCTTCACCGGACCGACCAGGCGCGCGCGACCATCACCAACCCGGTGCGCAAGATCGTGATCGACGCCGACATCGGCGACGTCGCGGTCCGGGCCGGCCTGACCGGCGACGTCATCGTCCAGCGCCGGGAGGCGTGGACGCTCAACCGGCCGTCGACCAGCGAGCGCTACGCCAACGGCGTGCTGACGATCAAGACCAAGTGCGGCGGGCTGACCGCGGTCCTGCGCTGCCGCAGCGACCTGACGCTCGACGCGCCGCCCGAGGTGGACGTCACGATCTCCGCCCATCAGGGCAACATCGACCTGCGCGGGCTCAGCGGCCGCACCGAGGTCAGCACCGACCGCGGCGACATCCGCACCCATCGCCTGGAGCCGGTCGTGGTCCGGGCCACGAGCCAGGGCGGCAACGTCTCGCTCGACCTGTTCGGCGAGCCGGCGCGCACCGAGGCCGAGAGCGACGGCGGCGACGTCCGCGTCACCGTGCCGTACGGGCCCTACCGCGTGGACGCGACCACCGAGTCGGGCAAGGTCAAGGTCGAGGGCGTGATCCGCGACGACCTCGCGCCGCAGCGGATCGCCGCCCTGACCAAGATGGGCAACATCACGGTCCGGGCCCGCTAGGGCACCGGACCGCGACGCACGCCGCGCGAGGCGGCGGGGCTACTGGAGGTAGCCCGCCTCCTTCAGGTACTCCGACGCCACCTGCTTGGGCGTCTCCTTGTCGAGGTCGACGCGGGAGTTCAGCTCCTGCATGACCGGCAGCGTCAGGCCCGCCGTGACCGTGTTGATGGTCTTGGCGAAGTCCGGCCCGGAGGCGTCGGCGACCTTGGTCTCGGCCAGCAGCGACGCGTTGTAGGGCGGGAACAGCTGCTGGTCGTCCTGCAGCAGGACCAGGTTGTCGGCCTTGATCTGGCCGTCGGTCGTGAAGACCTCGCCGACGTCGGTCTGGCCGTCCTTGATGACCTCGTGGCGCTTGGCGATGTCGATCGACACGAACTTCTTGAACTTCAGCCCGTAGGTCTGCTCGAGGCCCAGGAGGCAGTCGGTGCGCTGCTGGCACTCCGGCGGGCCGGAGACGCGCAGGTCCTGCGCCTTGCCCTTCAGCTCGCTCAGCTTCGTGATGCCGCCGAGCTTCTTGGCCGTCGCCTGCGTGACCGCGAACCCGTTGGAGTCCGTGAACGGCGTCGGGTCGTAGGCCGTGATGCCCTTCTTCTCCATGCACGCCTTGGACTGCTCGTAGGCCTGCTTGGGGTCGTGCGAGACGTCCTTGTCCTTCACCTTGCAGAAGCTGGTGAGGATCGTGCCCGTGTACTCGGGGTAGGCGTCGACGCGACCGGAGCTCAGGGCCTTCAGCGCGACCTGCTCGGAGCCGAGGTTGAGCTGCTTCTTGACCTTGTAGCCGGCGGCCTGGAGGGCCTGCGCGTAGATCTCGCCGAGGATGAACTCCTCGGTGAAGTTCTTCGAGCCGATCGTGATCGTCGGCTTGCTCGCGTTGTCGGCGTTCTTGGTGATGACCTTCGAGTCGGCGGCCGGGGTGCTCGTGGTGGAGGCCGCGGCACCGGCGCTCTTGGAGCTGCCGGAGTCGCTGCTGCTGTCGTCGCTGCCGCACGCGGCCAACCCGAGGGTCAGCGCGAGGGCGAGCAGGGCGAGAACGCTGCGGGGTCGCATGCGTCGGTTCCTCCTACTGGGGGTGGTGGGATCGTGGGAGAGCTTGAGCCCGCGGGGCGTGACGGCGCGCTGCAGCGCGGCGAACGTCACCTCCGCGGCGATGGCCAGCAGCGCGATCAGCATCGCGGTGCCGAGGCGGCCGGCGTCACCGTGGACGTTGGCGTTGATGATCGGCACGCCGAGCGTGTCGACGCCGACGTAGGGGCCGAGCGTGGCGGTCGCCAGGACGTTGACGACCGACGTGCGGATGCCGCCGAAGATCAGCGGCAGCGCCAACGGCAGCTCGACCTTGAGCGCGAGCTGGCGCTCGGCGAGGCCCATGCCGCGGGCGGCGTCGACGACGTCGCGGTCGACCTGGCGGACGCCGACGTAGGTGTTGGTGAAGATCGGCGGGATCGCCAGCAGCACCATGGCGAACACCAGGTTGGTGGTGTTGAGGCCGATGTAGGCGCTGGCGAAGACCAGCACGGCGAAGGACGGCACGGCGCGCCCGACGTTGGCGACCGTCGACGCGGCGAGCTGGCCGCGGCCCTTGTGGCCGAGCCACAGCGCGAGCGGCAGCGTCAGCAGGCAGGCGACGAGGATCGCCTCGAACGTCACCTTCAGGTGCGTCCAGAGCAGCGGCCACAGGTGGCTGCCGCCGACCTTCAGGCCACCGCCCAGCGACTCGCGCGAGTGCAGCAGGTAGTCGATCGCGTCCTTCACGTCGCCACCTTCACGCGCTGCCAGGGCAGCAGCAGGCGCTGCGCGAGCAGCAGCGCCAGGTCGAGGACGAAGGCCAGGGCCACGCAGAACAGGCCGGCGACCAGGATGTTGGACTTGAACGCGATGTCGGACAGGATCGACTGGCCGAGGCCGCCCGCGCCCGCGTAGAAGGCCAGCGCGGCGAGGCCGACGGTCGTGGTCGTCGCGATCCGCAGCCCGGCGAAGATCTCCGGCAGCGCCAGCGGCAGCTCGACGTGCCACAGCAGCTGCCTCTCGGTGAAGCCCATGCCCAGCGCGGCGTCCTTGGCCTCGGCGGGCACGTTGTCCAGGCCCGCCATGATGTTGCGGAACAGGATCAGCAGGGTGTAGGCGGTGAGCGGCAGCAGCGCGGTGACGAACCCGAAGCCGAGCAGCGGGATCAGGATCGCGAAGGCCGCCAGCGACGGGATCGTGTACAGGATGCCCGCGATCCCGACGATCGGGCCGTTCAGCCAGCGACGGCGGTGGGCGACGAGCGCGAGCGCGAAGGCGATCGCGAAGCCCAGCGCGACCGAGGCCAGCGTCAGCTCGATGTGGCGCCACAGCGGCGAGAGGTAGTCGTCGAGGTGGGAGGCGATCCACGACGGGCAGATGCCGTTGCGCTGCACGCAGGACAGGTGGCCGCTGTCGCGCTCGTGGATCTGGACCTGGGCGACGATGCCGACCGCCGCGGCGAGGCTCATGCCATGCGCCCCCGGACCTCGGTCAGCCACTCCAGGCGGGCGATCATGCGGTCGGCGCCGACGAACTCCTCGACGAACTCGTCGGCGGGCGAGCGCACGAGCTCCTCGGCCGTCGCGTACTGGGCGAGCACGCCGCCGGGCTTGAGCACCGCGATCTGGTCACCGAGCTTGAGCGCTTCGTCGATGTCGTGCGTGACGAAGATCACGGTCTTGCCGAGGTCCGTCTGCAGACGGCGGAACTCCTCCTGCAGGCGGCCGCGGGTGATCGGGTCGATCGCGCCGAACGGCTCATCCATCAGCAGCAGCGGCGGGTCGGCGGCCAGGGCGCGGGCCACGCCGACGCGCTGGCGCTGGCCGCCCGAGAGCTGCGCGGGGTAGCGCTTGGCCATCGACGCCTCCAGGCCGACGAGCTCCAGCAGCTCGGCGACGCGCCGCTTGACGCGCGCGTCGTCCCAGCCGATCAGCTTGGGGACCGTGGCGACGTTCTCGGCGACGGTCTGGTGCGGGAACAGGCCGATCTGCTGGATCGCGTAGCCGATGCCGCGGCGCAGCTCGGCGGGGGAGCGGTCGCGGACCGAGACGCCGTCCACGCGCACGTCGCCGCCGGACAGGTCGATCATGCGGTTGACCAGCCGCATCGCGGTGGTCTTGCCCGAGCCCGAGGGCCCGATGAAGATCGTGAGCTTGCCCGCGGGGACCTCCAGGCTGAGGTCCTGGATCGCGTACTCGGCGGTGCCCGGGTACTGCTTGGCGGCGTGGTCGAACTCGACCGTGGCGGCGGTGGAAGCGGACATCAGTTCTCCACCACTCTAGTGGGAAATCGCTGATGGTAGGGGCACGGCCCCTCGCGTTGGGCAGTGTTTGGGGAAGTCATGGGGAGGGAGTCCGCGGCCGAGCGGAACGTCTGATCCTAGCCAGGTGGCCGGCGGACCCGCCGCAGTCCGGCATCGGCCCGCTCGATCGGGTGGGGTGGGATGCTTGCCCACATGTCCGCTCTCCCCATCACCGGCGGCTGTCTCTGTGGAACCGTCCGGTACGAGATCTCCGAGCCGCTCGTGTCGGCCGGCTACTGCCACTGCACCCGCTGCCGGCGCCGCACCGGCACCGCCGCCGCGGCCTCCGCCCGCGTCGCGCCCGGGGCCTTCAGGCTCGTCTCCGGCGGCCGCTCCGTCCGCGACTACGACCCCGGCGACGGCGGCTTCATGAAGTCCTTCTGCAGCGACTGCGGCGGCGCGCTGTGGTCCTGGCATCCCGACTATCCGGACTGGTTCTCGGTGCGCATGGGCACGATCGACGGCGATCCCGGGATCCGGCCGCAGTACCACCAGCGGGTGGAGACGGCGGCGGTGTGGGAGAAGCTGCCCGACGACGGCCTGCCGCGCTACGAGGGGCCGGCGCCGGAGCACCGGCGGTAGGGGCCTAGACGCCGGCGGCGCGGCGCGCCGAGGCGTGCGCGGCGTCCTCGAGCGTGTCGTCGAGGGGCGGCAGCGACGCCGGGTCGATGCCCAGCGCCGTGGCGAGGAGGTAGTCGGCGAACCAGGCGTTCTTGGGCAGCAGCGGGCCGTGGAGGTAGGTGCCGATGACGTTGTCCCGGCGGACGCCCTCGAAGCCGGAGCGGCCGTCGTTGCCGTGGCCCTTCAGGACGCGGCCCAGGGGCCGCTCGGCGGCGCCGAGGTGGGTGCGGCCGCCGTGGTTCTCGAAGCCGGCCAGGACGCGGGGGCCGTCGAGGCCGGGCAACTCGACCTCGATCGCGACGTTGCCGATCAGGCGGGAGCCGTCGATGGCGCGCCGGGTGACGAGGTCGACGAGGCCGATGCCGGGCACGCGCTCGGTGCCCAGCTCGTAGTGGTCGCCGAGCAGCTGGATGCCGCCGCAGATGCCCAGGACCACGGCGCCGCGGGCCGCCGCGGCGTGCAGCGGCGCGCGCTTGACCTCGTAGAGGTCCTCAGCGCACAGCTGCTGGTCGCGGTCCTGGCCGCCGCCGAGGTAGAACAGGTCGTGGGCGTCGGGGTCGACCTCGTCGCCGATCGACGCCGCGGTCAGCGCGAAGCCGATCCCGCGCCACTGGCAGCGCCGCTCCAACAGCAACATGTTGCCGCGGTCGGCGTAGATGTTCATCAGGTCGGGGTAGAGCGCGCAGACGCGCAGCGTCCTCTGGTCACCTGGCACGCAGGATCACCACCGTGGAGCCGACGTAGACGTCGGTCTGCGGGATGCGGCGGGCGGTCTCGGCGACCAACCCGTAGGCCTCGGCCTCCTCGGCCACCTCGGCGGGGGCGACGCGCGAGAGGCGGATGACGTCGTGGCTCTCGGAGCCCGCGGAGGTCTGGCGCAGGCGATGGATCGCGGCGTGCTCGCCCTCGTCGACGACGGCCAGCGGCAGCGAGGTGTAGGTGATCCCGTCGACCGTGGCCGTGTCCGGCTCGGGCAGGCCGTCGACCTCGCCCTCGTAGCTGTCCAGCGCGTCGGCCAGCGCGATCGCCACCCGGCCGCCGTCGGCCAGGCTCGCGCGGGCGGCGCGGAAGAACGCGCCGCGGCCGTCGGCGTCGGGCAGCAGCTGCAGCGTCTGCATCGGCACCATGATCAGCGCGAAGCGGCGGTCGCCGATCGCGAAGTCGCGCGCGTCGGCGACGATCGTGGGCACGTCCAGCGACGCGGCCGTCGCGCGCTCGGCCAGGGCGTCGAGCAGCGCGGCCTCGCTGTCCAGCGCGGTCACGTCGATCCCGTGCGAGGCGAGGTCGAGCGCGACGCGCCCCGTGCCGGCGCCGACGTCGAGCACCGGGCCGCCGGCCTCGGCCGCCAGCTCGCGCCACAGCGCCAGGTCCTCGGTGTAGGACCCGCACTCGACGTCGTGCCACACCACCGCCGCGGCGACGCTCATCCGAACGAGCTTCCCGCGATGCCGCGCGAGACCAGCTCGCGGCGCAGCTCCAGCATCGCCGTGTAGGTCGGGATCGCGACCAGGCGCCCGCTGCCGTCGGCGACCGCGGAGTCCAGCGCCGCGGGCAGCGACGGCTCGACGACCAGCCGCGTCTCGTCCACGCCCGCGTACTTCAGCCGCACCGCCATCTCGGCCGCGCGCGTGCCGGAGCACACGACGCGCCGCAGGCGCCCGGCCAGCACCTCGAAGTCCGCGTCCCAGACCCACGAGACGTCGCGGCCGTCGGCGATCTGGTCGTTGAGCACCGCCAGCAGGTCGTGCTCGCCGTCCTCCAACGCCAGCGTGCGCAGCACCTCGTTGGCGCCCGCCGGGTTCTTGACCAACAACAGCAGCAGGTCGCGCCCGCCGATCCGGACGGTCTCCGCGCGGCCGAAGGCGGGGGAGACCGCGGCCAGCCCGGCGACGATGTCCTCGGGCGAGGCGCCGAGCGCGGTCGTCAGCGCCGCGGCGCCGAGCGCGTTGTACACGTTGTAGAGGCCGGGCAGCGGCACCGACGCCTCGACGGTCCCGGACGGCAGCCGCAGCGTGACCCGCGCGCCGCGCAGTCCGTCGAGCACCACGCGCTCGGCCGCCACCGCCGGCGCCGGACGCGTCGCGTCGCAGCGCTCGCAGTGGTAGTGGCCCAGGTGCCCCAGGAAGATCACGTCGTAGCGGTATGGCGCGCCGCAGCGGCGGCAGTGCTTGGAGTCCGCCGCGTGCGCCATGCCCTCCAGCGCGACCGAGGGGTCCTCGACGCCGAAGTAGAGGACGTCGTCCGGCCCGCGCTCGCGCCCGAGGTCGGCCACCAGCGGATCGTCGGCGTTCAACACCAACGTGGTCGACGACGCCTCCGCCACCACGCCCGCCCAGCGGTCGGCGATGATGTCCAGCTCGCCGTAGCGGTCCAGCTGGTCGCGGAACAGGTTCCCCAACAACAACGCGCGCGGCCGGATCTGCGGCACGAGCCGGTCGAGCCAGAACTCGTCGATCTCGAAGAGCCCCATGTCGCCCGCGATCGCGTTGCGCGGGCCCGCGGCCTCCAGCAGCGTCCCGGCGATCCCGCCCGCCATGTTGGCGCCCGCGCGGTTGTGCACCAGCGTGTGGCCGCCGCGCTCCAGGATCGACGCGACCATCGCGGCGGTCGTCGTCTTGCCGTTGGTCGCGGAGATGACCGCGCTGCCGCGCTTCAGCCGCCGCGCCAGCGACGCGACCGCGTCGGGCTCCAGCCGCAGCAGCAGCTTGCCGGGCAGCGACGTGCCGCCCCGTCCGGCGCGGCGGGACAGCGCGCCCGCGGCGCGCGCGGCGGCGACCTTGGCGCCCAGCAGGCTCATGCGGGGAGCAGGACCCGGATCGCTCCGGGGACGGCGCGGACCGTCACCGGCAGCTCGCCGATCGGGTCGCCGTCCGCGTACACCGTGAACGGCCGGTCGGCGGCGATCCGCACCTCGGGACCCCGCAGCATCGCGATCGCCTCGCGCCGCAGATGCGTGCCCTTGAAGACGTCGCGCAGGCAGGAGACGAAGTCCAGGCGCGAGCGCGGCGAGAACATGATGGCGTCGATCTCGCCGTCGTCCAGGCGCGCTTCGGGGGCCGCGTACATGCCTCCACCGTAGGCCTTCCCGTTCGCCGCCGCGACCGACCAGCCCTGGAACGTGCGGCGCTCCCGGCCGACGGTGACGTCGAAGGTCACGGGCCGGAACGTGCCCATCGCCCGCAGCGCCGCGTAGGCGTACACCATCGGCCCCAGCGCGCTCGGCGCCTCGTTGGCGATCTTGTTGGCCACCGAGTCGAAGCCGACCGACGCGATCCCCACGAACGTGCGCGCCGGCTGGTTGGTGCCCTCGCTGACGACCTCGCCGACGTCGATCGGCGTCGGCACGCCGGCGGCCAGCAGCGCGCAGGCCTCGATCGGGTCGGTCCCGATCCCCATCGCGCGCGCGAAGTCGTTGCCGCGCCCGCCGGGCAGGATCCCCATGACGGCGTCCTCGCGGCCCCGCAGCGCGGTGGCCACCGCGCCGACCAGGCCGTCGCCCGACAGCGGCGTCGCGACCTCGCCCGCATCGGCGGCGCCGGAGGCCAGCTCGATCGCGTGGCGGATCGACTCGGTGCGGGCGACGCGGAACGGCACGCCCAGCCGGGCCAGCTCGGCCTCGACGGACGGGAGGGCCTTCAGCGCGCGGCCTCCGCCGGCCGAGGGGTTGACGAGCAGGGCGACGGGGCGGGGCGTCATGCAGCGTGCATCCTGCCAAGCACCAGCTCGGCGAGCGTCGCGGCCACCGCGACCGGCGTCGGGTCGGACGCCGCGTGGGCCTCCTCGGCGCCGGTGGCGCCCGACAGCACGATCGCGCCGTCCAGGCCCGCGGCGGCCGCGCCGGCGAGGTCGCTGTCCAGGCGATCGCCGACGACCAGCGCGCGGCCGGGACCGAGGCGGTCCAGCGCGGTCAGGAACGGCTGGGCGGCGGGCTTGCCGACGTTCTCGGCGCGCACGCCGGTCGCGGCCTCGACCGCGGCGACGACCGCGCCCGTCCCCGGCCACAGGCCGGTGGCGGTGGGGAAGACCGGGTCGGCGCCCGCGCAGATCAGCGCCGCGCCGCCGAGGACGGCCTGCGTCGCGTCGCGCAGCTCGTCGTAGTCGAACCGGTCGTGCGCGGCGACCACGACGACGTCCGGCACCGCGGGCACGTCGCGCCCGTTGGCGATCTTGCACCCGGCGTCGAGCACGTGCTGGTGCATGACCGGCGCGCCGATCACGTAGGCCGTCCGCCAGCGCTCGCGGCGCTCGGCCAGCACGTGCTGGACCGCGCCGCCGACCGTGACGACCTCCTCCAGAGACGCGCGGAAGCCCAAGGACCACAGCTTGCGCACGAACTCCTCGCCGGAGCGGCGGCCCTCGTTGGTCACGAAGGCGATGCCCTTGCCCGCGGCGCGCAGGGCGGCGAGCGCCTGGACCGCGCCGGGCGTGGCCTCGTCGCCGACGTAGACGCAGCCGTCGAGGTCCAGCAGCACGTGGTCGTAGGCGGCGACCAGCGGCGTGAGGGAGGGGACGGCGCTCACGCGGCGTCGCGGTGGATCTCGTACACCTTGCGATCGCCCTCGTCGGCGGCCAGCCGCATCCCGGCCGCGGCGAGCACGCGCTGCGAGGCCAGGTTCACCAGGTCGGTGTCGGCGTGCACGACCCGCACCTCCGGCCGGCGCAGCGCCCACTCCAGCACGCCGCGCAGCGCCTCGACCGCGAAGCCGCGCCCGCGTGCCGCGGGCACGATCCCGAAGCCGACGCTGACCTCGCCCAGCTCGTCGGGCGGCGCGTGGAAGCCGACGTCGCCGATGACGAGGTCGTGCTCGGCCAGCACCACCTGGTAGTGGCAGAAGCCGCCGCGGTCGACGCCGCGGCGGATGAGGTCCTCCTGCATCGCGACGACGACGAGCGTCCCGTCCAGCGGGTAGCCCTCCGCCCAGCGCAGGCCTCCGGCCGGGACGCCCTCCAGAAGGGCCTGCATCTCGGCCGGGGCGAGCGGGCGCAGGTGCAGTCGGGGCGTCGTGAGGATCACGTGCGAACGACCCTACCGCGCCGTGTCGGAGCGGTTCAGAACAGCGTCGGCGCCGCGTCGGCGCCGTCCTGTGGCGGCTCGGGCGGCGCGTCGTCCAGGCAGTCGGGCGCGTCGTGGCGCGCGTCGCCGACCGCGTAGCCGACGGCGCGGCGGGCGGTGAGGTCGTCGGGCAGCGGGACCAGCAGCTCCCGCAGCAGGCCGCTCGGCGTGGCGGGGTCCAGCCACGCCTCCTCGGCGGCCGCGTCGGGCAGCATCACCGGCATCCGGTCGTGGATGTCGGCGAGCTTGTGGTTGGCGTCGGTCGTGATGATCGAGCAGGAGCGGATCGCCTGGTCGCCCTCGCCGTGCCAGGACGCCCACAGGCCCGCGAAGGCGAACGGGGCGCCGTCGGCGCGGGTGATGTGGAACGGCCGCTTGCGGGCGCCGTTCGGCCGCGGCTGCCACTCGTAGAAGCCGTCGGCGACGATCAGGCAGCGGCGCGACGTGAAGGCGTCGCGGTAGGCGGGCTTCTCGGCGACGGTCTCGGCCCGCGCGTTGATCATCTTGTAGCCGACCTTGGGGTCCTTGGCCCAGAACGGGACCAGGCCCCAGCGCAGCAGCTCGCCGCGCGGCTCGCCCTCCTTGGAGGTCGTGACCGTGACGACGTCGTCGCCCGGGGCGACGTTGAAGCGCTGCCGGATCTCCAGCGACTCGCCCAGCGCGAAGCGCGACCGGAGGTCGTCGTGGCCCGGCGTCGCCAGCGAGTAGCGGCCGCACATGGCGCGCTACGTGCCGCGCGCCGCCTGGGCGCGCGCCTGGCGGCGGCGTCCGAGCAGCGCCAGGACGACGAGCGCGACGATGACGATCAGGATCCCGAGCCAGACCGCGACCAGCCACGAGACGCCGCCGAAGGGCAACGCGATGACCTTGCCGATCAGCATGCCGACGACGATCAGCGCGACGATCAGCCCGACGATGATCGCGATGCCGCGCACGCGCGCCAGGACGCCCGCGGAGGACGGCGGCGCGACCAGGCCCATGAACCGCAGCAGCAGCAGCTGGCGGTTGGACGGGGCCTCCTGGCCGAGGCGCTCGACCGCGGCCTTGAGGTCGTCGGGGCGGCGCTCGGCGAGCGCCAGCGAGGCGTCGGCCATGCGGCGCAGCGCCATGCGCTCCTGCGGCCGGGCGGCGGCCAGCGCCTTGCGGAAGTGCTCGCGGGAGGCCTTGGCGTCGTAGCGCTCGGCCGCGCGGGCGCCCAGGATCGCCTGCGCGGCGGCCTTGAACTTCTGCTCGCGCTCGAGCTCTTCGTCGCTGCGGGACTCCAGCTGCTGCATCGCTTGGAGCCCGCCGGTCTGCTGCATCCGGATCTGGCGCTGCTTGGGCGGCATGTCCTACGCAGCCTATCGGCAGCGCGCGTGTCCCACCGGCGTCGTCCGGACGTGGCAGGATGCGCGCGATGCTTCGCCGGTTCACCCTTCTCATCTGCCTGGTCGCCTGCGTCGCCCCGGTCGCCGCGCACGGGCAGTCCTCGCCGTTCGCGCCGCTGCCGCAGGCCGCTCCGCAGCAGGCGACGCCGACCGTCACGGCGACGACCTCGTCGTCGGACGCCGGCGGCGGCCTGGCCTCCTGGCAGCAGGTGCTGATCTTCGCGGGCGGCGGGATCCTGCTGATCGGGATCGCCTGGGCGATCGTCTCCGACGCGCGCAGCCACGCCCCGGTCGAGGAGCTGACCGACACGCAGGAGGCCGCGCGGACGCGGCGCGAGGAGGACATCAAGCGCCGCAAGGCCAAGAACCGCGCGGCGGCCAAGCGGTCGCGCGCGGCGCGCAAGCGCAACCGCTAGCGCGGGCGCTCAGCCGGCGCCGTCGGAGGTCTCGCCGAGCTCGCCGTCCTGGGCGACGTAGCCGCTGCCGAGCGCCTGCCCGGTGGCGGCCAGGCAGCGGCGGTCGAGCCGGACGAAGACCAGGGCCTTGCCCGCCTCGCCCTGGGCGGGCGTGTTGCGGCACCACGTGTAGGTGTAGGTCTTGAAGTTCAGCGCGGCGACGAACGCGTAGCCCAGCTCGGCGACCTTCGTGTCGTCCGCGTTGACGATGTGGCGCTTGATCGCCACGCAGTCGTAGCGGCCGATCGGCTTGGACAGCACGCGGTCGTCGGGGATCGCCTGCTTGGACTTCAGGATCGGGCCGCAGAACGTGTCGTTGATCGGCCCGTCGAGCTCGCCGGTCCTCACGCGCGCCCGCGCGTCGGCGGTGATGCGCCGCTCGACGGCGACGACGAGCGCGCGCCGGGCCTTCAGCCGCTCGGCGTCGGTGGCGTCTTCGACGGGTTCGAGCCGCGTCGCGCGACCGAAGCGGGGAGCCTGCTCGCGGGTGATCCGCGCGCGGAGCTGGGCGACGACGCGCGCCTGGTCGGCCCGGTCGCGGGCCTCCCGGTCGTCGCGGCTGTTGATGGCCAAGGCGCCGCCGACGCCGCCCAGCAGGAGGAGGGAGAGGAGGGTCGCCCCGGCGATCAGCCAACGCCGCCGCAGCTGCGCGCGGCTGAGCGTGAAGTAGGAGCGCTGGCAGTGGGGACAGCGCTCGTACCGCGTGCGGCCCTCGCGCCCGCAGTGGGGGCAGACGCGCGACGGGGGCTCTGGCGTGCCAGACAAGGCGTAACCAGCGTAAACTGGTTGGGTGGTTGCGAGCAAGGTCCACCGCTTCGATCCCGGGCCCCAGCCGTCCGGCCGGACCCCGGCGCCGGGACGGCTCGGGCTCGTGCAGGCGTTCGCCAACGCGTTCTGGGACCTGGAGCGCGGGGGCGTCGACGAGTGGGGCGACGCGGGGGAGTACGCGCGCTGGCTGGCGGCGCGCGGGTTCGCGGGCGCCGCCGCGGGCGTCGGCGAGGCGGATCGCGCGCGGGCGATCGAGCTGCGCGAGACGCTGCGGGCGCTGGCCTACCGCCACCACGACGATCCGTCCGACGTCCCGGCCGACGCGCCCGCGCTGGCGGTGCTCGACGCGGCGGCGGGCCGCGCGCCGCTGCGGGTGTCGTTCGCGGACGGCGCGCCGGTGCACGTCGCGGTCGGCGACGGGCCCGACGACGCGCTGGCGCTGGTGGCCGGCGTGGTGGCCGAGGCGATGGCCGACGGGACGTGGAGCCGGATGAAGGCGTGTCCGGGCCCGCACTGCGGCTGGGTGTTCTACGACGGCTCGCGGAACCGGTCGCGGCAGTGGTGCTCGATGCAACTCTGCGGCAACCGGGTCAAGGGCCGCGAGTTCCGGGCACGGCGGCGCACGGCGCGGCGTGCGGGCTGAGCGCGGTCTGCCGCCGACGGGCGGCGTACCGTTTCGCAGGTCACGGGTTATGTCCGTCGAACGCCGCTTCACCACCCGTTCACCGCATCTCGGACCCCACGACCGACCCTGTGACCGCGCCCATGGCCGCCCTGTCCCGCCTCACGCCGCTGCGCGCGCCCCAGCCGCTGCCGCGCCGTCTCCGGCGCGAGCGCCTGCGGCTGTCCGACGGCGCGCGCACGACGCTGTACGTCGCGCGCTACGACCTGCGCCGCTTCGAGCTGCGCGTCGTGCGCCTGCGGCGGCCGATGCCGCTGGAGGCGTTCTGCCGCGAGAACGGCTTCGACGAGGCGCTCGTCGGCGGCTTCTACGAGCGCCCGGACCTGATCCCGCTCGGCGAGCTGCGCACCGGCGGGGTGGAGCGCCGCCACGTCCCGTTCCTCGCGCCGTTCGACGCCATGCGGGCGTCGTTGAGCGTCGACGGTCCCCGCGTGGCGATCGCCCGGCGCTCGGATCTCCCGGCGGTGGTGTCCGGCGACCTCTTGCAGGCGGGGCCGCTGCTGGTCCGCGGCGGTGCCGTCGTTCGCGGCGACGCCGAGGGCTTCTCGGCCGGCGCCGCGCAGTTCGACTCCGACATCACCGACGGCCGCCATCCCCGCGCGGCGATCGGCGTGACCCGGCGCGGCGAGGTCCTGGCCGTCGCCTGCGACGGCCGCGCCGATCACGAGGCCGGGCTCTCGCTCGGCGAGCTGGCCGAGGCGATGGCCGCGCTCGGCGCGGTGCAGGCGATGAACCTGGACGGCGGCGGGTCGACGTCGCTGGTCTGCGGCGGCCGGCTGCGCAACGTCCCGCGCGAGGCGCACGGGGTGGCGCTGCCGGGCGGACGCGTGGTGCCGACGGCGCTGGTGTTCCGGCGGCGCTGAGGGGCGGCGCGGGCGCCCGCGCGGGGCGGGCATTGGTGGCGTCCGGCGCGGGCTTTGCGGGTGGTGCGGGGCGCTGGTGGGCAAGCTCATCGAGGGAGTGAGGCCGGGTGGGCGTGGCCGGCGCCTGGTGTCGTCCGTGGGCCGGGTGCCGGGCTCCACGAGGGCGCGGGACGCTGGGGGCGGGACCCGCATCCAGACCTGAATCCCGGCTCGGTGTGGCGCACCCTCGAGATCGATGGCACATCGGGGTCGCCAGACGACCCCGATGTGCCACTCGTCCGCGCAGAGCCGAGCCGGGTG
>NZ_DASRZV010000032.1:0-82827 GCF_035685985.1 Baekduia sp.
CACCCGGCTCGGCTCTGCGCGGACGAGTGGCACATCGGGGTCGTCTGGCGACCCCGATGTGCCATCGATCTCGAGGGTGCGCCACACCGAGCCGGGATTCAGGTCTGGATGCGGGTCCCGCCCCCAGCGTCCCGCGCCCTCCCTGAGCCCGGCGCCCCGGCCCACGGACAACACCAGACGCCGGCTACGCCCACCCGGCCTCACTCCCTCGATGAGCTTGCCCACCAGCGCCCCGCACCACCCGCAAAGCCCGCGCCGGACGCCACCAACGCCCGCGCCACCCGACCAACAGCGATAGGTTGACCTCCGTGGCCGCCGAGCCCACCACACCGCTGCGCCGCCAACTCGCCGGGGAGGGCACGACGCGCCGTCCCTCCGCGCTCGACGCCTTCCTCGCCGCCCGTCGCCGCTTCCTCGCCGGCGAGCGGGTGGACATGACCGCGCTGGCCGCGCAGCTCGGCGTCAATCGGGTCACCCTGTACCGCTGGGTCGGCTCGCGCGAGCAGCTGCTGGTCGAGGTGGTGTGGTCGCTCGCGCGGCGGACGCTCGACCAGCTGGAGGCCGAGCACCGGGGCGAGGGGCGGGCCGTGGCGATCCTCAGCGAGTTCCTGGAGGCGACGATCGCGCACCCCGGGATGCAGCGGTGGCTGGCCGAGGAGGGGGAGTCCGCGATGCGGCTCCTCACCCGCCACGAGACCGACTTCCAGCCGCGGCTCATCGCGGCGGTCGAGGCGCTGATCGACCCGGGGGACCCGGACCGCCACGAGGTCGCGTACGCGCTGGTGCGCGTGATCGAGTCCTACACCTACCTGGACCTCATCACCGGCGAGACGCCGGACGCGGGGCGCGCGCGGCCGATCTTCGCGCGTCTGCTACAAAGCTGACCCTTGTTGCACGGCCCCGTTCGAGGAGGAGAGCCCGACCGATGTCCCGCACCCCGGTCCCGCGCGACCGCGCCAACGACTACACCCGCGACGCGGCGAAGCTGCGGCGCGACTTCTTGACGCAGCGCACCGGCGTCGCGCTCGAGCACCTCGGGACCTACTCGCAGGACCCGGCCGCGCTGCCGGGCAACATCGAGCACTTCACCGGCGTCGCGCAGGTCCCGCTCGGGATCGCCGGACCGCTGCTGGTCGACGGCGAGCACGCCCAGGGCGAGTTCTACGTGCCGATGGCCACCGCGGAGGGCACGCTGGTCGCCTCCTACAACCGCGGCATGAAGCTGCTCCACGAGGCGGGCGGGGTCACGACGACGATCGTCGAGGACCACATGCAGCGCGCGCCCTCGTTCATCTTCCCGTCGGCGCGCGAGGCGCGGCGGTTCGGCGAGTGGCTCGTCGAGCGCTTCGACGACATCGCCGCCGCCGCCGAGGCGACGACCAGCACGGGACGGCTGCGCGAGATCGAGCAGTACTCGGCGTCGCGCATCCTCTACACCCGCTTCAACTACACCACCGGCGACGCGGCCGGCCAGAACCTGACCGGCAAGGCGACGCAGGCCGCCTGCCAGTGGATCGTGGCCAACTACCCCGGGATCGAGCAGTACTTCCTGGAGTCGAACTTCGCCACCGACAAGAAGACCTCGCAGGTCAACATGCTGCACACGCGCGGCAAGCGCGTGATCGCCGAGGCGACGATCCCGGACGCGCTGCTGCGGTCGGTGATGAACTCCAGCAGCGAGCTGATGTTCCGCGCCCGCCAGGTCTCGAACCTCGGCGGCTTCATGAGCGGCGTCAACAACAACGGCGCGCACTCGGCCAACGGCATCACCGCGATGTTCATCGCCACCGGCCAGGACGTCGCCAACGTCGCCGAGTCGTCCGCCGCGTTCGTCTTCGCCGAGCTGCGCGACAACGGCGACTACTACTACTCGATCACGATCCCGTCGCTGATCGTCGCGACCTACGGCGGCGGCACCGGCCTGGGCACCCAGCGCGAGTGCCTGGAGCTGATGGGCTGCTACGGCGACGGCCAGGTCCGCAAGCTCACCGAGATCGTCGCGGCGACCGTCCTGTGCGGCGAGCTGTCGCTCGGCTCGGCGATCGTCGCCGAGGAGTGGGTCAAGGCCCACGACGCCTACGGGCGCAACCGCCCGTAGGCCCGCGGCCGACCGCTACGCCCGCCGCTCCAGGATCACCAGCGGGATCTCGCGCCCGCCGGTGCGCGCCTGGTAGTCGCCGTAGGCGGGGTAGAGGTCGATCAGCTCGGGCCACAGCCGCGCGCGCTCGCCGGCGTCGGCGACGCGTGCGGTGACCGGACGGCGCTCGCGGCCGACCTGGACGGTCGTCTCCGGGTTGGCCTTCAGGTTGTGAAACCACGCCGGGTTCTTCGGCGAGCCGCCCCATGAGGCGACGATCACCAGCGCGTCGCCGTCGGGCAGGTACAGCAGCGGCGCGACCCGCTCCTGACCGCTCTTGGCCCCCACGTGATGCAGCAGCAGCGTCGGCGCGCCGTCGAACGACGCCCCGAGGCGGCCGCCGGTCCGCTTGTAGATGAACGTGTTGGCGGCCGTGATCCGGTTCCAGGCCCAGAACGCCGGGGAACCGGGCCGGGGCGGGCGGGCGGCGGAGGTGATGCGGCCGTAGAGGCCCTTCGAGCGCGTCATGTGGGCGGACATCATCGCTTCAGACATCCGTCCATGCGTCGATCACCGTGGGCATGCGACACATCTGCAACCGCTGCCTGCGCCTGTGGCTTCCCCGGCGCGACGAGCAGCGCGCCACCTGCCGCCACTGCGGCGGCGCCCTGCGCCCGCACTAGCGGCGTCCCGCCTCAGCCCGCCGCGACGGCGGCGAGCGCGGCCCGCGCCCGCTCGACGGCCGCCGGCGTGGCGTTGGCCAGCGGCATCCGGACGTTCGGCGTCGGGATCAGGCCCTGCTCGTGCAGGAGCGCCTTGACGACCGCCGGGCTGGGCTCGGCGAACAGCGTCTGGACCAGCGGCAGCAGCGCCTCGGCGTGCGGGCGGCCCGCCGCCACGTCGCCTGCGGTTCCCGCGGCGAGCATCGTCACGAAGCGGCCGGTGACCAGGTGCGAGGAGGCCGCGATCGCGCCCGCGCCGCCCATCAGCGCGGTGGGGAACAGGAACGCGTCGTCGCCGCCGAGGACCGCGAAGCCGTCGGGCTTGGCGGCCAGCACGGCGAGCGTGTCGGCGTCCAGCGCCCCGACCGCCTGCTTGAGGCCCGCGACGTTCGGCGTGGCGGCCAGCTCCAGCAGCGCGGCCGCGCCCAGCCCCCGGCCGGTGCGATACGGGATGTTGTAGAGCACGACCGGCACCGGCGAGCGCTCGGCGACGGCCTGGAAGTGCGCGACGATCCCCGCCTCGCTCGGCCGGACGTAGTAGGGCACGACCGCCAGCGACGCGTGGACGTCGTGGTCGAGGTCGCCCAGCGCCTCGTGGCGCGCGATCGTCGTCCGCGTGTCGTTGGTGCCCGCGCCGACGATCAGCTCGGCGCCGCGGTCGGCGCACACGCGCGCCAACGCCGCGACCGTCGCGGCCCGCTCGGCGTCGTCCAGCGACGTCGGCTCGCCGGTCGTCGACAGCGCGACCACGCCCTTGGCGCCCGCGTCCAGGGCGTGCGCCGCCAGGTTCTCCAACGCCCCGACGTCGACCCGGTCGTCGGCGTCGAACGGCGTCACGACCGGCACGTAGAGGCCGGACGGGCGATAGGCGGAGGGCATCGCCCTATCGTAGGCCGGGATACGGGAAGGTGAGCGTCCGGCCGAGCTGCTTGCCCTGGTAGATCCAACGGGCCCGGTAGCGACCGTGACGGGCGTGGGGGAAGTGCCGCGCGAGCCGCACGTCGGAGCCGTAGGCGCCGGTCGTCGTCCGCACGAGCGTGAAGGACTTGCAGCGCTCTCGGGCGCCGGGCGGGGTGACGCACACCTGGTAGGGACCGCGCAGGTCCCACCCGGTGATGTTCAGCGTCCGCCGGCCGTGCTTGTCGAAGACGGCGACGCACCAGCGCTCGCCCGGACCGCAGGAGATCGCCTCGCCCGGGCTCGGGATCGGCGCGGCGAGCGCCGCCGCCGGCGCCAGGAGCGCCAGGCCGGCCAGCGCGACGCTCAGCCCGCGCCTCACCGCGAGGACGGATCGCCGACCACGCCCAGCAGCGCCCCGTCGGCGCCGAAGCCCTCGACCGTCGGCGGGGCGGACGCGCCGTCGAAGCCCTCCGGGAACAACGCGACGTAGACGCGGGCGGCGTCGGTCAGCCCGCTGCGGCGCAGGTTCTCGGCGGGGACGGCGACCGTGTCGACCCGCGTGACATTGCCCTTGGGCGGGCGCACGCGCACCGCCGTGACGTCGGCGGCCGCGGTGCCCGCGACGACGGCCAGCCCGCCGGGGTCGCTGAGCATCGTCGTCAGCTTCGCCGCCGTGCGCGGCGTGTCGCAGTTGGTCCCGTTCAGCACCCGCCGGCTCCCTCGCCACGCCTCGGTGTGCAGGCACACGCGGCCGCCGTCGTTCCAGCCGCCGATGCGCCAGAGGACGTCTCCGACGCGTCCGTCGACGAGCCGGACGGCGGGCGTCGACGCCAGTTGCGCCTCCGGTCCCACCTCGCCGACCGGGTCGTCCCAGATCGAGCGCGTGGCAACGACCGCGCCGGGCACGAGCAGCACGCCGATCGCGGCGAGCACCGGGATCGTCCGGCGCCGCCTGCGACTGCGCGACCGAGCGGCGCGCTCGTGCTCGACGCGCGCGGTGGCACTCAGAAGCTCGTCGCCCCAGTCGATCAGTCCGGGCAGGTCTGGGCCGTGGTCGTCCGAGACCGCGGGCCGGTTCGTCACATGAACTCCCGGATCTCGCCCGCGTCCGGGCTCAGCCGTTCCGCGAGCGCGCGCATGCCGCGCGACACGCGTGCGCGGACAGCTTGCTCATTGATGCCCAATTGCTGTGCCATCTGCTCGTACGACTGCTCCTCGAGGACCCGGAGGCGCAAAGCCTCCTGCTGTTCGTGGGACAAGTCGCTCAGATGTGACGCAATCCGGCGCCTGAGGTCCGAGATCCCGGCCAGGTCCTCGAGTCGTTCCAGCTCCACATCGCTGAGATGCGGCCGCTGGATGCCGAGACGTTCCAACGCGCGCGCTTCGGCGCGGTCACGGCGGACGAAGTGGCTGACCTGGTGGCGCGCGATGCCGTAGAGCCAGCCGATGGCCTCCTCGCGCGTGCGTCCGCGGAACTGGTTGCGGTTCGTGAACGCCTGGGCGAACGTCTCCGCGGTGAGGTCCGCGCCGACCCCGGCATCCATCGTCTTGCGCGCGATGTAGACCGCCATGCCCGGCGCGTGTGAGCGGTACAGCGCGTCGAGCGTTTCGCTGGTGATCGCAAAGCGCGGAGGTTCTGTGCGACGGCGGAGCACGAGGGGGCGAGGGGTGGGCGTCACAATAGAGACATCGGTGGCTCTTACTCGGCGCCACCCAACTGATGGAGGAGTCTCGCATGGATCGCCTCGCGCATCGAGCGGCCTTGGTCGCGGCTTGCGCCTTATTCGGCCTTCTCGGCCTTTTGACAAGCACAGCATCGGCTACCAACAACGCCTACTGCGGCATCCTGATCGCCAACGGCACGTGGTGCGGCGACGGGTCGAACCACAGCTGGGTGTTCAACAGCGCCTCCTATACCGGAGGAGGCAGCGTCTGGGTCTGCGAGCGCCTGCTCATCGCGGACACCTCGACCCAGAGGGAGAACCCCGTCTGCGGTTACACCTACGTCTCCGCGTCTTTCGGCTCCTACATCTACCTCACCGAGGCCGAGGTGAGCCACTGGACCGGCGCCAACCACACGATCTACGGGCTGTCCACCTACTGATGCGTCACACGATCCTGAAGAGCGCGGCGCTCGTCGCCGCCATCGCGTCGCTCGCCGGCTCCGCCGGCGCCTCCGAGGCCCTCGCGCCCGCCGCGCCGGCGCCGCCGGCGCCCGCCGACCCGCACGCCCACGCCGCGCAGCCGGCCGGAGCGGCCGACACCGCGCAGGTCGCGACGCTCGGCGTGCTGCGCCGTGCCCGGCAGACCTCCGACGCGGTGCCCGACGCCGTGCGCTCGCACATCGCCCAGGCGATGGGCCCCGACGTCGGCGCCAACCCGGATCTCGCCCGTCGCGCGCTGCGCACGTCGTTGGGCGAGGACCTCTACGTGGTCCCGGGACGCGGCTGGGTCTGCCTCGCCTCGTCCGGCGGCGCGGCCGGCTGCACGCCGACCGACCAGATCGACCAGGGCTACGCCGTCACGCTGCAGCGCATCCCGTCGGGCGTGCGCCTCGGCGGGCTCGTCCCCGACGGCGTGTCGACCGTGACGATCCGCGGCGGCGCGGGGGAGACCGCGACGGCCACCGCCGAGGGCAACGCCTGGCGCGCCGACGTGGCGTTCGACCCGGCCTCGGTCGCGTGGACGCGCGCCGGCGATCGGGCCGAGGTCTCGGTGCCGGTCTCCGTCCCGCCGCCGGAGCCGACGGCGGACGCCGGCTAAGAGTCGGCCTGCTTGCCGGCCTTGGGCTTGGAGCGGCGGCGCTCGTTCTTCAGGAGCGACGTCGCCGTCTCCTGGCCCATGTACGGCAGCACGACGCTGAAGAGGAGGTCCGGCAGCAGCTCGGGCAGCTCGGCGCCGCGGCCCTGCAGGACGCGCGAGTAGACGACCTCGTAGATGCCGCCGACCAGCGTCTCGGCGGTCAGCGCCGGCGGGAGCTTGGACTTCGGCAGCTCGTCGGCCGCGGCCTTCTCGATCATCTCGGCGAAGGCCGCCATCGTCTGGTTGCGGCGCTCGATCGCGTTCGGGCCGGCCGCCATCACCTCGACGATGCACATGTCTGCGAACGCGGGCTCCTCGGCGACGAACGTCAGGAACGCGTTCAGGCTGTCGCGCACGCGCGCGACGAGGCCGTCGGCCTCGGCGTAGGCGGCGTAGACGCGCTCGAGCAGCTGCTTGGTGACCTCGTCGTAGGCGGCGAGGTACACGTCCTCCTTGGACCGGAAGTTGTCGTAGAACGTCCGGCGGGAGACGCCCGAGGTGACGACGATGTCCTCGACGCTCATCGACACGTAGCCCGCGGCGTGGCAGACGTCGGCCACGGCGGCGAGGATCCGGTGCCGCTGGTTCTCCACCACGAACGACCGCGACAGGCCATGACGACCCGCCGGCAGCTGGTGCGGTTCGCGGGAACGCTTCTTCCGGGAAGAATCAGGCAAGGCGGACGGAAACATACATGTCTCGTCGCCCGGCCTGCACGATCATGGTGTCGGGATGGCTCGCTGGGCGGCCGAGAGCGTCGTTCGCTGATATTCGGCCTCTGCCACCTCGGCTCCCACGAAGGGCAGGAGGGCGCTGTGGAGGAGGCTGGGAAGGAGTGTAGGCAGCTCGTGCGTGCGTTGCGACGTCACGCGCGAGTAGATCACCTCGTAGATGCCGCCGACGATCGCCTCGAGCGCGACGGGCGGGGCGTAGGAGGTGACGAGCACGTCGTCGTCCGGCGGGCGCAGCAGCGTCTGGAAGGCCTCCATCGCCTCGGTCCGGCGCGCCAGCGCGCGGGGGCCGGCGGCCAGCGCCTCGACGACGCAGACCTGGGCCAGCACCGGCTCGGAGGCCAGCAGGTTCAGGAACGCCGCCAGGCCGCGGCGCACGCTGGACGTCCAGGTCTCCCCGGAGGCGAACGCGGACGTGACGCCGGTCAGCAGCTGCTCGAGCACCAGCTCGTAGGCCGCCAGGAACGCCTCTTCCTTGTTGGCGAAGTGGTCGTAGAACGTGCGACGCGAGACCCCAGCGATCGCGATGACGTCCTCGATGCGCATCGCGGCGTAGCCCGAGCGGGAGGCCGCCTGGAGCACGGCGTCCAGAATCCGCTCCCGTTGGTTGGACACCACGAACGCGCGTGGGAGACCGTGGCGTCCCGCCGGAAGCTGGTGCGGCGCGCGGTTGTGGGACGTCCGATGCTCCACGGTCAAAACATACTTCTGTTTCTCACTTTGCGCCAGTCTTGAGGAGCATCGCATACACCCGGTTGGGCGCCCGTCTGGATCCTGACCGACCGCTAAAGCCGCGTCACAACAGTGGGTGCCGTGGCTCTTAGGGGTTTGTGTGGGTCGATCCGGGGGCTCGCAGGGGCTGCCGGGAAGCGAAGTTTGGGGGAATAGAGCTGATGCTGAGCGAGGTCCTGTCCGGTGCGCAGACGTGCTCGCCGGAATGCTTCACGTGTGCGCGCCTCCGTGCCGCGGCGGCGCCCGCCGTCCTGATGGCCGGCGATGCGCGCGTAACGCTGTCCCATCTGGCGGCGGCGGCGGGGGTCCCGGCGTCGACGGCGGCCGGGCACTGCCCCGAGGGTGCGGGCGCGGTGATCGCCGACGCGTACCGCCGCGCGTCCGGGGAGCTGTTCGTCGAGTACGCGGCGTCCTTCCGGATGGCCGACTCGTGGTCGGAGAAGCTGGGCGCCGCGCTGCAGCGGCTGCTGCGGCGGCTGGCCGCCGAGCCCGCGATCGCGCACCTCTGCTTCGTCGCGCCGATGGTCGGCGACGCCGAGCTGCGCGAGATCCGGGAGGCGTACCGCTCCCGGTACGTCGAGCTGCTGGCGACCGAGCAGGACCGCCACCTCGACGACGAGGAGGAGCTGCTGCCCGAGCTGCAGCTGGAGATGATGGTCGGCTCCATGTTCCGCACGATCGGGACGCTGGTGGCCGACGGCCGCGCCCCGGAGCTTCCGGCGATGTTGGAGGACGTCGCGTTCTCCGCGGCCGTGTTCGAGCCGCGGGTGGCGCTCACGGCGTGACCGCGGCTCGCCGCTCCGCGGCGAGCAGGGTGCAGATGGCCGGCGCGAGTCGCGGCAGCGACGCGTGCCGGCCGTCGATCAGGCGGCGCTGGATGATCCGGTGCACCGCTCCGAGCACGGCGTGCGCGACGTCGTCGTTGCGCAGCGCGCCCGGCGCGCGCCGGTCCTGCGGGTCCTGGTAGCGGACGATCGCGGCCGCCAGCTCGGCCATCGTCCGCTCGTGGCGCGCCAGGCCCTCGGGCCCGACCGCGAGGATGTCGATGCACAGCACGCGCGCGTGCGCGGGCCAGGCGGCGAAGTAGCGCAGCAGCGCGGACAGCGCGGGCTCGAGCGCGGGGCCGGCCTCGGTGACGACCCGCATCGCGTCGTCGTGGATCGCGTCGTAGGCCGCGTACATGCACTCCTCGCGGTTGGCGAAGTGCTCGTAGAACGTGCGCCGCGAGGCTCGGGCGGCGACGATGACGTCGTCGACCGTGACGTCGAGGAATCCGGTGATCGCGGCCCGCTGCGCCATCGCGGCGAGCAGTCGGCTTCGGGCCGCCGCGGGCCAGCTACTCGGAACGGCGGCAGCCCCATCGCGAAGGACGACGGGGCGGGTCAGCTCAGCAAGCGCGGTGGCGGTGGGCACGATCGACCTTCCGTAGTCCTGGCAGGGTGCGCGGGCCCCCGGGGACCGAGGCGGAACGGGTCCCCGGGGGCGTCGCGCGGCGTCTGGCCCTATGTGGCCGGACGGGCTACTTCTTGCAGGCGACCGAGTCGGTGTAGCTGACCGACTGGTGGGTGTCCAGCGAGAGGTTCACCTGGAACGGCCACTTGTTGCCCGCGCCACAGGACGTCGTGGCGATGATGTCCTTCGCCGCCTTCGTGTACCCGGTGGTGAGCGTCAGGTTGTTGAGCGTGATCGGGATGCCCGCGACGACCTGCAGCGTCTGCGGGACGTCGAAGTGCAGCTTGTACGACCACTGGCCGCTCATCGGCGTGAGCTTGGCCGGGACGACCGCCCGCACGCGGGCGGGGTGCTGCAGCGTGACGTAGGCCAGGATCAGGTTCTTGCCGCCGTTGAAGATCTGGACCTTGGGGCCCGCCTCGACGGTGTCGGCGCTCGCGGAGCCGCTGCCCTCGCCGATCCTGGACTTCGTCGGGCAGGCGCCCGGGCCGCCGCGCGTGAGCACGGCCGACGCGCACTTCGTGTACTTCTCACCCTGGTACTTGCCGCCCTTGGGGAAGTAGATGTCGCCGCTCTGGACGATCGGATGGTCGACGTCGCCGGCCGTCGTCACCGTGATCTTCGCGACGACCTTGTGCCCCTGCGGCTTGGACTTGGACCCGCCGTTGTTCGGCGTGGCCGTGGCCTTGACCTTGATGGTCGTGGGCCCAGAGTCCTGAGCGATCGTCGTGGAGACCTCGACCACGCCCACGGCCAGAACGGCCGCTGCTGCGGTCGGGATCAGGAACTTGCGCATCGGTGCTCTCCTCATTGGTTCTGCGACGCCGGAAAACGTAGCGATTCGCCCGGACGTACGCAAACAGACGTGTCTGCAAGATCAACTCCGAAGCGTCGCGGAAGTTGCGCTGCGAAGCGGGCGTCGACGGTTCGACTTTGCCGCAAAAAACGACCACGTGTACATTGCCGCCATCTCAACCGCGGTCCGCCATCCGTCTCGGGCGCCGCGCGGGGTCGCCGTCATCGCCCTGCTGCTCATCGCAGCGGTCGTTGCCTGGCTGCTCCTGCGCAGCAAGCCCCACGAATATCGCCTCGTCTTCTCCAGCGCCGGTCAGCTGGTGAAGGGCGACGTCGTCCGCGTGGGCGGCACGGGCGTCGGCTCGGTCACCAAGGTCGGGCTGAGCGACGACGACCAGGCCGAGATCGACATCAAGATCAAGAGCAGCTACGGGCCGCTGCACCAGGGCTCCACGGCGACGATCCGCGCCGAGGGCCTGACGGGCGTCGCGTCCCGCTACGTGGACATCGACCCCGCGCCGTCGTTCAAGCCGGTCATCGACGACCACGCGGTGATCAAGGGCGACAAGACCACCTCGATCGTCGAGATCGACCAGCTCTTCGACACGCTGGACCCCAAGACGCGCAAGGGGCTGGCCGGGTTCATCAAGGGGTCGGCGTCCTGGTACGACGGGCGGGCGGACCAGGCCAACGCCTCGGCCAAGGAGTTCCCGAAGGCGCTGACGGAGCTCAGCGCGGTCGCCGACGAGCTCACGCGCGACAACGGCGCGTTCGAGCAGTTCCTGATCAAGGCCGACCAGGCGACGCGCGCGCTGGCCGACCACCACGACCAGCTCACCAGCCTGGTGTCCAACACCCGCGAGACGACCGCGGCGCTGTCGGCCGACACGCAGTCGCTGACCCAGGCGCTCGACAACGTCCCGACGACGCTGCGGAAGGGCTCCGACACGTTCGCCGACCTGCGCGCGGCGCTGCCGGACCTCCAGAAGCTGACCGACTCCAGCAAGGCCAACACCAAGGACCTCGCCCCGTTCTTGAACAACCTGACGCCGGTCCTGCGGAAGGCCACGCCGACGTTCTCCGAGCTGCGCCGGATGTTCTCCCAGCCGGGCGACTACAACGACCTGCTCGACGCGCTGCGCGAGCTGCCGTCGACGGCCAAGCTGACCGACAGGACGTTCCCGAGCGGGCGCAAGGCGCTGCAGGAGTCCTCGCCGATCTTCGCGTTCGGGCGCCCGTACGTGTCGGATCTCATCGGGTGGGTCACGGGCTACGACAGCGCCGCGGCGGCCTACGACGCCAACGGCCACTACATCCACTCGACGCCGATCTTCAACGCCTACACGTTCAGCGACGACGGCTCGGGCGGCACGCTGACGCCGCGGCCGTTCGACCAGCGCGGCACGAGCCCGGCGCTGACCTACAACAACCTGAGGCGCTGCCCGGGCACGTCGGTCTTCAGCCCGGCCGACGGCTCGGCGCCGTTCCTGGACGACGGCGACCTCGCCAAGAACGACTGCGACCCGTCGCAGACCGTGAGGGCGGCCGGATGAGCGCCAAGCTGCGCCGTCGGATCGTCGCCGGCCTCGCCGTGTTCGTCGCGGCCGTCTGCGTGGGCGCCGCGCTCGGCGCGGGCGGCAACGACGACCAGGGCAAGTACCTCGTGCGCGCGGTCTTCGACAACGCGTCGTTCGTCATCCCCGGCGAGGACGTCAAGGTCGCGGGCGTCGTCGTCGGCTCGATCGACTCGCTCTCGGTCGACGACCACAACCGCGCGGTCGTCGTGCTGCGGATCGACGACCCGGCGTTCAAGCCCTTCCACAAGGACGCGACCTGCCGCATCGGGCTGCAGTCGCTGATCGGCGAGCAGTTCGTGGAGTGCGACCCGACGCAGGTGCGCGGCGGCGACCAGGCGCCCGCGCCCACGCTGCCGGCGATCAAGCGCGGCCAACCGGGCGCCGGGCAGCACCTCGTGCCGGTCTCGCAGACCGAGACGCCCGTCGGCGTCGACCTGCTCAACGACATCATGCGGGTGCCCCAGCAGCAGCGGCTGCCGCTCATCATCAACGAGCTCGGCGCGGGCCTGTCGGGCAACGGCCAGGCGCTGAACGCCGCGATCAAGCGCGCGAGCCCCGTCCTCAAGCAGGCCGATCAGCTCGTCGCCACGCTCGCGAGCCAGAACAAGATGCTCGGCCGCCTGGTCGACCAATCCGACGCGATCCTCGCGCCGATGGCCAAGCGCCGCAAGGACATCGGCGCGTTCGTCAAGCAGGCCGGCGGCGCCGCCACGGCCACCGCCAAGCAGGGGGACGCGCTGGAGGCGAGCTTCGCCAGGTTCCCCGCGTTCCTGAAGCAGCTCGGGCCGGCCGTCGACCGCCTCGGCGCGTTCGCCGACCAGGCCACGCCCGCGATCCAGAACCTGTCGTCGGAGGCCGCTTCGGTCAACGCGTCGGTGGCGCGCCTCGGTCCGCTGGCCCAGAAGGCGCTGCCGACGTTCAAGTCGCTGGGCAAGGTCGCCGACGAGGGCCGCACGGTCTTCCCGAAGCTCAAGCCGCACGCCGACCAGATCAACGCGCTGGCCACGGCGCTGCAGCCGGCCGCCCGGGACCTGGCCGCGCTGTCGACGAGCTTCGACAACAGCGGCGGGATCGAGGCCCTGCTGCGGTTGTTCTACTTCTACACGGGCGCGGTCAACGGCGAGGACGCGAGCGGGCACTACACGCGCGCGTCGGTGGTGGTCAACCCGTGCATCGACCGCTACGCCGGCCCCAAGAGCGGCTCGCTATGCCAGGCGGAGTTCGTGAAATCGACCGATGCCGCCAGCTCCGACACCTCCACGGCGCGCGCCAACGCCTCGTCGACGCTGCTCGGCTACCTGCTGGGAGACGGCAAGAAGTGAACCGTCGGCGCAACAACTCGATCGCGGCCAACCCGGTCCTGATCGGCGGCGTCACGGTCCTCGTGACGATCGTCGCGGTGTTCCTGTCCTACAACGCCAACCACGGGCTGCCGTTCGTGCCGACCTACAAGGTCGAGGTCGTCGTGCCCAACGCGGACGGGCTGATCGCGGGCAACGAGGTCCGGATCGGCGGCGACCGGGTGGGCGTCGTGCGCAAGATCACGGGCTTTGCGCGCAAGGACGGCTCGACCGGGGCGCGCATGGAGCTGGCGCTGGACGCCAACGCCGACCACCTGCCGGTGGACAGCACGATCAAGATCCGCCCGAAGTCCGCGCTGGGGTTGAAGTACATCCTGATCACGCGCGGCAAGGCCACCAGGACGATCCCGCAGGACGGCACGCTGGACACGCCGCGCGAGCCGGTGCGGCCGGTCGACATCGACGACTGGTTCAACATGTTCGACGAGCCCACGCGCGACGGGTCGTCGGAGAACATGCTCGAGTACGGCACGGCGTTCGCGGGCCGCGGCGGCGACCTCAACGAGACGTTCCGCAACCTCAACCCGACGCTCCAGCACGCGGGCCCGGCGCTGGAGACGCTCAACGCGCCGGCCACGCGGTTCGACCAGCTGTTCCCGGCCTTCGCGCAGGCGGCCGCCGAGGTGGCGCCGGTGTCGGAGATCCAGGCGCGGCTGTGGGGCGAGGGCGCGCAGACGTTCGCGGCGTTCGCCGGCAACGCGCAGGCGCTGGAGCAGGCGATCGCCGGCGGGCCGGCGGCGCTGGAGACCGCGACGCGCGAGCTGCCCGCCCAGGGCCCGTTCGAGGAGCAGAGCACCGAGCTGTTCCGGCGGCTCAAGGCCCCGCTGAAGTCGCTGGCCCACGCGTCCACGCGCCTGGCGCCCGCGTTCGCGGACGGCATCCCGGCGCTGGACCGGTCGCCCGCGCTCAACGCCCGCCTGGTCGAGACGCTGCACGCGGTCGACCGCTTCGTCGACGACCCGCGCGTGCTCCCGGCGCTGCAGCGGATCACGCGCACGGGCAACCTGCTCGACCCGCTCACGTCGTTCGTCGTGCCGGCCCAGACCGAGTGCAACTACCTGACGCTGGTGCTGCGCAACATCGGCAGCTCGGTGTCGGAGAGCGACGTCGTCGGCACGATGCTGCGCGCGGCGCCGGTGCTCAACCCGAGCGTCTCCGCGGGGAACGTCCCGCTGCCCGACGGCGAGGTTGGGCCGGCGGCCGCGCCGGCCAACGGACCTCCGAACGCGAAGTCGAACGATGTGACAGAGCGGGAGCTGTCGAATTTCCTGCACAGCAACCCGTACCCGAACACCGCCTCGCCGGGCCAGACGCGCGAGTGCGAGGCGGGCAACGAGGGCTACGTCAACCACAACAGCCAGCTGATCGGCAATGTGCCGGGGAACCAGGGCATGTTGGTGGACAAGACGTCGCGCCCGGAGGTCGTCAAGTGAGGCGCAACCACAACCTCGGGATGTCGCCGGTCCGCGCCGGGCTGCTGACGCTCTTCCTCGCCGCCGTCGTCGTGTACTTCGGGTTCACCAAGGCGATCCCGTTCCGCCATCACTTCGAGATCCAGGCGGTGGTCCAGAACTCGAACCTCCTGCGGCCCAAGTCGCCGGTGCGCATCGCGGGCGTGAACGTCGGCGAGGTCGTCAAGATCGGTCGCTACAAGAAGACCAACCTCGCGGTCGTCACGCTGCGGATCAACGACAACGGCCAGCCGATCCACCGTGACGCGACGATCAAGATCCGCCCGCGCCTGTTCCTGGAGGGCAACTTCTACGTCGACCTCAAGCCCGGCACGCCGGGCACGGGCAAGCTCGACGACCGCGGGCTGATCCCGGTGGCGCAGACCTCGACGCCGGTCCAGCTCGACCAGGTGCTGACCGCGCTGCAGTCCGACACGCGCGCGTCGCTGCAGCAAGCGCTGAAGGGGCTGGGCGAGGCGTTCAACGAGAAGCCGACGCCCGAGGAGGACGCGGTCCAGGACCCGGCCGTGCGCGGCATGAGCGGCGGCCAGGCGCTCAACGAGACGCTCAAGACCAGCCCGCGCTCGCTCAAGCAGAACGCGGAGGTCTTCGGCGCGCTGCTCGGTCCGCGGCCGCACGACCTGTCCAAGACGGTGAGCGGGCTGACCAAGGCGTTCACGGCGCTGGCCGACGAGCAGGACGATCTCGCCGACTTCGTCACCGACTTCAACAAGACGATGGGGACGACCGCCGCGCACGCCGCCGACCTGCGCGCTGCGGTCCACGAGCTGGGCCCGACCGCGCAGCACGCGTCGCAGGCCTTCACGCAGCTCGACGCCGCGCTGCCGGGCACGCGCGCGTTCGCCCGCGACTTCGCCGCGTCGCTGAACGAGCTGCCCGCGACGATCGCGGCGGCCAAGCCGTGGCTGGCGCAGTCCGACAAGCTGCTGGGCCAGGACGAGCTGGGCGGGCTGCTCGACGATCTCCAGCCGGCGACGGCCAACCTGGCCAAGCTCGAGCGCTCCACCCATGAGTGGCTGCCGCAGATCGACCTGCTCAACCGCTGCGCGACCGACGTGCTGATCCCGACCAGCAACCTCAAGGTCGAGGACGGGCCGCTGTCGGCCAACACCGAGAGCTACAAGGAGTTCTTCCACTCCCTGGTCGGCATGGCCGCCGAGGGCGCGGGCTTCGACGGCAACGGCGGGTTCCTGCGGCTGCAGGCGGCCGGCGGGCCCGACGCGTTCCGGACCGGCAAGACGAACTACACCGGCACGGCGTACATCGGCAAGCCGACGTTGACGCCGCTGAGCACGCGTCCGGCCTACGGCAACAAGCTGCCGCCGTTCGACCGCTCGGTGGCCTGCAAGGACAGCCCGGTGCCGGACGTCAACGACGCGGCCTCCAAGGGACCGGCGGACGGCCGCAGGCCGCAGGCCGCTCCGCCCAACCCCGACGACGTGGACAACGGCGGGGGCGGCGACTGATGCGCGGCGTCCGCAAGCAGCTGCCCAACCTCATCTGGCTGTGCGCGATGACCGCGTGCGGCCTGGCCGTCGGCGCCTACCTGCTCTCCCACCAGCGCATCCCGTGGCCGAGCTGGGTGCCCGGCCTGGGCAAGGACTACTTCTACGTCAACGCCGAGTTCCAGAACGCGGCCGGCGTCCTGCCCGGCCAGGGCAACGCGGTCACGATCGCGGGCGTCAAGGTCGGCGAGGTCGCCGACGAGTCGCTCAAGGACGGCAAGGCGCTGGTCCGGCTGCGCCTGGACGCCAAGTACGGGCACATCCACCCGGACGCGACCCTGCTGCTGCGGCCCAAGACGGCGCTGAAGGACATGGTCGCCGAGCTGGACCCCGGCACGAGCGGCAAGGAGCTGAAGGACGGCGACACGCTCGGCGTCGGCAACACGCAGCCGACCGTCGACCTCGACGAGATCCTGGCCGGGCTGGACACCGACACGCGCGCGGCGCTGGTGTCGCTGGTCCAGGGCGGGGGCGAGGCGCTCGGCGAGGGCAACGGCCGCAACCTCGCCGCGACGCTGAAGCGCTTCGAGCCGCTGTCGCGCCACGCCGACGAGGCGTCGAAGTACGTGGCCGAGCGGCGCGTCAAGCTGCGCCGGCTGATGGGCAACCTGTCGCTGATCGCCCAGGAGCTCGGCGACCGCGACGAGGACCTGCGCGAGTTCGTGAACTCCAGCGCGGCGGTCTTCCGGCACTTCAGCGCGCAGAACGACAACCTGGGCAAGACGCTCGAGCTGCTGCCCGGCACGCTGCAGAAGACCGACACGGGGCTGGCCAAGCTCGACAAGCTCGGCGCCACGCTGAAGACCGGCCTGACCGAGCTGCAGCCGTCGGCCAAGTCGCTGGGGACGACGCTGAAGCAGTCGCGGCCGTTCCTCAAGGAGACGACGCCGGTCATCGAGAACTCGATCCGTCCGTTCGCACGGGACGCGCAGCCGACGGCCAAGGCCCTCGTGCCCGCCGCCGGGAAGTTCAGCAAGACGCTCCCGCAGGTCGACACGCTGACCGAGATGTTGAACAACCTGTTCAACGAGCTGGCGCACGACCCGCCCGGGAACGGCGTCCACGGCAAGAGCTACCTGTACTACCTGCCCTGGGCGGCGCACAACACCAACTCGGTGATGGCGTCGCAGGACGGCATCGGTCCGGTCCGCCACACGCTGGTGCTGTATTCCTGCGGTGCCCTGCAGTTCCTCGACAACTTGATTTCGCCCACCTCGAAGACCAAGAACGACACGGTCAGGGGCATCGCGCAGCTGTTGGGCGCACCGCCCAAGAGCACCTGCACCCCCAAGGAGCTGGAGCCGTGATCAAGACCGCTCCGACCCTCGGACGCATCGCGGTGATGACGCTCTTCGCGCTGTCGAGCTTCGCGGCCTGCCTCTACCTGTGGATGGCGTTCGGCGGCTCGTCGCCGCTGAAGCCGCGCGGCTACCGGATCCACATCGCGTTCCCCGAGGCCACGCAGCTGGCCAGCCAGTCCGACGTCCGCATCTCGGGCGTCAACATCGGCAAGGTCGTCAAGCTGAGCCCGTCCGAGAACCGCACCGACGCGACCCTGGAGATCAAGCCCGAGTTCGCGCCGATCCCGGCCGACACGAAGGCGATGCTGCGGGTCAAGTCGCTGCTCGGCGAGACCTACGTCGAGCTGACGCCGGGCAACCGCAAGGGGCGGGAGCTGGCTGACGGCGGCACGCTGAACCCGGGGCAGGTCTCCTCGACGGTCGAGCTGGACGAGATCCTCTCGACGTTCGACCCCAAGACGCGCAAGGCGTTCCAGACCTGGATGCAAGCGCAGGCCGAGGCGGTGCGCGGCCGTGGGGCGGACATCAACGCGATCTTCGGACGCCTGCCCGGGTTCACCGACAAGCTCAACAAGCTGACCGCGACGCTCGACGCGCAGCAGGCGGCGACGAGCAAGGCCGTCAGCCAGACGGGCGAGGTGTTCGACGCGCTGAGCGAGCGGGAGGGCCAGCTCCGCGGCCTGGTGACCGACTCCGAGCGGCTGTTCGCGCTGACCTCGGCGCGCAACGAGAAGCTCGGGCAGATCGTGCGCGAGCTGCCGCGCTTCGAGCGCGAGAGCACCGACATGCTGCCCAGGTTGACGGCCTTCGCCAAGAAGGCCACGCCCGCGGTCGAGCAGCTGCAGCCGGCGGCGACGGCGATGGGCCCGGCGTTCGCGGCGCTGGACGACCTGTCGCCGCAGTTCCGGGGCCTGTTCGGCCAGCTGCAGGACGTCATCAGCGCCTCGCAGAAGGGCCTGCCGGCGGCCAACCACATCCTCGACGGGCTGCCGCCGGTCCTGGGCGACTTCGAGCCGTTCCTGCGCAACGTGAACCCGGCGATCGGCCAGCTCGCCAAGAGCAAGCACGAGTTGACCGGCGCGATGGCGAACCTCACCGGTGCCAGCAACGCCTACGAGATCGGCCACGACGAATTGGCCCGTGGTACGGGCTTCATCCACTACCTGCGCGCGTCGTTGACGATCAACCCGGAGTCGCTGACCTACTACCCGCGTCAGATCGGGTCGTCGCGGGTCAACCCGTACACGGCACCGGGCACGCTGGTGGACCGGCTGAAGTCCGGAGGCAGCATCTTCGGCGACGGGCCGTGTCCGTCGGGCAGCCCGGACATCCCGACGACGGCTGAGCCCGCGGAGCTTGCGCCGCTCATCCAGGGCCTCGCGTTCCGGACGTCGGATCGCAACGCCGTGGCCGCTCCGACCTGCAAGGTGCAGGGCAACTTCCCGGGCTCGTCGACGGCGTTCCCGCAGTTGCGCGCCGAGCCATAGAAACACGCGAATTCCCAGTTGACAGCGGTCGATCGGTCTGGTGTCATACCGGCTGAGAGACGGGATCGTGTCTGGACCGGCACGAGTCCAACCTCGCAGCAGTCCTTCCGCCCGCCCGGCCACACATAGGCGCGTGGGGCGCCACCCGGTTCGGGCACCGCGGAAGGAAGGACATCACCGGGGAGCCTGCCCACCCCCGAGGGCAGGCTTCCTGGGTTGTCCGTCCTCTTTCGTGCGTCACTCGCGCCCTGGCCGGGCGGTCGTCTCGCGCGCGGTGACCTGACGCGCCCACGCCTCACGCGGCGCGTGCCAAGCCCCCGACGCGTGAGGCGGACCAAGCGTTCGTGAAGCTTGGTACCGGCCTTGAGGCCAGTCCCCGGCGCTCCACCAGCCTTCCTGTCGTGTGTACGGCGTCATATGGACGCCACCGCCCGGCACGGACCCGCGGATCGCTGCGCTCGCGGACCGCGTTGCCGCCCGTCCCACGCCGACGTGTGCCCCCTACGCGTCGCGCGTTCACGCCGAAGCGCTGACTTCGGCTTTGGGCAGATCGCAGACCTTGCGTCTTGTGCGGACGCTCACGATCTGGTGAGTTCAACATCATTGATCGGTACTACTCACTGACGCTCGACAGGTTTTCCACTCGAAGCGTCGCAAATTCTCCATGGCAGCCGCTCAGGGATGCTCAGCGTGCTTGGGTGGCTGCCTGGCGACGCGACCGTTGTTGGTGGCCGGTCGCCAAGGCAATGTCCAACGAAGTCAGGAGTCTTGGATGACCGTGGCCTTGAGCCAGGAATCCACATCCCTTCGTGCGCGAAGGGATGTGATGTTGTTGATCGCGCTGATGCTCGCGGGCGTGATGTCGATGGCTGCGCCGCTGACAAGTGCACGTGCGTACTCGTACAAGTACTTCGAAGGCGTTCTGTCGCAGCAGCAGCAGACCGCCGGGCCGAGCTACCCGTCGATGGCTCAGTCCTACACCGCGACCTTCGGTGTTGGCCCGGCGTGGGTTGCTGCGGCAGCACATGTTCCCGGCGGCTGGACGCTCTATGGGAGCTACCTCACGGGGTATGGGAGCGCGTGTCACTCCTATGCCACGGGAAACCCGCTTGGAGGAATGGCCATGAACGCTGAGCTCTACAGCTCTTTGCCGATGTGGGCCTACATCGACACCACGGCGGCATGCTGAGCGCGCGGCGGGTGGTCGCCCTCGTGGGCGTGATCGCGGCCGGCTCGGTCGGCGTGGCCTTGGCCAATGGCGATGAGGCTCCCAGCGGGGTGCAGGTGCCGGGTGCGCTTCAGGCGCCGTCGCCGTCGCCGATCGCCGCGGTCCAGCCGCAGGCGAAGGCGGCGTTCAAGGTGCTGCGGGACGTCGCGCCGTCGGTGATGCCGGCGGACGTGGTCGCGCAGGTCGGCTCCTCCGGGCGGTACGGGCGGAACGCGGCGCTGGCGCGGAAGATCTCGACGCCGACGGGTGACGGTTGGGTGATTCCGGGCAACGGCTACGTCTGCATCGCGGTCAACGACACCGGCTACGGCTGGGGGACCAGCTGCGTGCCGACCGATTTCGCGGCAGAGCACGGTCTGGCGATCGGGCTGATGGACGCGAAGGGCCGCACGAAGGAGACGCTGGTCGTCCCGGACGGCAAGACCGCGGCGGAGATCGAGGGCCCGGCCTCGACGAGGCCGACGGCCGTGACCGCGTCGACGAAGTGGAAGCGCGTGAAGATCGACGCGCGCGGCGTGGCGACGGCGCGGACGAACGCGCCGAACTCGCTGCGCGTGCGCTAGGCGCGCGGCGCAGAAGCAGCAACGGCGGGCGGGGCGACGGTCGTCGTCCCGCCCGTTGCGCGTGGCTGCTCAGCCGCGCCCCGCCCCGATCGGCGGCGGCCCGAAGGCCCGGCCGTCGCTCGCGAGCGCGGTGAGGCGCAGCAGTGAGTCGATCAGCGCGTCCAGCCGCGCCAGCGCGTCGTCGGACGGCACGCCGTCGGCGAAGTCCCGGGACGTCAGGTACGCCGACGTCGGGGTCGTGAGCGCGCCGAAGAAGGTGAGGATGTCGCGCAGGTGGCGGTCGGCGCCGAGGTAGTGGTGGTCGCCGGCGCCCATCGTCGCGATGGCGACGGGGGTGTCGCGGAGGGCGGGGACCGGGAGGTGGTCGAGGAGGTTCTTCAGCGCGCCGGTCGGCGAGCCGCGGTAGACGGGCGTGGCGAGCAGGACGGCGGAGGCGTCGGTCACCGACGCGACCACGCGGGCGGTGTCGCCGGCGGGCGGCGTGCCGTCGGCGAACGGGATCTGCAGCTCGGCCAGGTCGAAGGTGGCGATCGTCGATCCGGCGTGCCGCGCGGTCGCGCGCTCCGTCGCGGTCGAGATCGCGCGATGCAGGCGGCCGGGCGGCGTGACGCTGCCGAGGAGCACGGTCAGGGTGGGGGAGGCGGTAGGCATTCGTGGTAATGTCTACCAAAGTTATGCAGAAGGTCGGAGGCGTGGAGCCCCGACCGACCCAAGGTCCTTCACTTGCCCATCGTCCTGCACTGGTTCCTGCCCACCAACGGCGACTCGCGCGCCGACCTCTCGCTCGGCAACGCCGTCGGCGTGACCGGCTCGCGCGTCACCGAGAACGGGGTGGAGCGCGCGCCCGACGTCGGCTACATCGGGCAGATCGCCCGGTCGGCCGAGCAGCTCGGGTTCCACGCGGCGCTGACGCCGACCAGCAGCTGGTGCGAGGACGGATGGGTGCTCACGGCGGGGCTGACGCAGGTCACCGAGCGCTTCCGCTTCCTGGTGGCGTTCCGGCCGGGCCTGCAGTCCCCGACGCTGAGCGCGCAGCAGGCGGCCACCTTCCAGCGGATCTCCGGTGGCCGCCTGCTGCTGAACGTCGTCACCGGCGGCGACGACGCCGAGCAGCGGCGCTTCGGCGACCACGCCGGCAAGCGCGAGCGCTACGCCCGCGCCGCCGAGTTCCTGCACGTCGTGCGGGAGCTGTGGACCGGCGAGACGGTGGACTACGAAGGCAAGTACTACGACATCCAGGGCGCGAGGCTGGTGTCCCCGCCGCGGTGGCCGGACATCTACCTCGGCGGCTCGTCCCCGGAGGCGATCGACGTGGCCGCGCGCCACGCCGACGTCTACCTCACGTGGGGCGAGCCGCCCGAGCAGGTCGCCGAGAAGCTCGACCGCGTCCGGGACGCCGCCGCGGGCGTCGGGCGCGAGCTGCGGTTCGGCATCCGCCTGCACGCGATCGCGCGCGACCGCTCCGAGGAGGCGTGGGCGGAGGCCGACCGCCTGCTCGCCGGCCTGGATCCGGCCGAGATCGCGCGCGCCCAGGAGGTCCAGCGCGCCTCGCAGTCCGAGGGCCAGCGGCGCATGACCGCGCTGCACGGCGGGCGCACCGACGCGCTGGAGATCGCCCCGAACCTGTGGGCGGGCGTCGGGCTGGTCCGCGGCGGCGCCGGCACGGCGCTGGTCGGCAGCCACCAGGAGGTCGCCGACCGCATCGAGGAGTACCACGACCTCGGCATCGACGAGTTCGTCCTCTCCGGCTATCCGCACCTGGAAGAGGCCTATCGCGTGGGCGAAGGCGTGATCCCGGAGCTGCGCCGCCGCGGGCTGGTGGTGGACCCCGGCCCGGTCGCGGTGGCATCCTGAGCGATGTGACCGTCCGTGCCGCCGCCGTACCGCCGCTGCTGACCACGCACGAGGACGCCGTCGCCGCCGCCCACGCGGTGGCCGAGGCCCTCACCGACGGCGTCGTCGAGCGCGATCGCGCGGGCGCCGCGTCCGTCCCCGCCCGGGCGCTGAGCGTCCTCGACCGCTCCGGGCTGCTGGCGTTCACGGTCCCGACGCGGGACGGCGGGCCGGGGCTCGGCCCGCGCACGCTGGCCGAGGTCACGCGCGTGATCGCGGCGGTCGACCCGGCCATCGCCCAGATCCCGCAGGCGCACTACCTCTTCGTCGATGTGCTGGCCGTGTGGGGGAGCCCGGAGCAGCGCGCGCGGATCCTCGGCGACGTGCTCGCCGGCGCCCGGATCGGCAACGCGCTGGCCGAGCGCGGCGGCACGCACGCCCAGGACCTCGAGACCCGCGTCGACGCCGCCGGCGTTCTCAACGGCACCAAGTACTACTGCACCGGCGCGTTGACCTCGCGCTGGATCGCGGTCAGCGCGCTGGACTGGAGCGACCGCCTCGTCGCCGCGTTCGTCGCGCGCGACGCGCCCGGCGTGACCGTCGACACCGACTGGGACGTCATCGGCCAGCGCGCGACGATCAGCGGGACGACGCGCTTCGAGGACGTCGCGGTCGATCCCGCGCTGTTGGTGGACTACGCGCGGGCCTACGAGGTCCCGCAGCAGCTCGGCGCGCGGGCGCAGCTCACGCACGCGGCGATCGAGGCCGGGATCGCCGGCGGCGCGCTGCGCGACGCCACGACCTACCTGAAGGACCAGGCGCGGCCGTCGACCGAGGCGGCGAAGGCGGTCGGCGCGACGGCCGCGGCCGACGACCCGCACGTCCTGCACCGCTACGGCCGGGCGGCGACGCGCGTGCGGGCCGCCGAGGTCCTGCTGGCCGATGCGGCCGCGGTGCTCGAGGAGGTCGGGCTGGTCCCGGCCGACGAGGCGGCCGCCGCGCGCGGCTCGCTGGCCGTCGCCGGCGCCAAGGCCTACGCCTCGGAGGTCGCCGTCGCGGTCGCCGATGAGCTGTTCCAGCTCTGCGGCACGTCGTCGACCGCCTCCGAGTACGACCTCGACCGCCACTGGCGCAACGCGCGCACCCACTCGGTCCACGACCCGCTGGACTGGAAGTACCACCACATCGCCGCCCACGCGCTGGCCGGCGTGCAGCCGCCCAACCACGGGCAGTTGTAGGGGATCAGCCGCGCTCGACGATCACGTTGGTGGCCTTGATCACCGCGGTCGCGGTCATCCCCGGGCGCAGCCCGAGGTCGTCCACCGCCTCGCGCGACATCAGCGAGACCACGCGGAACGGGCCGCAGGCGAGGTCGACCTGCGCCATCACGCCGTCGCGCTGGACGGCGACGACGACGCCCGCCATCCGGTTGCGCGCGCTGGTGTGGTCGTGCGCCGAGCGCTCGCGCAGCAGGCGCGCGAGATCCTCGGCGCGGAGGTAGCGCTGGCCGCCGTGGCGCTCGAAGGCGATGCGGCCGTCGCGCTCCCAGCGGCGCAGCGTGTCCACGCTCAGGCCGAGCGCCGCGGCCGCGGCGCCGATGCGCACCATGTTCTCCATGCGCAGACGCTATCCGCCCGCGGGCGTGAAGCGAAGCACGTACGGGAAGTCGCCGAACGAGACGTCGACGAGGTAGCGGCCGTGCGCGGTGATGGTCTTGGTTCCGGACGATCGCGCGGCGCTGAACAGGTGCTGGGCGGGGCGCCCGGACGGCGTCTGGAGGTCGGCGACGAACGCGGTCTGCGTCGTGAAGTCGAGGTGCGGGTCCTCGGGCGCGTACTGCTCGAAGCGCACGGTGTAGCGGCCGTCGAGCGTGACCGGGCCCTCGGTCTGGGGCGACGCGCTCGCGCGGAACAGCAGCTCGCCCGGCCGCTTGGGCGCCCGCGCCAGCGCCGGATCGCCCTTCAGCGCGGCCACGCCCCGGGGCGCGCCGGAGGACGACTCGGCGTCGTTGCCGCAGCCGGCCAGCAGCGCGGCGGTGAGTTGGAGGGTGACAAGTACGAGCACGACCCGGGACATCGAGGGGTAGGATGCCGCACGTGAACCTTCCTAGGCAATGCATAGGTGAGCAGCGTGACACCGGCGTCACGCGAAGCATGCTGTTGCGCGGTGGCGCGGTCGCGGCCGCCGGGGTCCTGCTGCCCGCCGGCGCGGCCCGGGCCGCGCTCCCGGCGCCGACGCCCGAGGGCGACGACGTCGGCTACGTCCAGTTCGCGGCGATCGCCGAGTCGGTCTCGGCCGCCTACTGGAAGCGCGCGGGCGACGCCGCGGCGGCGAAGCGCAAGACCGCGGTCGTGGCCAAGCTGATCGCGGCGCTCGGCGCCGACGCGCCGCAGAGCGACGACTTCGTGATCGACCTGCCGAGGAAGCTGACGCCGGCGGTCGGCGTGCGGATCGAGACGATGCTCGTCCGGACGCTGGTCGGCGCGCTGGCGTCGACGGCCGACGGCTCGACCCGCCTGCTGCTCGCCCGCGTGCTGTCCACCGACAGCCAGCAGCTCACGATCGCCCGCGCGGCGGCCAAGCTGCCGCCGGTCACCGGCCTGCCGGTGCCGTTCGACCTCGACGCCGCCGGCGACGAGCTCGACACGTTCATCAAGGCCCCCAACTACCCCACGTCCTGATGCGCACCCGAAACCTCCTGCTCGCCGCGAGCGCGACCGTCGCCCTCGCCGCGGCGGCGCCCGCCGCCGCCACGGCCGCGCCGACCGTCTACGCCGCCGCGTCGCTGAACAACGCCTTCCCGGCGCTGGACGGCGCGCCGAAGTACAACTTCGCCGGCTCCAACACGCTGCAGACCCAGATCGAGCGCGGCGCGCCCGCCGACGTCTTCGCGTCCGCCAGCCCGACCGAGGCCCAGGCCCTGTTCAACGAGGGCCGCTGCACGCGTCCGGTGACGTTCGCGACCAACATCCTGGTGGTGGTCGTCCCGAAGGCCAACCCGGCGGGCGTCAAGTCGGTGTACTCGCTGCGCGGCAGCGGCAAGCGCATCGCGATCGGCACCGCCGGCGTCCCGATCGGCAACTACACCAGGTTGCTGCTGCGCCGCCTGCACCTCTCCTCGATCCTGCAGACGAACACGATCAGCCAGGAGAAGGACGTCACCTCGGTGCTGACCAAGGTCGCGCTCGGCTCGGCCGACGCGGGCTTCGTCTACCACACCGACGCGCTCTCCACGCGCGGGCGGACGATCGAGATCCGCGTGCCGAAGTGGGCGCAGCCCGCGGTCCGCTACCAGATCTGCGCGGTCAAGCGGCCGGGCGCGGACACCGCCGAGGCCGAGGCCTACATCAAGAAGGTCGTCGGCGGGGCGGGGCGCACGATCCTCAAGCGCTACGGGTTCGGCCTGCCGCCGCGGGGCTAGGCGCGGCCGGGTGCGCGGCCGCGCGTTCGACGTCGTCGTGATCGCGAGCGCCGCCCTGGCGCTCGCGTTCCTGACGCTGCCGCTGATCGCGCTGTTCACGCAGGTCCCGCTGACCGACGTCCCCGACCTGCTCGGCGACCCGGTCGTCACCGACGCCATCAAGGTGACGCTGAAGACCAACCTGATCGCCGACGCGCTGATCCTGCTGCTCGGGACGCCGACCGCGTTCCTGCTCGCCCGGCGGCGCTTCCGGGGACGGACGTTCATCATCACCTTGGTCGAGCTGCCGCTGGTCCTGCCGCCGGCCGTCGCGGGCATCGCGCTGCTGGCCGCCTTCGGCCGCGGCGGGCTGTTCGGCGACGCGCTGGCCAACGCCGGGATCATCCTGCCGTTCACGCAGTGGGCGGTCGTGCTCGCGGTCGCGTTCGTCGCCGCGCCGTTCTACGTGCGCCAGGGGATCGCCGCGTTCGCCGCCGTCGACCCGCAGCTGCCGGCCGCGGCGCGCACGCTCGGCGCCTCGCCGTGGCGGACGTTCCGGCGCATCGACCTGCCGCTGGCCGCCTCCGGCCTGGCCGCCGGCGCGGTGCTGGCGTTCGCGCGCGGGGTGGGGGAGTTCGGCGCGACGATCGTCTTCGCCGGGAGCGTGCGCGGCGAGACGCAGACGCTCACGCTCGGCATCTACGACCAGCTCGAGTCCAACTTCGACGCCGCGCTGGCGATCGGCATCCTGCTCGTGGCGCTGAGCGGCGCGGTGCTGCTGGGCGTCAAGATGCTCGCCACATGGCGCAGCTCGACCTCGACATCGCCGTCGCCCTTCGGGCCTACGCGCTCCGCGTCGGCCTGAGCGTCCCGGCGGGGGAGACGGTCGCGTTCGTCGGGCCGTCGGGGGCGGGCAAGTCCACCGTGTTGCGCGCGGTCGCCGGGCTGCTGCATCCCGACGCGGGGCGGATCGCGCTCGACGACGACGTCTGGTTCGACGCCGCGCGCCGCGTCCGCCTGCCGCCCGAGCGCCGCGCGGTCGGCCTGGTCTTCCAGGACCACGCGCTGTTCCCGCACCTGACCGTGCTGCGGAACGTCGCGTTCGGCGGGACGCCGGAGCGCGCGCGGGAGCTGCTGGAGCGCTTCGGGATCGCGCCGCTGGCCGACGAGCGGCCGCCGCGCCTGAGCGGCGGCGAGCGCCAGCGCGTCGCGCTGGCCCGCGCGCTGGCCCGCGATCCCGGCGTGCTGCTGCTCGACGAGCCGCTGTCGGCGCTGGACGCCCACACGCGTGCGGTCGTCCGCGGCGAGCTGGCGGCGATGCTGCGCGAGCTGACGATCCCGGCGCTGCTGGTCACCCACGACCACCGCGACGCGCTCGCGCTGGCCGACCGCATCGGCGTGATCGTCGAGGGGCGGCTGCGCCAGGTCGGCACGCCCGCCGAGCTGCTGCGCGCGCCCGCCGACCCGTTCGTGGCGACGTTCACGGGCGCCAACGTCGTGCGCGGCGTCGCGCCCGGCGGCGCGGTCCTGGCCGTCCAGCCGTGGGACGTCCGGGTCACGCTCGTGGAGCCCAGCGCGAAGTGGTCGGTCCCGGGGCTGATCGAGGCGATCGAGGACGAGGGCCCGCGCGCCCGCGTGCGCGTCGGCGGCCTCGTCGCCGAGGTGCCCACGTCCGACGCGACGCACCTGGTGATCGGCGCGCGCGCCTGGGCGGCGTTCGACGACGCCCACGTCATCGGCTGAGGACCGACGGGAAGGAATCGGCCGCGGCGGGGTCTTGCCTGCCATGACCCGCCTTCTGACCCCGCTGGCCGCCGTCACCGCGGCCGGCGCCCTGGCCGCCGGGTGCGGCAGCAGCGGCGACAGCACCAAGACCACCGCTGCGCCCGCGGCGGCCGGAACGACGGCGACGCGGGCGTCGACCACCGCCTCGTCGCCGTCGGGCGCCGGCTCCGGCGCGCAGCTCACGCTCGCCGCCGACGAGCAGGGCGGGCTCTCGTTCACCAAGAAGACGCTGAGCGCCAAGGCGGGCCACGTCACGATCACGATGGCCAACCCGTCGGGCGACTCGCTGCCGCACGCGATCGCCATCGAGGGCCACGGCGTCGACCAGGACGGCCGGACCGTCCAGCCCGGCGGGACGTCGACGGTGACCGCCGACCTCAAGCCCGGCACGTACACGTTCTACTGCCCGGTCGACGGACACCGCCAGGCCGGGATGAAGGGCACCCTGACCGTCCGGTGAGCACCTCGACGCCGAGCGCGCTCGCGGTTACCGTCGGCTGCGTGCCCGAAGAGCGATCGCGGCCGCTCGATCCTCAGCACCTCGGCGATCACCTCGATCGCCTCTACCGGGCGGCGCTCGCGCTCTGCGGCGGGCACCGCGCCGACGCGGAGGACCTCGTCCAGGAGACCTACGCGCGCGTCCTGGCCCGCCCGCGGTTCCTGCGCCACGACGACGACCTCGCCTACCTGCTGCGCGTGCTGCGCAACACGTTCCTCAACCGCGTCCGCAGCGAGCGCCGCCGGCCCGCGCCGGTCGAGCTGGACGCCGAGCGCGACGGCCTGGCCCGGCCCGGCGACCCGCGCCACCCCGAGGCCGCGCTGGAGGTCGCCGAGCTGCTGGCCGCGATCGCCGCGCTGCCCGGCGACCAGCGCGACGCGGTCGTCGCCATCGACATCGTCGGCCTCAGCTACCGCGAGGCCGCCCGCGCGCTGCGGGCCAAGGAGGCCACGATCACCACCCGTCTGCACCGCGGCCGCGCGCGCCTGGCCGAGAACCTCGCCGTGTCCCGCGCTCCGAGCCCGTCCACCACGACCGCCGCCCCGCGGCACCGCCCACGATGACCGACCGACCCGACGACCGACCCACCGATCCGCGCGAGCGCGACCGCGAGCGCGGCGCCGCGCTCGGCGAGCGCATCCGCGAGCTGACCGGCGACATCGAGGCGCCCGCGTCGCTGCGGCTGCGCGTCGACGAGCGACGCGCGGCGCCCGCGCGGCGGCGGCGGCTCGTGCTGCCCGCCGGGGCGCTGGGCGCGCTGGCCGCCGTCGTGGTCGCCGTCGTGCTGGTCGCCGGGGGCGGCGCCGCGCCGACGGTCGGCGACGCCGCCGCGCTGGCGCTGTCGCGCCCGACGCAGCCGGCGCCGGCGGTCGACCCGTCCAACGCCTATGTCATCGACGCGGGCGTCGGGGGCATCCGCTTCCCGAACTACACCTACGCGTGGTCGGGGTGGAGGGCCGTGGGCCGTCGGACCGACACGATCTCGGGGCGCGACGCGACGACCGTGACCTACCGCGGGCCGCAGGGCGACGTCGGCTACACGATCGTGGACGGCAAGCCGCTGGACGAGCCGGCGGCGGCGCGATGGGTGACGCGCGATGGCGTCCGCTACGCGGTCGTCCGCCGGGGCAACGCGACCGTGGTCACCTGGAGGCAGGCCGGGCACACGTGCGTGCTGGCCGGGCGCGGCGCGCCGGGGATGGAGGCGCGGCTGCTCGCGTTCGCGGCGTGGACGTGAGCCCGAGGGCTACGCCACGACCTTCTCGATCGCCGACAGCACGCGCTGCGCCTGGAAGGGCTTGGCGATGAAGTCCTTGGCGCCGGCCTTGACGGCCTCCAGGACCTTGGACTCCTGCGCGAGCGCGGAGCACATGACGACCTTGGCGCCCGGGTCGATCGCGATGATCTCCTTGAGCGCGGTGAGCCCGTCCTTCTCCGGCATCGTGATGTCGAGCGTCATCACGTCGGGACGCAGCTCCTGATAGCGCTGGAGCGCCTCGTTGCCGTTGGCCGCCTCGCCGATGACCTCGTGACCCCCGCCCTGGAGGACGTCGATCACCATGCGACGCATGAAGGCGGCGTCGTCCACTACGAGAATGCGGGCCATGTCCACCCGGATGGTCGGCCGCGTGCGGCAGACCTGAAATCCCACGGTCACGCCCAGGACGTTGGCTCAGCGACCGCCGTGGGCGAACGACCGCAGCGCGCGCCGCACGTCGTCGTCGCCGACCTCGCCGAAGTCCTCGTACCAGAGGCCGACCGCGCGGAAGCGGTCCGGGACCAGCGGGCAGACGAGCGCGTCGGCCTCCTCGGCGACCAGCGCGCAGGCCTCGTCGCTGCCGACCGGGGCGGCCGCCACGACGCGGGCGGCGTCCAGCGCGCGCAGCGCGAGCACGGCGGCGCGCATCGTCGCGCCGGTCGCGAGGCCGTCGTCCACGACGACCACGGTGCGGCCACGGAGCCGCGGCGGCGGGCGGTCGCCGCGGTAGGCGTGCTCGCGGCGGCGCAGCTCGCGCTCCTCGGTCGCGGTCACGCTCGCGATGTCGTCGTCGCCGAGGCGCGCGAGGGCGACCACGTCGGGGTTGAGCACGCGCGCGCCACCGGAGGCGATCGCGCCGAAGGCCAGCTCGGCGTGGCGGGGGACGCCGAGCTTGCGGACGAGCAGGACGTCCAGCGGCGCGTCGAGCGCCTCGGCGACCGCCGCGGCGACCGGCACGCCGCCGCGCGGGAGGCCGAGCACGAGCGGCGTCGCCGCGTCCGGGCCCAGCGCGCGGACGATCCCCGGCGCCAGGCGGCGCCCCGCCTCGGCCCGGTCGGCGTAGCCGTCCATGCCCATCACGCTGCCCGACGCGAGCCGCCGGTAAGCGCCGGCGGGCGCTACTTTCGGAGGCTCATGATCAACGTCGCACCCGAAGTCGCGCAGGCGCTCCAGGACGGCCAGGCCGTCGTCGCGCTGGAGTCCACCATCGTCAGCCACGGCCTGCCGCGGCCGCAGAACGCCGAGATCGCCCGCCAGATCGAGGACGCGGTCCGCGAGGGCGGGGCGGTTCCGGCGACGATCGCGCTGGTCGACGGCGTCGTGCGCGTCGGGCTGGACGACGCGGCGCTGGAGGCGATCGCCACCCGCGACGACGTCGTCAAGTGCTCCTCGCGCGACCTGCCGATCGCGGCGGCGCGCGGCGCCACCGGCGCCACGACCGTCGCGGCCACCGCGCACCTCGCCGGGCAGGCGGGCATCGGCCTGTTCGCCACCGGCGGCCTGGGCGGCGTGCACCGCGAGGCGGCCGACACGTGGGACGAGTCCGCCGATCTCGTCGCGCTGGCGCGCACGCGGATCTGCGTGGTCTGCGCGGGCGTGAAGTCGATCCTCGACATCCCCGCGACGCTGGAGCGCCTGGAGACGCTGGGCATCGGCGTCGCCGGCTACCGCACCGAGCGGTTCCCGGCCTTCTACCTGACCGACTCCGGCCACACGCTGCCGTGGCGGCTGGACACGCCGGAGGAGATCGCCGCCGTGCTGGCGCAGCGCGAGACGCTCGGGCTGGCCGGCAGCGCGCTGGTCATCGCCAACCCGCTGCCCGAGGACCGCCAGCTCGACCCGGCGCTGCACGAGCGCGTGCTGAGCGAGTCGCTGGCCGCGGCGGCGGCCGAGGGCGTGCGCGGGCGCGACGTGACGCCGTTCCTGCTGGCGGCCTTCCACGAGGGCACCGGCGGCGAGTCGCTGCGAGCCAACGTCGAGTTGGTGGTGTCGAACGCCCGGCTGGCGGGCGCGATCGCGGCGGCGGAGGCGGCCGCGCGCGGATGACGGTCGTCGCCGTCGGCGACCTGATGGTCGACGTCGTCGCGGCGGCCGCCGCGCCGCTGGCGCACGCGTCGGACACCGAGGCGCGCGTGCGCTGGACCGGCGGCGGCGCGGCCGCCAACGTGGCGGCGTGGCTGGCGTCGCAAGGCAAGGAGGTTGCCTTGGTCGCGCGCGCGGGCGACGACCTCGCCGGACGCGGCTCGGTGGACGAGCTGCGCGCCGCCGGGGTCGACGCGCACGTCACGCTGGACGACGAGCGCCCGACCGGCACGTGCGTGGTCGTGATCGGGGCCGACGGCGAGCGGACGATGCTGCCCGACCGCGGCGCGAACCTCGCGCTGGCGCCCGACGACCTGCCCGCGTCGCTGTTCGCCCAAGGCAACCACCTGCACTTGAGCGGCTACGTGCTGCTGCACGAGGGCCCGCGCGCGGCCGGGCTGGCCGCGCTGGACCACGCGCGCGAGGCGGGCATGACGATCTCGGTCGACCCGGCCTCGGCCGCGCCGCTGCGGGCGTGCGGGGCGGCGCGCTTCCTGGAGTGGGTGCGCGGCGTCGACGCGCTGCTGCCCAACCTCGACGAGGCGCGGGTGCTGACCGGCGCGGACGACCCCGAGGCCGCGGCGCGCGCGTTGGTGGCCGCGGCCGGCGCGCGCGAGGTCGTCGTCACGCTCGGCGCCGGGGGCTCGGTGTGGACCGACGGCCGCGACGCCGTCCGGGACGCGCCCGAGGACCGCGTGGACGTGGTGGACACCACCGGCGCCGGCGACGCCTTCGCCGCCGGCTGGCTGGCGGCGTGGCGCGACGGCGCCGCCCCGGCGGCCGCGCTGGCCGCCGGCCGTGCCCTGGGCGGCGCCGCGGCGGCGCGCGCCGGCGCGCGTCCCTGACGGCGGCCGCGGCCCGTCGCCGTCCCGCCGGTCAGCGCGCGGTCACGCCGGCGTGACCGGGTCGTCGGTCGACTCGGTCACCTCGTCCAGCACGCCCAGGATCTCACCGACCCGGCACACCAGGAGGCGCTCCTCGTCGACCTCGACCCACGCGCCCGCCGACGCCGGGAAGACCACGTGGTCGCCGGGGCGGATCGGCATCCGGAAGCCGACGTGCTCCCACCAGTCCAGGCCCTGGCCGACCGCGAGCACGATGCCGTGCTGGGGCGGCGGCTCGTTGGAGCCGGCGGGCACCAGCAGGCCGGAGCGCCGGAACCGCTCGGGCTCCAGCTCCTTGATCACGACGCGGTCGAACAGCGGTCGCAGGAAGTGCTTCATCGCCCGCGCAGCGTACGAGACCCGCCGTCCGGCAAGATCCGCGGCAGGATGCGCACCGTCGTCGGCAACCTCACCTTCGCGCTCGTCGGCCCCGGGCTGGAGGCCGTCGTCGGCCCGTACCTGCTCGTGCGCGTGGCCGGCAGCGACCTCGACTGGCCGTTCGCGGTCCGGGCGCTCGGCGTCCTGCTGATCGTGCTCGGGGTCGCGGTGCTGCTCGACGTCTTCCGCCGCTTCGCGCGCGAGGGGCGCGGCACGCCGTCGCCTGCCGCGCCCGCCCGGGACCTGATGCGCGGCGGCGTCTTCGGGGTCGTGCGCCATCCGATGTACGTCGCGACGGCGACGATCGTCGTGGGGGAGGCGCTGGCCTTCGCGCAGCCGGTCCTGCTGGTCGGCGCCGCCGCCTACCTGGCGGCGATGGCGACGCTGAGCGCGCTGGTCGAGGAGCCCATGCTCGCCCGCCGGCACGGCCCCGCGTTCGAGGCCTACCGGCGGGAGGTGCCGGGCTGGATCCCTAGGCCGCGGTGGCCTCGGGGACCTCGACGAACCCGACCACGTCCTTGAGCCGGCCGTCCGGGGCGACCGACGCGTAGTCGTGGCCGATCATGGCCACCGTGTCGGTCCCGGCCGGGCGCAGGTGCCAGGTGAAGCGCACGTGCGCGCCGTGGTGGTCGGGCGCGCCGGCCAGGATCAGCTCGACGCCCGGGTGCTGCTCCTGGGCGCCGGCGATCATCGCGTCGATGCCGTCGGCGCCGGTGCCCGAGCGGGCCGGGTCGACGTAGGTGGCGTCGTCGGCGAAGACCTCGGCCACGAGCGCGCGGCGGCGCTCCGGCACGCGCTCGTTCCAGGCGGCCAGGTAGGTCTCGACGACGTCGGTGATGTTCTCGGTCTCGATCATGGACCCCATCTTGCGCGGCGTCCGCGCCGGGGTCGATGACCTCCGAGGTCATGTCGTCGCCGTCTCAGCCGAGGAGCTTGCGGATCCGCTTGGCGCTCGGCTGGCCCTTGACGCCGACGACCTGGGCGAACTGCGCCACGCGCAGCTCCTGGGCCATCCACCAGGCCTCGCGCGCGTGCGGCGAGCGCGACGCGCGGACCTCCGCCTCCAGCTCGCGGATCGCCGCCATCCGGTCGCGGTCGACCGCGACGTTGTTGGACAGCTTCTCCAGGCGCCGGTCGGCGGCGCGCAGGTAGCGGGGGAGGTCGGGCAGGTGGGCGGCGCCCGTCGCGGTCACGAAGCCGGCGAAGACGAGCGAGCCGAGCTGCTCGGCGACGTCCTGGCGGGCGTCGCGCAGCGGCGGCGCGACCATCGACTCCATGCGGCGGTGCAGGTCGGCGCGGGCGGCGAGCGTCTCCACGACGTCGCGCATGAGCCGCAGCGTCCGCTCGGCCAGCGAGCCGGCGACGTGGTCGCGCAGCCGCCGGAAGCCCGCGGCGTCCCAGGCCGGGCCGCCGGCCTCGTCCATCAGCGCCTCGGCCGCGGCGGTGGCCGCGTCGTCGACCACGGCGGCCAGGGAGCCGTGCGGCGCGGTGGCCAGCGTCAGCTGCGCCCTGTTGTCCAACCGGCTGATGACCCACCTCGCGGGCGACGGGATCGTGAGCAGCAGCAGGCGGCGCGTGCCGGTGCGCATCGCGGCGTCCTGGGCGGCGCGGGACTCCAGCATGCGCACGTCGACCGTGTCGCCGCGGTCGATCAGCGCCGGGAACGCGCGGCCCGCCTCGCCCGCCTGCGGCAGCTTGATCTCGCGCGGGATCACGTCGATCGACCACGCCGTCAGGCCCGTGTGCTCGAAGCGCGCGGTCGCGGCCGACAGCGCCTCGCGCAGCCGCGGGCGGACCTGCTCGCGCACCTGCGCGAGGTCGGTGCCGTGCGCGACGACCGCGCCGGTCTCGTCGGCGACCGAGAACGACATCTTGAGGTGGTCGGGCAGCGAGGCGGCGTCGAACGCCCCCGCCGGGATCAGCGTTCCGCGCAGCGCGCTGACCTCGCGCGCCAGCACCTCGGCCAGCGGTCCCGAGCGCGGCTTCATCCGCTCGACGGCCAGCCGCGCCGTCTCGGGCACGGGCACCAGCGGACGGCGCAGCTCCTTGGGCAGCGAGCGCAGCAGCGCGGTCACCAGCTCCTCGCGGAACGCGGGCACCAGCCACTCGAAGCCGGTGTCGCGCACCTGGGCCAGCTGGGCGAGCGGGATGTGGACGGTGACGCCGTCGTGCTCGGAGCCCGGGACGAAGGCGTAGGTCAACGGGAACGTGAGGTCGCCCTGGCGCCAGGCGGACGGGCGCCCCGCGCCCGCCAGCGCGTCGCGCGCCTCGGGCCGGACGAGCAGCTCCAAGGTGTAGGTCAACAGCTCCGGCTCGGAGCGCCGCGCGTCCTTCCACCAGCGGTCGAAGTGCCGGGCGGAGACGACCGACTCCGGGATCCGCGCGTCGAAGAAGTCGTACAACGTCTGGTCGTCGACGAGCAGGTCGCGGCGGCGCTCGCGCTGCTCGAGCACGTCGACCTCCTCCAGCGCGCGGGCGTTGTCGGCGAAGAAGCGGTGGCGCGTGTCCCAGTCGCGCTCGACCAGCGCGCGGCGGATGAACAGCTCGCGGCTCAGCTCGGGGTCGAGCTGCGCGTAGCCGACCTTGCGGCCCGCCACGATCGGCAACCCGTACAACGTGACGCGCTCGGTGGCGACGACCGCGCCGCGACGGCGCTCCCAGCGCGGCTCGGAGTACGTGCGCTTGACGAGATGGCCGGCCAGCGGCTCGACCCACGCGGGCTCGATCCGCGCCGCCGTGCGGCCGAACAGCCGCGCGGTCTCGACCAGCTCGGCGACCATCACCCACGACGGCTGCTTCCGCGCCAGCGTGGAGCCGGGGAAGATCGAGAAGCGCGCGCCGCGCGCGCCGACGTACTCGCGCTTCGCGGCGTCCCGCATCCCGACGTGCGACAACAACCCGCTGAGCAGCGCCGTGTGGATCTGGCCCGGCTCCGCGGGCTGCTGGTTGCGCGTGACGCCCAGCTCCTTGGCCGCCGACCGCAGCTGGCCGACGAGGTCCTGCCACTCGCGCACGCGCAGGAAGTGCAGGTACTCGGCCTTCAACCGCTTGCGGAACTGGTTGCCGGTCAGCTCGCGCTGCCGCTCGCGGACGTAGGACCACAGGTTGAGGTAGGCGATGAAGTCCGAGTGCTCGTCCTTGAAGCGCGCGTGCTGCTGGTCGGCCTGGGCCTGGTGCTCGGAGGGGCGCTCGCGCGGGTCCTGGATCGACAGCGCGGCGGCGATGACGATGACCTCCTCCACGCACGACAGGCGGTCGGCCTCCAGGATCATCCGCGCCATCCGCGGGTCGACCGGGAGGCGCGCCAGCCGGCGGCCGACCTGCGTCAGCCGCTGGCCCGCCGGGGCGTCGGGGTCCAGCGCGCCCAGCTCGTGCAGGAGGTTGACGCCGTCGCGGACCTGGCGGGCGTCCGGCGGGTCCAGGAACGGGAACTCGCTGACCGCCCCGAGGTCCAGCGCGGCCATCTGCAGGATCACCGACGCGAGGTTCGTGCGCAGGATCTCCGGGTCGGTGAAGCGCGGGCGCTCCGCGAAGTCCTCCTCGGAGTACAGCCGGATGCAGATGCCGTCGCTCGTGCGGCCGCAGCGGCCCTTGCGCTGGTCGGCCGAGGCCTGCGAGATCGGCTCGATCGGCAGCCGCTGGACCTTCAGCCGCGCGGAGTAGCGCGACATGCGCGCGAAGCCGGGGTCGACCACGTACTTGATGCCCGGCACGGTCAGCGACGTCTCGGCGACGTTGGTGGCCAGGACGACGCGGCGGGCGCGATGCGACTGGAAGACCCGCTGCTGCTCGGCCGTCGACAGCCGCGCGAACAGCGGCAGGACCTCGACGCGGTCCCCGAGCCGCCCGCGCAGCACGTCGGCCGTGTCGCGGATCTCCCGCTCCCCGCTCAAGAACACCAACACGTCGCCGTCGCGCGACTCGGCCAGCAGCTCGTCGACCGCGTCGCCGATCGCGTCGGGCTGGTCCTGCTCGGGCGCGTCGTCCTTGTAGCGGACCTCGACCGGGTAGGTGCGCCCGCTCACCTCCACGATCGGCGCGTCGCCGAAGTGCGTGGCGAACTGCCCGGGGTCGATCGTCGCGCTCGTGATGATGAGCTTGAGGTCCGGCCGCTTGGGCAGCAGCTGGTGCAGGTAGCCCAGCAGGAAGTCGATGTTCAACGAGCGCTCGTGGGCCTCGTCGATGATGATCGTGTCGTACTTGCGCAGCAGCCGGTCGTGCTGGATCTCGGCCAGCAGCAGGCCGTCGGTCATCAGCCGGACCAGCGTGTCCTGCCCGGTACGGTCGTTGAAGCGCACCGCGTAGCCGACGGCGTCGCCGATCGACACGTCCAGCTCGGACGCGATCCGCTCGGCGACCGTGCGCGCGGCCAGGCGGCGCGGCTGCGTGTGGGCGATCGTCCCGCGCACGCCGCGGCCCAGCTCCAGGCAGACCTTGGGGATCTGCGTGGTCTTGCCCGAGCCGGTCTCGCCGGCGACCACGACGACCTGGTGGTCGCGGATCGCGGCCAGCAGCTCGTCGCGGCGCGCGGAGACCGGAAGCTGCTCGGGGTAGGTGATCCGCGGGACCGCGGCGCGGCGCCGCTCCATCCGCGCGGCGGCCTTGGCGAAGTCGCGGTCCAGCCGCTCCAGCGCGGCCTCGTCCTCCGGATGACGGCGCGCGCGGTCCAGCCGCCGCTTGAGGCGGTGCGCGTCGAGCAGCGTCAGCTCGTCGAGGCGGTCGTGCAGCTCGGCCAGGGCCACGCGCATGAGGATATGGCTCCGCGACGCGGCGTTTGCGGACCGTCCCGTCGCGCAATGGCGCGCGAATCGCCAGAATGCACGGCCGTGTCCAGCATTCCGCTCCGTCGTCGCGTTCCGCGCCTGGCCGCCGCCCTGACGGCCGCGGCCTCCGTCCTGCTCGTCCCGGTCGCCGCCGCCCACGCCGACGCCGTGATCAACGGACCCGCCGTCAACGCGGCCTTCGGCGCCCAGGCCGGGGACGTCGCCGCCGCGCCCGACGGGTCGGCGACGATCGCCTGGAGCGGGGGCGTGGGCAACGAGCTGTGGACGCGGCACGTCACGTCGGACGGCGCGGTGTCGACGCCGGTGTCGCTCGGCGCCGCGCTGCGGAACGCCGTCCCGGTCCTGACGGCGGCGCCCACCGGCGTGACCGCAGTCGCCTGGACGGCCCCGGTCGGATCGGGCCGCGCCTCGCTGCACCTGGCGACGCTCGACCCGACCGGCACCCCGCGCCACGACACGACGCTGGAGACCACGACCTCCGCCGACGCGCACTTCGGCAGCTACGCGGTCGGCATCGACGCGGACGGCGCCGTGACCGTCGCCTGGGCCGGCCCCGGCGCCGCCCCCGGGTCCTATGTCGTCCACGCGACCCGCGTCGGCCCCGATGGCGTCGCCGGCCCGACGCTGGACCTCGGCCCCACGGCCCAGGACGGGCCGTCCACGGCGGCGAACGGCATGCAGGTCGCCGAGACGCCTGACGGGACCGCGTGGGTGGGGTGGCTGGGGCCGGACTACCAGGTGAAGGTCGTGCGCCTCGTCCATGGCTCGATCGAGGCGTCGTCGGCCACGTCGGTGTCGGGGATCGGATCGGAGAGCTTCCGCCTGGCGTCGTCACCCGCCGGCGCTGTGGCCGCCTGGCTGACGCACGATCCCGACGCGCCCGGCGACCCCTTCGCCACGCTCGTCGCCGGCGTCCGGCTGCCCGTCCACGGGGCCCTGACGGGCGCGGGCTTCACGAGCGGCCCGTTCACCTACATGTCGAGCGGGAGCGGCCACGTGCCGCAGTACGACGCGGCGGTCGGCCCGGACGGCACGGTGGCGCTGCTCTACTCCGACGTGAGCCTCTCCACGGTGACCGGGGCGCTGCGGCTCGACCTCATCGCGCCGGGGCAGTCCGGCGGCTCCCCCGTGGCGGTGGCCACCGAGCAGGCCTGGCGGGTGCAGCTCGCGCCGTCGCTGGGGGTGCGTCCCGACGGGACCGTGCTGGCCGCCTGGGTGGAGGCCGACGGCGGGTCGACGGCCCAGATGGTGGTCCGCCGGATCGCCCCCGGCGGCGCGCTCGGGCCGGCGCTGGAGGCGGCCAGGATCCCGCTCGGGTCCGACGGCTACGCCGTGCAGACCATCCGCACCCAGCTCGGTGGCGAGGGCGCGATGTTCGGCCTCGGGCTCTGGAACTCCGATCAGGACGGCAACACGAGCTGGGACCTGAACACGGCCTACCTCGACGTGACCGGGCCGACGCTGTCGGTGGACGTGCCCGACTCGGTGACCGTCCTGAAGCCGGTCGTCCTCACCGCGTCGGTGTCCGACCCGACGGGCGCGGCGGTCACGTGGGACTTCGGCGATGGCGCCTCCGCGACGGGGGCCTCGGTCACGCACGTCTACGCCGCCACGGGGACGTACGCCGTGAAGGCGTCGGCGACCGACACGCACGACAACCGGACGGTGGTGTCGCGGACGCTGACGGTCACCGATCCGGAGGTTCCCGCCGGACCGCCGCCGGCGGTCGTCGGGTCGCCGAGCCCGACGCCGCAGCCCACGCCGACGCCGCACCCCACGCCGCAGTCCGCGCCGGCCTCTGCCGCGCTGAAGGTGACCGCCGCGACCCGCACGGGCGCCAAGGTCACCGTGTCGGGCACGATCGCGGCGAAGGCGGCCGGGACGATCACGGTCACCTACGCCCAGAAGGCGGGGCGCAAGACCATCGAGGTCAAGAGGACGGCCAAGATCGCCAAGGGCCGCTGGAAGGTCACGCTGACGCTGCCCAAGGCGCTCACCCGCGGCGCCGCCGCGCGCGGCAAGGGCACGGTGACCGCGAGCTTCGCCGGGACCAAGACCATCAAGAAGGCCACGGCGAGGAAGACGGTCGCCCTGGCCAAGGCCAAGAAGAGGAAGTAGGGACGCGAGCGGGCGCTAGCGTCCCCGCCGTGCCCGCCGTCCTCGACCGCCGCGCGCTCAACCGGGCGCTGCTCGCCCGCCAATGGCTGCTGGGGCCCCGCCGTGCCGCGACCGCGCTGGAGGCGATCGAGCATCTTGGTGGCCTTCAGGCCCAGGACGCCAAGGCCCCGTACTTCCAGCTCTGGGCGCGGCTGGCGAACTTCGACGCCGCCGAGCTGAGCGACCTGCTGGAGCGCCGCGAGGCCGTGCGGATCGCCGCGCAGCGCAGCACGATCCACCTGCTCTCCGGCCGCGACGCGCCGGCGCTGCGGGCGCTCGGCCAGCGGGAGATCGTGCGCGCCACCGACGGCAACTGGAAGCTGCCCACCGACGTCGACGGCGACGCGGTGATGGCCGCCGGGCGCGCGCTGGTCGACGCGCAGCCGCGGACGTTCGCGCAGCTGGCCGCCGAGCTGGGCCCGCGCTGGCCGCACGCCGATCCGAAGGCGCTCGCGCAGCAGGTCCGCGCGCGCGTCCCGCTCGTGCAGGTGCCGCCCCGCGGGCTGTGGGGCCGCGGCGGCGCGCCGGCGCACACGTCGCTGGAGGCGTGGACCGGCCGGACGCCGCCAGCGCCCGACGACCTCGACCTCGCGCCGCTGATCCGCCGCTACCTCGCCGCCTTCGGGCCCGCGCGCGCCGCGGACTTCCAGAAGTGGTCGGGCCGGCGCGCCGGGGTGATCGAGGCCTTCGCGGCGCTGCGCTCCGACCTGATGGTCTTCGCCGACGAGGACGGCCGCGAGCTGCTCGACCTGCCCGATGCGCCGCGCCCCGCGGCCGACACGCCCGCGCCGCCGCGCCTCACCGGCCCCTTCGACAACCTGATCCTGTCCCACGCCGACACGGCGCGCGTGCTGCCCGCCGAGCATCGCCCGCGCGTGATGACCCAGAACGGCCTCATCGCCGGCCTCGTGCTGGTCGACGGCTTCGTCGCGGGCACCTGGAAGCTCGGCAAGGCCACCAAGAAGTCCGCGACGCTGACGATCGCCGGGTTCGAGGCCTTCGACCCGGAGGCCGTCGCCGCGCTCACGGACGAGGCGACCAGGTTGTTGGACTTCGCCGCGCCGGGCAGCGCCGAGCGCGACGTCGTCCTCGCGCCCGCCGGCTAGGCGCGGCGGCTGAGCACCCGCACGGTCGCGCCGCGCGACGGGATCATCGTCACGTTGCGGTGGATCGCGCGCTCGGGCTCGGGCGTGTCGTAGGCCAGGTCCAGGCGCCGGGCCATCGCCTCCAGCACGACGCGCTGCTCGGCCATCGCCAGCGCGGCGCCCAGGCAGCGCCGGATGCCGCCGCCGAACGGGATCCACGTGTAGGTGCCGGGCTTGGCGTTCTCCCAGCGCTCGGGCCGGAACGCGAACGGGTCGGGGTAGACGTCCTCGCGGTGGTGGACCAGGAGGATCGACATGGTCACCGGCGTCTCGGGCGGCACGGCGTACTCGCCCAGCCGCCAGTGCTTCTTGACGCGCCGCCCGATGATCGGGATGACCGGCCGGGCGCGCATGCCCTCCTGGATCGTCTGCTCGACGACCTTGTCCGACAGCTCCTGGTCGCCGCCGCGGACCGCGTCGCGCAGGCGGTCGTGCGCGGCCGGCGTGCGGACCAGGCGCTCCCACGTCCAGGCCAGCGAGTTGGCCGTCGTCTCGTGGCCGGCGAGCACGAGCGTCAGCAGCTCGTCGCGCAGCTCCTGGTCGGTGAGGGCCTCGCCCTCCTCGGTGCGCGCCTGCAGCAGCAGGGACAGGATGTCGCGGCGGTCCTCGAGGTCGGTCGCGCGGCGGCGCTCGGCGATGATCTTGAACGTCGGGCGGTCCAGGAAGCCGAGGCCGAACTTCGTGATGCCGACCGGCTCGTCGCGGCCGATGTTCATCAACTCGGCGAGCTGGGCGGTCTTCCACGTCGAGGCCTCGATGAGCCCGACGACCGCGCGGCGCAGCGCGTGCTCGGTGCTGCCGCGCTCCGGCGTGCCCTCGATGCCGAAGATCCCCGACATGATCACGTCGAGCGTGATCGCCTGCATGCGCGGCGCCAGCGCGATCGGCTCGCCGACCGGCCACTTGGCGATCTCGCGCTCGGTGACCTCGACGATCATCGACACGTACTCGTCGATCGCCTCGCCGTGGAACGGCGGCAGCAGGAGCTTGCGCTGGCGCATGTGGCGCGGGCCGACCGAGGTCAGCACCGAGTTGGGGCCGACGATCGGCCGCAGCGGGGACTCGCCGGTCAGCGACGGCGCGTCGTCGGGCTTGGCCTTGAACAGCGACTGCACGTGATCGGGATGCGAGGTGATCACCGGGTCGCCGGGCACGATGCCGCGCATCCGGAAGACCTCGCCGTGGCGCCGGCGGGCGCCGAAGACGAAGTCGATCTGGCGCTGGTTGAAGCGCAGGGTCTGCAGCACGCGCGGCAGGTCGATCATCGGCGGCGTGGGCAGCGACGCGGCCTCGGCCGCGTCGATGGGTCCCGCGGGGGAGGGCGGCGCCTCGCCGATCAGGCGGCCGTCATGGGCTGGGGCTTCGGGCGCGAGGGTCATGACACGAGTGAGTGTTCCACCGATCGATGTCACGGTTGTGTGCGGTTCCGCACGCTTCTGACTGGATGGTCAGGAACCGTACCCGGCGACGTCTCCGGGACATCCCGGAGACGCGTCCGGGCCATTCCGACTACCTCGCCGGCGCCTCGGCGTCGATCATGGGGCCATGACCGGTCCCGCCGTGCCCCCACCGCCCCCGCTGACCCGCGCCGCCCACGGCCGCTGGATCGGCGGCGTGTGCGCGGGCATCGCGCAGGCCCGCGCCGTCCCGGTCGCCGCGGTGCGCGTCGCGTTCGCGGCGGTCGCCTGCGTCGGGGGGCTCGGCGTGCTCGCGTACCTGGCGTGGTGGCTGATCGTGCCCGCGGAGGGGGAGGAGGACGCGCCGCGGGCACGGCCGCTCGCCGCGCTCGTGCTGGCGGGCGCCGGCGCGGTCGGCCTGGCGACGCTCGCCGCGCTGGCGGCGGCGGCCACGGTCTTCGGCCTGGGCTGGATCGTCCTCGTCGTGGCGGCGGTCGTGCTGGTCGCGGCCCTGGCGTCCTGGGAGCGGCTCGGCCCGAGCTGGGCGCTGCTGCCGGTCGGCGCGCTCGCGCTGCCGTCGGTCGCGCTGGCCGCCGGCGGCGTGCACCTCGCGCGTCAGACCGCCGACCAGCAGTTCGCGCCGCGCGCGGTCGCCGACTTCCCGGCCCACGGCTACCGCAGCGGGCTCGGCGAGACCGTGATCGACCTGCGCCGGACGCGGTGGCCGCGCACCGGCACCGTGGACCTGCGCATCGACGGCGGCGTGCGGCGGACGATCGTCGCGCTGCCGCACGGGCGCTGCGTGCCGGTGAGCCTCGACTTCGACATCCACACGTTCGCGACCCGTGCCGTATGGGTGCTCACCGGGCGCTCCTCGACGCTCTTCTCGGCCGTGTCGGTCTTCGGCAACCAGCGCTGGGGCGGCTCCGGGCACGTGATGTCGGTCAACGACCGCCACGCGCCCTTGACCTTGAACATCACCTTCACCTCGGCCGGAGGCGGCCTCTACGTGCGCGACTACCCCGACGACGTCGATCCCCGCGGCGACGTGGACTGGCCCGGCTTCCCCTACGGCTACATGCCCGCGCCCGACACGCGCGGCGAGAAGCGCGCGGTCGCCAAGCGGCGCCTGGCGCGCTGGCGCGTGGCCCACAAGGCCGAGGTGCGCCGCAACCACCGCGTCACCGCGCAGCGGCCGGGCCCGTGCGCGAGCGGGAAGGCGAGCGCGTGAGCGAGCAGGCGACCACGATCGCGCCGGCGCCGGCGCCGGCGCGGGGTCCGCGCGTCGCCGACGACCCGGCGTGGCGCGCCACGGCCGTGGCGGGCGCCGCGATGCTCGGCGGGCTGGCGCTCGCGCTGGCCGACGGCGCGCGCGGCACCGCGGCGGTCGCCGTCGCGCTGGCCGGCGTGGTCGTCGCCGCGTTCGTGCTGATCCCGCGGATGCTCACGGCGATCCACCGCCGGCCGGCGATCCTCGTGCTCGGCGCGGTCCTGGTCGTCGTCGGCCTCTGGTTCGCGGCCGCGACGCTCGGCTACGGCGACGTCGGCTCGCGGTTCTCCGGCTGGCCGGGCGCGAGCCTCTTCTCGGCCGCCGGCGACGTCGCCCGGACGCGCCTCTGGCCGCTGGTGCTGATGACGCTGGCGGCCACCGGCGGCGTGGTGCTGATCGCCGACGCGCTGCGCGACCGGCTCGGCCTGGCGCGCGACCGTCGGTCGCCGTGGCGGCAGATGACCGAGGGCGGCGCGCCGCCCGCGCCGGGCTTCCCGTGGCGCGCGGTGGCGGGCGTGCTGATGGTCGGCTGGGCCGCGTTCCTGGGCCTGGGCTTCGTCGGCGGCTACGTGCGGGCCGACCCGTTCCTGATGGTGTTGGTCCTCGCCGTGGCGTTCGGCGCGATCGCCGTGCTCGTCGGCGTGCCGGTGCTGATCGCCGCCCTGGCACGCAGCGGCCGCCAGGACGCGGCGCGCGCCGAGGACGCCGACCGCGCCCGGTTCGGCGCGCACCTGCACGACTCGGTCCTGCAGACGCTCGCGCTCGTCCAGCGCCAGGCGCACGACCCGTCGGCGGTCGCGCGGCTCGCGCGCCGCCAGGAGCACGCGCTGCGGGCGTGGATGGCCGGCGAGGCCGAGCTGGCGTCCGAGACGCTGGTCGCGGCGCTGCGCGACGTCGTCGCCGAGGTCGAGGAGGAGCACGGCGTGGCGATCGAGCTGACCGCGATCGGCGACCGGCGCCTGGACGCGGACGGTGCCGCGCTGACGGCCGCCGCGCGCGAGGCGCTGCGCAACGCGGTCCGCCACGGCGCGCCGCCGGTGGTCGTGTTCGCCGACGTCGGGCCCGCGGGCGCCGAGGTGTTCGTGCGCGACGAGGGCCCGGGGTTCGTGCTCGCCGACGTCCCGACCGCGCGGCGCGGCGTGCGCGACGCGATCGTCGGCCGGATGGCGGCGGCGGGCGGCCGCGCGACCGTGGAGTCGACGCCCGGCGAGGGCACCGAGGTCGCGCTGCGGCTCGGCGAGGGCCCGCGATGAGCGAGGCGCCCGACCGCATCCGGATCGTCGTCGTCGACGACCACCACCTGTTCCGCGCCGGCGTGCGCGCCGAGCTGGCCGCGTCCTGCGAGATCGTGGGGGAGGCCGCGGCGCCCGCCGAGGCGGTGGCGGTGATCGCGGCGACCGCGCCGCGGGTCGTCCTGCTCGACGTCCATCTGCCCGACGGCGGCGGCGTCGCGGTGCTCGAGGCGCTCGGCGCGCTGGAGCCCGCCGCCGCCGTGCCCGCGGTCCTGGCGCTCTCGGTCTCCGACGCCGCCGAGGACGTCGTGCCGATGATCCGCGCGGGCGCGCTGGGCTACGTGACCAAGACGATCGACACGGACGACCTCGTGGCGGCGATCCGCCGGGTCGCGGCGGGCGACGCGTACTTCAGCCCGCGGCTGGCGGCGTTCGTCCTGCAGGCGTTCAGCGCGCGGGAGTCCCAGCCGCCGGCGCCCGAGGACGACCCGCTGGAGGACCTGACGCCGCGCGAGCGCGAGGTGCTGCACCACCTCGCGCGCGGCTACGCCTACAAGTTGATCGCGCAGCGGCTGGGGATCGGCGTGCGGACGGTCGAGTCGCACGTGCGCGCGGTGCTGCGCAAGCTCCAGCTCAGCTCGCGCCACGAGGTCTCGCACTGGGCCGCGACGCGCGGGCTGATCGACGAGGGAGAGGAGGGGGCGCCGTGACGCCGCCCGCTCCCGAGTACCGCTGCACGGTCTGCGGCGCGGGGTGGAGCTACCGGGCGGTGCGCCACGTCGCGCGCTGCCGGGACTGCGGCGCGGGGCTGGTGCGGCCGGGGCCGGGGGCCGGGTCGGAGGCCGACGGCGCGGCGGGCCTCAGCGCGCCGCCATCTTCCGCGGCGCCTTCCCCGCGACCGCCTGTGCGAGCAGCGGCGTGAGGTGCTGGGCGACGTAGCGCAGCGACAGCGGCGTCTCGAAGTACATGGCGCCGCTGAGGATCGGGTCCGTGAACACGGCGCGATGGTGCTTGACGGCGTCCAGCGGCCCGAACGTCGGGATCTTCATGAGGTTGTCGACGTCCGCGGGCTTCTCGGTGGCGAAGACGAGGACGTCGGCGTCGATGACGTCGAGGCGCTCGGCCGAGATCTGCGCCTGCGTGCCCGGCCGCGCCAGCGGCTTGATCTTGGGGTTGACGGTGAAGCCGAGCATGTCCAGGAACTCGACGCCGAGGCCGGGCGGATAGACGTACAACTTGCCGTCGTAGAACGCGTTCTGGCTGAAGGTGACGGTCTTGTCCTGGAACTCGGGGTGCGCGGCGAGCGCGTCGGCGAACTCCTGCCTGACGCCGGCGATCAGCTTGGCGCCCGCGTCGTGGCGGCCGAGCGCGTCGGCGATCAGCTGGGTCTGGACGTCCCAGCGCGAGAAGTACAACGTGCCGCCCTTGGGTCCCGCGATCGTCGGCGCCAGGGCGGACAGCTTCTTGTACATGTTCTTGTCCATCCCCGAGTTGGTGCCGACGATGAGGTCGGGATGGAGCTTGGCGACGGCCTCGACGTTGATGCCGTCGTCGGCGTGCAGGACGGTCGGCTGGGAGTCGCCGAGCGCGGCCTGCGCCCACGGCCAGGTCGCGTAGGGGTGGTCGCCGTACCACTCGGTCACGCCGACCGGCTTCTCGCCGAGCGCGAGGAGCACGTCCTGCTCGGTCGCGCCGACCGAGACGATCCGCCGGGGCGCCTTGGTGACGGTCGTGGAGCCGTAGCGGTGCTCGACGGTGGCGGGGAAGGTGGACGGCGTGGCGTTCGTGGCCGTGGCGCGGGCGGCGGGCGCGGCGGCCGAGTCGGTGTCGTCGCCGCCGCATGCGGTGAGCAGCAGGGCGAGCACGGCGAGGGCGGCGGGGAGGAGGCGGCGCATGAGTTAGGGCACCCTAACACGAGGGTTGGGCGGGAGCGGGTCCGGCCCGTGCGGCAAGATGGGACGCCTCCCCGCCATGTCCGCATCTCCGTCTTCGTCTCCCCAGCGTCGGCGCCCCGCCCGTCGTCGCGAGAAGCTGTCGTCCGCCGAGGCCCGCCGCGTCGCGCTGGCCGCCCAAGGCTTCGCCGAGCCACCGCTGGGCCGCGCGGTCGACACGCGCGCGCTGCGCGCCCGGGTCGTCGACCGCGTCGGGCTGATCCAGATCGACTCGGTCAACGTGCTGCAGCGGGCGCACTACCTGCCCGCGTTCGCGCGGCTGGGCGCCTACGACACCGACCTGCTCGACAAGTTGTCGCACTACGCCCCGCGACGGCTGTTCGAGTACTGGGGCCACGAGGCGTCGCTGATCCCGGTCGAGCTGCATCCGCACCTGCGCTGGCGCATGCGGCGCGCCCACGACGACGCCTGGGGCGGCATGCGGCGCATCGCGCGCGACCGGCCCGAGCTGGTCGCCGCGGTCCTCGACGACCTCCGGGCGCGCGGGCCGCTGACCGCGTCCCAGCTCGGCCATCTCGACGAGCCGCGCGCAAAGAAGGGCCCGTGGTGGGACTGGTCGGACGTCAAGCGCGCGCTGGAGTTCCTGTTCTGGAGCGGTGAGATCACCAGCGCGCGGCGGCGCCGCTTCGAGCGGCTCTACGACGTGCCCGAGCGCGTGATCCCGGCCGACGTGTTGGCGGTGCCGACGCCGCCGGTCGAGGAGGCCCAGCGCGAGCTGCTGCGCGTCGCCGCGCGATCGTTGGGCGTCGCGACCGCGACCGACCTGCGCGACTACTTCCGGCTGCCGGCGGTCGAGGCCAAGGCGCGGATCGCCGAGCTGGTCGAGGCGCAGGAGCTGCTGCCGGTCGCCGTCGAGGGCTGGGCGCAGGACGCCTACCTGGCGCCGGGGGCGCGGGTGCCGCGCCGCGTGGACGCCCGCGCGCTCGTCGGCCCGTTCGACTCGCTGATCTGGGAGCGTCCGCGCGTCGAGCGGCTCTTCGGCATGCGCTACCGGATCGAGATCTACGTGCCCAAGGAGCAGCGCGTGCACGGGTACTACGTGCTGCCGCTGCTGCTCGGCGACGAGCTGGTCGCGCGCGTGGACCTGAAGGCCGACCGCGCGGCGAGCGCGCTGCTCGTGCAGGCCGCGCATCTGGAGCCCGCCGGGGCGTCCTCGCCGGGCGCGGTCGCCGAGGCGTTGTTGGAGCGGTTGCGCGCGATGGCGTCCTGGCTGGGGCTCGACGACGTGGTGGTGGTCGGCGCGGGCGACCTCGCGCCGGCGCTGCGCAAGGCGTACGGGTAGCCGCTGCCGATCGACCCGCCGACGGTCACGCCCGACTGCGGCACCCGCCTGGTCAACTACGAGGTCCAGCTCAGCGCGACCGGCCGCGCGGTCGCGATCACGCCCGACGCCCTGACCGAGGGCAGCGGCATCCGGGAGAAGATCGGCTACGACAACTGCAAGCTGATCACGCCGGAGAACGTGCTGGAGGGCTCGTGGCCGGCGGCCACCGGGCGGCGACGACGTCGATCGACTGGAAGCTGACGTTCACGCGCGTGGGAAAGGTGCGCCGCTAGGTCGCCTGGGCCGCGAGCGCCGGCACCAGCTCGCGGCCGATCCGCTCGACGAGCGCCAGGTCGCGGTGGTCGAGGTGCTGGACGAAGGCCCGGGCGACGCCGAGCCGCTGGTGGTCCCGCAGTTGGGCCAGCAGCGCGTCGTAGCCGCCGTCGGGGACCGGGCCCATCGTCGAGAACGGGATCGGCTCGCGGCCGGCGGCCGCGCACGCGGCGTCGATCCGGGCCTTGCGCTCGGCGATCTCCTCGGCCGTCGGCATGACCGTGTTGTACTCGTCGGCGTAGCGCGCGGCCAGGCGCGCGGCGCGCGGGCCGGCGGCGCCGCCGAGGATCAGCGGCGGGTGCGGTCGCTGCACGGGCTTGGGCTGCGCGTCGAGGTCGGTCAACGTGTAGTGGTCGCCCTCGAAGGTGTAGTGCTCGTCGTCGCCCCAGTGGCCGTCGTGGACGATCGCGAGCTGCTCCTCGAGCACGTCCATGCGGTCCTTCATGGAGGTGAACGGGAAGCCGTAGGCGGCGTGCTCGACCTCGTGCCAGCCGGTGCCCAGGCCCAGCTCGATCCGGCCGCCGGAGACGTGGTCGGCCGTCGTGGCGAGCTTGGCGAGCACCGACGGATGCCGGAAGCTCGCCGGGGACACGAGCGTGCCGAGCCGCAACGTGGTGGTCCGCGCGGCCAGCGCGTTGATCGTGCCCCAGGCGTCGAGCGCGCCCCGCTCGCGGTGGCCGGAGACCGACACGTAGTGGTCGGACCGGAACAGCGCCTCGATCCCCGAGGCCTCGCACGTCTCGGCCAGCGCCACCCAGTCCGCCCAGGTGACGTCCTCCTGACCCTCGATCATCAACGCGATCCGCATGACCCACGTCTTAGCGGATCACGCGCGCCCTACGGCTTCTTGTACGTGAAGACGACCGTCTGCTTGGAGCCGGACCTGCCGCACAGGTACGTCTTGCCCGTCAGCCGGCACGTGAAGCCACTCGCCTTGAACGACACCTTGCCGTTTGCCTTGCCCGCGACGGCCTTCGCCGTCTTGCAGTCGACTTTGAAGCCCCTGATGTACTGCGCCTTGCCACCGTTCCTCGTGTCAACCGTGCCGCACTTGTTGGTCTTCGGAATGCCCGCGCCGTGCGCAGGCACGGCGGCGACGGCCAGCGCGGCGGCGGCCAGGAGCGGAACGGCGGTCCGGGTCGTCATAGACACGACCGTACCTGATGGACACCGGGTGCGGGAGCTTTCGGTCCGGGGGAGTTGCTGCCGGTGGGCAGCGAGCCCGCGCAGCGGCGCGCAGACCTGACGACCTTTGCCGCTCCGCCAGTCGTCTGCAAACGCCCGTACGATGCGGGCCCGTGGCGCTTCCCGACACCATTGCAAAGTCGCTTGAAACGGTTGCCAAGCTCAAGGCCGGCGGCGCAGGTAACGAGGCCAACACGAAGGCGCTGCTGATCGAGCCGCTCGTCGCGGCGTTGGGGTGGGACCCCGCCGACCTGGATCACGTTCAGCGCGAGGTCAGGGTCTTCGAGGGCACCTTCTTGGACTACGCGCTCAAGCTCGACGGCCAAGCGCGCGTGTACGTCGAGGCCAAGGGCCTCAGCGAGAACCTGGACGACAAGAAGTTCATCGCGCAAACGCTCAACTACGCGAACAACGACGGCGTTGTCTGGTGCGTGCTGACCAACGGCTCGCGGATCAAGGTCTACAAGACCAACGAACCGGTGGCGATGGATCGCAAGCTGCTCTTCGAGGTCGACCTTGCCGACGCAGCGGAGACCGCTGGTGAGAAGGCCAAGCTCCTGCGACTGATCTCGCGAGAAGCGGTCAGCGCCGGCGATCTGGACCGCTTCGGCGAGCGTGTGTTCACGGACGGGCGCGTGCGTCAGGCATTGGCCGAGCTTGCGATCGATCCGCCGCAGACGATGGTCGACATACTGACGGCTCGGATCGGGCACCCGGCCGTCCCGGCTGAGGCGCTGAAGCGCAGCCTCGCGAGGATCCTCGACGCGCCGGTCACCGCGGTCCCCGAGCCCGACTCCGGCGGCCCGGCCGGCCGGAGCGTGGCCTCTCGGCTCGGACCGCCTGCGCCGCCTAGAGGGCAGGAATACGATTTGGGTGTTCACCTCGACAACAAGAGCGCGTTGATCAAAGACGTCTTCGCCGAGGTCAACGCCTTCGGTCTCTCGCTGGGCGGTGACGTGACGCGTCGGGTCCGGAAGCTCTACATCGGCTACTTCCGTGGCAAGCGGTCGTTCTTCACCATCGAGCTTCAGCAGCAGCGGGCCGTCGTCTACCTGGCGCTCGATCCGGATCGCGCGCGGCCTTGGAACGACGACGTGATGCGCGATGTGCGGAGCATCGGCCACTTCGGCTTGGGCGACACCGAGTACTCCGTGCGCAACGTCGATGTTCTGGCCGACCTCAAGAGCCTCATCCAAGTCGCGTACGACGCCCGTGGCTAGCGCTCGCGACGGCGATCGGTGAAGACGGGGTCGTCGCCGTTGGCCGTGGCCGGGCGGCGGTCCTTTCGTTTCCTGGTTGTCATAACGCCGATTAGCGAGCATTGATCCCGCGAGGAAGCCCTTCTCCCACGGCTTGCGGATCCGATGTCACGCGCTCGCGACGGGCGGTGTCTCCTGTGCATGACACCGCGTATCCCGAAGGTCGACCTCGGTGAGGTCGGAGAGAACATGATCGAGCGGTTCGGGTTCGTGCCCGCGCCGACGGAGGTGGCGTGGCATCACCCGGAGTTCGGCGAGGCCGCGACGGCGTTCGGCGGTCAGGTCGCGAGTTGGGACGCGGCTGACGAGAGCCTGAAGACGTTCGCGCACATGGCGGTCGCGGCTCGGGTCGGCTGTGCCTGGTGCTTGGACTTCAACTACTTCCAGGCGCTCCACAAGCAGCTGGACCTCGGCAAGGCCAGCCAGGTGCCGCGTTGGCGCGAAGCGGACGTCTTCACGCCGCTGGAGCGCGACGTCCTGGAGTACGCCGAGGCGATGACGGCCACGCCGTCGGCGGTGACCGACGAGCTGTCGGCGCGGCTGCTCGACGCGCTCGGCCCGAAGGCGCTGGTCGAGCTGACGGCCGTGATCGCGTTCGCGAACCTGTCGACCCGCGGCAACGTGGCGCTGGGCGTCGAGTCGCAGGGCTTCTCGTCGGCGTGCGAGATCCCGCTGGCGGCGGCCTAGCCTCGATCGCGATGACCGCCGACCCGTTCGTCACCCACCGGCCGCTGCTGTTCACGGTCGCCTACGAGATGCTCGGGTCGGCGGCCGACGCCGAGGACGTGCTGCAGGAGTCGTGGCTGCGCTGGGCCGACGTCGACCAGGCGCGGGTGCGCGATCCGCGCGCGTACCTGGTCCGGATCGTCACGCGCCAGGCGCTCAACGCGCTGCGGTCCGCGTCGCGGCGTCGCGAGGACTACGTCGGCGAGTGGCTGCCCGAGCCGCTGCTGACCAGCCCGGACGTCGCCGAGGACGTCGAGCTGGCCGAGAACGTGTCGATCGCGATGCTGACCGTGCTCGAGACGCTCAGCCCGACCGAGCGCGCGGTGTTCGTGCTCGGCGAGGTCTTCGACCTGCCCTACGGCGAGATCGCCGCGGCGACCGGCAAGAGCGCGGCGGCCGTGCGGCAGATCGCCCACCGCGCGCGGGCGCACGTGGCGGAGCGGCGGCCGCGGATCCGCGTGGAGCGCGACGAGCAGCAGGCCGTCGTCGATCGCTTCCTCGCCGCGCTGCGCACCGGCGAGCTGCAGGAGCTGATGGAGGTCATGGCGCCCGACGTCGTGCTGATCGCCGACGGCGGCGGCGTCGCCGCGGCGGTGCGCGTCCCGGTGCGCGGCCACGACCGCGTGGCGCGCCTGCTGGCGCGCGCCGGGCAGCTGCCCGAGCCGGTGCGCACCTCGCCGCTGTGGCTCAACGGCGCGCCCGCGGCGTGGGTCGAGGTCGGCGACGAGACCGGCGCCGTGAGCGTCGTCGTCGAGGACGGCCGGGTCAGCCGGATCTTCCTGATGCGCAACCCGCGCAAGCTGACGCGGCTGCAGGAGCCGGCCGACCTGGCCCGGTGATCGGTGGCCCGGCCGCGCGCCGGGTACGGTCCCCCGCCATGCGCCTCCTTCGGACGCCGCTGGTCGCGGCCGCGGTCGTCGGGCTCTCGGGGTCGTGCGTGGGCGTGTCCGCGGCCGGGGCGACGACGCGCCTGGTCGGTCCCGGACACGCGTACGCCAAGCCGTGCCAGGCGATCGCCGCGTCGGGGCCGGGCGACGTCGTCCAGATCGACGCCGCCGGCAACGGCACCTACGACGGCGACGTGTGCGCGTCGAGCGTGACGCACCTGACGATCGAGGGCGTCAACGGGCGCGCGCACGTCGACGCCGCCGGCCACAGCAGCGGCGGCAAGGCGATCTGGGTGCTGTCGGGCGTCGGCACGGTCGTGCGCGACGTGGAGCTGACGGGCGCCCAGGTGCCGGACGCCAACGGCGCCGGGATCCGGCTGGAGGGCGGCTCGCTGACCGTCGTCGGCTCGTCCTTCCACGACAACCAGGAGGGCATCCTGGTGAACAACGTCGCGTCGATCGACCTCACGGTCGACAGCACCGAGTTCGCCCGCAACGGCGCGGGCGACGGCCAGTCCCACAACATCTACGTGGGCAACATCCATCACTTCACGATGCGCTACAGCTACTCCCACGCCGCCCAGGTCGGGCACCTGGTGAAGTCGCGGGCGGCGATCAACGACATCATGTACAACCGGTTGACGGAGGAGGGCGGCACCGGCTCCTACGAGCTGGACCTCCCCAACGGCGGGCTGACGCGCGTCGTCGGCAACGTCATCCAGCAGGGTGCCGCCACCGAGAACTCGACGCTGCTCGCCTACGGCGAGGAGGGCGCGTCGAACTCCGACTCGCGGCTGACCGTGGTCGACAACACGTTCGTCGACGACCGTCCGGCCGGCGGGACCGCGATCGCTGTCGCCGCCGGCGTCGGCAGCCCGGCGGTCGTCGCCAACAACGTCGTCGTCGGCGCGACGACGTTCGTCACCCAGGCCGGGGCGCGGCTGAGCGGCAACTGCCAGGTCGCCGACCCGGGGTTCGTCGACCGCGCGGCCTACGACTACCACCTGCGCGAGACCTCGCCGTGCCGCGACGTCGCGAGCCCCTCCCCCTCCGGCGGCCTGCCGACCGAGCAGTACGTCTACAACTTGGGTCACGAGACGCGTCCGGTCCACGGCGCGCCGGACGCGGGCGCGTTCGAGTGGGCGCCGTCCGTCCGTCCTCCCCTCTCGATCGCCGCGCGGCACGTGCGCAAGGACGGCAGCATCCGCCTGACCGTCGAGGTCGCCGGCGCGGGACGCCTCTCGGCGAGGGCGACCGCGCGGTCGGGCGGCAAGTCCATCACCTACGCGAGGGGCGCGGCCCGCGCCACGTCCGCGCGGACCCTCACGCTCACGCTGAAGCCGACGCGCTCCGGCGCCCGCGCGCTGCGCCGCCGGCACCGCCTCGCGCTGAGGATCGCGGTCTCGCTCGAGCCGACCTCCGGCACGACGACGACCACGACCCGCGGGACGACGCTCGCGCTGCGCCGGGCCAGGACCGGCGTGCGCGCGGGCTAGCCGGCGGCGGCGTCGGCGCCCGAGGCGGCGCCCGCGCCCGCCGCGCCCGTCGGGGCGGTGGCGGTCTCGGTGGCGTCCGCGCCCTGGCCCTCGGGGCCGCGGACGACGCGCGCGGAGGGCGCGTTCGCGCTCTCCGCGCGGATGACCACGGCCGGCGGGACGCGCTTGGCCGGGACGTTGGACGTGGACGTCGTCGGGCGCGCGACGGTGACGGTCGTGCCGGTGGCGATCGACACCCCGCGCCGCGCCGAGCCGTCGGTCAGCGCGGTCCCGGTCCCGGTCGCGGCACCCGTGGTCGCCGTGCTCGCGGTGGCGGTCGTGGTCGCCGCCGAGGCGACGGTCCCCTCGCCGCCGGCGGTGGCGCCCGTCGACACCGGGCGGCCGCGGTGGTGCGTGCGCCGCGGCACCGGCGACGCCGCCGGCCGCTCGGCCCTCAGCACCGCGCCCGCCACCGCGGCGCCGCCGCCGACGCCCACGAACGTCGAGGTCGCGACGGGCGCGGCGGCGATCCCGCCGGCCAGCGCCGTCGCGCACGCTCCCGCGCAGACCTTGGTGGCCAGCGTCACCTGCGGCTCGTGGCCGGCGATCGCGAACACGTACTCGCGCAGGCGGCTCAGGACGAGCGCCGGCGGGCTGAGGATCGCCGCGTGCAGGCGCCTCCGGCGGCGCGCCCGCCGATGCAGTCGCGAGCAGTCGCGGCAGGCCTTCACGTGGCGGCCCGCGTCGGCGCCCAGGCGCACGCCGCGCTCGGTCGCGTCCAGCATCTCCGCCCGGATGTCCTCGCAGCGCAGCTCGTCGGCCGTCAGGCGCTCGGTCAGCGCCCGGCGCCCGCGCGCGACCAGCGACTTCGCCGCGGCCGCGTTGACGCCCAGCGCGTCCCCGATCTCCTCGAGCGTCCGGCCCTCCAGCGCGCTCATGCGCAGCGCCTCGCGCTGGCGCTCGGGAAGCCCGCTCCACACCGTGACGACGCGGTCGAGCTCCAGCGCGCGCAGCACCGCGCCCTCCGGGCCCGGCACGACCGCCGATCCCTCGTTCAGCTCGGTGGCCGGGCGCTCCCGGCGCACGAGGTCGACGGCGCGGCGCCAGGCGATCGTGTGCAGCCACGCGCGCACGTCGTTGGGCGACCGGTCGGCGGCGCGCAGCGCGCGGTGGGCCGCCATCAACCCCTCCTGCACCGCGTCCTCGGCCAGCTCCGGCCGGCCGGAGCGGCGCGCGACCCAGCGCACCAGCGGGGCACGGTGGCGGTCGACCAGCTCCGCGAACGCCTGCTCGTCACCCAGGCGCGCGCGGCGCGCGAGGTGACGGTCTTGCTCGTCGTCGATCGTGGACATCCACCGATCAGTCGGGTCGTCCGGGAGAAGGTGTCGCATGTTCGGGACAGATCCTGTCGGTTGGAAGACACCGGTGGAAGGCGCGCTACCTCTACTTCCCACCGACCGACCAGGGGGCATGAACAAGATCATGTCCCCTTCCACCCTGCGCCTCGCGCTCGCCGCCGGCGCGGCCACGCTGGCCTTCGCCGGGACGGCGAGCGCCGACGACCAGGTCGTCAACGCCACGACCGACGTCGGCAACGACCCCGTCTCCTACAGCATCTCGGTGCTCGACGCCTCCGGCGCCACGGTCTCGACGCTGGCCTGCGACTGGGTCGGCGCGCCCGGCGACGACGACCACGCGTGCCTGGCCTGGGCCGGCGACCTCGGCCCGACGATCGACGCGATCCAGGCGGCCGGCGGCGTGTCGTCGGTGACGCACGTGCTCGCGCCGGCCCACCAGGTCGACGCCACGACGCGGATCTCGCCGCGCGCCGACGGCACCTGGCTGATCCGCACGACCGGCGTCAACGAGGACGGCCCGCTGCACAACGGGCGCGTCTGCGACCGCGGGGGCCGGCAGTGCGTCAGCTGGGACGCCGACGGCGAGGCGCAGGCGGCGAAGCACATCAAGCGCGCCGCGCACAAGCTCCAGCTGAAGAAGAAGCACCAGCTGAAGCAGAAGCGCTAGCTCGATCCGAGGACCCCACGCGCGTCATCGTCGTGACGGCAACCGCTTCGTAACAGCATCGTCGCGGGAGCTGTCGAAATAGTGGATGACATGACGCGCGTGGATCTCCATCTGCACCTGCTGCCCGGCATCGACGACGGCGCCCCGGACGAGGCCACCGCGCTGGAGCACGCGGCGCGGATGGCCTCCGACGGCGTGCACGCCGCCACGGTGACGCCGCACGTCGGCTCCCCGTACTTCGACGTCGAGATCTCCGAGATCCACGACCGCTGCGCCGACCTCCAGCGGGCGCTGGACCGCGCGGACATCGCGCTGCGCCTGGAGCCCGGCGGCGAGGTCTATCCCGGCGCCGCGGCGGACCTCAGCGCCGTCGACCTCGACGTCATCGCCCACGGTCCCGCCGGCGCCCGCTGGGTCCTGGCCGAGGTGCCGTTCGCGGGCGTCGACGACGCGTTCGCCGTCGGGCTGGCCGAGATCCGCGCCCGCGGCTTCGGGATCGTCATCGCCCATCCCGAGCGCGCCACGGGCCTGCTGACCGACGGCGGGCTGGCGCGGCTGCGCCCGGCGCTGGAGGACGGCGCGGTCCTGCAGGTCAACGCCTGCTCGCTGATGGGCCGCCAGGGCCCGGAGGCCCAGAAGGCCGCGCGCCGCCTGGTCCGCTCGCGGTTGGCCTACATCATCGCCTCCGACGGCCACCCGGGCACGCGCGGCCACACGCTCGCCGAGGCCGAGTCGGCCGCGATCGCCGCCGGCGCCTCCGCCGCCCAGGTCGTCCAGCTCACCCAGGCCAACCCGCGGTTCCTGCTGCGCCACGGCCTCCCCCGCGTCGACGCGCCGCTGCCGCTGCGCGCCGACGGCCTGCGCCGCGCCCGTGACGCGGCCCGCCGCCTGCGCCCCGGCGTGCGAGGATGCGCCGGGTGAGCATCGTCAAGATCAACGCCATCACCGTCCCGCGCGAGCGGTTCGACGAGTTCGCCCAGCGCTTCGCCTCGCGCGCGGGCAAGGTCTCCGCCGCCGAGGGCTTCGAGGGCTTCCAGCTCCTGCGCCCCAACGACGACCGCGACGTCTGCCTCGTCGTCACCCAGTGGCGCTCCGAGGAGGACTTCCGCGCCTGGATGACCAGCGCCGACTTCGCCGCCGGCCACGCCCAGCACCGCTCGTCCGGGCCGGTCGGGACGGCGTCGGAGGTCTGGTCCTTCGACGTGCTGGAGACCGAGACGCCAAGCGCGTAAGCGCGTCGGGCGCCGGCGCGCGTCAAAAGCCGGACCGTCAGCGGCTCGGGTCTTCAAAACGGGCATCCCCGGGGCGATCATGGGGTCATGACCACCACCGTCGCGCCGGGGCGGGTGAAGCGGGTCGGGCACAAGGGCGCCGGCCAGCTGGCTCCTGGCAACACGGTGGCGAGCTTCGAGGCGGCGTTGGCGGCCGGCGTCGACGTCATCGAGTTCGACGTCCTCTGCCATCGCGGGGAGCTGCTGCTCGCGCACTCGTCGCTCGACGCCCGGCGGCGGCGCTGCCTGACGCTGGCCGAGGGCCTGGCGTGCCTCGCCGATCCGCGATACGCGCGCGTGCTGTTCAACGTCGACCTCAAGCGCCCGGGCTACGAGGCGCGGACGGTCGACCTGCTGCGCGCCGCCGCCGTCCTGGAGCGCTGCCTGTTCTCCTCCCAGTTCGCGCGCTGCCTGGACCGCGTCAAGCGCGTCGAGCCGACCGCGCGCGTCGGCATCAGCGTCGGCGGCTGGCTGTCGCGCCGGCGCCATCGCTGGAACCGGCGCGTCGTGCCGCGCATCGAGGCGGCGATCGTCTCCGGCCGCTTCGACTGCCTGATGGCCCACCACCGCCTCGTGGACTCCGACCTGGTGGCGCGGATGACCGCGTCCGGCGGCGAGATCTACGCGTGGACGGTCGACTCCCAGGTCGCGATCGAGCGGCTGCTCGGCCTCGGCGTGACCGGGATCACGACGAACGACCCGCGCCTGTTCCGCCTTCCGGCCGGTCCAGGGTGATCCGGGCGACGCGGTCGGCGACCGCATAGGTCATCGTCTCCACGACGAACTTCTACCGGTGATTGCGGGGACTCCGCCGAAGGGCGTCCGAGCCGTCGCCTAGGCTCGGACGCCGCATGATGCCGTTGTCCGCCCTGAACGAGACCCGTCCCTTGCTCGCCCACCATCCGATCGGCGCGTCGACGGGGTTCATGGCGGACGAGCGCGGCGACTGGCCGGCGTTGGTGGACGCGGCGGCGGAGCTGTCGCCGTTCACGGCGGAGCTGGCGGCGCTCAGCGAGCTGGAGCTGCCGGGCCTGCTGGCCTACCTGCTGTCCGCGGGCGACGAGCTGCCCGCGTTCCGCTACCTCAGCGTGCACGCGCCGAGCAAGGGCCTCAAGCTCGCCGAGCCCAAGTTGGTGGACTCGCTGCAGCGGCTGCCCGCGACGGTCGACGCGATCGTCGTGCACCCCGACGTCATCGACGACCCGGGCGAGTACCGCCGCCTCGGCGCGCGCCTGGTGATCGAGAACATGGACACGCGCAAGGGCGCGGGCCGGACCGCCGACGAGCTCGCGCCGCTGCTGGCCGAGCTGCCGGACGCGGGCCTCTGCCTCGACGTCGCCCACGCCCGCGACGTCGACGCGTCGATGGACGGCGCCCACGCGCTGCTCGATCGCTTCGCGGACCGCCTGCGCCACCTGCACGTCAGCTCGCTGGACGACGCGGGCCACCACGTCCCGCTGACCGTCGAGGACGAGGCCGCGTTCGGCCCGGTCCTCCGGCGCTGCCGCGACGTGCCCTGGATCCTGGAAGCCCCGCTGTCGGCCTGATGTCCGGCGACGGCGCGGCCTCGGCGCTCCAACGCCTGGCCGCGCACGGCGGGGACGGCTTCCCGCACCTGATCGCCGCGCGCGAGCGCACCGACGCGGGGCTGGCGGCGCTGCGGGCCCGCTTCGCCGCGGCGCGCGCGATCGGCGGCGAGGCCGCGCTCCCCGCCGGCGCCTGGGCGGGCGGCGCGCTGCCGGCCGACGCCGCGGTCGTCCTCTTCGGCTCCTGGGGCCGCGGCGAGCTGACGCAGGGCTCCGACGACGACTGGCTGCTGCTCGTCGACGGCCCGCCGCGCGACGGGTTGGACGCCGCCGTCGCCGCGGTCGCCGGCGTCCTGGGCGGCGAGCGGGCCGGGCCCGGACCGCAGGGCTCGTTCGGGACCGCGGCCTTCGGCCGCGACCTCGTCGAGCACATCGGCCTGGAGGACGACGACAACCGCAACCTGACCCAGCGGATGCTGCTGATGCTGGAGTCGGTCCCGGTCGTCGGCGACGACGTCCACCGCGCGGTCTGGCAGCAGATCCTGGACCGCTACCTGTCGGAGTCGCGCACCGACCGCCGCCCGCCGCGCTTCTTCCTCAACGACGTCATGCGCTACTGGCGCACGATCGCCGTCGACTTCGCCGGCAAGCACCGCGAGACCGACGCCAAGTGGGGCCTGCGCAACGCCAAGCTGCGCACGTCGCGCAAGATGCTCTTCGCCGGCGGGCTGGTCCCGATCCTGCGCTGCCACGCGCTCAAGCACGCCGACGCGGCCGCGTTCCTGGCGCGGCAGCTGGCGCTGCCCGCCACCGATCGCGTCGCCGACGCGTTCCTGGCCGCCGGCCAGCACGACGCGGGCGTCCGCTGCCTGGGCGCCTACGACCGCTGGACCGGCATGCTCGGCGACCCCGCCGTCCGTGACGAGCTCAGCGCGCTGGACCGCGAGACCGCGTCGGCCTCCCCCACCTTCCGCGAGGTCCGCCGCCTCGCGGCCGAGCTGCAGAACGGCCTGCTGGCGCTGCTCTTCGAGACGCCGCTGGCGCCCGCGTTCCGCGAGTACGCGATCTTCTAACGGGACGAGGCCTACAACTACCGGGTCGCCGCGAACGCGTCGACGCCGGTCAGCTCGGCGCTGACCTCCCACAGCCGCGCCGCGGCCTCGGGGTCGCGGGCGTAGGGCTCGACGCCGCGGTAGCGCGCGCCGCGCTCGTCGTCGGGGTCGGTCGGCGCCGCGACGTCGCAGTCCTCGCAGTACACGCCGCCCAGGCCGTCGAGCCGCGGCGACGTCGCCGCCCAGACCGTCGTCGCCGCGCCCTGCTCGGGCGTCTTGAAGCGCGTCTCCTTGATGTTGCCGTCGGCGTCGATCCAGCCGAAGTCCATCATCTCCTCCCGGGAGAGATGGCGCTGCAGCGGCGTGAGGATGCCGCCCGGGTGCACGGCGAACGCGCGCACGCCGGCGTCAGCGCCGAGCTGGTCGAGCTGGAGGGCGAACAGGCTGTTGGCGGTCTTGGCCTGCCCGTAGGCTTGCCACTTCTCGTAGGGGCGGCGGTCGAACATGATGTCGTCGAAGTAGACGAGCGAGCGCTTGTGGCCGGAGGAGGAGAGCGCCACGACGCGGGCGCCGGCGGGCGCGGCGCGCAGCGCGGGCCAGAGCAGGTTGGCCAGCGTGAAGTGCCCGAGGTGGTTGGTCGCGAACTGGGACTCCCAGCCCGGCCCGACTCGCGTCTCGTGGTTGGCCATGATCCCCGCGTTGTTGATCAACAGGTCGATCGGGCGGTCGCCGTCGAGGAAGTCGGTGGCGAACGCGCGCACGCTGTCGAGGTCCCCGAGGTCCAGCGCGCCCACCTCGGCCTCGATGCCCGCCTTCGCCAGCTCCTCGCGCGCCCGCTCCGGACGCCGCGCGGGGACGACGACGGCCGCGCCCGCGCCGGTCAGCGCCCGGGTGGTCTCCAGCCCGATGCCGGAGTAGCCGCCGGTGACGACGGCGAGCTTGCCCGACAGGTCGATGCCGGAGAGGACCTCGGCGGCGGTGGTGCGCGGGCCGAGGCCCGAGCCGATCGGCTGCTGCGGGGTGATCGGGGTCATGGCTCCGAGCCTAGGACTTGGAGCGCGCTCGAAGTCAAGCGGTGGGTACGATCGGATCACCGTGCCCGACCGCCTGCACTTCACGGCCGACGACGCCGCCAACGAGCTCATCGCCCACGATCCGTTCGCGCTGCTGATCGGCTTCGCGCTCGATCAGCAGGTCACGGTCATGAAGGCCTTCGTGGGGCCGCTGGCGCTCAAGGAGCGGCTCGGCGGCAAGCTCGACGCCGCCACGGTCGCCGACGCCGACCTGGACGCGATCTTCCGGATCAAGCCCGCGATCCACCGCTTCCCGGGCTCGATGGCCGAGCGCGTGCACGACCTCGCGGTGCACGTCCGCGACACCTACGACGGCGACGCGGCGCGCGTGTGGACCGAGGCGCGCGACGCCGACGACCTCCGGGCGCGCCTGGAGGCGCTGCCGGGCTTCGGCGAGATGAAGGTCAAGTCGATCGGCGCGGTGCTGGCCAAGCGCTATGGGTTGGAGGTCGCCCGGCCGCTGGTGCCGTGGCATCCGACGCTCGGCGACGTCGACTCGGCCGCGGCGCTGTCCGAGTACCAGGCGCAGAAGAAGCTCCACAAGGCCGAGTGGTCGCGCGCGAAGGCCCCCACGGCCTGATGCGGGTCGCCACGCACCCCGGCGGCTTTCACGCCGACGACGTCTTCGCCGTGGCCGCGCTGCGGCTCGCCCATCCCGACGAGCAGATCGAGGTCGTCCGCACGCGCGACGCCGCGCGGCAGGCCGCGGCCGACGTGCGCGTCGACGTCGGCGGGCGCGACGACGCGTCCACCGGCGACTTCGACCACCATCAGAAGGGCGGCGCGGGCGAGCGACCCAATGGCATTCGGTACGCCTCGTTCGGGCTGGTGTGGCGGGCGTTCGGCGCGGCGATCTGCGGCGGCTCGCAGGAGGCGGCCGACGGGATCGACGAGCGCCTCGTCCAGGGCGTAGACGCCAACGACACCGGTCAGACCATCATGGAGTCCTTGGTCGACGGCGTGCGGCCGATGACGGTCAGCGGCGTCGTCGGCGCGCTGAACCCGTCGTGGGACGAGCGGCTCGACCAGGCCGAGGAGGACGCGCGCTTCGCCGAGGCCGTGGCGGTGGCGCAGGGCATCCTCGAGCGCCAGGTCGCGGGCGCGGCCGGGTTCCAGCGGGCGCGGGAGCTGGTGCGCGCGGCGATCGCGGCGGCCGCGGCCGACGGCGGCGACCCGCGCGTCGTCGAGCTGTCCTCCAACATGCCGTGGCGCGAGACGATGGTCAACGAGGCGCCGGACGCGCGGCTGGTCGTCTACCCCAAGTCCGACGGCTGGGGCATGGTCGCGGTGCCGGTCGCCCCCGGCGCCTTCGACAACCGCATGGACCTGCCCGCCGCGTGGGCCGGGCTGACCGGCGACGAGCTGGCGGCGGCCACGGGCGTCGACGACGCGCTGTTCGCCCACACGGCGCGGTTCTACGCGTCGGCGGGCTCGCGCGAGGGCGTCCTGGCGCTGGCGCGCGCGGCGCTGGCCGACGCGGACGGCGAGGCCGACAGCGCTGACGCGGCCGCCTAGCCCGCGCGCCTCAGGACGGCGAGCCCGCCGCGCTCAGCCACGCCCACGTGTCGGCGACCGTCTCCGCCACCGGGCGCGTCGTCAGGCCCGCCGCGTGCGCCTTCTCGACGCCGATGTCGTGCAGCGCCGCGGACTCGTGGTCGGGCGGCAGCCAGATCGGGACCTCGTTCCACGGCTCCCCTTCGACCTCCTCCGGCGGCGTCCAGACCAGGCGGGCGCCGCCACCGGTCACGTCGCGGGCGCGCTCCAGCAGCGTGCGCATCGTCGCGTGCCCGCGCCGGGAGACCACGTTGTAGGGGCCGCTCAGGCCGGCGGCGATCCCGTCCAGCGCGAACGCCGCGAGGTCGCGCGCGTCGACGAGCTGCAGCGGCAGGTCGGGCGGTCCGGGCGCGATCACGTCGCCGCCGGCGGCCAGGCGCGTCAGCCAGTACGGCAGCCGGCCGACGTCCTCGTGCGGCCCGAGCAGCAGGCCGAGCCGCAGGAGGAGCGCGCGGTCGGCGCCGAACGCCGCCTCGACCGCGATCTCCGAGCCGCGCTTGAGGTCCCCGTACCCGTCCCCGGCGCCGTCGACCAGCGGCGCGTGCTCGTCGGCCCCGGGCCGCGGCGGAGGCGCGTAGACCGAGCAGGAGGAGACGTAGGCGTACCGCTCGACGCGCCCGGCGAGGACCGCCGCGATCGCCTCGGTGGCCGCGGGCGCGCCCTGCCACGTGTCGACCACCGCGTCCCACGTCCCACGCGCCAGCGGCGCGAACGTCGTCGGATCGAGGCGGTCGCCGACGATCCGCTCGACCTCCGGGTGCGTCCAGGCACCGCGGCCGCGGTTGAACGTCGTCACCGCCCAGCCGCGCGCGACGGCCGCCTCGACGACGGCGCGTCCGGCGAACGTGGTCCCTCCCAGCACGAGCAAGCGCATGCGCCCACTCTAACGCAACCGGACGGTTGCGCTACCGCGACGCTGAGGACCGGCGACGCCCCGTACGCCGCCGGTCACCGCGAAGGAGTGCAACGCGCTCAGCGGTGTTGCAGCGAGCAGGACTACCGCAGGCAATGAGGAACCGCAAGGTCTCTTCGGCCCTGCCTGGCCGGACGGTCGGTCAGAGCACGGTGCCAGGCGGCAGGCCGGGCTTCAGCGCTTCCCGCCGACGCTCTGGCGGAACATGATCACCGACACGATCGTGACGGCGAGCGCCAGCCAGAACAGGCCCGAGCCGATCACGCCGGCGATCGACAGCACCAGCGCGACGACCGCGACGACGGCGGCGGTCCCGCCCACGACCACGGTCCGGAACGCGCGCTGCTCGCGCTTGGCGCGCGACGTGCCGGAGCCGGGACGGCGAGAGAGGTTGCTCATGGCCTACAGGATGCCACGCCGGGCGGCCGATCCGGCCTCTCCCGGTCAGCCTGCGCGCAGGAAGGTGAGCACCGCCAGCACGCGGCGGTGGTCGTCGTTGGTGGCGGGCAGGTCGAGCTTGCCGAAGATGTTCGTGACGTGCTTCTCGACGGCGCCGGGCGTCACGACCATGTGGCGCGCGATCGCCGCGTTCGTGCGGCCCTCGGCCATCAGCTCCAGGACCTCGCGCTCGCGCGGCGTCAGCGTCGACAGCGCGTCGCCGTTGCCCTCGGCGCCCTCGCCGGCGCGCTGGCGGACAAGCTCGGAGACGACCTCGCGGTCCAGCGCGGTGCCGCCGGCGGCCACGCGCTGCACGGCGTCCATGAACGAGCGGACCTCCCCCACGCGCTCCTTGAGCAGGTAGCCGACGCCGCCCTCCCCGGACTCCAGCAGCTCGGCCGTGTAGATCGGCTCGACGTACTGGCTCAAGATGAGGATGTTGAGGCCGGGTTGGCGGCGGCGCGCCTCGATCGCCGCGCGCAGGCCCTCGTCGGTGAACGTCGGCGGCAGGCGGACGTCGACGACCGCGAGGTCGGGCTTGTGCCCGGCGACGATCCGCAGGAGGCCTTCGGCGTCCTCGGCCTGGGCGACGACATCGACGTCGTGCTCGCGCAACAGCGCGACGATGCCCTCGCGCAGGAGCGCGAGGTCCTCGACGATCACCGCCCGCACGGCAGCTCCGCGTGGACCGTCGTGCCCGAGCCCTCGACGCTCGTCACCGTCAGCGTCCCGTCCAGCGCCTCGACGCGGTGGCGCAGGCCGGTGAGGCCGTTGCCGTCGGGGTCGGCCCCGCCCGGGCCGTCGTCGGAGATCTCGATCATCAGCCGGCCGTCCTGCTCGGCGAGCCGGACGTGGGCGCTCGTGCCGGGCGCGTGCTTGGCGACGTTGGTCAGCGCCTCGGAGACGACGAAGTAGGCGGCGGTCTCGACGACCGGCAGCGGGCGCTCGTGCAGCTCCTGGGCGTCGACGGTGACCGGCGTGGCGGCGCGGCGGCCGAGCGCCTCGACCGCGGCGGCCAGGCCGCGGTCGGCCAGGACCGGCGGCGCGATCCCGCGCGCGAGGTCGCGCAGCTCGCCGATCGCCGCCGAGGCCTCGGCGCGCGCCTGGCGGACCAGCTCGGCCTCCTCGGGGTGGCTGCTCAGCCGCTCCTCGGTGCGTCCGAGCAGCAGGCTCAGCGCGACCAGGCGCGCCTGCGCGCCGTCGTGCAGGTCGCGCTCGATCCGGCGCAGCTCGGCGGCCTGGACGTCCAGCGCGCCCCGGCGCGTGCGCGTCAGCTCGCCGACGCGCTCGGCCAGCTGCGCCTCGCGGCGGCTGCCGGGCAGGCGGTCGGCGTAGATCACGAGCATGTGGACGGCGAGCGCGACGCCGAGCACGAGCAGCGGCCACAGCGGCCAGAAGTCGTCGACGCCGTCGGTCGTGAAGCCCCAGACGATCACGAGGATCGAGGAGACCAGCCCCGTGACCATCCCGTGCAGGATGAACCCGTGCCGGGCGCTGCCCGGCCGGCTGAACCCGTAGCGGACGATCCCGTGGATGGCGACCGGGATGCCGACGCCGAGCCAGACCCAGGCGGGCCAGTAGTAGCCGCCGCCGGTGACCGCCCAGACGATCGACGCGACGAGGCCGGCGAGCGCCGACAGCGCCACGTGCAGCGGCAGCGCGTTGGCCTCCGGCGGCACGGCCGGGGGCGGCCCCGCCGGCTCGGGCGGCGGTGCGAAGGAAATCGAGCTGGTAGCGGTCTCGGCGTCCACGATGGGTCCTGCCGCGCCATCATCGCAAGCTCGCGCGACGAACGCGGACGGTCTGTCGTCCATCGTCGCACTTGCGTCGGTGGACAACCGGCTCGTGGGCGATTTCGCCACCCGGAGCGCCTCAGGAGCGCTACGGTCCGCGCGCATGCCGCGCCCCTGGCCCACGACCCCGCCGACCGCCGCCGAGCGTGCCGCCTACGCGGACGCGAGGAACGTCCCGTTCTGGCTCGACGACCTTCCCGAGCGCGAGCCCGACACGCCGCTGGTCGGCGTGACGGACGCGGACCTGTGCATCGTCGGCGGCGGCTACACGGGCCTGTGGGCGGCGCTGCACGCCAAGGCCGACGACCCGTCGCGCGACGTCGTCGTGCTGGAGGCCGACCGCGTCGGCTGGGGCGCGTCGGGGCGCAACGGCGGGTTCCTGATCGCGTCGCTGACGCACGGGCTCGGCAACGGGCTGGCGCGCTTCCCGGACGAGGTGGCGACGCTCGAGCGGCTCGGGCTGGAGAACTACGAGGGGCTGAAGGCGGATCTGGCGCGGCACGGGATCGACGCGCAGCTCGAGGAGACCGGCGCGATCGACGCGCTGGTGGAGCCGCACGAGGTGGCGGGCGCGCAGGAGGACGCGGAGCTGGCGCGGTCCTACGGCCACGACGTCGAGGTGCTCGACGCCGAGGCGATGCGCGCGCAGGTCGACTCCCCCACCTACCTCGGCGGGATCTGGGACCGGACCGGCGCGGCGCTCGTCCATCCCGCGAAGCTGGCCGCCGGCCTGCGCGAGGCGGCGCTGGCGGTGGGCGTGCGGCTGCACGAGCGCACGCAGGCGACGGGGCTGGAGCGTCGCGGCGGGTCGGGCGGCGGCGTGACCGTGACGGCGCCCGGCGGCGCGGTGCGGGCGCGGCGCGTGCTGCTGGCCACCAACGCGTTCCCGCCGCTGCTGGCGCGTCTGAAGGCCTACATCGTGCCGGTCTACGACTACGCCTTGATGACCGAGCCGCTGACGGCGTCCCAGAAGGCGGCGATCGGGTGGAACGGGCGCCAGGGCATCGGCGACCAAGGCAATCACTTCCACTACTACCGCCTCAGCGCCGACGACCGGATCCTGTGGGGCGGCTACGACGCGGTCTACCGCCGCGGCGGCCCGGTCGGCGCGCACCTGGAGGACCACGACCCGACGTTCGGCCGGTTGTCGCAGAACTTCTTCACGACGTTCCCGCAGCTGCGGGGGGTGCGGTTCTCGCACCGCTGGGGCGGCGCGATCGACACGTGCTCGCGGTTCAGCGTGTTCTTCGGGACCGCGATGGGCGGTCGCGTGTCCTACGCCTTGGGGTACACGGGCCTGGGCGTCTGCTCGACGCGCTTCGGCGCGCGCGTGGCGCTGGACCTCGTCGACGGCCGCGAGACCGAGGCCACCGCCTTGAAGTACGTGCGCGGCAAGCCGGTCCCGTTCCCGCCCGAGCCGCTGCGCGCCGGCGTCATCGCGCTGACCACGCGCGAGATGACGCGCGCCGACCGCAACGAGGGCCGGCGCGGCCCGTGGCTCTCGACGCTCGACCGGCTCGGGCTCGGGTTCGACTCCTAGTCCTACACCAGCGCGCGCAACACGTTGGCCGTGTGGTCGTCGGCCGGGAAGAACGCCTCGATCGACAACTCGGAGACCGTGATGTCCAGCGGCGTGCCGAACGTCGTCACGGTCGACATGAACGCCAGCTCGCCCGCGTCGTCGGCGCGGACGCGCAGCGGCACGACGATCTCGCCCGCGCGCGGGACGTGGATCTCGCCGTCGGCCTCGTCTCCGCCGGGGTACTCCGACAGCTCGGCGAGCAAGGCCTTCAACTGCGGGTCCTGCGTGGCGGTGACCTCGCGCCGCAGGCGGCCGAGCAGATGCGCGCGCCACTCGGCGAGGTTGACGATCCGCGGCGCCATGCCCTCCGGGTGCAGCGCGAGCCGCAGCGCGTTGACCGGCGGCTCGAGGAGATGCTGCGCCGCGCCCGCCGTGATCAGCGCCACGCCCGCGTTGCCGTCCACCAGCTCCCAGCGCCGGTCGACCGCGATCGCCGGAAACGGCTCGTGGGCGACCAGCAGCTTGCGGACCGCGTCGCGCACCTGGGTCAGCTCGGAGTCCTCGAGCGACGACTCCGGGTACGCCGGCGCGTAGCCCGCGGCCAGCAGCAGCTCGTTGCGCTCGCGCAACGGGACGTCGAGGTGCTCGGCCAGGCGGACGACCATCTCCCGGCTCGGCTTGGACCGCCCCGTCTCCACGAAGCTCAGGTGCCGCGTCGACACGTCGGCGGTGAGCGCCAGCTCCATCTGCGACAGGCGGCGCTGGTCGCGCCAGCGGCGCAGGAGCGCGCCGACGCCGAGCGGCGGGGACGGCGGGGAGAGCGTTGCGGCGGAGGAGGTCATCGCGCGGGACGCTACGCCGTAGGGCGCGGCGTGGCGATGACCTGGGAGGTCATGGCCACGCCGCGCGGGCCGGGTGGGATGCGGGTCGCCCAATGACTGCTATGCAGTCATTCCTCGACCCGGATCCCCCACGACGCCGGCTCCGGCGCGTCCTGCTACGCCTGCGCCTTGGCCGCCGCCACCGCGAGGCGGTCCGCCCGGTCGTTGAGCGCCTTGTGCGCGTGCTCGTCGCCGGTCTCGTGCCCGCGGACCCAGTGCCAGCGGACCTCGGCGTGCCGGCCGATCTCCTCGTCGAGGGCGACCACGAGGTCCTGGTTCTTGACCGGCGAGCCGGAGGCGGTCTTCCAGCCCTTCTTCTTCCAGCCGTGGATCCACTTCGTCATGGAGTCCAGCAGCAGCGTCGAGTCCGTGACGATGCAGACCGACGCGCCGTCGGGCAGCGATCGGAGGCCTTCCAGCGCCGCCGTGTACTCCATGCGGTTGTTGGTGGTGTGGGGCTCGCCGCCGGAGAGCTCGACGGGCTCGGCGCCGTCGGGGCCGACGACGATCGCGGCCCAGCCGCCCGGGCCGGGGTTGCCGCTGCAGGCGCCGTCGGTCCACACCAGCGCCTCGCCGGGACGGGCCTCGACGGGCGTCTCCGGCGGACGCGGGGCGCGGGCTCGACGACGGCGGTGCGGGGGTGCGGAGGAAGGCATGCGGGGTGTGACGATATGTGGAGGGGTGGACGGTGAGATGGGTAGCGTGGGCTCATGCCCGACCCCACCGAGCCCTGGTTCGTCGTCAACGCCACCGAGAAGCCCTGGGAGGCCGCGCCCGGCTGGGGCCGGTCCGTCGCCTTCGACACGCGCGACGCGCCGTTCCCCGACTACGGGATCAACATCCACGTGTTGGAGCCCGGCGAGCGCAGCACGATGTACCACGGCGAGGCCGCGCAGGAAGGGTTCTTGGTGTTGTCGGGCTCCCCCACGCTGATCGTCGAGGGCGAGGAGCGCGTCCTGAAGGCCTGGGACTACGTCCACTGCCCGGCCTGGACCCGGCACGCGTTCGCCAACGCCTCCGACGCGCCGTGCACGATCCTGATGACCGGTGCCCGGAGCGCCGGCGTGGAGCCGGACTGCGTCTACCCGGTCGACCCGGTGGCCCAGAGGCATGGCGCCGGCGTGCGGGACGAGACGCCGGACCCGAGCGTCGCCTACGCGGAGAAGCCGCGCGACGAGGAGGAGCCGTACCGGAGGGGAACCCTGCCCGGGGCGTGATCTTCACGGCCCCGGGCTCGGTCGATTCCTAGTGCGACCGCAGCGCGCCGCCGCAATGGGGGCAGGTGCTGCGGTGGCCGTGCAGCCGCGCGTCCCAGAGACGCAGGCAGCTGCCGCAGATCAGTCGGATCATGGTGATCCTTCCTGGTCGGCGCGATCAACGCGCCAAAGCCGCGGCGACGGGGCGCAAGGCGCTTCCCGTCGCGCGCGGTGCAGCGGGCTAGCGGGTGGCTAGACCGGCGAGACGTTGACCGCGTTCGGACCCTTCGGCCCGCTCTCGGCCTCGTAGGAGACCTTCGCGCCCTCGGCGAGCGTACGGAAGCCGTCGCTGTTGATCGCCGTGTGGTGCACGAACAGGTCCTTGCCCCCGTCGTCGGGGGTGATGAAGCCGAAGCCCTTCTCGTCGCTGAACCACTTCACGGTTCCGGTGGCCATCTGAAATACCTCCACATTGGTGCTCTGGTGCTGCGCGGAGGATGCTTCGAGGCAACGACTGCGGACACACGGGCACTGCTTCGCCGAGGTCTCTCCTCGGCCTGTACATCAACTAGGTTAGCAGCCTTGGCCGATCGGTCTAGTCCGATCGAGGGGCCGTCGGACTTCCGGTCAAGGTCGGTCCCGAATCGGCCGCTCGGCCTCGCTAGGATCCGTCGTCCGGCGGGCTGCCCACTGGAGCTGGGTCTCCGAGACCCGAGCCTTGGCAACGCGCCGATCCTCGGATCGGCGGTCAGTCCGGGCGCTCTGGAGTGTGATGCCGCCCAGGCAAGTTCACACTCGTCCTGGGATGTAAGAAAAAAGCGGTGGCCCATGACCGGGCGGAGGCGCTCGGACCCACGTTGGTCCGGGCGCCAGAATCCGCTCCGCGCCGGCGCCCGGCGCACACGGCAAGCTTCAGGCCGCGTCCTTCAGCGCCTCGATCTCCCGCACCGTCGACAGGTGCTCCAGCGCGCGGCGCTCCAGCGACCGCACCTCGTTCTGGCGCAGCCCCAGGCGCCGCGAGATCTCCTGGACGCCGACCGGCGCCGCCTCGCCGTCCAGCCCGTAGCGCAGCAGCACGACCGTCCGCTCGCGCTCGGGCAGCGACTCCAGCGCGTGCCGGACCGCCGACTCGCGCAGCGACACCGTGACCTCCTCCTCCGGCGCGGGCGCCGAGGACGGCAGCAGGTCCCCGAAGGCCGCGCCCTCCCCCTCGCCGACCGGGCGGTCCAGCGACGTCACCGTGCGCGCCATGTCGCGCAGCGCCTCGACGTCGCGCAGCGCCAGCTCGGCCCGCTCGGCGACCTCCGCGTCGGTCGGCTTGCGCCCCAGCTCGGTCGTCAGCTCCTTCTCGGCGCGCGCCGCCTTGCGCTCGCGCTGGAGCACGTTGGTGGGGATCCGGATCGTGCGCTCCTTGTTCTCCATGCCGCGCTGGATCGCCTGGCGGATCCAGTAGGTCGCGTAGGTGGAGAACTTGAACCCGCGGCGCCAGTCGAACTTCTCGGCCGCGCGGATCAACCCGAAGATGCCCTCCTGGATCAGGTCCAGCAAGGTCATGCCGTCGGTCGGATAGCGCTTGGCGATCGAGACGACCAACGCCAAGTTGGAGGTGATCATCCGCTCCTTGGCGGCCTCGTCGCCGTTCTCGATGCGCTTGGCCAGCTCGATCTCCTCGTCGGCGGTCAGCAGCGGATGGCGGCGGACCTCCTGCAGGAACAGCGAGAGCGCGTCGGTGGTCGTCGTCGCGATCTCGCCGTTGAGGTAGTGCGTGGCCGGCACCTCGGTCCGGCCGCAGTCGTCGGTCAGGTCGATGCCGCGCGTGCGGGCCTCGTCCTCGATCTGCCCCTGGGCCTCGTCGTCGAGATCCAGGCGCGCGACCGCCTGCGCGATGTCGGCGAAGCACAGCGACCCGGCCTCCTCGGCCTGGTCGAGGAGGGCGGTCACCGCGGTGTGCTGCGTCTCGTCCAGCTGCATCGCCCTCTGACCTACCCGTCCGGCCTCGTAGGATGCGCGACCGATGGCCGAGCGAGCGATTGAGGTGGTCGGGCTCCAGCGGGAGTTCGGCAAGGGGTTCAAGGCCGTCGACGGCATCGACCTCGCGGTCGCGCCGGGCGAGGTGTACGGGTTCCTCGGGCCCAACGGCGCGGGCAAGACCACGACGGTCCGGATGCTCGTCACGCTGCTGCGCCCGACCGGCGGGCACGCGCTCGTCGCCGGCCACGACGTCGCGCGCGAGCCCGCCGAGGTGCGTCGCCGGATCGGCGTCGCGCTGCAGGAGGCGGCGCTGGACCTGCTGATGACCGGGCGCGAGCTGATGGAGCTGCAGGCGACGCTGCACGGGATCCCGCGCAAGGCGGTCGCCGCGCGCGCCGCGGACCTGATCGAGCGCGTCGGCCTCGCGCAGGCCGGCGAGCGCCGGGTCGGGACGTACTCCGGCGGCATGCGCCGGCGCCTGGACCTCGCGATGGCGCTGATCCACGCGCCCGAGGTCCTGTTCCTCGACGAGCCGACGACCGGCCTGGACCCGACGTCGCGGACGACGCTGTGGGACGAGGTCCGGCGCCTGCGCGACGAGGGCACGACGGTCTTCCTGACCACGCAGTACCTGGAGGAGGCCGACCAGCTCGCCGACCGCGTCGGGATCATCGACCACGGCCGGATCGTCGCCGAGGGCACGCCGCAGGCGCTGAAGGCCGAGGTCGGCCGCCCGCACCTGGACATCACGCTGGCGGGCGAGGGTCCGGACGCCGAGGCCGCCGCGCGCGCCGTCGCCCCCTACGGCGAGCTGTGCGCGACCACGCCGGGCGCGCACGTCTCGCTGCGCGTGGCCGACGGCGCGGCCGCGATGGCGCCGGTCGTGCGCGCGCTGGACGACGCGGGCTTCGCGGTCGAGGGCATCGAGGTCGTCCGCCCCACGCTCGACGACGTCTTCGCCGAGAAGACCGGCCATCGCCTCGAGGGCGCCGCCACCGCGCCGGCGGCGGTCGCCTGAGCATGCGGGCGATCCTGGCGCCCTCGTGGGCGCTCGCGGCCCGGACGCTGCGCAACATCCTGCGCCGTCCCCAGTTCCTGGCGCCGCTGGTGCTGATGCCGACGTTGTTCCTGGCCATCAACACCGGCGGCCTGCACCGGACGACCGACCTGCCGGGCTTCCCGCACGTCGACGGCTTCCTGGACTTCCAGCTGGCCGGCGCGATCACGCAGTCGCTGCTGCTCGGCGGCGTCATGCAGGGCATCGGGACCGCGCTGGAGATCGAGGGCGGGTTCTTCGACCGGCTGGTCGCCGCGCCGATCCCGCGCGTGGCGATCGTGCTCGGGCGGATCCTCGCCGGCACGGCGATCGCCGCCGCGCAGGTCGTCTGGTTCCTGTTGCTGGGCGCGATCTTCGGCGTGTCGTTCCACGGCGGGCCGCTCGGGATCCTGTTGGTGATCGCGATCGGCGCGCTGGCTGGGACGGGCTTCGCCGCGCTCGGGGTGCTGATCGCGCTGCGGGCGCGCAACGCCTCGACGGTCCAGGGGATCTTCCCGCTGGTCTTCGTCGTGCTCTTCGTCTCCAGCGCGTTCTTCCCGCGCGCGCTGCTGGAGGCCCCGGCCGACTGGTTCGCGGAGTTCAACCCCTTGTCCTACGTCGCCGACGGGATGCGCGACCCGATCATCTCGGGGATCTCGGTCGGTCCGGTGCTCGAGGGCCTGGCCGCGGCGGCGGGGCTGGTGGCGGTGTTCGTCGCGCTGGCGGTCCTCGCGCTGCGCGGCCGGCTGCGGGAGGCGCGATGACGCGCTCGCTGACCGTGATCGCGGCGCTCGTGCGCCGCGCGCTCAACGAGCTGACGCGCGTGCCGGGCGCCGCGCTGCCCGGCGTCCTGGCGCCGTCGATCTTCCTGGTGGGGTTGAGCGGCGTCTTCGGCGAGGCCGCGCGGCTGCCGGGCTTCGACGCCACCGACTTCCGCACGTTCATCGTCCCTGTCGGCCTGCTGCAGGGCGCGGCGTTCACCGGCGCGGCGACCGGCGTGAACCTCGCGCGCGACATCGAGCGCGGGTGGTTCGACCGGCTGATGGTCTGCCCCGCGCCGCGCGTGACGATCCTGACCGGCGTCGTGGCCAGCGCGGCGATCCGCGCGCTGCTGCCGGCGGCGTTCCTGCTGTGCGTGGCCTTCGCGCTGGGCGTCGGCTGGCCGGGGTTCGGCGCGCTGGCGCTCGACGCCGTGCTCGTCATGGGCCTGGCGACCGCGATGGCGCTCTACGCCGTGTTGGTGGCCTTGAAGTTCAAGACCCAGCAGGCGGCGCCGCTGATGCAGACCGTCGGCTTCATGGCCGTGCTGTTCACCAGCGCCTACGCCCCGCTGGACCTGCTGGCCGGATGGATGCGCGCGATCGCCCGCGTCAACCCGGTCACGCACGTGCTCGACGGCGTCCGCCAGGGCTTCGTCGCGCACGTCACGTGGGCCGACACGTGGCCGGCGCTGCTGGCCATGGTCGGCCTCGTCGCGGCCTTCGGCGCGCTCGCCGTGCGGTCGATGCGGCGCGTGGGCGTGTAGCGCGCCATCCAGCACGGCGCGCCCCGCTTCCCATCCCTGCAACGGATCTTGCGCTGTGCAGGGATTTCGGTTGGTAGAACGACGTCGCGCCGAGCCGTTCGGGAACGAACGGACGGGGGACCCATCGCGACCGCGGCCCGGTCGCTGGGGCGAGTCGCGGTCCGGATGACCGCGTAGCGCCGTCTGTACGGCGCGAGCCCGACAGCTCACCTCGTAGGCGCCGCTCCCATGCCTGTCGCCCGAACACGCCACGTCCTGGTCCCGCTGCTCGCGGCGACCGCCATCTCGCTGCCCGCCGCCGCCGGCGCGGACGCCAAGCCCCTCAAGAAGGGCAGCCACGGCGTGCGCGTCAAGGTGCTCCAGCGCGACCTCGGCCTCTCCCCCGCCGACGGCATCTTCGGCAAGGGGACCTTCAAGGCCGTCCGCCGCTTCCAGCGCAGGCACCACCTGACCGTCGACGGCATCGTCGGCACGGTCACCTGGCGCCTGGTGCACGACTCGCGGGGCCGCGGCGCGCGCCGGTCGGGCGGCGGCGGCGGCGCGCAGGCTCGCGTGAGCACGCGCGGCTCGTCGGTCCGGCTGTTGCAGCGCGACCTCGGCATCGCCGCCGACGGCGTCTTCGGCCCCGGCACCGCGCGGGCCGTGAAGGCCTTCCAGCGCGAGCACGGGCTGGCGGCCGACGGCGTCGTCGGCCCCGGCACGTGGGCGGCGCTCGGCGTCCACGGCAGCCACCCCGTGCTGAAGCGCGCGCACCTGCGCGGTGGCGGCGTCACCGTCCCGCGCCACGTGACGCTGCTGCGCCGCGCGGTCGCGGCCGCCAACCGCATCCAGTTCAAGCCCTACATCTACGGCGGCGGCCACGGGTCGTTCAGCGCGGCCGGCTACGACTGCTCGGGCAGCGTGTCCTACGTCCTGCACGGCATGGGCCGCCTGCGCCGCCCGCTGGACTCGGGCGAGCTGATGTCCTACGGGAAGGCGGGCCGCGGCCGGTTCGTCACGGTCTACGCCAACGCGTCGCACGCGTTCATGGTCATCGAGGGGCGCCGGTACGACACGAGCGTCCGCGCCCGCGACGGCTCGCGCTGGGGCCCCGGGATGCGCTCGACGGCCGGGTACGTCGCGCGCCACCCCGCGGGCCTGTAGCTCGCCAGACGACCGCGCTCCGCTACCAGGGCACGAGGCCCTCGCGGTCCTGGAACGTCCGCGTCGGGCCGTCGGGGCCGACCTGGGCCAGCGCGACGATCGCGTCGGTGCCCTCGGCGACCGTCTGGTGCCCGCTGTGGCCGTTGAGGTCGGTGGCGGTGTAGCCGGGGTCGACGGCGTTGACGCGGAAGCCGGGAAGCGCGCGGGCGTACATGTCGGTGAGCGCGACGACGGCGGTCTTCGACGTGGGGTAGCCGAGGCTGACGACCTGGTGCTCGACGCGGCCGGGGTCGTTGGTCAGGGCCAGCGAGCCGAGGCCGCTGGCCACGTTGACGATGACCGGGTTGTCCGACCCCTCCAACAACGGCAGGAACGCGTGGGTGACGCGCACGACGCCGAAGACGTTGGTGGCGTAGGTCTCGGCGACGTCGCCGGCGGTCGTGTCGCGCGGTGCCACCCGCGGGCCGATGACGCCGGCGTTGTTGACGAGGACGTCGAGGCCGGTGCCCGCGGCGCGGACGGTGTCGACCGCGGCGGCGACCGAGGCGTCGTCGGTGACGTCGAGCCGGACGAAGCGCGCGCCGAGCGCCTCGGCGGCCCGGGCGCCGGCGGCGGCGTCGCGCGCGCCGACCCAGACGTCGTGGCCCGCGTCGATCAGCCGGCGGGCGGCCTCGTGGCCGAGGCCCTTGTTGGCGCCCGTGATCAAGGTGGTGGTCATGCCTTGCACCTTGCGCCACGCGCCGCGGCAGCGGAAGAGGACGCCGCGTCCCTGGGACCGGCAGGGCGACGATACGGCGGCGGACGTGCGCGATCATGGTGGCCATGGACGGCAACGACGAGCTGGCCGCCTGCCTGCGCACCTGGCGCGATCGCCTCTCCCCCGACGACGTCGGGCTGCCCGCCGGCGGGCGGCGCCGGGCGCCGGGGCTGCGGCGCGAGGAGCTGGCCGGGCTGGCCGGGGTGTCGGTGGACTACCTCGCGCGGCTCGAGCAGGGGCGCGCGTCGCATCCGTCGCCGTCGGTCCTGGCGCCGCTGGCCCGCGCGCTGCGCCTCAGCGACGACGAGCGCGCGCACCTCTTCCGCGTGGCCGGGCAGGCCGAGCCGACGGCCGGGACGATCAACCGGCACCTGACGCCGTCGGTGCAGCGCGTCATCGACCGGCTCGGCGACGTCCCGGTGGTGGTCATCGACGCCGCCTACGAGGTCGTGGCGGCCAACGCGCTGGCGGTCGCGCTGACCGGCGGCAAGGCCGGCCGCGACGCGCGCGGGCGCAACATCGCGTGGGCCCAGTTCACCGGCGCGCCGTCGCGGTTCGTGCGCGACGCGGAGGAGTCCGCGCGGATGGACGCCGAGGTCGTCGCCGACCTGCGCGAGGCGCGGGGCCGATATCCCGACGACGTGGTCCTGCGGGAGCTGATCGACGACCTGATCGCGGAGTCCCCGCGCTTCGCCGCGCTGTGGGAGGGCGCGCCGGTCGCGCCGCGCACGGCGTCGCGCAAGTCGATCGACCATCCCGAGGTCGGGCGGATCACCGTCGACTGCGACATCCTGCTCGTCCGCGGCAGCGACCTGCGGCTGATCGTCTACACCGCGCCGCCGGGCTCGCCCGACGCCCAGGCGCTGCGGCTGCTTGCGGCGATCGGCACGCAGTCGTTCAGCGCGCCCTCGTAGCCTGCTCGGCGTGAGCACCACGTCGTACCGAGCCGAGGTCGAGGCGATCCTGGCGGGCGCCGCGGCCGAGCGCGCCGCGCTGCTGTCGGCGGTCTCGCCGGAGCTGGCGGCGTCGCTGCCGGTCGACGCGACCGGGATCACGCAGGCGATCGAGCACCTGGCGGCGGCCGTGGAGCTGCGCGACGAGCTGCGGGCCGAGCAGGCGCTCGGGCATCGCTCGAACCCGGCGGTCCTGCACGGGCGCGTGTTCGGCCGGGCGCCGCTGTCGCCCGACACCGTGCTGGCCGCGTTCGCCGACGGCGCGCGCGTCCGCGAGGGCGTGCTCGCGCACCTGGCCGAGGCGATCGGCGGCGGCGAGCTGGCGCTGCGCGCACGGGCGGCGCTGGCCCAGAACCCGCCGCCGGAGATCGTCGCCGGGCCCGAGGCGACCGAGGCGCTGCGCGCGACCTACGCCGCCCAGGAGCGCGTGGTCGTCGATCTGGCGGCCGAGCTGGACGGGCGCGGCGCCTGACCCTACGCTGGGTCGCATGTGCCGCAACATCCGCACGCTGTACAACTTCGCGCCGCCGGCGTCCGAGGATGAGGTCCGCGCCGCGGCACTGCAGTACGTCCGCAAGGTCAGCGGGTTCACCAAGCCGTCGCAGGCCAACACGGAGGCCTTCGACCGCGCGGTCGCGGCCGTGACCGCGGCGACCGAGGAGCTGTTGGAGTCCTTGGTGACCAACGCGCCGCCGAAGGACCGCGAGGTCGAGGCCGAGAAGGCCCGCAAGCGCGCGCAGGCGCGCTACACGCTGGTCGCGAAGGCCGGCTGAGCCGGGGCGGTCAGCGGCGCGCGGCGCGGCGGGCGCTCGCGCGCTTGGCGCGCTTCTTGGCGGCCCCGCCGCCCGTGAAGTCCGTGACGTAGGTGCCGCCGTCGTCGACGCCGCCTCGCGGCGCGCCGTCGGCGATCCCGATCCCGATCTGGGTGAACGCGCCGTTGAGGATGTTGGCGCGGTGACCGGGGCTGTGCATCCAGCCATCGACGATCGACGCCGGCGTGCTCAGCGAGCCCGTCCCCCAGGCGATGTTCTCGCCCGCGGTCCAGCTGCCCGACGGCGTCCAGCCCGCGGCCTTGATGCGGTCCATGAACGTCCCGCCGCCGGGCGAGACGTGGTCGAAGAACCGTCGCGCGACCATGTCCCCCGCGAACCTGTCCGCGGCCTTGTCCAACGTCGAGGACTCGCTCAGCGACCCCAGGCCACGGCTCGTGCGCTCCTTGTTGAGCAGGCACAGCGTGGCGGAGACGGCGCCGGGCGCGCTCGCCGACACGTCGGCGTCGGGGCACGGCGCGGCGTGCGCCGCCGGGGCGGCGAGCGCCAGCACGGCGGAGGCGGCGGTCAGCGGGGCGAGCAGACGAAGCGGTCGGGGCACTGCGGGGTCCATCGGGCGCGCTTTGGCGCCGCGCGAGCCGCGCTTGACCATCCTGGACGCCTGTTCGGTCCGTCAACCGACGCATCGGTGTGCCGTTTCGCACGCGCGGACGGGGCCGAGCACGCACGCCGAGAAGGGAGGGTGGCGGCGTCCCCGGCTGTGCGGAGCCGGGGACGCTCGCCGTTTGGCCGCCATGTCCGGTCCAGCGGAGATCTGGCGACCAAGGTGCGGAAGGTGCTACGCGCTCATCCGATCAGCAGCGACGTCCGGTCGGCCGGATCGACGCGAACCGGGACCGTCGCCCCGGGCTGGAAGCTCGGGATCGCGATGCGGGAGATCGTCTGGCGGTGCGTGACCGCGTACGGCTCGGCGCCGTCAAGCGACACGGACAGGTCGAGCTCGACCGTCGGGTTGTCGTTGATGGTCATCCCGGTGTCGCGGATCGCGGCGATCGTCGCCGACCCGACGCGGCCGCTGGCCATCAGGTGCTGGGCCTTCTGGGCCTCGGCCTGCACGCTGCCGAGCACCTCGTTGGCCTGGGCGACGCCGTCGCGCATCGCGCGGAAGCCGCCGGTGACGCCGCGGTGCTCGGGAGGCGTCATCGCCTCGGCCTGCTTCTGGAGGTTGCGGATGTCCTTCAAGAACCCCATGTGGATCAATGCTCCTGTGGGTGTCGGGGAGGGAGGGCCTGCCTCCCAGAACCGCCGGGGCGTGCTCGGCTTACGCGACCGTACGGCCGCGCGGGGCGCGCGTCAGTATCAGGACGGTCTCAGTCGTCGGAGGCGGCGCGGGCCGCGCGGGCCGCGCGGTGTGTCACGGGCGCGGCGTCATGAGCGCGATCCGCGTGCCCAGCCCGGCGGCGCGGTCGAACACCGCGATCTTCCGGCCGGCCTGGACGGCGTCGCGCGGCGCGCCGAGGTGCGGGCCGAACGCGGGCGCCGCGAGGTCGGGCGCCACGAGCGTGACGCCCCAGAGGGATGCGGACCCGCCCACCCCGCCCTCTGGCCGGGGCTCGGGCGGGCCGACGACCTCCAGGACGAGGTCGGCGAAGAGGAAGAAGCCCTGGCGCAGCTCGGGCCCCGCGTCGCGGACGCGGCGCAGCTCGAAGCCCGCGGCGTCCAGCGCCTCGAACGTGCGCGTCGTGTCGGGCGTGGCCAGGACGATGTGGTCGATCGCGCCGACGCCGTTGGGATGCGGCGGCGCGGGCGCGTCGTCGCGCGGCGCAGGCCCGGCGATCGCCGTGCGCACGCCCTCCAGCGTTCCGTCGCCGTCGGGCACGGCGCCCGCCAGCGTCCAGCCGTGGAGGCCGCGCGCGCCCGGGGCCGCGGTCAGGCGCAGATCGGTCGTGCCGATCCGGACGACGTCGTCGGTGCCGACGTCGAACCCGGCGGCGCGCCAGGCGGCGGCGTCGGCCGCGACGTCGAGGCCGACGAGCCGCGGTCGATCGCTCACGCGCGCGTCTCCTGCGCCTCATGCAGCGCGGCGTAGCGGCCGCCGAGCTCCAGCAGCTCCTCGTGCGTCCCGCGCTCGGCGATCCGCCCGTCCTCCAGCACGACGATCTGGTCGGCGTCGCGGACCGTGGAGAGCCGGTGCGCGATCGCGATCGTCGTCCGGCCGGCGGCGAGGTGGTCCAGCGCGTCCTGCACCGCGCGCTCGGTCTCGTTGTCCAGCGCGCTGGTGGCCTCGTCGAGGACGAGCACCGGCGGGTTGCGCAGCACGACGCGGGCGATCGCGATCCGCTGCTTCTCGCCGCCGGAGAACCGATAGCCGCGCTCGCCGACCATCGTCTCGTAGCCGTCGGGCAGCCGCGCGATCAGGTCGTGGATCTGCGCCGCGCGCGCGGCGGACTCCAGCTCCGCGTCGGTCGCGTCGGGCCGCGCGAAGCGCAGGTTCTCGCGCACGGTCGCGTGGAAGAGGTAGGTGTCCTGCGAGACCAGGCCGACGATCCGCGCCAGCGACGCGAACGACACGTCGCGCACGTCGGTGCCGTCGATCGTCACCCGCCCGGCGCCGACGTCGTACAGACGCGCGACGAGGTAGGCGAGCGTGGTCTTGCCGCTGCCGGTCTCCCCCACGATCGCCGTGAACGACCCGGGCGGCACGGTCAGGTCGACGGTGTCGAGCGTCGGCGCGCCATCGGGGTCGTAGCCGAACGTGACGTTCTCGAAGGCGACCTCGCCGCGGACGTCGTCGCCGAGGTCGACCGGATGCTCCGCCTCCGCGAGGTCGATCGGCAGGTCGAGGTACTCGAAGATGCGGTGGAACAGCGCCAGCGAGGACTGCAGGTCGACCGACACGGACAACAACGAGCCGATCGGGAACAGCAGCCGCGTCTGGAGCGTCGTGAAGGCCACCAACGTGCCGACGCTGATCGCCGACGTCATGCCCGCGAACCAGTAGACGAGCGCGGGCATGATCGCGAACGACATCTGCACGGAGGCCATGCGCCAGCGGCCGGCCATGCGGGACCGGACCTCCAGCGAGGCCAGCTCGCGCGACTCGTCGGCGAAGCGGTCGGCCAGCTCCTCCCCGCGCCCCATCGTGCGCCCGAGCAGGATGCCGGACACGCTCAGCGACTCCTCGACCAAGGACGACATGTCGGCCACGCGGCCCTGGCGCGCGGCGGTGATCCGGCGGCGCTCGCCGCCGACGCGGCGGGTCATCCACACGAAGAACGGCAGGATCGCGAGGCTGAACGCCGCCAGCCGCCAGTCCAGCGCGAACAGGCCGACGATCGTGGCGAACACCGTGGTGACGTTGGAGACGATCGACGTCGCCGTGCTCGTCACCACCGACTGGATGCCGCCGATGTCCGACGCGATCCGCGACTGGACCTCGCCCGTGCGCGTGCGCGTGAAGAACGCGAGCGAGAGTCGCTGGAGGTGGCGGTAGACCGCGGCGCGGAGGTCGTGCATGACCTCCTGGCCGACCACGTTGGACAGGTAGGTCTGGGCGACGCCGAGCGCGCCGGTGGAGATCGCCACGGCGACCATCCCGGCCACGAGCCACGTCAGCAGCTTGGTGTTGTCGTCCGGGATCGCCTGGTCGAGGATCTGGCGCAGGAGGAACGGCTGGGCGATGCTGATCGCGGCGCTGATCGCGATCAGCGCCAGGACCGACCCGAGCGTCAGCTTGTAGGGGAGGAACAGCCGGCCGATCCGGCGCAGCTCGGAGCGGCGGCTCGCCGCCGCCGCGGTCGACGCGTCGGTCACGCGGCCGTGCCCGGGGTCGCCAGATGCCCGTCGGCCACGCCGGCGACCTCGTCGAAGAGCGCGGCCAGGTGGCCGGCGAGCGCCGGCCACGAGAAGCGGTCGGCGGCGTCGCGCCGGGCGCGGCGGCCGCGGCGACGGCGCTCGTCGGGGTCGGTCAGCGCGGCGGCGATCGCGGCGCTCAGCGCCCGCTCGTCGTCGGGCTCGACCAGCCAGCCGGTGACGCCGTCCTCGATGATCGCGGCGGGGCCGAAGCGGTTGACGGCGACCGCGGGCAGCTCGCAGGCCATGCCCTCGACGAGCACCGAGCCGAACTGCTCGCGGACCGAGGCAAGGACGTTGAGATCCGCGGCGCCGAAGAACTCGGGCAGCGCGTCGTGGCCGTGCCAGCCCGCGAGGAAGACGTTGCGGGCGCCGGAGGCGGCGATGGCGTCGGCGGGGTGCTCGCCCTCCCACTCGCCGGGGTAGCCACCGAGCAGCACCAGCGACGCGTCGGCGGGCAGGCAGCGGTCGCGCTGCGCGCCCGCCCACGCGCGGACGAGGAGCCCGAGGCGCTTGACGGCGGTGAAGCGGCTGACCGCGATCGCGACCGGGCCGCGCGTCAGCGGCGCGATCTGCGCCGGCGCGTAGCGGGCGGAGCCCTCCGGGTGGCCGGGCCGCCAGCCGCGCGGATGGTCGACGAGATGGCGCCGGTAGTGCCGGGCACGATCGACGTCCCGGCGCTCGAAGAGGTCGGGGTCGAAGCCGTTGGGCGAGACGACGCAGCGGTCGGCGCCGACGCCCAGGAGTCGCTCGACCCGCTCGACCTGCGACGGCGCGAGGACCAGCAGGCGTGCGGAGCGCCGGGCCCAGCGCCGCATGCGCCTGGACCACGCGGCGGCGTGCGGCCACGGGGCGCCGTCGGCGATGGCCTCCAACATGAGCAGCTCGGTGCCGTGCAGGTGCGTGAGGACCGGGACGTCGGGCGCGACGCGGGCCGCGGCCTCGTGGATCGGCGTCAGGTGGTGGAGGTGCAGGACGTCCGCGCTCGGCGCGTCCGCGTCGTCCAGGGCACGGGCCCAGGCGCGCACGTGCCGCTCGTAGGTGTCGTCGTCGACCGCGGCGAAGACCTGGTCCGCCGCGCCGGGCCGGTCCTCGTAGGAGGGGTGCAACGGCGCGTCGCCGGCGTCGAAGTCGACGGGCCGGAGGTCGAGGCCGTGGAAGAACTTGCGGGCGTCGCCGTGGGGTGAGCTTTCGGCACGGGACCCCGCGACGAGGGTGACGTCCCAGCCGTGCGACGGCAGGTTGGCGGCGAGGGCGCGGGCGACGTGCGCGGAGCCACCTCTTGGGAAGAACATCAGAGCGGAGAGCGCACGCACGCTCTCTGTTGTACAGCACGCTGGGATGTGGTCGGGTGGGGCGCGGGGCGTTGGTGGCGTCCGGCGCGGGCGTTTGGTGGTGGCGCGGCGCGCTGGTGGGCAAGCTCATCGAGAGGGTGAGCGTTGGGGGCGGCGCCGGCGTGGCGGGTTGTCCGTGAGCCGGGGGTTGCGACCTGCGTGGGCGTTGGTGGCGGCGGGGCCGGGGTGGGGTTGGTGGCTCTGTCATCCAGACATCACACCCGGCTCGGCTCTGCGCGGACGAGTGGCACATCGGGGTCGTCTGGCGACCCCGATGTGCCATCGATCTCGAGGGTGCGCCACACCGAGCCGGGATTCAGGTCTGGATGCGGGTCCCGCCCCCAGCGTCCCG